>CAZRQV010000001.1:0-238469 GCA_964602445.1 uncultured Lachnoclostridium sp.
GGTGTAGCACAATGACGAATGAGCAGATAGTTGAGAAAATCCGCAACGGTTATTCTGTAACGGAAAATATGCAGTTATTGTATGAAAGTAATCTGCCATTGATTAAGCGTATCATAAAGCCTTATACAGCCTATGAGAACGCAGAGGACTTATTGCAGGAAACATATTTCGGGTTGTGGGAAGCGGTACAGCATTATGAAACTTCTGAAAATGTTTTATTTATGACGTATGCCGGATTTTGGATAAAGCAGTCAGTACAGCAGTATATTGAGAAATGCGGTTCAGTTGTCAGAATATCGAGCCACGCAAGACAAAAGATGATGCGTTACAATAAAACCGTTCAGAAGCTGACACAAGAGCAGGGCAGGGCACCAACAAATAATGAGATTGCTGACAGTATGCAGATCAGTGTATCAGAGATAGGGCATCTAAAGATGTATTCACAAAGTATATCCAGTTTAGATACACCGCTAAATGATGATACTGATACAACATTAAGCGAGAGCATACAAGCAGATTATAGTCTTGAAGATACGGTAATAGATAAAATGTATAAGGAATACTCTGAAAGCGAATTATGGGGCATCGTGGAGCGTTACACAGCGGACAGAGAAAACTATATTATCAAGGAGTATTTTCTGCATAATAAGTCAATGCCGGAGATTGCAAGAGAGCAAAATATAACAGTATCAAGAGTACGTGAGATAAAAGAAAATGGTTTGCGTAGATTAAGACGTGGGAAAGCAAAACGTGAATTATATGAGAAATTTGAAATTGTGGAATGTGGCATATACAGAAACAGTATGAATAAGTACAATGAGCATAATTTTACTTCTACAGTTGAGTATATCGCATTACGCAGAGCAGAGATACAAGAACAATACGAGCAAAGATTGAGGGAATGTATCGGATATACACCGCAAAATAGAGCGTGTTTATAAGTGGTTTTGAATGGTGTAAAATACTCCTACATAACACACTGGTAGCACACAAATAGCCTAAAAAGTACGTAAAATCAAGTGCGACAGTTTCTATCCAGGAAGCAGCAGACGCAGGTAAATTCTAAGAAATCCTTTAAAATCAAAGGCTATCGTGGTTCTGAGTGGACTGCGGTAGCCTTAAATTTTGCCACGTAGCACACACGTAGCACACGTGATAAGTGGTTCTTTTTTTTGTTCTGTGAGAAAAATGCAATAAAAGAATATAATCAGTCAGTCGGCAATGCAGAAGCTTCGAAAAGGTGAGATAGTTGGGATTAAAACATTAGAACAACTGTGTGACCTGTTGGAAATGCAGCCGGGTGATTTGATAGAAAATAAATTGACAAGCGATTGGTAACTGCTTATGAAAGTATTTTATCTTTGCCTATTTATACAGTCTGTATTATAATGAGTTATAGCAAAAGGCTATAAAATAGATAGATGATAAAGGAGTTTGAAAATGAAAATTGCAGCAACCTATGAAAAGGGTGAAATTTTCCAGCATTTTGGAAAAACAGAAAATTTTAAAATATATGAGGTAGAAAACGGTCAGATCATTTCTGGTGAAGTGGTAAGCTCTAACGGCAGCGGACACGGTGCGCTGGCAGGCGTTCTTGCCGGTCATGGAGTAAATGTACTTGTTTGCGGCGGTATCGGCGGAGGAGCGATGAATGCACTTGCAGATGCCGGAATCGAAGTATGCTCTGGTGCATCAGGAAATACAGATCAGGCAGTACAGGATTATTTAGATGGAAAACTGGTTCACGCAGGAGCAACCTGCAATCATCATGATCATGAAGAAAGTCATAGCTGCGGCGGACACGAAGACGGACATTCCTGCGGTGAAGGCGGATGCCACGGCGGCTGTGGCAGACATTCTGCAATCGAAGGACCAAATGTAGGAAAAACTGTAAAAGTACATTATACAGGAACATTTAACGACGGAACGAAATTCGACTCTTCCTATGATCGTGGACAGACATTAGATTTTGTTTGCGGAGCAGGCATGATGATCAAAGGATTTGATAAAGCAGTTGCAGGGATGGAAGTGGGACAGATTACAGAAATCCATCTGATGCCGGAAGAAGCATATGGAATGCCGGATCCAAGTGCGATTTTTGATGTCAGAATCAGTGAACTTCCGGGTTCTGAAGAATTAGAAGTGGGACAGCAGGTTTATCTTCAGAATTCTATGGGACAGCCATTCCCGGTAAAAGTAGTTGCAAAACAGGATGGAATCATTCGTTTTGATGCAAATCATGAAATGGCCGGAAAAGAATTGAACTTTAAGATTGAACTTGTTGAAATCTGTTAAAATAAAGAAATGGTGATTTGTGGGTCATGCGGTCATATTGGCTGCATGGCCTGTTTTGTTGTAATGTAATCAGCAGATTTTATAATAATTTTGTACAAAATTTAATGCAAAAAACATGTTTGGACTAGATAATGTGGACATTATGTGTTATGCTAAAAAATGTAGTAATGGTAAACTTATGAATGTTCTCTGGATGTCGTTTTTTGTAAAGTGCAGAGGCGAAAAATGACGGAAGAAACAAAGAAAGTTTACAAATCAATTTCATAAGGAAGGTGAGAAATTGGAGAACTATACTAAGTATAAGCTGAAAAGCAACGATGAACTTGCAGCATTACTTGCTGATAAAGATAATTTATTCGTTATTGCTTGTAATAAGTGCTTCAAGGAATTTGAGACCGTTGATGAACCGGATTGTGCAGAGTTTGAAAAACTTGCTGCCGAACATGGAAAAACAATCACAGGTAGTGCAAGGGTCGATTTTTTGTGCAACAAAACTCAGACGACCAGAAAATTACAGGATATGATTCCGGAAGATACGGAACATGTGATCGTGATCTCCTGTGGTCTTGGTGTACAGACAGTTGCAGATCTTGAAAAAGAAAAAATGCCTGTATATGCTGCTGCCAATTCGCTGAATTATACAGGACATCACGGCATGGCGTTGACAAAGAAAAGCTGTGATGCATGTGCGCAGTGTTATCTGAATGTTACTGGAGGTATCTGTCCGATCGTTGACTGCTCTAAGAGCCTTGTTAATGGACAGTGCGGCGGTGCGAAAAACGGAAAATGTGAAGTGGACAGTAATAAAGACTGTGCATGGGAAAAAATCAATGCAAAACTGGAAAAACAGGGACGTCTTGAAGAATTCCGCAATCAGCCGGTTCAGCTCCGTGACTATTCAAAAGTTAATTTTAAAGTAATCAATGATTATGTAAAATCAATTCGTGAAAACAGATTTGAAGGATATTATGGTGGTATTCATCCATCAGAACGTAAGGAATTTACAGAGCATCTTGCACTGGAAAGATTCCCGGAACCGGATACTGTTGTAATCCCATTATCCATGCATGCAGGTGCACCTGCCAATGCAGTTGTAGAAGTGGGAGATGAAGTAAAAGTAGGACAGAAGATTGGTGAAGCTGGCGGCTTTATCAGCAGTCCTGTACATTCCAGCGTAAGCGGAACTGTAACTGCCATCGAGACACACAAACATGCTACAAGAGGTGAATGTCTGTCGGTAGTGATCAAATCAGATAAGAAAAATACTCTGCATGAATCAGTGAAACCAAACAAAGATCTTGACAGCCTGACACCGGATGAAATCATCGATATCGTCCGTGATGCAGGAATTGTAGGTATGGGCGGTGCCGGATTCCCGACATTTGTAAAATTGAAACCTGCAAAACCGGTAGATACGATCTTGCTCAATGGCTGTGAATGTGAGCCGCTGTTAACAGCAGATCACAGAGTGCTTTTAGAGTATGCAGATGATGTAATCTTCGGCTTGAAAGCAATGATCAAGACAGTAGGTGCTGAAAAAGGAATTATCGTAATCGAAGATAATAAACAGGATGCTATCGAATTAATGCAGGCCAAAACAGCGGACTGCGACGATATTGAAGTAGTAGTTGCTAAGACCAAATACCCACAGGGTGCTGAAAAGATGCTCATTAAACGTGTTATGAAGCGTCAGGTTCCAAGCGGCGGACTTCCGGCAGATGTAGGATGTGTGGTTGCAAACATCAGTACTACAAAAGCTGTTTCAGATGCAATTCAGACAGGTATGCCTTTGATTGAACGTGTTGTTACAGTTACAGGAGAAAAATTAAACAGACCTGGTAATTATATCGTTAAGATCGGTACCAATACAAAAGATCTGATCGAATACTGCGGCGGCGTTACAGATGAAGATGTAATGTTTAAAGCAGGCGGTCCTATGATGGGATTTGTTCTTCCGGATGTAAATGTTCCTATTATGAAGGGATCTAATGGTATCATTGCAGTAGAACCGGATCAGACAACCGCAGTAGAATGTATCAAGTGCGGACGTTGTATGGATGTCTGTCCAATGGAATTGACTCCGCTCTATTTTGCAAAACTCGCAGATCAGGAAGACTGGTTAGGAATGAAAGAAAGAAATGTCATGGATTGTCTGGAATGCAGATGCTGTGAAACAATCTGTTCTTCAAAGATTCCGCTGGTCAGCAAGATCAAAGCCGGAAAAAATGCAATAAGGGGGATGAAGTAATATGTTGATTACAGAATTGAAATCAAAAGAAACCATCATGTCCCTGATCAGTGGCAAGGTTTTTATCATTAACTGCCATGGCTGCAAGGAAGTACGTTTTCCTGAAAGAGAAGCGGAAGAACTTCAGAAGGAATTAAAAGCTTCCGGATGTGTAACCGGAGTAGTTACCACTGATTACATATGTAATCCTGAAAATATGAAGCTTCGTCTTGAAAAACATATGGGAGAAATCGAAGAAGCCGATATGGTGCTTGTATTCTCCTGCGGTGTAGGTGTACAGACGATTGCAGAATATTTGGGAGATAAAAAGGTGTGCGCAGCATGCGATACCTATCCATTGCCGGGATTTCAGGGTGTGACACCGTTAGAATATGACTGCAAACAGTGTGGCGAATGTTACCTGAATCTTACCGGTGGGATTTGTCCGATTACTGCCTGCTCCAAGAGTCTGGTCAACGGACAGTGTGGCGGATCTAAGAATGGTAAATGTGAAGTAGACAGTGAAATGGAATGTGGCTGGGAACGTATTTACAGACGTCTGGCACAGTTGGGCCGTCTGGACTTATTAAAATGTCCGGTACAGGTACGTAACTATGCAACGGATGATGAAGTTTCCAAATAAAACACATTTTGCAGATGTTTGATTTGAAAAATGAACACATTTGTATGACATAAAAACTGTCAAAAACAAAATTATAAAGATTAGGAGCAATTTATAATGAGAATTACAGAATTATTTGATCGTGGTGAATTTGTTACTACTGCAGAAGTAGGACCGCCAAAAGGGATCCATATTGAACATTTACTTGATGAAGCTAAGACTTATTTAAACGGAATTACAGCGGTAAACGTTACAGATAACCAGTCTTCCGTTATGCGTCTTGGTTCTCTGGCGACATGTAAAGCATTGAAAGATGAAGGACTTACACCAATCTTTCAGTTAACATGCCGTGACAGAAACCGTATCGGACTTCAGTCAGATCTTTTAAGTGCAGCTATGTTAGGCATTGATAATATTTTATGTTTAACAGGTGACCATACAAAAATGGGAGATCATCCACAGGCAAAACCTGTATTTGATCTTGATTCCGTTTCTTTACTCCACGCTGTATGTCAGCTGGAAAAAGGTGTAGACCTTGGCGGAAATGAATTGGTTGGAGAACCTCCAAAATTCGCAAAAGGTGCTGTTGTATCACCTTGCAGCGATTCCGTAGATGCTCAGCTTGCAAAAATGGAACGTAAAGTAATGGCAGGTGCTGATTACTTCCAGACACAGGCTGTTTATGAACCGGAAAAATTTATTGAATTTATGGAAAAAGCTAAACAGTTCGGTAAACCTGTACAGCTTGGTATCGTTATTCCGAAAAACGTAGGAATGTGCAGATACATGAATGCAAATGTTGCAGGTATCCATGTACCGGAATACATGATCGATGAATTAAAAGCTGACAAAGAAAAGACAAAAGCCGGAATTACCGGTGTTGAAATTGCAGCACGTATCATCAAAGAATGTAAACCATACTGTCAGGGTGTACATATCATGGCACTGGGCTGGGAAGCAAAAGTACCGGAAATCCTGAAACTTGCAGGAATTTAATGAGATACAGATACCCTTCGAACTGTTTTGAAGGGTATCTTTTTACCTGGAGTTCAGACCTGTTTAAAAACAAAAAACTTCATATGTAAAAAACAGCACAGCTTCTGCAGTGGTTTGTGAAGATAAAAATACAAATATTGTAGAAAAATAGATTGCCAAAAATCCCCTCGGGGGGTATAATGAGAAAAATGTGAAATAATTAACATGCAAAAATGGCAGAACTAGCACTACTAGTCTGTATTTTTTGCATGTTTGATGCATTTTATTTTTGAAAATATATTACATATGGAGGTAGAAGAAATGCACGGAACACATGACGAACATTGTACTTGTGGATGCGGCGGACATACTCATGAACATGAGCATACACATACTCACAGCCATGAGCATAGCCACGATCATGGACATGATCATGATCACAGCCATGACTGCGGATGTGGACATGACCACGCACATGAACATCATCATGAAGGATGTGACTGTGGATGTGGCGGACATGGACACCAGGATGAAGATACAGCAATCCTGGCATACATGCTGGATCATAACAAGCATCATGCGTTAGAACTGAAAGAAATCGCTGCACATTTAAGAGAAGCAGGCAAAGATGAAGCTGCTGCACAGCTTGAAAAAGGTGTAGAAGATTTTGAAAAGGGAAACATGAGATTAAGCATTGCTCTGTCTCTTGTAAAATAAATAATATTGCAGGAATCCGAAAATCGGAACTTGTTAGTATACGGAGGTGATATCCATGTGCTTAGCAACCGTATATGGGAAAAAGGATGATACAGAAAGTGTGATCCTGAAAAACGCCAGCCGCATTGATGTGGATGGTGAAAAAATCGTCATTCGTGACATTATCGGCATGGAAACTGTGGTCGAAGGAAAAATCGAAATGGTAGACCTTGCCAATGCAGTAGTAAAGATTGCAGTTACTGCAGAATAAAACAGAACTCACATATGAAGATTCTGTAAATGCAATCAGTGTATGAAAGCAGTTAGTAAGGAGGATGCCAAATGGCACATGTTATAGCAATCGCAGGAAAAGGCGGCGTAGGTAAGACAACATTATGCGGTATGTTGATCCAGTATTTGGGAGAAAAGAAAAAAGGACCTGTACTGGCGGTTGATGCAGATGCAAATTCTAATCTGAACGAAGTTCTGGGTGTAGATGTGGATACAACGTTAGGTGATATCCGTGAAGAGATTGCCAGAGCTGAAATCAGTGCTGTTTCTCCGATACCAAGCGGTATGACAAAGGCAGATTATGCAGAATTTAAATTTGCTTCGGCATTAGTAGAAGAAGATGATTATGATCTTCTTGTAATGGGACGTACTCAGGGGAAAGGCTGTTATTGTTATGTGAATGGTCTTTTACAGGCACAGCTTGCAAAATTCCAGAAATCCTATCCGTACATCGTTGTAGACAACGAAGCAGGAATGGAACATATCAGCAGAGGCGTTCTTCCGAGCATGGAAACTGCAATTCTGGTAAGTGATTGTTCAAGAAGAGGAATTCAGGCGGTAGGCAGGATCGCAAAACTGATCGAAGAATGTGAAATGCATCCACAGACAGTTGGGCTGATCGTTAACCGTGCACCACAAGGTCAGCTTAATGAAGGCATTATGGAAGAAATTCAGCTTCAGGGATTACATTTACTCGGAGTTGTGCCGCAGGATCAGGAGGTTTATGAATGTGATTGTGCAGGAAAACCGACCAGTCAGCTTCCGGCAGATTCTCAGGTAAAGAAAGCATTATATGAAATCCTGGACAAGCTGAATCTTTAAAATCTGTCTGAGACATTTTGCAGGTGCAGAATTTTCTATGTAAAATAACCCCGCGAGAGGTGGGGAAAACCTCTCACTTGCTCAATATTAAAAAAAGGAGGCTAATATGAGCGAATTTAGATTAACTACAATTGAAGAAAACGAAGCGGCGACAGCCAGACTGCTTGAAACAGCAGAAAAAGTCGGCGCTGACACATGGCAGTTACGTGTGAAAAATCAGACACCACATTGTAAATTTGGTGAACAGGGTATCTGCTGCCGAATCTGTACAATGGGACCATGCCGTATTACACCAAAGGCACCACGCGGAATCTGCGGATGTGATGCTCATGGTATCGTAGCAAGAAACTTCCTTCGCTTTACAGCAGGCGGATCTGCAACACATTCAGATCACGGACGTGAAATCTGTCATACATTACATACCGTTTCTCCAGAGGGAGACTACAAAGTAAAAGATCCAGAAAAACTGCTCCGTATCGCAAAAGAATGGGGCGTTGAAACAGAAGGAAAAGATATTTATGATCTGGCTCACGAAATGGCAGAACTTGCTCTCTTAGAGTATGGTAAACCATTCGGAACACAGAGATTTATCAAGAGAGCTCCACAGCATACACAGGAAATCTGGGCTAGAGAAGAAATCGAACCACGTGCAATCGACCGTGAAGTATCTCAGGCAATGCATATGACACATATGGGATGTTCTTCTAAACCGGAAGCACTCGTTCGTCAGGCACTTCGCTGCGGTCTGTCAGATGGCTGGGGCGGATCTATGGCTGGTACTGAATTCTCAGACGTACTTTTCGGTACACCACACGAAGTTGACACAGAAGCAAACCTCGGTGTTATGAAAGAAGATGAAGTAAACATCATCGTTCACGGACATGATCCAAGTCTTTCAGAAATGATCTGCGAATATGCAGAAGATCCTGAAATGATCGCACTCGCTAAGAGCGTAGGTGCAAAAGGCATCAACATCGCAGGTGTTTGCTGTACATCAAACGAAGTTACTATGAGACGTGGAATCCCAATGGCAGGTAACTTCTTACAGCAGGAAAACGTTGTACTGACAGGTGCTTGTGAAGCAATCGTAGTTGACGTACAGTGTATTTTCCCAGCATTAGGACCTTTAAGCAAATGTTTCCATACGAAATTCATCACAACTTCTCCAATCGCTCAGATGCCGGATTCAGACTTTATCCGCTTCAATGCTGAAACAGCTGGAGAAAACGCAAAACAGATCGTTCGTATGGCAGTTGAAAACTTCAAGAACAGAAAACCTGAATTAGTACACATTCCACAGCTGAAACAGAAAGCAACTGTTGGATATTCTGTAGAACAGATCGTTAAGAAATTAGACGGTGTTACTAACTCACAGGTAGACGTGACAGGTACAACATTACCATTAGTAAAATGTATCACATCTGGTGTACTCCGTGGTGCAGTTGCTATGGTTGGATGTAATAACCCACGTCAGAGACATGACGAATTACATGTAGAGCTTATGAAGAAGCTCATTAAGAACGATATTATCCTGATCTTAACAGGATGTTCAGCTCAGGCTGCTGCAAAAGCAGGTCTTATGGACAAGCGTGCAAAAGATCTTTGCGGTGATGGTCTGAAACGAGTTTGTGAACTCGCAGATATTCCTCCAGTACTTCACATGGGATCATGCGTAGATATTTCTCGTATGATGATCTTAGCTTCTGAAATCGCAAAAGACGCAGGTCTTAACATTTCACAGCTCCCAGTTGTTGGATGTGCTCCGGAATGGATGTCAGAAAAAGCAGTTTCTATCGGTAACTACGTAGTAGCTACAGGTATTGATACATTCCTTGGTGTTGCACCACAGGTAACAGGATCTACAGAAGTCGTTGATCTCCTTACAAACGGACTGAATGATTGGGTAGAAGCTTCCTTCACAGTGGAAACAGATCTTGAAAAACTTGGTGATGCAATGATCGAAAGAATTGAAGAAAAGAGAACTGCATTAGGAATCTAATCTTAATGCCGGAAAGGATTTGTCAAAATGAAAATAGCGGTTACAGGAAAAGGCGGCGTCGGTAAGACTACATTTGCCGCAACATTAGCCCGTTTATATGCAGATGAAGGGAAAAAAGTGCTTGCAGCGGACGTAGACCCTGATGCAAACCTGGGGCTTGCTTTGGGATTTGATGAAGAAACTCTTGAATCGATTGTTCCAATCACAAAAATGAGAAAATTGGTAGAAGAGCGTACCGGTGCAGACGGCGTAGGTAAATTCTTTAAGATCAACCCGAAAGTAGATGATATTCCGGATACTTATTCGAAAGAGATCAATGGGGTGAAATTACTTGTGCTTGGCACAGTTGAGACTGGCGGAGGCGGATGTGTCTGTCCGGAGCATGTAATGCTCCGCCGCCTGATCAGCAATATGGTTCTTCGCAGAGATGACGTTGTGATCATGGATATGGAAGCAGGTCTGGAACATCTCGGACGCGGCACAACAGAATCTATGGATCAGTTTATCGTTGTGATCGAACCGGGAGCACGCAGTGTCCAGACATATCAGAACGTAAAACGTCTGGCAGAGGATCTGGGTGTGAAGCAGGTACGTGTCGTTGCAAATAAAGTACGTAATGAAGAAGATGACGCTTTTGTAAGAAGCCGTATTCCGGCAGAAGATCTGCTTGGGTTTATTCATTATAATACAGAAGTGATCGATGCTGACCGTCAGGGAAAATCTCCATACGACTTTAGCAATACCGTGAAAGAAGAAATTATGCAAATAAAATCTATTATAGACCAGGGTTTATAATAGGAAAATCAGGAGGACAAAAAAGTGACATTAATTGATACTGTCTTTAGTGGAAATGATGCTGTATATGGTTTGACAGAAGGCGCTATTGATGCTGCAATCGCACAGCATGGCGCAGATAAAGCTGTCAGCTTCCCAAATACTGCATATTCTTTACCATGTTACTATGCTGTAACAGGAACAAAAGTTACAAACTTAGCAGAATTAAAAGAGGCTCTCGGAGTTGTAAAAACTCTGATGACAAGAGAACAGAGAACACATGATATGTTCATGTCAGGTGTAGCTACTGCTCTTTGTGCAGAATTTATTGAAGTTCTGAAATATATCGATGGAGCAGCTCCATATGAAGAACCATGCTATGGTCATCTTTCAGATGCTGTGATCCGTGAACTCGGTGTACCATTGGTAACAGGCGATATCCCAGGTGTAGCTGTTGTTTTAGGCGAAGCTCCAACAGCACAGGAAGCTGCTGATCTCGTTAAGAGCTATCAGGCACAGGGTATCCTCGTAACATTAGTTGGTGGTGTAATCGATCAGTTAGCAGAAGTTGGAATGAATACAGGCGCTAACGTACGTGTTATCCCATTAGGAAAAGATGTTACAAGCGTAATCCACGTTGTATCTGTAGCAATCAGAGCAGCTCTGATCTTCGGTAACGTAACACCAGGTGATGCAGGCGCTCTTATGACATATACAAAAGATCGTGTACCAGCATTCGTTAACGCATTTGCACCATTAAATGAAGTAATCGTTGCATGCGGAGCAGGTGCAATCGCTCTTGGATTCCCGGTAATCACAAACCAGAGAGAAGGCGTTTTGGAAGTACCAAAGAGCCTCATCGTTCAGGAAGATGTTTCTAAATTTAATGCAACATCTTTAGAAGCTCGTGATATTAAGATTAAGATCACAAACATCGATATCCCAGTTGCATTCGCATCTGCATTCGAAGGTGAAATCATCCGTCGTGGTGATATGCAGGTTGAATTCGATGGTTCTCGTGTAGACTGTTTCGAATTAGTACAGACAAAAGATCTGACAGAAATCGAAGATCATAAGATCGAAATCATCGGACCAGACATTGATGAATGGGGTGTTGGTGAAAAACACAGCATCGGTTATGTAGTAGAAGTTGCTGGTAAGAACATGCAGCCAGACTTCGAATCTGTTATTGAACGTCAGTTCCACAGCTACATCAACTGCATCGAAGGTGTTATGCATACAGGTCAGCGTGATATGATCCGTATCCGTATCAGCAAAGCTGCTTATGAAGCAGGATTCCGTCTGAACCACATTGCAGAAGTACTTTATGCTAAAATTAAAAATGACTATGATGCAATCGTTGACAAATGTCAGGTTAAGATTTATACAAATCCGGAAGATTGTACAAAACTTCGTCATGAACTTGCAATCGCAACATTTGACAAACGTGATGCTCGTCTGGAAAGCTTAACAGATGAATCTGTAGACGTTTACTACAGCTGCATCCTTTGCCAGGCATTCTCTCCATCACACGTATGTGTTGTTACACCAGAAAGACTTGGTCTCTGTGGTGCGGTTTCATGGTTAGATGCAAAAGCTACAAACGAACTTGATCCGAACGGACCATGCCAGATTATCACAAAAGAACGTGTGATCGATGAAAGAACAGGTGCTTACGAAGACGTTAACGAAGCAGTTAAGAAATTCTCTCAGGGTGCAATCGAACAGGTAACACTGTACTCTATCATGGAAGATCCTATGACATCCTGCGGATGCTTCGAATGTATCTGTGGTATCGAACCATTCTCAAATGGTGTAATCATCGCTAACCGTGAATATGCAGGAATGACACCACTTGGAATGACATTCCCAGAATTAGCATCTATGACAGGCGGTGGTGTTCAGACTCCAGGTTTCATGGGTCATGGTAAACACTTCATCGCATCTAAGAAATTCATGAAAGCAGAAGGCGGTATTGAACGTATCGTATGGATGCCAAAAGAATTAAAAGAAACTGTTGCAGATAGATTAAACAAAACAGCTCAGGAACTTTACGGAATTGAAAACTTCACAGATATGATCGGTGATGAAACAATTGCAGAAGATCCGGAAACATTACTTGAGTTCTTAACAGAAAAAGGACATCCGGCACTTGGACTCGACCCAATGATGTAAGAAATCAAAAGCTGCGAAGCAGCTTTAGCAGACAAAAACTTGTTTTTGGATGCGTAGTCCGACAGGACTGATTTCTTAACGAAAAAAATACTTTAGTATTTTTTGAGTCTAACTGTGGCAACAGACCCAAAAATACATTAGTATTTTTTGAGTCTAACTGTGGCAACAGACCCAAAAATACATTAGTATTCTTGAGTCTAACTGTAATAGCAGACAAAAACTTGTTTTTGTCTGCGTAGTCCGACAGGACTGATTTCTTAACGAAAAAATACGTTAGTATTTTTTGAGTTTAAACTGTGATGACGCCAAAAGTCAGAGCAGAGGCAATTATACTAAATTTGGGCGGAGAGAACTCCGCCCTGTTATAGAAACCTATAGAGGAGGAAAATGAAAATGCCATTTAATGGAAAATCAGGAAAATTTAATGCTGCAATTCGTACAGTAGAAATTGGTACTGGCGATAAAGCAGTAAAACTTGGCGGTGAATGTGTATCACCATTATATTCATTTGATGCGCCAATCGAAAACGCACCAAAAGTTGGTGTATTGATCACAGATCATGGATTTGAAAACGAATCTGAAGGAATCAAAGCTTACTATGAAGGATGCGCTAACTGGGGAGAAATCGCTCAGAAAGCAGCAGCAATGGAAGGTGCAGACTTCCTCGTGCTGAAATTCGACAAAGCTGATCCAAACGGCGACAACGCACCTGTAGAAGACTGTGTAGCAATCATTAACGAAGTTGCAGCAGCTACAGATATGCCATTAGTAATCGCTGGATGCAAAAACGCTGAAAAAGATGCTGAAATCTTCAACAAAGCAGCAGAAGCTCTTCAGGGCAAAAACGTTCTGATCTTCTCCGCAAAAGAAGAAAACTACAAAGGTGTTGCAGCATCTGCAGTATTAGCATACAACCAGAAAGTTGGTGCTGAATCTTCCGTAGATATCAACCTTGCAAAACAGTTGAACGTACTTATTTCTCAGGTTGGTGTTGACATGGGCAACATCGTTATGAACGTTGGTACAGCAACAGCTGGTTACGGTTTCGAATATGTAGTTTCTACATTAGACCGTGTAAAAGCAGCAGCTTTAGGACAGAACGACGCTCAGTTACAGATGCCAATCATGACTTCTGTAGGTGATGAAACATGGGCTGTAAAAGAATCTACAGCTTCTGAAGCAGATATCCCGGCATGGGGTCCTGTAGACGCTCGTGGTGTGAACATGGAAGTAACAACAGCTATGGCTGTATTAGCATCCGGTTCCAATGCAGTAATTTTGAAACATCCTGCTTCTGTAGCAACTGTTTCTAAATTAATCAAGGAATTAATGTAGGAAGAGAAGGAGGAGAATCAAGATGGCATTAAAAGGTTTAGATATTTTCAAATTAACACCAAAAACAAACTGTAAAGAATGTGGATGCCCAACATGTATGGCTTTCTCTATGAAAGTTGCTCAGGGTGCATTAGATATTTCTAAATGTCCACATATGTCAGATGATGCAATGTCTGCATTATCAGAAGCTACAGCACCACCAATGAAAACAATCAAAGTTGGTACAGGTGAAGCTGAATACTCTTTAGGCGGAGAAACAGTTCTTTACAGACATGAAAAAACATTTGTAAGCAAAACACGTTATGCAGTTCGTGTAAACGCAGCTGACGTTGATGCTAAAATGGCTGTGATCGATAACGTAGATTACGATCGTATCGGTGAAAGAATGCACGTAGAAATGATTTACGTAGACTACACAGGAGAAGCTGATTATGCTGAAACTGTGAAAAAGGTTGTTGGTAAAGGCAAAACAATCATCCTTGGATGTACAGATGTTGCAGCTGCAAAAGCAGCATTAGACGTATGTGCAGCTGAAAAACCAATCTTAAACGGTGCTACAGCAGCAAACTATGCAGAAATGGTAGAAGTTGCAAAAGCAGCTGGTGTTGTTCTTGGTGTTTGTGCAGCAAACATTGATGAATTATATGACACAACAAAAGCAATCGAAGGACTTGGCTACAAAGAATTAGTTCTTGACTGTACAGAAGGTACAATCAAAGATACATTCGCTACAACAGTTCAGATCCGTCGTGCTGCATTAGCAAAAACTCCGGACAGAACATGCGGATACCCATCTATCGTTAATGTTGCAGCTTTAACAGCTGATGCAACAGAACAGTGTGGTTTAGCATCTCTGTTTACAATGAAATATGGTTCCATCATCGTTATGGATCAGTTAGGATATGCTGAAGCTCTTCCGTTATTCGGACTTCGTCAGAACGTATTCACAGACCCACAGAAACCAATGAAAGTTGAAACAGGTATCTACCCAATCAACGGTGCAGATGAAAACAGCGTATGTGTTACAACTGTTGACTTCGCACTTACATATTTCCTTGTATCCGGCGAACTTGAAAGATCCGGAGTACCTGTAAACCTTGTTATCTCTGATGCAGGCGGATTATCTGTATTAACATCATGGGCAGCAGGTAAATTCTCAGGTAATACAATTTCCAAATTCTTCCAGGAAAATGTAGAAGACAAAGTTAAGAGCAGAAAAGTAATCATCCCAGGTAAAGTTGCCGTATTAAAGGGTGATATCGAAGCAAAACTTCCAGGATGGGAAGTAATCATTGCTCCAAACGAAGCTGCACAGCTTGTTAAATTCCTGAAAGATATGAAGGAAAATGGAGAAATCTAATTTAAAAAGTTAATTAAAAGGAGAAAACAACGATGGCAAAATTTGTTACTATCGGTGAAAGAATTCACTGCATTTCCCCAGTTATTCGTAAGGCTATGGAAGAAATGAATCCAGAACCAATCTTAAAGAGAGCAAAAGAACAGCTCGACGCTGGTGCTACATACCTTGACGTTAATATCGGACCTGCTGAAAACAACGGTGAAGAATTAATGAAATGGGCTGTAACAACAATTCAGGATGCATTTGACAATGTTCCTTTAGCACTTGATACAGCTAACAGAAAAGCAATCGAAGCTGGTATCTCTGTATACAACAGAAGCAAAGGTAAACCAATCGTTAACTCTGCAGATGCAGGCGGACGTATTGAAAACATTGACCTTGCAGCAGCTAATGATGCAATCTGTATCGCTCTTTGTTCTGCAGAAGGTATTGCAGCAGACAACGATGAACGTATGATGCACTGCCAGAACATGCTGGAAAGAGGTATGATGCAGGGAATGGATCCTCAGGATCTCTGGTTTGACCCATTATTCCTCGTAGTAAAAGGAATGCAGGACAAACAGATGGAAGTATTAGAAGCAATCAAAATGTTCAGCGAAATGGAACTGAACTCTACAGGTGGTCTTTCTAACAACTCCAATGGTATGCCAAAACATATCAGACCAATCATGGACTCTGCATTAGTAGCTATGGCTATGATGAACGGATTAACATCCGCTATCGTAAATCCATGTGATTTAAGATTAATGGAAACAATTAAATCTTGTGATATTTTCAAAAACAACACACTTTATGCAGATTCCTACTTAGAAATCTAATAACCAATGCCGTAACAGGCTGGCGGAGGGGTGTTCCCTTCGCCGGCACTGCTATGGCTTTCTTTGATTTGCGGGTAGTGAGAAAGTTACTGGAACCCGGTGAACAGTAATCTTTGGCAGGCAACGCAATCGTTTGGAAATAGAAAAAAAGTATTTTCAGAATTCATAATAGTTTATAATGTAAAGAGGCAAATATCTGAAACAATGTAGACTGATCTATGAACCGCTTTAGAAATCCGTTTTCTGTTTGTAGGATCACAAAGTACAGCAACTGAAAACTGTCGGAAATCAAGCAGAAGAAGGGGTTGAAAAGCAAGGAGAACGTAATGGCAAAAGTAATATTTAAATTTGAAGATGGCTCGCAGGTAGAAGCGAGTGTGGCTGTAGGAGAAAATCTTCTGGAAGCAGCCAGAAAAGTAAATGTGGCAATTGATGCGCCATGTTCAGGCAATGCCTCCTGCGGTAAATGCAAAGTAAAATTTTTAAGTGGAGAATTGGATTCCAAAAAGACCCGTCATATTAGTGAGGAAGAATATTCAGAAGGATGGAGGCTTTCCTGTGTCAGCACAATCATCGGTGATGTAGAAGTGCTGGTTCCGGATATTGCATCCGCGTATAAGAGCAGGATGAAAGTAGCTGATCTTAGCTCTCCGGCCGAAATCCAGATTTTTAATAAAGCAACAGAAGAAATCAAAGCAGCAGGCGTAGCATTTGAAAATAGTTTTCAAGTGATAGAACTTCAGATGGAAGAACCTAATTTAGATGACACAATGCCTGATAATGAACGGCTTGTATGGGCTCTAGAAGCACAGACCGGAAAAGAAAAGATTCGATTATCGTTTACCGTACTTCATAAAATGGCAAAAGTTTTGCGTGAGGCAAAATTCCATGTAAAAACAGTTGTGACTGTGAAAGAGGATGAAGTATTTGTATATGATATTTTACCAGCGGAGATGTCAGACGTGATTGTGGCAGGGCTTGCAATTGATATCGGTACGACAACAGTGTCCGGTGTGATCGTAGATCTGCTTACAGGAAAAATTCTTGCAAAAGCATCTTCCGGTAATGGACAGATTCGTTTTGGAGCAGATGTAATCAATCGTATTATCGAACAACAGAAACCGGGCGGAGCAGAAAAGCTTCAGAAAGCGATCATTGATGAAACATTGAATCCAATGATCCTGAATATGTGTCGTGCAGCAAAAGTAGATTCAAAAATGATTTACAGCATGAGTATCGGTGCAAATACAACCATGAATCATCTGCTGGTAGGTGTTGACGGAGATCCGATTCGTATGGAACCGTTTATTCCAACATTCTTTGGAACAGATAGTATTCATGGCAAGGATCTTGGAATGAACATTCATCCAGATGCAAGAATTATCATTGCACCGAATATTGGAAGTTATGTAGGCGGAGATATTACTGCAGGTACATTGGTGAGCATGGTATGGGCAAAAGAAGAATTCAGTTTGTTCGTAGACCTGGGAACCAATGGAGAACTTGTATTTGGTAACTCTGACTTTATGATGAGCTGCGCATGTTCTGCAGGTCCGGCGTTTGAAGGCGGAGATATTTCCTGTGGTATGAGAGCGACAGACGGAGCGATTGAAGCATGTACGATCGATCCTTTGAATATGGAACCGACATTTACCATCGTAGGAGAACCTGGAACCAAACCAGTGGGATTGTGCGGATCAGGTATCATTGATGTGATCGCGGAACTTTTCCGATGCAGAATCATTGGACCAAATGGAAAATTCATTCGTGAAGGTGACAGAGTCCGTCATGATAAATACGGAATCGGCAGTTATGTTCTGGCAACCAAAGAAGAAGCAGGCAGTGTGAAAGACGTAGAAATCAATGAAGTGGATATTGATAACTTCATGCGTGCCAAAGGTGCGATTTTCTCTGCGATTTATGTAATGCTGACTTCTTTGGACTTCGATGTATCCATGATTGAAAATGTATATGTTGCAGGTGGAATCGGCAGCGGTATCAATATGGAAAATGCCATTAATATCGGAATGTTCCCTGATATCGGTGTGGAAAAATATCATTACATTGGTAACTCCTCTTTGGCAGGTGCTTATGCGATGGTATTATCAGAGCCGGCAGAAGAAAAAGTATACGAGCTCTCTAAAAATATGACCTACATGGAATTGAGTACAACACCGGGATATATGGATGAATTTGTGGCGGCATGTTTCATTCCGCATACCAATACTTCTCTGTTCCCAAATGTTATTCAGGCGGAAATCGAGTAGGAAAAATCAATAGAATAAGTAATAGAAAGGACGTGAGTCCGATGCAGACAGAAAACAAACAGATTGAAAATAATAAAGAAGAAAAACCGTTTGAGTTTTATCTTGAAAAATATCAAAAGCTGGATCCGAAAGAAGTTTCAGAACGTTGTGGAATTCCTTATGATGAGGAAAATAAACAGTTTTCGGTACGTCTGATGGGTTATGAATATGAAATCAGTTTTCCGGAGTTTCAGATCACGCCGAAGAATGAAGATCCGGATGCATATCTGATTCTGATGGAAAATATTCCGTCCAGAACATTTGTGATGAGATATCTGATCGAAGGAAAAAAAGTCATGAGTTCCGGAAGATATATTACCTTCCGTGAAGTTCCGACGTATGGAGAACTGTATCTCCAGCCTTTTACAGGCAGATGTATTTCCAGACTGACTTATGGATTTGGGTATAAGCTGGATCAATTTAAAGCAGCAATGGAAAAGTTGGGCGCGAACCCAATCAAAATGGGCGATGTTGCATATGAATTTGAGATCATCAACGGATATCATATGAGATTCATTTTCTGGGAAGCGGATGATGAATTTCCACCGTCTGCACAGATCCTTTATGAAGATAATTTCTTAAATGGATTTTATGCAGAAGACCTGGTCGTGGCAGGCGATATTTCGATTTCAACAGTGAAGGGTCTGCTTCGATAATCACTGCAGAAATTGATAAAAAAATAACGAATACTCTTTACAAGAAATGGTAGAAGGTGTATTATAAAACTACAAAATATACGAAATGGTGTGTACTTTGTATTTCAATATCAGTAGATGTGGTACAGCCATCAACAGGGGTATATGAATATACAAAGTGCAGGCACGAAGTATAAAACAAGAGGCATGAAAGGGGATTTTAACAATGGGATACAAATCTGACATTGAAATCGCACAGGAAGTAACAATGCAGCCAATCACTGAAGTAGCTGCAACTGCTGGTATTGATCCAAAATATCTGGAACAGTACGGTAACTACAAAGCAAAAATCGACTATAACTTATTAAGAGAAACTGATGCAGAAGATGGAAAATTAATCCTTGTAACAGCAATCAACCCAACTCCGGCAGGAGAAGGAAAAACAACAACTACTGTAGGTCTTGCAGATGGTATGCAGAGACTTGGTAAAAAGGTTATGGTTGCACTTCGTGAACCGTCTTTAGGACCTGTATTTGGTGTTAAAGGTGGGGCAGCAGGCGGCGGATACGCTCAGGTAGTTCCAATGGAAGATATCAACCTTCATTTTACAGGTGATTTCCACGCAATCGGTGCTGCAAACAACTTACTTGCTGCAATGATCGACAACCACATTTTTCAGGGAAATGCATTAAACATTGACCCAAGAAAGATCACATGGAGAAGATGTGTAGATATGAACGACCGTCAGTTACGTAACGTAATCGATGGTCTTGGCGGAAGAACAGACGGTACACCAAGAGAAGACGGATATGACATCACTGTTGCATCTGAAATCATGGCTGTTCTTTGTCTTGCAAGTGATATCACAGACTTAAAAGAAAGATTATCAAGAATCGTTATCGGTTATACATACGGAAAACCATCAGAACAGAAACCTGTAACAGCTGGTGATTTAAATGCACAGGGTGCTATGGCAGCTCTCTTAAAAGATGCATTAAAACCAAACCTTGTTCAGACTCTGGAACATGTACCTGCAATCGTTCATGGCGGACCATTCGCAAACATCGCTCATGGATGTAACTCTGTAACAGCTACAAAGATGGCTTTAAAATTAGCTGATTACACAATCACAGAAGCAGGTTTCGGTGCTGACCTCGGTGCTGAAAAATTCCTCGACATCAAATGTCGTATGGCAGGCTTAAAACCAAACGCAGTTGTAATCGTAGCTACAGTACGTGCTCTGAAATATAACGGCGGTGTTGCAAAAGCTGATCTGAACAACGAAAACCTTGAAGCTCTTGAAAAAGGTCTTCCAAACTTATTACAGCACGTTGACAACATTAAAAACGTATATGGTTTACCATGTGTTGTTGCAATCAATGCATTCCCTACAGATACAAAAGCAGAACTTGATCTTGTAGAAGCAAAATGTAAAGAACTTGGCGTAAATGTAGCTCTTTCAGAAGTTTGGGCAAAAGGCGGCGAAGGCGGCATCAAGTTAGCAGAAGAAGTATTAAGATTAGTTGAAGAACCAAGCGATTTCCACTATTCTTATGAATTAGAAGGATCCATCGAAGATAAACTGAACGCAATCGTTAAGAAAATCTATCATGGTAACGGCGTTGTTCTTACAGCAAACGCTCAGAAACAGGCAAAACAGCTGACAGATATGGGTTATGGAAACCTTCCAATCTGCGTTGCTAAAACACAGTACAGCTTCACAGATGATCAGACAAAACTGGGCGCACCAAAGGATTTCGAAATCACAGTTCGCAACTTAAAAGTATCTGCAGGTGCAGGCTTTATCGTTGCATTAACAGGTGAAATCATGACAATGCCAGGATTACCAAAAGTTCCAGCGGCTGAAAAGATTGACGTAGATGAAACAGGTAAGATCACAGGATTATTCTAAGATTGAATGTTAGGAATGCTGAGAGATCGGTAACGAGAAACTTAGAAGGATTCCAAAGTTAATTTTAGAAAACAATGTAAAATAAAATTTGCAGTTTGAGATACAAACTGTGAGATACAAAGACATACCGCTTCTCTCTGAAAGGAGAGGGGCAGTGTGTTCTTTGCGTATAAGGAGATTATAAATATGGGATTTACTCAGAATACATGTGAAGAATTCGTAGAAGTACTTGCTTCCAAAGCTCCGGTTCCGGGCGGCGGCGGTGCATCTGCACTGGTAGGTGCTGTAGGTATGGCACTTGGAAACATGGTAGGAAGCTTAACTGTAGGTAAAAAGAAATATGCAGATGTAGAAGCTGATATCATTGCATTAAAAGAAAAAGCAACTGCACTTCAGGCTGATTTCCTGAGATTAGTAGAAAGAGATGCAGAAGTGTTTGAACCACTTGCAAAAGCTTATGGTCTTCCAAAAGAAACAGAAGAAGAAAAAGCAGAAAAAGCACGTGTTATGGCAATCGTTTTAAAAGATGCATGTTCTGTTCCAATGGAAATCATGGAAAAATGTTGTGAAGCAATCGATGTAATCGAAGAATTCGCAGCAAAGGGATCTGCACTGGCAATTTCTGATGCCGGCGTTGGCGTTGCATTCTGTAAAGGTGCTCTGTTAGGAGCCTCCTTAAATGTATTTATCAACACAAAATCAATGGCTGATAAAGAATACGCTGCTCAGTTAAACGAAAAAGCAGATAAGATGATCGAAGAATACGGCAAAAAAGCAGACGAAATCTTCGAAAGAGTAAACGCAAGACTTCGTGGATAATCTGTAAGAATTACCGGTTTCAAAATTTGAAACATAGGGAACGGTTTGGGAAAATTACAGATTGAGAATAAACAAAATAGGAGATTACCAAGATGGCAAAACAGTTATTAGGTAAAGAAGTAACAGCTGCTTTAAATGAAAGAATCAAAGCAGATGTTGCAGTATTAAACGAAAAAGGAATCAAACCTACATTAGGAATTATCCGTGTAGGAGAAAGACCGGATGATTTATCTTACGAAAGAGGAGCAACAAAACGCTGCGAAACTCTTGGGGTAGAATACAAAAAATATTTACTTCCGGCAGACGTATCTCAGGAAGAACTTTTAAAAGTAATCGATGAAGTAAACAATGACGACAACATTCACGGTGTATTAATGTTCCGTCCGCTTCCAAAACACATCGATCAGACAGTAGTAGAAAATGCACTGGCTGCTGAAAAAGACGTAGACTGCCAGACAGATGCATCTCTTGGCGGAGTATTTACAGGCAAAAAAGTAGGTTTCCCACCATGTACACCACAGGCTTGTATGGAAATCTTAGATCACTACGGAATTGACTGCACAGGTAAGAAAGCAGTTGTTATCGGACGTTCTTTAGTTGTTGGAAAACCAGCTGCAATGATGCTTATTAAGAAAAATGCAACGGTAACCGTATGTCATACAAAGACAGTTGATATGCCGGCTGTTACAAGAGAAGCTGATATCGTAATCGTAGCTGCAGGCCGTGCAGGTGTTGTAGGTGCTGAATACGTTTCTGAAGGACAGACAATCATTGACGTAGGAATTAACGTAAACGAAGAAGGAAAACTTTGCGGAGACGTTGACTATGCAGCAGTAGAACCAATCGTAGATGCGATCACACCAGTTCCAGGCGGTGTAGGAAGTGTAACAACTTCTGTACTCGTAGGACATGTTGTAGAAGCTGCTATGAGAAAATATGCATAATTAAGATGTAATATGAATCAGAACCGGATACAATTTCATTTTTGAAAATGAATCCGGTTCTTTTTTAATTTGTAAAAATACAACAGAAGTGATCTTAGTTACAGACGTCGTTTCATTATCTCGAAAAATGATGAATTTATTTGTGATAAGGTTCGTGATTTCTGATGCGGAAACTTCTGTAAATCTGTTCTAACAGAATAACTCTCATAAGCTGATGCGGAAATGTCATTTTCGAAAAACTGAGTTTAAAATCAGCTCGTTTTAATACATGGGGATCCAGTCCAAGAGAACCGCCGATGACAAATACCAGATGACTGATGCCGTTGACGTTCCACCGCTCCATTTGAGAAGCAAGCTCTTCGGAATCTAATTGTTTTCCTTCGATAGCCAGTGCGGTGACATAGGCTCCGTCAGGAATTTTGGCTAAAATTCGTTCCCCTTCCTTTTCTTTGATCTGATTTTCTAAAGCAGCGGATGCTCCATCCGGAGTTTTCTCATCTGCAACTTCGATGATTTCCAGTTTACAGTATCTGGAAAGTCTTTTTGCGTATTCTGCAATCGCATCTGTAAAATATTTTTCCTTGATTTTTCCAACAGTAATAAGTGTAATTTTCATTGTAAGTCCTTCCGGGTTTTGATATACTTAATATAAATTTGGAATTTACGATTGATCATTCCTTTGATATAGGATAAGTATAAATCTAAATTCACGATATTATTATACACGAAGGAGAAACTTATGGCAAAACAATATACAAAACCGGAGCAGCGTTATGAAGATCATCATTCTACAGGAATCCTTTTTCTTGGAATGGGAATTGTAGGAGAGATTGTGATGATTCTTTCTATGATGGGATTTTTACCGATTCCATTGGGTGGTTTTCAGAAAATGATCCTGTTATGGATGTTTGTTCTTTGTATTAGTTTTGGAATCGGTTCGTTGATCTATGCATCAAAGATTGCAAAAAATATGGACAGCGAAAATCAGCAGGTTTCTGATATGCGTCAGTGGATTGCAGATAATCGTGAACATTTTTGCGTATCTGATACTTCAGGTCTTGTATCAAATGAGCTGTATTTTCAGAGAGAACAGGAAATTCGAAGTGCAATTACTGCACAATATCCGGAGATTGAAGAAGGGCTTTTAGATCTTCTGGTGGAAGAAACCTATCAGGCACTTTTTGAATAAACACTCTATTACATATAGTATAATCAGAGACTGAAAAAACACTGTGTATCAAAGATTTTATATTTGGTACACAGTGTTTTTTTGTTGTTTTCTGTTCCTATGGGTTTGAACGATTGATTATTGATCCATGCTCATCTTTCTTAATGGGAATGCAAGGAAAACTGCACCGCCAATGATATTTCCGATGGTAACGATCAACATGCTGCGGAGCATATCCAGCAGTGAGAGATCAGGTACAAGGAAATAAGCTACAAAGAAATTTCCCATGTTAGCAATGCAGTGTTCAAATCCGCTGATAACGAATGCTGCAATGCAAAGGATGATCATAGGAACTTTTGCAGATTCTTCTTTGACTTTGATTCCGCTTAAAACTCCAAGACAGACAAAGAAGTTGCAAAGGATTGCTCTGAAGAACATTGGTCCTACATCCAGAGCGAGTTTGTTTGGAATAAATCCTGCATAATAGTCGGCTGTTCCTGCAGCTCCGGCAAGAACGAAGATCAGACCTAAAACAGCACATCCGACAAAGTTCCCTATGTAGCTTACCAGCCACACTTTGCCGACATCTTTCCAGCTGACTGCTTTGTCATAAGCACCAAATGCCATGACGAAATTGTTGCCGGTAAAGAGTTCGCCGCCGATCAGTGAGATTAAAAGAACCGCCAGTGCAAATACACATGCACTTAAAAATTTTCCCCATGCAGGAGATTCTCCGGAAAAAATGTTTCCCACTACATTGGAAAAAATCATCGCTGCAACGATAAAGAAACCTGCCATGACAGCTCGCATGAAATACTTACCAAAATGGTTGTTTAACAGGTTGATTTTCGCTTTTGCAGCATTGGATACTTTTTGAACATCTTCGTAATTCATAGTATGCGCCTCCTGATTTATTTTGTTAATATTATAACATACTCCCAGTCGATAGGGAATCATTTTTGTTGGGAAAATGTCAATATTTTACATAATTATGCCTTGAGAAAAGTCCAATTTTGTTTGCAAATCAGTGTTTGCATGATAAAATTAGGATTAGAAGAAAAGAGTGTGAGAAATCGTGACGATAGAGAGAACATCGAATTATGAAATTACCAAACGTCGGGTGCAGAAAGATTTTTTAAAATATGATCAGGAAAAAATGATTCAAAAGTTTGCACTTCGGTCGGACGAACAATATCTATATATCAGGTTTATAGGCCATGAATACAGAATTTGTCGAACAGATGGGAAATTGGAATGGTCAGAGCATGGAATGGAACCGTGGACAGAAGGAAATTTTAATGAAGCATTGACGATTTATGATGTGCTGTGTGATTCAAAAGAGGGCTGTCAGGCAGCAGGAGAATATGTCAATCTGAAAAGTCTGTCAACGCTTCAGTCAAGTGCGAAGACGCTGGGGGATGGTCTGTCGGACGGAAAAGACCGGATCTTTGATCACAGAGAAAAAGAACTGTCGGAGATCTGCGAAAAACTTGGGGGAAAAAGAGCCGGAAAAGGAGATGTGGCATATGAAATCCCCTTGTTTGATTTTTTGTCCTGCAGAATTCAGTTCTGGAATTCGGATGAAGATTTTGATGCCGTTCTAAATATTTTTATGGATAAGAATATTTTACAGTTTATGAAATATGAAACAGTCTGGTATGCTAAAGGCCATTTGATGGATCGCTTGGCGGAAAAATCAGAAGAGATACGATTGTTTTAGGAAAAGATCTAGAAATGACAAAACCGGAGAAATCGGTTGTTGTTTGAGATAAAGGAGAACAATTATGAAGATTACAATATTTGCAGCGATTGAGATCACATCGTATGAGATTGCGATGAAGATCTATGAATTATCACAAAAGGAAATGAAAGAGATTACGCATGTGCGGCATCGGATTGAATTGGGGAAAGATGCTTATCGTTTGGAGAAAATCTCCAATGAGCGTGTGAGTGAGCTTTGTGATGTGCTGTTGGATTTTAAACGGATCATGAAAGAGTATGGAGTTACGGAATATCGTGCCTGTGCAACGGCGGTGATCCGTGAACTGGAAAGCAGTGTTTTGCTGCTGGATCGTATTTATGTCAAAACGGGGATTGAGATTGAGGTTCTGAGTAATTCGGAATCCCGATTTTTGAATTATAAATCAATCGCATTTCAGGAAAAGGAATTTGACAAGATCATTCAGAAAGGTACTGCCATTGTAGATGTGGGTGGAGAAAGCATTCAGATTTCCTTGTTTGATAAAGATACGCTGGTATCTACTCAGAATATCCGTATCGGTACCAATCGCTTGAAAGAGCGTTTGAGTAATGTCTATGAACAGGGCAGCCATTTTGAAAAAGTAGTAGAGGAAATCGCGAATAATGCACTGAAAACTTACCGAAAATTATATTTAAAAGAACGTAAAATTGAAAATATGATTTTGGCAGGAGATTACAGCGGTTATTTCCTGAATTATATGAAAAGAAGTCAAAAAGACAGCCATGTCATGAGTGCAGACACCTTTTACGGATTTTATCAGGAAATGATTAAAAAGAATCCGCAGGAAATGCTGAAAATCCTTGGGATTCCGGCGGAAAATGAGGCGCTGATCCTGACGACACTGGTTGTATACAGAAAATTGATCGAAGAAACAGAAGCACAGGAAATCTGGCTGTCCTCTTTGAATCTGTGTGATGGGCTGACCTATGATTATGCAGAAAAAAATAAGATTCTGAAATCTGCACATGATTTTGAAAATGATATGATCGTGTCAGCAAAAAATATGGGAAAACGGTATCAGAGCAATAAAAATCATGTAAATGTTATGACAGGATTGGCTTTGACGATTTTTGACAAGACGAAATCGCTTCATGGAATGGAAAAACGTGACCGGCTGCTGCTGCAGATCGCGGTGCTGCTTCATGACTGCGGTAAATTTATCAGTATGTCCCATGCGGCAGAATGCTCTTATAATATTATTATGGCATCAGAAATCATCGGTCTGTCCCACGCAGAGCGTGAAATTGTGGCCAATATCGTAAAATACAATTCGCAGGATATTTTGTCTTTTGAAGAATTTGCCCAGAACAGTACGCTGAATCGGGAGCAATATAAAAAAGTTTGTAAGCTGGCGGCGATTCTGCGTGTTTCCAATGCCATGGACAGAAGTCATAAGCAGAAGATTCAGGAGCTTCGGGTTACGTTGAAAGATACGAAAATGATCCTGACGGTAGATACCGTTGAAGATATTACGCTAGAGCAGGGACTGCTGTCTGAAAAAGCAGAATTTTTTGAAGATGTTTTTGGTGTGACACCGGTGCTGCGACGGAAAAAGACCATGTAGTGGAGGCTTGTATGGAAAAGATGGAAAAATGTAAACCGGAATTTTATGAAAACAGAGAGCTTAGCTGGCTGAAATTTAACGAACGTATCTTGGGAGAAGCAAGGGATAAGAGCAATCTTTTATTTGAACGATTAAAGTTTTTAAGTATTACGGCATCAAATTTGGATGAATTTTTTATGGTTCGTGTCGCTTCCTTAAAAGATATGGTTCATGCGGATTATACAAAGAAAGATATTGCAGGACTGACTGCAGAAGAACAGTTAGAAAAAATTCATCAGGCAGCCCATGAAATGGTTCAGCGTCAGTATTCTACTTATAACCGTTCCCTGATTCCACAGCTGGCTGAAAATGGATTGCGGGTGATCGCGCATCATGAGGATCTGTCAGAAGAACAGAAACAATTTGCAGATCAGTATTTTCGAGAAAATGTATATCCGGTACTGACACCGATGGCAGTAGATTCTTCCCGTCCATTTCCTTTGATCCGCAATAAATCTTTGAATATCGGTGCATTGCTGAAGAAAAAGAATGAGAAAAAGGCGGAAGAAGAATTTGCAACGGTACAGGTGCCGGCAGTGCTGCCAAGAATCATCAGACTTCCGGATAATCCAAAAGAAGGAAAAGTACAGGTGATCCTGTTAGAACAGATCATAGAGAGAAATATCAATGCACTATTTTTAAGTTATGATGTGATTTGTGCACATCCGTATCGGATTATGCGTAATGCAGATCTGACCATAGAAGAAGATGAAGCGGAAGATCTGTTAAAGGAGATTCAAAAACAGATTAAAAAGCGTCAGTGGGGAGAAGCCATTCGTCTGGAAGCGGAAGACGGAATGGATCCGGCACTGTTAAAGGTTTTAAAAAAAGAACTCCATATTAAAAACGATGATATTTATCAGATCAATGGCCCTTTGGATCTGACCTTTTTGATGAAAATGTATGGCATGGAAGGATTTGATCATCTTCGTATGCCGAAACACATTCCGGCAGCAGTGCCGGGACTGAACGGTGATTATGATATTTTTGAAGAAATTGCAAAGGGAGATCTTTTACTCCATCACCCGTATCAATCCTTTGATCCGATTGTTCAGCTGATTCAGAAGGCGGCAGCAGATCCGAAGGTATTGGCGATCAAGCAGACCTTATACCGGGTCAGCGGTAATTCTCCGATCATTGCAGCGCTGGCAAAAGCGGCAGAAAACGGAAAACAGGTGTCTGTTCTGGTAGAATTAAAAGCAAGATTTGACGAAGAAAATAATATTGTATGGGCAAAAATGCTGGAAAAAGCAGGGTGCCATGTAATTTACGGTCTGGTGGGATTAAAAACACACAGTAAGATTACGCTGGTCGTTCGTATGGAAGATGATGGAATCAAACGCTATGTGCATCTTGGAACAGGAAATTATAACGATGCTACAGCCAAACTGTATACGGATATCGGACTTCTCACCTGCTCCCAGAGTATTGGAGAAGATGCTACTGCAGTATTTAATATGCTTTCCGGTTATTCAGAACCGCTGTATTGGAATAAATTGTCTTTGGCTCCTTTATGGCTGAGAGAAAAGTTTTTAAGTTTGATCGAAAGAGAGCGGGATCATGCCTTGGAAGGGAAAGAAGGAAAGATCATTGCGAAAATGAATTCTCTTTGCGATAAGCAGATCATCAATGCACTTTATGAAGCCAGTCAGGCCGGAGTAAAGATTGAGCTGATCGTTCGTGGAATCTGCTGTCTCAGAACCGGCATTCCGGGAGTCAGTGAAAATATTACGGTACGTTCTATTGTGGGGACGTTTTTGGAACACAGCCGTATTTATTATTTTTTCAATGATGGGAAAGAAGAAGTTTATTGTTCCAGTGCAGACTGGATGCCGAGAAATCTGGACAGACGAGTGGAAATTCTGTTTCCGGTAGAACATGACAGTCTGAAAGAACGACTGCTTGGAATTTTAAAGATATTATTAGAGGATAATGTAAAAGCTCAGATCATGCAGCCGGATGGTACTTATGAACGGATTGACCGCAGAGGAAAAGTGCGGTTATGTGCGCAGGAATATTTTGTGGAAGAAGCTGCAGAAATATGGAAAATGACAGAAAAAAAGGATGAAAACTCAAGAGTCTTCATCCCTGCGGAGCCTCAATAACTGATGTTTTAAAGCTTTTGCATTAAAAGGAATCAGTGGGTAAAGGTAGCGTCGCCGACCATCGATGGTTTTGTTGGAAAGCAGTGCAAGAATTAGAAAAATCGTGCCGGTGATCAGTCCCCACAAACCGAAAAATCCGGTCAGGACTAATGTGAGGATGCGAAAAAATTTCAAAGCATAGCCGAATTCATAATTGGGCTGAGTGTAATTGGAAACTGCAACAAAGCTCATATACAAAATCGCTTCCGCGTTAAACCAGCCGGAAGAGACTGCATATTCTCCCAGTGCCAGTCCGGCAACGATGCTGAGAGGAGTGGTCAGCATTCCAGGGGTATTGACTGCAGCAAGGCGCAGACCGTCAATGGCGATTTCCAGAATCAAAAACTGGAACATCAGCGGAACGTTGGTAAATTCCGAAAGCCGGATAAAAGAAAGCCAGTCAGGAACCCATTCCGGATACATGGTCAGCAGAAGAAAGACCGGAGTAATAAAAAACGTAACAATGCTGATGAGAAAACGGGTCATGCGCAAATAAGTTCCGGTGATCGGCGGGAAATAGTAGTCATCCGCCTCTTCCATAATGCCGAAAAGACTGGTGGGAAGGATGATGGCAGAAGGAGAATTATCTACTAAAATGACCAGACTTCCTTCCATAATACTGGCGGCGGAGGTGTCAGGACGTTCTGTATATTTAAATTTTGGAAAAGGATTGTACCAATGCTGATCATAGAGACATTCTGCAAGGCTGGTCTGGTTCATATTCAAAGAACGAGCCTGGATGTGCAGCAGTTTTTGACGTACAGAAGCTAAAAGAGACTGGTCTACCAAATCTTTCATATAGCAGAGAACGACATCGGTGTGAGATATGCTTCCGACAGAATGCATTTCCATGGTCAGACGCTGATCCCGGATTCGCCGGCGGATCAGAGCGGTATTAAAGACAATGGTTTCTACGAAACCGTCACGGGAACCTCGGAGAACTTTTTCCTTTTCCGGCTGATCTATGCCCCGGGCAGGATAAGTGCGGGTATCCAGACAGAGAGCGGAATCATACCCGTCGATCAAAAATGCACACATACCGGACAGGATTTTTGTGACGGTCTCCGAAATCGAAGAGCTGAGTTCCGTTTCGATATAAGGGACCTGTTCTGTAACAAAGGCAGAAAGATCTGTCGGCATACCGTCAGATGAAATCTGATAAAATCCATCCAGAAGTTTTTGCAGAATTTCGTCTTTGGAAAATCCGTCTACGAAAAAAATACAGGCATTTTTACCTCCTACCAGTGTGTCTTTGCAGATCAGGTCAAAGCTGTCCTCGATTCGCAGAGCATCGCTTAAATCTTTTTTGTTTTGATTGTAATTACTTGAAAATGTCATAAAATCTCCCTATAATGAACACGAATGATATCAATCGGATATCGAAACAGCACAAAATGCTGCCATGGACAACGGACAAACATGGAATAAAGATAGTTTGTGTGTTTCTAAGAAAAATATACAGAAGATTTGAGGCACACAGGAGGAGTGAAAAAATGAATACGAAGATGATTTTTATGGACATGGACGGAACGGCGCTGGATGATGAAAAAAATCTTCCGAAGGTAAATAAAGAAGCAATTGATGAAGCCTTAGATCAGGGTCATAAAGTGATCGTATGTACCGGAAGACCTTTGAGCAGTGTGGTAAATCTGCTGCCAATGCTCGGATTGGATCAAGAAGGCTGTTATGCCATTACGTATAATGGTGGTTTGATCTATGATGCAGGAGCGAAAAAGGCGATTTATAAAAAAACACTGCCGCTGGATCAGGTGCAGTATATTTTTGAAAAAGCATATGAATTTGAAAAGATTCATGTACAGACCTATACGGACGAAGGATTTATCTGTGAGTATGACACACCGGAAAGTGTATTTTATGAAAATTCTACTCACTGCAGACGAAAAATCGTAAAAGATGTTTTTGAAGAATTAAATGGACAAGAGCCATGCAAAATTCTGGCAATGGCTTATGGATTTGAACGATCACGGATCGAAGCCTTTCGCAATCTGATCTGTGATTATGCAGAAGGGAAGATGGATCTGTTCTTTTCCTGCAATGAATATTTGGAAATCGTTCCAACAGGAATCAATAAAGGCAATGCGATTTGCTGGATGTCAGAATATCTGAACATTCCGATGGAAAATACCATTGCGGTCGGTGATGCGGAAAATGACATTACTATGATTGAAACTGCTGCCGTTGGTGCAGTGATGAAAAATGCAAAAGACGAGATAAAAAAATACGGAAATTATGTTACACAGAAAAATAATAATGAAGGTGGTGTAGCAGAGGTGATCCGATTATTTATGTTAAATGATACAGCAGGAAATGAATGATGTTCGGTTTGCTGTCAAAATCATAAAAAAGATTGAGAGGGTGAAAAATGGCAGAAAAGAAATATGTAGCTTATGTGGGAACCTACACTCACGGAGAAAGCAAGGGGATTCATATTTATGATCTGGATGTGGAAAATGGACGTATGACGGAGAGGAAGGTTGTACGGATCAACAATCCTTCCTATATTAAGAAATCTCACAATGGAAAATATTTGTATTCGATTGCAGATGAAGGGGTGCGTTCTTACAGAATCCTGCCGGATGGAGATCTGGAAGAGATGAATTCCATGAGCATTCAGGGAATGAGAGGCTGTTATCTGTCCACAGATAAGGAAGACAATTATCTGTTTGTGGCAGGATGGCATGATGGAAAAGTAACGGTAATGCGTTTGAATCCGGACGGTACCGTAGGGGAAATGACAGATGAAATCTTCCATAAAGGAATCGGAAGTGTGGCAGAACGAAATTTTATGCCTCATGTCAACAGTGTAAATCTGACTCCGGACGGAAAATATCTTTGTGCAGTTGATTCCGGAGTGGATCAGGTGAAAATTTATAAATTTGATCATCGTACCGGTAAGATCAAGCTGGTAGATATTCTGCGCTGTGAATTAGAAAGTGCACCGAGAACCATTAAATTCAGCCGTAACGGAAAATTTTGTTATCTGATCTGCGGACTGAAAAATTATATTAGTGTATATTCCTATGAAGACGGCGGAAAATCTCCGAAATTTGAACTGCTTCAGACAGTACCGACACTGAATGAATATCATGCCGGAAGCAGTTCTGCCTGTGCACTTCGTTTTTCAAGAGATGACAAAAAGCTGCTCATTACCAATGCGGGAGATAACAGTGCCGGAATCTACAATGTAGACAATGAAACAGGAATGCTTGAAAAAGTATGCATTTTGCCGGTCAGCGGAGATTATCCGAAAGCCATTGACTTTTTTCCGGATAATCAGCATATCATGTCTTTTAACCACGAAAGCAATTCTATCACGATCTTTAAAGTAGATTATGAAAGAAAGATCTTTACCATGTGTGCGAAGCCGTTAAAGATTGAAACACCGAACTGTGTTCTTGTATCTGAGATTGAAGGATAAGAGATCGGAGTCATTTTAACAGTGAAAATGGTGTAAAATCCATGGATGACGGCGTGGAAACTGTAAAATTTGTATTTTTCTAGGTGCAAAATGCCGAAAATGTACTTCATGGGTTGAATTTTAAAATTTGCGAATGTATAATAATTTCATAAGTCTGTCCATGTGTTTGGACAGAAAATATGGCATAAAAGAGAAAGGAGTCGATAATCATGGGATTTATTGACGTAATTAAAGAAAGAGCAAGAGCTGATAAAAAAGTGATCGTTTTACCGGAAACAGAAGACCGCAGAACATATGAAGCTGCAGCTCAGATCATGAAAGAAGGTATTGCTGATATCGTTTTAGTAGGTACTGAAGAAGCAGTGAAAAAAGGCGGCGAAGGTCTTGATCTGACAGGTATCAAAGTAGTTGATCCTGCAACAGATCCAAAAGCTCCTGAATATATCGACAAATTAGTTGAATTAAGAAGCAAAAAAGGCATGACAAAAGAACAGGCTACAGAAATCCTCATGAACCAGTATTTATACTATGGTGTTATGATGGTTAAAATGGGCGATGCAGACGGTATGGTATCAGGTGCATGTCATTCTACAGCTGACACATTAAGACCATGCTTACAGATCCTGAAAACAAAACCAGGTACAAAACTTGTATCTGCATTCTTCTTAATGGTAGTTCCGGATTGCGAATATGGCGAAAACGGTACTTTCGTATTTGCTGACAGCGGTCTTGAACAGAATCCAGATCCTGAAAAATTAGCAGCAATCGCAGCTTCTTCCGCAGAATCTTTCGAATTATTAGTACAGAAGCCAGCAAAAGTTGCAATGCTTTCTCACTCTACAATGGGAAGTGCAAAACATGCAGATGTTGATAAAGTAGTAGAAGCTACACGTATCGTAAAAGAACAGCATCCGGAACTTATGGTTGATGGCGAAATGCAGTTAGACGCAGCAATTGTTCCAAGCGTAGGTAAATCTAAAGCTCCAAACAGCCCAGTTGCAGGAGAAGCAAACGTACTTGTATTCCCAGACTTAGATGCTGGTAACATTGGATACAAATTAGTACAGAGACTTGCAAAAGCAGAAGCATACGGACCAGTTACACAGGGTATCGCAAAACCTGTAAACGACTTATCCCGCGGATGTTCTGCAGAAGATATCGTAGGTGTAGTAGCTATTACAGCTGTACAGTGCCAGGCACAGTAAATAAAAGCATTTATTTAATTAAGGAGAAAATTTATTATGAATATTTTAGTTATCAACTGCGGAAGCTCATCACTGAAATATCAGCTGATCGATTCTTTATCAGAAAAAGTACTCGCAAAAGGTCTTTGCGAACGTATCGGTATTGACGGAAGACTGACTTACAGCCCAGCTGGCGGTGAAAAAGAAATTACAGAAGCTGCAATGCCAACACATACAGAAGCAATCCAGTTAGTACTTAGTGCATTAACAAACGAAAAAACAGGTGTTATTAAGAGCCTTGATGAAGTGGGCGCTGTAGGACATCGTGTCGTACATGGCGGCGAAAAATTTGCAAGCTCATGCGTAATCACAGACGTTGTAAAAGCTGCAATCGAAGAATGCAACGATTTAGCACCATTACACAACCCAGCAAACTTAATCGGTATTGAAGCATGCGAAAAATGTATGCCAGGTGTACCGATGGTAGCAGTATTTGATACAGCATTCCATCAGACAATGCCAAAAGAAGCATATATGTATGCTCTTCCATATGAATATTATGAAAAATATAAAGTTCGTCGTTATGGTTTCCACGGAACATCTCACAGCTTTGTATCTAAGAGAACAGCAGAATTCTTAGGAAAAGACGTAAAAGATATGAAGATTATCGTTTGCCACCTTGGTAACGGTTCTTCCATCAGCGCAGTTATGAATGGTGAATCTATTGATACATCTATGGGATTAACTCCACTGGAAGGTGTACCAATGGGAACACGTTCAGGTGACCTTGACCCGGCGATCCTTGAATTCCTTGCGAAGAAAGAAAACATGGATGTTTTCGAACTCCTTAGCGTATTAAACAAAAAATCAGGTGTGTTTGGTGTATCCGGCGGACTTTCTTCTGACTTCCGTGACCTTGAAAATGCAGCAGAAAAAGGCGATGAAAAAGCACAGCTTGCAAGAGATGTATTCACATATAACGTAGCAAAATACGTAGGTGCTTATGTAGCAGCTATGAATGGTGTTGATGCAATCGCATTTACTGCTGGTGTTGGTGAAAACGACCACCTTGTACGTGAAGATGTATGCAAACATCTGGGATACTTAGGAATCGAAATCAATACAGAAGAAAACAGAAAACGCGGCGATGACAGAATCATCTCTACAGAAAATTCTAAAGTTCCTGTATGCGTAATTCCTACAAACGAAGAACTTGCAATCGCAAGAGAAACATTAGCTTTAGTAAAATAATCGCAGAATATCAGGAAGTGTATTTTAATAAGAAACATCAAATCCTGAATTTTTCAAATGATCATTTATCTGAATAGATGATAAAAAGGGGATATGGAAAGTATCCCCTTTTAAATGCGTAAGGCAGTTTCTGCCGAATCAAAGCGTAAAAATATGCAAATCAGACAGTGTTCTGTAAATAAAAAAATAAGTGTTGACAACACAAGATATAGTATGTATAATGAATCAGTGCGAAATGGGAGACTATTATGCTAATCAATTTATCAAAACTTTTATCCGGTGATCAGACAAATCTGATGGAACAGGTAACAGTAGAAATGGAAAACTTTGTATCTGCATTGGGAACATTCCCGGTGACAGAGAAAAAAGATTTTCTGCTGATAATCAGTAAAGTCGATGATGATAAGTTTTTGATCCAGGGTGAGACAGCCGTAACATTACAGATTCCATGTGACAGATGTCTGGAACCTGTAGCAGTGGAAATTCCACTGGTCATCCAAAGAGAGTATGATAAGAATGCTTCTGAGGAAGACGCGGAAGAAGAATTGGTAGTTGGATATAATTTGGATACAGAACAGTTGATATACTGTGAGATATTAGTGAATTGGCCTATGAAGACTTTATGTACGGAGGCCTGCAAGGGCATCTGTAAAAAGTGCGGAGCTAATCTCAACCACAGCAGCTGTACATGCGATACTGTGGAACTGGATCCGAGAATGGCCAAGATTCGCGACATCTTTAACAATAGTAAGGGTTCAAATTAAGGATTCTTATGGATAGACCTGTGTATCATACACAAAGGTTTGAATTGTAAGTAAGTAGGTAGAGGAGGTGCAACCTAATGTCTATTTGTCCAAAGAATAAATCTTCTAAAGGTAGAAGAGACAAAAGAAGAGCAAACTGGAAAATGAGCGTACCTAACATGGTAAAATGCAACAAATGTGGCGCTTTAATGCTTTCTCACAGAGTATGCAAAGCTTGTGGCTCTTATAACAAGAAAGAAATTATCACAGTTGAATAATGAATATGTGATTAAAGAGTAAAAAAGGTAACAGTTTGTCTGTTACCTTTTTTATGTTACAGAAAAAATCATGTCACTTTTTAAATGAAATGAGTGAAAGTTATAGAAAAGACAAAAGAAAAATTTATTGATTTATAATCTGAAGTTTAGTATGATAAATTGCAAAGAACGGATAGCAATAGAAGGAGGTAACTACGTGCAGGAATTAGTAAGAGTCGCAGTTGATGCTATGGGTGGAGATCACGCACCGGCTTCCACTGTGAAAGGCGCAGTAGATGCACTGAATAAAAGTCAGGAAATCAGTGTTTTTTTAGTTGGTCAGGAAGATGTCATTAAAAAGGAATTGGAACAATATACTTATCCAAAGGAACGTATGACAGTGGTGCCAGCCAGCGAAATCATTGAAATGGCGGAGCCTCCGGTGATGGCGATCCGTAAGAAGAAAGACTCTTCGATCGTTGTAGGAATGAAAATGGTTCACGACGGAGCAGCAGATGCATTTGTATCTGCCGGAAGTACCGGAGCAGTTCTGGTAGGAGGTCAGTTGGTCGTAGGAAGAGTAAAAGGGGTGGAAAGACCGCCTTTGGCACCACTCATTCCGACAGAAAAAGGAGTTTCACTTCTGATCGACTGTGGAGCCAGTGTAGATGCAAGAGCATCGCATTTGGTACAGTTTGCCAGAATGGGATCTATTTATATGGAAAATATTCTGGGTGTTAAAAATCCGAAGGTCGGTATTGTAAATATCGGTGCAGAGGAAGAAAAAGGAAATGCACTTGTAAAAGAAACATTTCCACTGTTGAAAGAATGCAAAGATATTAATTTTGTTGGAAGTGTAGAGGCGAGAGACATTCCGAAAGGAGTGGTAGACGTTGTTGTTTGTGAAGCCTTTGTAGGAAATGTAATTCTGAAACTCTATGAGGGTGTGGGTTCTACTTTTGTTAAAGTGATCAAAAAGGGAATGATGCAGACACTTCGCGGAAAGATCGGTGGTCTTTTAGTGAAGCCTTCCTTAAAAGAAACGATGAAATCTTTTGATACTTCCGAACGTGGCGGAGCACCGCTGCTGGGACTTCGCGGGCTGGTTGTAAAAACACACGGAAGTTCAGGCTCCAAAGAGATTACAAACTCAATCTTAGAGTGTATTGCATTCAAAAAACAGGAAATTAGTAAAAAAATTGAGGAAAATCTGCAGAATGCAAAAGCAGAATAGAAAGGAATGAATCATGATGGAAGATATCGCAAAGAAAATTATTGAGATTATTGCAGAAGAATTAAATATGGATGAAAACACAATTTCATTAGAAAGTACATTTACAGACGATCTGGGAGCAGATTCCTTAGACGTATGCCAGATTATTATGAGACTGGAAGAAGTGTATGAAATTACAATTGATGATGACGCTGCGATGAATATCAAAACAGTTGGAGATGCGGTAGAACAGCTCGAAAAAGTAGTAAATGTTTAAGAACCTTGAGAAAGAGCCCGTATAAGGGCTTTTTCTCTTTCAGAAATCTGCAGAAGGTTTCTGGTAATTGATGAGAAGAGAGATGAATATGGGAAATTTAAACGAATTAGAACGAAAAATTGGTTACAGATTTCAGGAATTTTCTTATTTGGAACATGCAATGCGTCATAGTTCTTTCTGCAATGAACAGAAAATGGACAGACTGCGTAATAATGAACGTCTGGAATTTTTGGGAGATGCAGTACTGGAACTGGTGACCAGTGAATTCCTTTATACAACCTATCCGAAGATGCCGGAAGGAGAAGCAACCAAAAAACGTGCCAGTATGGTATGCGAACAGTCCCTGGCTCTTTGTGCAAAAGAAATTGAACTTGGAAAATATCTGTATCTTGGAAAAGGCGAAGAATTGACAGGGGGCAGAGAGAGAGCTTCTGTAACTTCCGATGCTTTAGAAGCATTGATCGGTGCGATTTATTTGGATGGTGGTTTTACTAGTGCAAAAGAGTTTATAGAAAAGTTTGTATTAAACGGAATCGAAGAAAAGCAGCTCTTTTATGATAGTAAGACTACGTTTCAGGAAATGATGCAGAGCATTAATTCTGAACCGATTCATTATGAACTGGTCAGCGAAGAAGGGCCGGATCATTGTAAGACATTTTCGGTGGAACTTTTTGTCGGTGACAGAAGTGCCGGAAAAGGAACCGGAAAGTCAAAGAAGAATGCCGAACAGGCAGCGGCATATGATGCCATCATGAAATTGAGACATTAGGAGTAATATGTATTTAAAAAGTATTGAAGTACACGGGTTTAAGTCCTTTGCGAATAAGATTGTATTTGATTTTCATAATGGGATCACAGGAATTGTAGGACCGAATGGAAGCGGTAAGAGCAATGTAGCTGATGCAGTGCGCTGGGTGCTGGGAGAACAGAGAGTAAAACAGCTTCGTGGTGCAAACATGCAGGATGTTATCTTTTCCGGAACAGAGCGCAGAAAACCGCAGGGATATGCGTTTGTAGCCATCACGCTGGATAATTCGGATAAACAGCTTCCGATAGATTATGAAGAAGTTACGGTTGCCAGAAGACTTTACCGTTCCGGAGAAAGTGAGTATCTGATCAATGGAACGCTGTGTCGTCTGAAAGATGTACAGGAAATGTTTTATGACACTGGTATCGGAAAAGAAGGTTATTCGATCATTGGTCAGGGTCAGATTGACAGAATTTTAAGTACGAAACCGGAAGAGGCGAGAGAGCTTTTCGATGAGGCTACCGGAATCGTAAAATATAAAAAACGTAAAAAAAGTGCAGAAAAGAAACTGGAAGAAGAAAAACAAAATCTTCTTCGTGTAAACGATATTCTGACAGAACTTGAAAAACAGTTAGGTCCGTTGAAGCGACAGTCTGAGACAGCGAAAGAATATTTAAAAAAGCGGGACACCTTAAAAGTATATGATGTCAATCTGTTCCTGATGGAAATGGACCGCATCAAACAGGCGCATAAAGATCTGGAAGAAAAAACAAAGATCGTACAGAATGACTTTGAAGATTCTAAGAAGGTTTATGAGAACTGTAAGCTGGAATATGAACAGATCGAGCAGGAAATTGATACATTAAATGCCGGGATTGAAGAAAAGAAAGCGTCGCTGACTGAAAATGCTCTTTTGAAAAAACAGTATGAAGGTCAGATTGCAGTTTTAAAAGCTCAAAATACGTCAGCGCTTGCCAATGACAAACATCTGGAAAGCCGTAAAGAAGCAATTTTGCGGGAAGTCCAGGAAAGAGAAGGTCAAAAAGAAGCATTTTTAAAAGAAAAAAGCAAACTGGACGGACATCTTTCTGATATGACAGAAGTGGTAGGAGAAGCCCAGGAAGCTTTGGAGAGTGTTCAGCAGAGAATTCAGGATCTGAATCACAGCATTGAGTATTGTAAAAATGAGATCATTCAGCTATTAAATGACAGGGCATCTACCAAAGGTAAAATTCAGCGTTATGATACCATGCTGGAACAGGTGCAGATTCGGAAAGCAGAAGTCAGCTCGAAAATTCTGTCTCTGAAAACAGAAGAAAGTGAAAATAATACGGGATATGTACAGGCGAAAGCATCTTTTGAAAGTGTTAATGAAACGATTCGGGAGTACAATGCGCAGAAAGAACAGACTGAACAGGAAATTGAAGGTTATGTGAAAAATCTGCGGGAGTTTAACAGACTTCTGGAAATCGGACAGAGCGCATATCATCGGGAAGCTTCCAGATTAGAATCGTTAAAGAATCTGACAGAACGTTATGACGGTTATGGAAATTCCATACGTAAAGTAATGGAACAGAAAAAGAACCGGGCAGGAATTCTGGGGGTAGTGGCAGATCTTTTAAAAGTAGAGAAAAATTATGAGACTGCCATTGAGACAGCCCTTGGCGGAAATATTCAGAATATTGTGACGGATCATGAACAGACAGCAAAAGAGATGATCCAATATTTAAAACAAAATAAACTGGGACGTGCAACGTTCCTTCCTTTAACAGCAATCAAAGGAAATCAGGTATTCCAGAGAGAAAATGTGCTGCGGGAAGCGGGTGTGATCGGGGTTGCTCATACACTGGTAAAGACCGAATCGAAGTTTGAAGCTCTGGCGCGATATCTTTTGGGAAGAACGCTGGTTGTTGATCATATCGATCATGCCATTGCGCTGCAGAAAAAATATGATCAAAGTCTTAGAATTGTAACTTTGGAAGGAGAATCTTTGAATCCGGGCGGTTCTATGACCGGTGGTGCGTTTAAAAACAACAGTAATCTGCTGGGACGCCGTCGTGAGATTGAAGAGCTGGAATCCAGTGTCAAACAGCTTTTGCAGGACATGGAAGACCATAAAGCAAAGGTTGAAGCGACGAAAGCAAAGCGTACGGCATGTTACACTGCATTAGACGGAATCAATGAACAGCTTTCCAAAGAGTTTGTCAAACAGAATACAGCAAAAATGCAGCTGAATCTGTATCAGCAGAAAAAACAGGAATTTGAAGGAAATTTATCCAAACTGAAAAATGAACTGCGGGAGCTGGAAGACCAAATTCGGGAAATTACAGCAAACCGCAAGGAAATTGCAACAGAACTGGAAGGCTCCGGTATCAAAGAAAAAGCCAATGAAGTAAGTATTTCCAGATATCAGGAAGAATTGGCAGAATATCAGAAAAAAGAAGCGGACGGCAAAGAAGAAGTGGAAGAGCTGCATCTGCAGGAAGCATCTTTTAAACAGAAAAAAGAATTTGTACAGGAAAATATCCGTCGTATTCAGGAAGAACTGCAGCGGTTAAGAGAAGAAGATGTTTCTCTGGACGAAACGATGGCACATTCCAAGGAGGATGCACAAGCGAGAATGCAGGGAATGGAAGAACTGCAGGGGCAGATCGAATCCTTGACCGCAATGTCGGAAACAGCCGAACAGGAAAAGTTGGAATTAACAGAAAAGAAAGAAGCACTGTTAACGAAAAACAAAGATTTCTTTGAAAAGAGAGAACATTTATCAGAACGTATCAACGAACTGGATAAAGAACTTTACCGTTTGGGAGCGCAGAAAGAAAAACTGGAAGAATCCGAAGAAAACTTTGTAAATTATATGTGGGAAGAATATGAATTGACCCATCATGAAGCATTGCCGTTAAAGGATGAACAGTTTGGTGATCGTCAGGAATTGAAGAAAAACATTTCAAAGATCAAAGAAGAGATCAAACAGCTGGGAAATGTCAATATCAATGCCATTGAGGATTATAAGGAAATTTCAGAGCGTTATGAATTTATGAATAAACAGCGAAATGACCTTGTGGAAGCAGAAGAAATGCTGCAGAAGATCATTACGGAACTGGATGAAGGTATGAAAAACCAGTTTACGGAAATGTTTGCGAAGATTCAGGTGGAATTTGATAAGGCATTTAAAGAACTTTTTGGCGGAGGAAAAGGAACGCTGGAATTGATCGAACCGGATAATATCTTAGAAACCGGTGTAAGGATCATTTCCCAGCCGCCGGGAAAGAAACTTCAGAATATGATGCAGCTTTCCGGTGGAGAAAAAGCATTAACAGCAATCGCGTTGTTGTTTGCAATCCAGAATTTAAAACCGTCTCCGTTCTGTCTGCTGGATGAAATCGAAGCGGCACTGGATGATTCCAATGTCGGCCGTTTTGCAAATTATTTGCATAAGCTGACAAAAAATACACAGTTTATCGTAATTACCCACAGACGTGGTACGATGGCTGCGGCAGATCGTCTTTACGGTATTACCATGCAGGAAAAAGGTGTTTCTGCGCTGGTATCAGTCAATCTGATCGAAGAGGATCTGGATCAATAGGAGAGATAAATTAAAGTATAGAAGGAGAAAAGAAGATGGCAGGAGAAAAGAAAGGTTTTTTCAGACGACTGGCAGAAGGTCTTACAAAAACGAGAGATAACATTGTTGCCGGAATCGATTCGGTATTTCATGGATTTTCATCCATCGATGATGATTTCTATGATGAGATCGAAGAAATCCTCGTAATGGGTGATATCGGGATCAATGCAACAACGTCGATCATTGAAAATCTGAAAAAGAAAGTAAAAGAACAGCACATCAAAGAACCTTCCGCATGCAAAGAACTTCTGATCAGCAGTATCAAAGAGCAGATGCGGGTGGAAGAAACTGCATACCGTTTTGAAAATGAAACATCGGTGGTGCTGGTGATTGGTGTAAATGGTGTGGGTAAGACTACATCTGTTGGAAAACTTGCAGGAAAATTAAAGGATCAGGGCAAAAAAGTGGTTCTTGCAGCAGCAGATACGTTCCGTGCCGCAGCCAGTGAACAGCTGACAGAATGGGCCAACAGAGCAGGCGTAGACATTGTTTACGGCGGTGAAGGTGCAGATCCGGCAGCGGTTGTATTTGATGGAATTGCAGCTGCAAAGGCAAGAAAAGCAGATGTACTTCTTTGTGATACCGCAGGAAGACTTCACAATAAGAAAAATCTGATGGAAGAGCTTCGTAAGATCAATAAGATCATTGATCGTGAATATCCGGAAGCATTTAAAGAAACACTGATCGTTCTTGATGGAACGACAGGTCAGAATGCACTGGAACAGGCGAGACAGTTTAAAGAAGTGGCAGATGTAACAGGAATTATTTTGACAAAACTGGATGGAACAGCCAAAGGCGGAATCGCAGTAGCGATCCAGTCAGAACTTGGCGTGCCGGTAAAATATATCGGTGTTGGAGAAGGAATCGATGATCTGCAGAAATTCGATTCGGATGAATTTGTGAATGCACTCTTCAATGTGGAAGAGTAAAAAAGTTACTGGACTGAATTAACAGTAACAGAAAAGAGGATAAATGAAATGCTTACACTGGAGAAATTTGAAGAAGCCTATGAGGTTGTAAGACGAGTAGCCAAAGAAACAAAGCTGTTATACAGCAAAAGCTTATCCCAGCAGGTAGGAAACAAAGTTTATTTTAAACCGGAAAATCTGCAGCACACAGGTGCTTATAAGATCCGCGGTGCTTACTATAAGATCAGCACGCTGACACCGGAAGAAAGGGAAAAAGGTCTGATCACAGCATCTGCAGGAAATCATGCACAGGGGGTTGCTTATGCAGCAAAAGAATTTGGCTGTAAAGCAGTGATTATAATGCCTTCCACCACCCCTTTAATGAAGGTGGAACGTACGAAGAGCTATGGCGCAGAAGTCATCCTTCATGGTGATGTTTATGATGAAGCCTGTGAATATGCTTATCAGCTTGCAGAAGAACACGGATATACATTTATCCATCCATTTGATGATCCGGCAGTTGCTACAGGACAGGGAACCATTGCGATGGAGATCATTCAGGAACTCCCATTGGTAGATTATATTCTGGTACCAGTCGGCGGCGGCGGTCTTGCCACAGGGGTATCTACACTGGCCAAAATGCTGAATCCAAACATTAAGGTCATCGGAGTTGAACCGGCAGGAGCAAATTGTCTGGAAGAGTCATTTAAGGCTGGAAAGGTCATGACACTTCCGGTGGTAAGTACAGTCGCAGACGGTACCGCGGTAAAAACACCGGGGACAAAAATTTTCCCATATCTGCAGAAAAATCTGGATGGAATCATTACCATTGAAGATGATGAATTGGTAGTAGCATTCCTTGATATGGTGGAAAATCATAAGATGATCGTCGAAAATTCCGGTCTTCTGACGGTTGCGGCATTGAAACATTTGGACTTCAAAGGCAAAAAAGTCGTTTCTGTACTGAGCGGCGGTAATATGGACATTATTACCATGTCTTCTGTCGTACAGCATGGTCTGATTCAGAGAGACAGGATCTTTACTGTATCTGTATTGCTTCCGGATAAGCCGGGCGAGCTGGTCAGTGTGGCATCGATCATTGCAGAGCAGCGGGGAAATGTAATCAAACTGGATCATAACCAGTTTGTCAGCACAAACAGAAGCTCCGCAGTGGAATTAAAGATCACCATTGAAGCATTTGGTACAGAACATAAAAACCAGATTGTAAAAGCACTGGATGAAAGAGGTTACAGACCACGGGTAATTCGTGTGAATATGTAGTCTGGAAAAATCAAAAGATAAAGAAGATTCAGATAAAAAGAGTCTGATGCATCAAACATAAAGAAATCTCGTGAAATAAAACGAAAAAAAAGGAAATCCCGCCTTGGGATAAAAAATAAATACAGGTGTCAAGAAAAAATACTTGACACCTGTGTTTTGTTATAGTATTATGCTCTAGGACGCTGAAAAAAGAGGTAGATGCAATGGATGAAATCTTGAAACAAGCGCTGCTCTATGATTTCTATGGAGAGCTGCTGACAGCTCATCAGAAAGAAATTTATGAAGAAGTGGTTTTGGATGACTGTTCACTCAGTGAAGTTGCAGAAAGCCATGGAATCAGCCGTCAGGGCGTTCATGACCTGATCAAACGATGTCAGAAAATGCTGGAAGGTTATGAGGAAAAGCTGAAGTTAGTGGAAAGATTCTGCAGAATTAAAGAGAAAGTAGAACAGATCGAACAGCTGACCGGAGCAGTATCAGATGATCCGGAGAAGCAGCTTCAGACAATCAAAAAATATGCAGCAGGAATATTAGAGGAATTATAATAGATGGCATTTGATAATTTATCAGAAAAATTACAAAACGTATTTAAAAATTTACGCGGTAAGGGACGTCTGACAGAAGATGATGTAAAAGCAGCTTTAAAGGAAGTGAAGCTTGCTCTTTTGGAAGCCGATGTTAACTTCAAAGTCGTAAAACAGTTCGTTAAATCCGTACAGGAAAGAGCTGTTGGTGAAGAAGTATTAAACAGTCTGACGCCGGGACAGATGGTCATCAAGATCGTAAATGAAGAAATGGTGAAGCTGATGGGTTCTGAAACAACAGAATTAAAGCTGAAACCGTCAAATGAAGTTACAGTCATTATGATGATGGGTCTGCAGGGTGCAGGTAAAACAACGACAGCTGCCAAGCTTGCAGGAAAATTAAAAGCAAGAGGCAACAAATGGAAACCGCTTCTGGTTGCCTGTGATGTGTATCGTCCGGCAGCGATCAAACAGCTGCAGGTAAACGGCGAAAAACAGGGTGTGGATGTGTTCTCTATGGGAGATGGACATAATCCTGTCAACATTGCAAAAGCAGCTTACGAACATGCGAAGAATAAAGGATATCAGATCTTGATTCTGGATACTGCAGGACGACTTCAGATTGATGAAAATCTGATGACAGAGCTGCAGGAAATTAAAAAAGCAGTTCATGTAGATCAGAGCGTTCTTGTTGTAGACGGTATGACCGGACAGGAAGCAGTGAATGTGGCCAATACCTTTGAAGAAAAGATTGGAATTGACGGAGTTATCCTTACCAAATTAGATGGTGATACCCGTGGCGGTGCGGCACTTTCCATTCGTGCAGTGACCGGAAAACCAATCCTGTATATCGGTATGGGAGAAAAGCTTTCCGATTTGGAACAGTTTTATCCGGACAGAATGGCTTCCCGTATTTTAGGTATGGGCGATGTCCTTACTTTAATTGAAAAAGCAGCACAGGAAGTAGACGAAGAAAAGTCTAAACAGATGCTGCAAAATATGAAGAAGAACCAGTTCGGATTTGATGATTACTTGGAAAGTATGAATCAGATGAAGAAGATGGGCGGTCTCTCCAGTATCTTAAGTATGATGCCGGGTATGGGAGGAGCACAGATGAAGCAGATTGAAGATGCCATGGATGAAAAGAAAATGGCTCGGATCGAAGCAATCATCCTTTCCATGACACTGCAGGAGAGAAGAAATCCGGATATCATCAATCCTTCCAGAAAACGCAGAATTGCGAAAGGGGCAGGTGTTGATATCAGTGAAGTAAACAGACTGGTAAAGCAGTTTGAACAGAGCAGAAAGCTTATGAAACAGATGCCTGGTATGATGGGCGGTAAACGTGGTAAAAGAGGAATGTTTGGAAAACTTCCTTTTTAACATAAATTTATAAACAATAACAAAAAAGAAAGAATGATTTCCCAAAGAAAAGGGAAACAGATTTATGAGGTGAAAAAATGGCAGTAAAGATCAGATTAAGAAGAATGGGACAGAAAAAAGCTCCTTTTTACAGAATTATCGTAGCAGATTCTAAATCTCCAAGAGATGGAAGATTTATCGAAGAAATCGGAACATACGATCCAAACACAAACCCAAGCACATTTAACGTAAACGAAGAAGCAGCTAAAAAATGGTTAGCAAACGGTGCTCAGCCAACAGAAGTTGTTGGAAAAATCTTCAAATTAGCAGGTATTGAAAAATAATAATTTCGTACCCGCCTGGAGGTGGAGAATTGAAAACTTTAGTTGAAGTGATTGCGAAAGCACTCGTTGAAAATCCGGACGAAGTTGTTGTTACGGAAACTGAAAAAGAAAGAGTCATCGTGGTAGAACTTCGTGTGGCTCCATCTGATATGGGAAAAGTTATCGGAAAGTCAGGAAGAATTGCAAAAGCAATCCGTTCAGTCGTAAAAGCAGCATCTTCTGACTACAATAAGAAGGTTGTTGTAGATATTTTAGCATAGAAGGTCAGCAGGCTTTCTAGTGTATTGTATGATTTTGATTCAGTTTCTGGGACGAAAGTGGCAGAAACTGGTTTGCAGGGGCTTGAAAGAGCCCCTGTTTGTTTTATGATCCGGAAGAGTTTTTGTCAGCGAAAAGGGACAAAGGTTCTGAAGGATAGAAGCTGAGTTATGTAGGAAATGAAAATGCGAGAGTGTGCAAAAAACACTTTTGTTCTATGAACAGGGAGAAAATATGGAACAGTTATTAAGAGTTGGTGTTATTTCCTCAACACATGGTGTCAGAGGGGAAGTAAAGGTTTATCCTACGACAAGTGATGTGAATCGTTTTAAAGATCTGAAAAAAGTTGTTCTTGATACCGGAAAAGAGTATGTGGATCTGGAGATCACAGGCGTGAAATTTTTCAAAAATCTGGTGATCTTAAAATTCAAGGGCATTGATAATATTAATGATATTGAAAAATATAAAGGCAAAGATCTTCTGGTACACAGAGAAGATGCAGTTGCTTTGGAGGAAAATGAAAATTACGTGGCGGATCTGATCGATCTGAAAGTAATGACAGATGAAGGCGAGGTATTAGGCTACCTGACAGAAGTCATGGAAACCGGTGCAAATGATGTCTATGTGGTGGAAACAGAAGACGGCAGGGAATTACTGCTTCCGGCAATCAGAGACTGTATTTTGGATGTGGATCTGGAAGAAGAAGTAATGACGGTACATGTGCTGCCGGGACTTTTTGATTAGGAAGGAATCGGAATGAATTTTTATATTTTAACATTATTTCCTGAAATGGTCATGGACGGTCTGAATACAAGCATTATCGGACGAGCAGTGAAAAACGGTCTGTTAAATATAGAAGCGGTCAATATTCGTGATTTTGCACAGAACAAACATGGACAGGTAGATGATTATACGTATGGAGGCGGTGCAGGACTTTTAATGCAGGCGGCACCAATCTACAGAGCCTATGAATCCATCTGTGAAAGAATCGGAAAAAAACCGAGAGTGATCTATCTGACTCCTCAGGGAAATGTGTTTAGTCAGGGATATGCAGAAGAATTTTCCAAAGAGGAAGATCTGATCTTTCTTTGTGGTCATTACGAAGGAATTGATGAGCGTGTTCTGGAAGAAATCGTTACGGATTATATGTCTATCGGTGATTATGTGCTGACAGGCGGAGAATTACCTTCCATGGTAATGATCGATGCGATCAGTCGCTTGATTCCGGGGGTGCTGAATAAACAGGCTTCGCATGAAATCGAATCGTTTCATGACAATCTGTTGGAATATCCGCAGTATACCAGACCGGAAGAATGGCATGGAAAAAAGGTGCCGGAAGTACTTTTGTCCGGACATCATGTCAATATTGAAAAATGGAGAAGAGAGCAGTCTTTAAAGAGAACGGCAGAGCGCAGACCGGATCTTTTAGAAAATGCAAATCTTTCCAAAGAAGATAAAAAATACTTGCAATCTTTGCAGGAAAATGATATTATGTAATACGTTGTGAGTATAAGAAGAGATGGTCCTCTGTTACGTAGGTCTGTATTAAAGAACAACTGCAGACGATTTACAGCTGAGAGAATCATGCAAAGCGCAGTTCTCGCTCTGGATTTCAGAGTATTGTAAATAAGGTGAAGTATTAAGAACATCCAAATTAAAGGAGGAAACACACAATGAATAACATTATTAAAAACATCGAAGCAGCACAGGTAAAAGCTGAAGTTCCAGTATTCCATGTAGGTGATACAGTAAAGGTTTACGGAAAAATCAAAGAAGGTAACCGCGAACGTATTCAGGTATTCGAAGGCGTTGTATTAAAAAGACAGAATGGCGGAGCAAGAGAAACTTTCACAGTTAGAAAAACATCTAACGGTGTAGGTGTAGAAAAAACTTGGCCAGTACATTCTCCAAACGTAGAAAAGATCGAAATCGTTCGTCTTGGTAAAGTTAGACGTGCGAAACTTAACTACTTAAGAGATCGCGTTGGTAAAGCTGCTAAGGTAAAAGAATTAGTAAGATAATGTAACTACTCTGTACAGACAGTTACAGATGATGATCTGGGGGACAAATGCATTAGCATCTGTCCCCGTTTTCATTCAAAGAGATTGAGGAGAAGAGATGTCAGGCTTAACTTTTCGAAAAAGAAAGAGAAGAATCAATTATAATGTTATGAAAGAAGGGTTTGTGTGGGCGGCAGAGCTTGTACTTGCGTTTGGAATTGCCTGTGTACTTGTGATGAATTTCGGAGTCATGACAAGTAATGTAGGACAGTCCATGGAGCCTACCCTGGCCAGTGGAGACAGAGTTTTGACAAATCGTCTGATCTATCGGCTTTCAGAGCCAAAACGTGGAGATTTGGTGGTGTTTAAACCGAATGGAAATGAAAAATCTCATTATTATATCAAAAGAGTGGTAGGACTTCCGGGAGAAACAGTTCAGATTCAGGAAGGGTTTATCTATATTGACGGAGAAGTTCTGATTGAAGATATTAAATTGGATAAAATGAATTATGCCGGAATTGCAGAAGAAGAAATCAAACTGGGTGAAAATGAATATTTCGTATTAGGAGATAACCGAAATGCCAGCGAAGACAGTCGAAATGCAGAAATCGGCAATATCGAAAAAGAAGACATTGCTTCCCGGGTTTGGTTTAATGCCTCCTGGGGTGATAAATTTGGATTTATAAAGTAGAGGAGAAAAAGATGCAGGTTCAGTGGTACCCTGGTCATATGACCAAAGCAAAACGTATGATGCAGGAAAATATTAAATTGATCGATCTGGTAATCGAACTGGTAGATGCGAGAGCGCCGTTGTCCAGCAAAAATCCGGATATTGATGAGCTTGGAAAAAATAAGTTTCGTCTGATCTTATTAAATAAAGCAGATCTTTCCAGTGAAAAAGGAAATGCGATGTGGACGAAATATTTCGAAGAAAAGGGATATTATGTCGTAAAGATCAATTCCAGAAGCGGTGCAGGAATGAAACAGATTTCTGCAACGATCATGGAAGCATGTAAAGAAAAGATTGAGCGTGACAGAAGACGAGGAATCTTAAATCGTCCGATTCGTGCCATGGTTGTAGGAATTCCAAACGTAGGTAAATCTACGTTTATTAACAGTTTTGCAGGAAGAGCAGCTGCGAAAACAGGAAATAAACCGGGAGTGACCAAAGGTGCACAGTGGATCCGTTTGAATAAACAGGTAGAACTTTTAGATACACCGGGAATTCTCTGGCCGAAATTCGAAGATCAGGCAGTGGGCGTGAAGCTTGCAATGCTCGGTTCCGTAAATGATGATATTTTAAATATCGAAGAGCTGGCAGTAGAGCTGATCAAACTTTTAGATGAATATTTCCCGGAAGCGATTACAGAACGTTATCAGATTGAGCGTCAGGAAGATCCGGTAAAAGTACTGGGAGAAATTGCAAGAGTCAGAGCATGTCTGCTGAAAGGCAATGAACTGGATATTTCTAAAGCAGCGAATATTTTGATGGATGATTTCAGAAGCGGAAGACTTGGAAAATTAACGCTTGAATTCCCGTCAGTAAGTGAGTAATATGATAGTAGTCAGCAATATTTCTTTACACATGTGAAACTGCAGGAAGAAGGAAATGCTGGAACACAAAAAGAAAATGCATGTTAGGGAGGTTCCCGATATTGGATAGAGAAGAATTAGAAAAAAATAAGACACAGGAAAAAGAATATTCTTTAAAAAGAGAGATTATTAGTACGATCTTGTATTTGCTGGTTGTTGTAGCACTTACGTTTTTATTTGTCCGTTATGTCGGTCAGAGAACACATGTGAATGGAAGTTCTATGAATGTAACTTTGGAAGACGGGGATAATCTGATCGTAGATAAGATCAGTTACCGTTTTAAGGATCCGGAAAGATTTGATATCATCGTATTTCCGTATCAATACAAGGAAGATACCTACTATATCAAGCGTATCATCGGACTTCCGGGAGAAACGGTACAGGTGACAGACGGAATGGTTTACATAGACGGAGAATTGTTAGATGAATCTTACGGCAAGGAAGTGATGAATTCGGCCGGTGTAGCGTTAAATCCGATTGAGCTTGGAGAAGATGAATATTTTGTGTTGGGGGATAATCGTAACAACAGTTCAGACAGCCGTGATCCGAGTGTAGGGAACATTCATAAAGATCAGATTATTGGAAAAGCATTTCTCAGAATCTGGCCGTTAAATAAATTTGGTATTTTAAAACATCAATAGGGAAAAACTTATGACAAAAAAAGAAGAGCAGGAATTAAAACGACAGGCAAAACTGGAAAAAGAGCGTGCCCGAATTGAAACCATGAAAGTGTATGAAAAAGAATACGAGACCCATGGATGGATCTGTGGGATTGATGAAGTGGGCAGAGGTCCCCTTTGCGGTCCTGTTGTGGCAAGTGCAGTGATCCTGCCGAAAGACTGTCAGATTTTATATTTGAATGATTCGAAAAAACTTTCTGAAAAAAAGAGAGAAGAACTTTATGACGTGATCATGGAACAGGCGATTGCAGTAGGGGTTGGAATGGCAAGTCCGGAAAGAATTGACGAGATTAACATCCTGCAGGCAACCTATGAGGCGATGCGTCAGGCAGTTTCTTCTTTGAAGGTGAAGCCGGCAGTTCTTTTAAATGATGCAGTGACTATTCCGGGAATTGAAATCCCGCAGATTCCAATCATTAAGGGAGATGCGAAGAGTGTGTCGATTGCTGCTGCAAGTATCATTGCAAAAGTGACAAGGGATCGGATGATGGTAGAATATGACCGAATGTATCCTGGATATGATCTGGCTTCCAATAAAGGATATGGGACAAAAGTACATATGGAAGCTTTAAGAACAATTGGGCCATGTGAGATTCACAGACGCACTTTTATTAAAAATATTTGTAACTAAAATGAGGGAGATGAATTTTTTCGTCTCCTTTTATTTGAATGGTAAAAAGAAATTTTAGAAAGCGTGAATCGATGCAAAATAATCGTCAAGTGGGGGAAGCACAGGAATCGCAGGCGGTTGTGAAATTAGAAGAACTGGGGTATCAGATCTTACAGAAAAATTTCAGATGCAGGATTGGAGAAATTGATATCATTGCCAGACATCAGGGATATCTGGTGTTTGTGGAGGTAAAATATCGGAAAAATAGAAATGCAGGATATGCGGCAGAAGCAGTCAACTGGAAAAAGCAGCAGGTGATCAGTCGGGTGGCAGATTTTTATCTGCGAACCCATTGTGAGAGGATTCCGGCGTGTCGTTTTGATGTGGTGGCAATCGACGGAGAACAGATTTTGGTATATGAAAATGCATTTTCTTATATACCGGCAGGAGGAAGACGATGATAGAAGCAATGAAAGAAATGAATTGGAAAGTAAAAAATGCAGACAGTACCATAGAATTAAAGGAATTGTATGAAGTTCCTTTTTTGACATTTCGGCATTTGGAAGATACGGGAATCGTAATGCATGGATTTTCTACCCGTATGGGCGGTGTCAGTATCGGTGACTGTGCCACTATGAATTTGAGCTTTGAACGGGAAGATTCTGAAGAAGCTGTGCGTACCAATTACGAACTTTTAGGGGCAGCCATGGGATTTTCCACAGATTCGCTTGTGTTTTCCAGACAGACGCATACCACCAATGTAAGGGTAGTAACAGAAGCAGACCGTGGAAAAGGATTTCTGCAGCCTAGAGATTATAACGATGTAGATGGTTTGATCACAAACGTTCCGGGGCTGACACTGGCGACTTTTTACGCAGACTGTGTACCGCTGTTTTTCGTAGATCCGGTGCAGAAAGCCATTGGACTGTCCCATTCCGGCTGGAGAGGAACGGTAGGGAAGATTGGCAAGATCACAGTTGAGAAAATGACAGAGCAGTACGGAACCGATCCAAAGGATGTTTTGGCAGCAGTAGGACCGTCCATTTGTCAAAGCTGTTATGAAGTCAGTGAAGATGTGATCTGTCAGTTTCGACAGGCCTTTGAAGAAAAATACTGGTCAGAATTATTTTATGAAAAAGAAAATGGAAAATATCAGCTGAATCTTTGGCGTGCCAATGAACTGATCTTTGAAGAAGCCGGTATTTTAAAAGAACATTATTCTGTTACGAATCTTTGTACCTGCTGTAATTCCGGTTATCTGTTTTCTCATAGAGCATCTCATGGAAAACGGGGCAATTTAGGAGCATTTCTGCAGTTGAAAAATCAGTAATGTGATATTTTGGAAATGAGTCAGGGAGAGATACGTATGAAAAAAAGGAAAGGATTTCTGTTAAAGAGTTTTTTGATTTTAGGTGCAGTCTGGATTATGATGAATGCGGTACTGTTTCGAACAGAAGCAGCAGAAAAAAACGGTGGGGAACCGACCGTAATTAATTCCTTTGAAACATTGGAAAATCAGGAATTTACGTTGGAAGAGAAACGAACACTGGATGAGGTGAGAGAAATTCTGCCGCAGCAATTAAGGGCATATACGGAAGACGGAAACTGCATCGAAGTGCCGGTTGCGTGGGAATGCGTTGGTGATTATGATGGAACCGGTTTTTATTATTACGAATTTCGTTCTGTTCTTTCTTCGGAAAGTGATTACACGGTTGAAAGTGCAGAGATGCCATATGTGTGGGTGAAGGTCCGGCCACAGACGGGGCTGCTGAAAGAAGTCACAAAGTCACCGAATGAAACTGTGATTTTTCAGTTTCTGGTGGAAGAATTGAATTGTAATACGGCAACAGCAGTAGGAATTCTGGCAAATCTGGAGAGGGAATCTGGTTTTAACCCGGCAGCAAGATATCCTGCGGAGGGAGAAGTTCTATATTATGGAATCTGTCAGTGGGGTGGAAGCCGTTACGATGATCTGAAGAGGTATTGTGCACAAAACGGTGATTCTTATACATCCTTAGAAGGACAGTTGAAATTTCTTCAGTATGAGTTGAATCATTCGGAAAAAAATGCATGGAAACAGATGCAGGGGATTGAAAATAACAGGGAAGGTGCTTATACAGCCGGCTATCGCTGGGCAAAATATTTTGAACGCTGTGCTTCTGTTTATTATGAAGTCAGTGCAAAGAGAGCCAGAGATGTCTATTGGCCGGCCTATCCTGAAACAGAAGCTCCGGTATACCGGCTTTCCGGTGTGAATCGTTACCAAACGGGAATTGCGATCGCGGACTGTCTGAAAGAGGTTCTGAAAGTCAATAAATTAAATGGTGTTATTCTGGCAGACGGAAGAGGATTTGCAGATGCCTTGTCCGGAAGTTATCTGGCTTATGTGAAAAATGCAGCCATTCTTTTGGTCAATGAGAAAAATGCAGAGCTGATTCGGGAATACGTTGTGAAAAATATGAAAGCATCCGGTACCGTCTTTCTCCTTGGTGGAGAAAGTGCAGTTCCAAAATCTGTGGAGCAGATGTTTGAAGGATATACGGTAAAAAGGCTTTCCGGTTCTTCCCGATATGAAACTAATCTGCAGATTTTGAAGGTATTGGGTACAAAGCCTGACGAACTTTTGGTATGCACCGGAAAATCCTTTGCAGACAGTCTGTCTGCATCCGCCAGTGGGAAACCCATTCTGCTGGTAGGAGATCATCTGAAAGAAGAACAGAGGGCGTACTTGGAAGAATCGAAAGTTCAGAAGTTTTATATCATCGGAGGCAGCGGTGCAGTCAGTGAAACTTTGGAGAAAGAACTTTCTGAATATGGCAGCTGTACCAGAATTTCTGGAACGACCAGATATGCGACTTCTGTCAAAGTAGCAGAAACATTGCAGCCAAAGGCACAATCTGTGGTGCTGACTTATGGGAAGAATTTTCCGGACGGACTTTGCGGAGGTCCTCTGGCGGCAAAGTTAAATGCAGCATTGATTTTAACCGGAGAAGGAAAAGAAACAGATGCAAAAAACTATGTATCTGCCAAAGGAATTTCTAAGGGATTTGTACTGGGAGGATCAGGTCTGATCAAAGACCATTCTGTCAGAAAGATTTTTAACCTAAAGATTACAGAAAAAATTACAAAATATTAAAAAGAAAGCCGTCCTATGGAGGAAACAGATCCTCTATGGGACGGCTTTTGAATACAGTTAGAGCAGTTGGGTTCTCCGGTCTGTTTTTGCAGCCGGTATGGAGCTATTCAGCTAAAGTTTCCCATTGTTCGTAGAGTTCATCCAGTTCGATCAGAAGCTGATGTTTTTCCTGTGTTAATTCCTGGCATTTGGCAACGTTAGTGAAAACTTCAGGATTTTCCATTTCTGCGTCGATTTCTTTGTCCCGGGCTTCGCATTCTGCGATTCTGGCTTCTACTTTTTTTAGGTCGTTCTGACGCTTGCGTTCCTGTGCCTGTGCTTCTTTCTGGGCTTTCCAGTCAATCTTTGTTTCACTTTCAGCTTTTACGGAAGAAACAGCAGAGGCCGCTTTTGGAGCATAGATTGCGGTCAGTTCCTCTTTTTTTTCTAAATAATAATCATAATTTCCAATATAGTTTACCAGAGTTTCTCCAGTCAGTTCCAGAATTCTGGTGGCAGTGGTATTGATGAAATATCGGTCATGGGATACATACAGAACCGTACCGGTGTAGCTGTTTAATGCCTGTTCCAGAATTTCTTTCGACTGAATATCCAAATGGTTGGTCGGTTCGTCCAGAATCAGGAAATTGGCATTGGAGAGCATTAATTTGGCTAAAGAAACACGTCCTCGTTCGCCGCCGCTAAGGTCTCCGATCCGCTTAAAGACATCATCGTTTGTAAAAAGGAATGCTGCCAGTACATTTCGGATTTCTGTATTTGTTAAAGATGGATAATCATCTGAAATTTCATCAAAGATGGTTTTTTCCATATGAAGTACATGATGTTCCTGATCGTAGTAGCCGATGGATACTTTGCTGCCCAGAGAAATCTTTCCTCCGTCTGCATCCAGTACATCGTTGATCAGTTTCAGGATCGTCGTTTTTCCGGTTCCGTTATTTCCAATGATGGCCACACGTTCTCCGCGTTTAATCTCAAAATTAAGATCAGAAAACAGATGCAGTGATCCGAAAGATTTGGAAAGACTTTCTACGGTTAAAACATCATTACCGGATAAAACTTTTGGTTCGATGGAAAAACGCATTTCGGTGTTTGCTTCTATCGGTTTTTCAATCACGTCCATTTTGGAAAGCATTTTTTCGCGGCTTTCAGCTCGTTTGATAGATTTTTCGCGGTTAAAAGATTTTAATTTTTGAATGACTTCTTCCTGATGCTTGATCTCGCGCTGCTGATTTAAATATTCTTTCAGACGGATTTCGCGCATCTGAGCTTTCTTTTTGGCGTAATCCGTATAGTTGCCGGAAAAAGTATGTACTTCTCCCATGTCGATTTCTACAACTTTGGTAACGACCCGATTGAGAAAATACCGGTCATGGGAAACGATGATCACAGAACCCTGATAATTCATCAGATACGTTTCTAACCATGCGATGGAATTCAGATCCAGATGGTTGGTTGGTTCGTCCAGTAAAATGATATCCGGTTTGGTAAGCAGCAGTTTTCCGAGAGAAACTCGGGTTTTCTGTCCTCCGGAAAGAGCGGAAATTTGTTTTGTAAATTCGGATTCTTCAAATCCAAGACCTTTTAAGATTCCTGTAACTTCGCTTTTGTAAGCATAGCCGTTTTGTAATTCAAATTCATGGCTGATGTTTGCATAAGATTTCATTTTTTCTTCTAAGGAATCACCGGAAGCAAATTTCATTTCTTGTTCCAGAATGCGCATTCGGCGTTCCATGGAAAGAAGCTCCTGACGAACTTGGAACAGTTCTTCAAAAATGGTGTTGTTTCCGGAAAGATCCTGATGCTGGGCGAGATATCCGATGGTCTTGCCTTTTGCAATGATCACTTCACCGGAATCTGCATCGATCTCTTTCATGATTATTTTTAAAAGTGTGGATTTTCCCACGCCGTTAATACCTACGATTGCTGCCTTTTCCCGTTCTTCGATATGAAAGGAAGCGTTTTTGATCAATTCTCTGGAACCGAACGTTTTGCATATATTCTGGCATGCCAGTATCATAGAAGTTCCTCCTGTTTTTTGTATAAATAATTTGACATCAATTTAACAAACAATTATAATAAAAAATATACTGGAAATCAAGGAGGAAAAGCATGGAAGAACGACAGATTTCCAAAGCAGTCATTAAGAGACTGCCAAGATATTATCGATATTTAGGTGAAATTCTTGACAGCGGCATTGAAAGGATCTCTTCAGGAGAACTGAGCAGCCGTATGAAAGTAACTGCATCACAGATTCGTCAGGATTTAAATCATTTTGGAGGATTTGGACAGCAGGGTTACGGATATAATGTAAAATATCTTCATGATGAGATTGGAAAAATATTAGGAATTAATCAAAAACATTCAATGATCGTTGTAGGCGGCGGAAACATGGGACGGGCGCTGTCTAATTATATGGCATTCGAGAAAAATGGTTTTCAGATCAAAGGGATTTTTGACTTAAATCCGGATTTGATCGGAAAAAAGATCCGAAATATTCCGATTTATCCGACCAGTGATCTGGAAAAATTTATCAAAAGTGAAAATATTGAGATTGCCATACTGACACTGCCGAAAGAAGCGGCAACAGAAATGGCAGATGTTTTGGTGTCCTGCGGTATCAAAGCGATCTGGAACTTTGCACATACAGATCTGGTTGTGCCAAAAGGTGTTGTGGTAGAAAGTGTTCATCTGTTTGATAGTTTATTAAGACTTTCTTATAATCTTTCAAACTATGAAAGAGAATAGATTATGAAAACACAAAAGAAGTAACAAAGGGTCTGTTACTTCTTTCCGCATTTCAGGTGGTAAAATGAAATATTTGTTAAACAGTCAGCAAATGAAAAATTGGGAAAAAGAGATGATGGAGAAATATTACACTCCATCTATTCTTTTGATGGAAAGAGCAGCTCTGGCAGTGACAGAGGAACTTTTGAATGGCACTTATGATCTTCATAAAGTGCTGATTTTTTGCGGTACGGGAAATAACGGCGGAGACGGTCTTGCTGTGGCAAGACTGCTGACGATGAAACAGATTTCTGCTGAAGTTATGATCGTAGGAGATCCGGAACGGATGACGGCAGAAACAAAACAGCAGATGCAGATGTATCAGGCTGTTTCCGGAAAGTTTGTGACAAGAGAAGACTGGGATGAATATACTGTAATTGTAGATGCTGTTTTTGGAATCGGCTGCAATCGTCCGCTGACTGGTGGGGCAGCAGAAGCGGTGCGTGTGATGAACGAGGCGAAAGCGCCGGTTGTATCGGTGGATGTGCCGTCCGGTGTGTCCTGTGATACGGGAGAAATCTGTGGCACAGCTGTGCAGGCGGAAAAAACAGTAACGTTTTTTATGGAAAAACTTGGAATGATGTGTTATCCGGGCAGAGTCTGCTGCGGAAAGATTCAGGTAGCTGATCTGGGAATTCCTGTAAAAACGCAGGAAGGATGCGGTGTTCTTATGTACGAAGAAGAAGATGTGCAGAAACTTCCGAAACGAGTGGGAGATTCTCACAAGGGAACTTACGGGAAGGTGCTTGTAATCGCAGGATCGCCAAAGATTAGCGGTGCGGCGTATCTTGCATCTGCCGGTGCCTATCGGATTGGTGCCGGTTTAGTAAAGGTCTATACGCCGGAAGAAAATCGTACTGCACTTCAGACATTGCTTCCGGAAGCCTTGTTAGAAATTTATGATTGGAAAAATCCAGAGTTTGAAGTATTATCCCAATGTATGGAATGGGCAGATGTGGCAGTGATCGGTCCGGGACTTGGTACAGATTCCACGGCAGAACGGATTTTGGAATATGTGATGAAAAACAGCCGTATTCCGCTGGTGATCGATGCGGACGGCTTAAATATGATCGCAAAGAACAAAAAAATGTTGGAATGCATTCAGGTTCCGATTGTTTTGACGCCGCATATTCAGGAAATGGCCAGACTGACCGGCTGGTCAAGAGAAGAATTAAAGAAAGCACCCTTGGAAAAAGCAAAAGAATTTACAGAAGCATATTTGGTGACTCTTGTGATGAAAGATGCAGCAACTGTTGTGGCAAAATCACAGGAGGATTGTTATCTGAATACAAGCGGGAATGCAGGAATGGCTGCAGGCGGCAGCGGAGATGTACTGGCGGGAATGCTTGGAGGACTGATGGCGCAGGGAATGAGTGATCTGGAAGCAGCCAGACTGGGTGTTTATCTTCATGGAAAAGCAGGAGATGCGGCAGCAGCGAAAAAAGGTATGTATAGTATGACTGCCACAGATATTATAGATGGTATTGCAGAGGTGACTGGAATATGAAAAAATACAGAAGAGTACATGCAGATATAGATCTGGATGCTGTGCTGTTCAATTTTGAACAAATGAATCAAAATATCCCTGAGAAAACAAAGATTATGGCAGTGGTAAAAACAGACGCCTACGGCCACGGTGCGGTACCTCTGGCAGAACTGATGGAACCGCTGAAAGATCTTTGGGGATTTGCAACGGCAACGGTGGATGAAGCTTTAGAACTTCGTCAGGCAGGAATCACGAAACCGATCTTGATCTTAGGATATACGTTTCCGGAATGTTATTCCCTGATTGTGGAACATGAAATCCGTCAGACCGTCTTTTCTTACGAAATGGCAAAAGAACTGTCAGAGGAAGCGGTGCGGCAGAATAAAAAAGCATATGTTCATGTGAAACTGGATACAGGAATGGGGCGTATCGGATATCAGAATGCAGAAGATGCAGCCAAAGATGCGGCGAAGATGAAAGAACTTCCGATGTTGGAAATGGAGGGAGTATTTACGCATTTTGCTAATGCAGATACGGAACAGAAAGAGTTGACTTACCGGCAGATAGAAAAGTTTGAAAAAATGATTAGTGCGATGGAAGCAGAAGGTGCAGCTTTTTCGTTGAAACACTGTGCAAACAGTGCAGGGATCATTGAATTGGCAGGAGAACAGTTTAATCTGGTTCGTGCGGGGATCATTACCTATGGTATGTGGCCGTCAGAAGAAGTGAGAAAAGATGTGGTACGATTAAAACCGATCCTCTCTTTAAAAAGTCATGTGGTTTATGTGAAGGAAGTAGAAGCAGGAACATCGATCAGTTATGGAAGTACCTGGACGGCGGACTGCAGAAGAACGATTGCAACCGTTCCGGTAGGCTATGGAGATGGTTATCCGAGAAGTCTGTCTAATAAAGGCTATGTTCTGATCAAAGGCTGTAAAGCTCCGATCGTAGGACGTGTCTGTATGGATCAGCTGATGGTGGATGTGACCGAAATTCCGGAACAGATTCAGGTAGGCGATCGGGTCACATTGATCGGAAAAGACGGAGAGCAGGAAATTACAGCTGAACAGTTGGGAGAGTTAAGCGGCCGTTTTAATTATGAACTGATGTGCGATCTTGGAAACCGTATTCCGAGAATTTATTATAAAGATGGAAAAATAAAAGAGATCAGAGATTATTTTGAAAAATAATCGGGAATACTTACGACCATAAGAGAAAATGAAAGTCCGACAGGATTTTTGTAAACCGGGTTTAAAAAATTTCGGTAAGATTATGGGAGTGTGAGATAGCGTGGTTATCAGACGTGGAGATGTCTTTTATGCAGATTTAAGGCCGGTCGTAGGTTCTGAACAAGGAGGAATCCGTCCAGTACTGATCATACAGAATGATGTGGGAAACCGACACAGTCCGACTGTAATCTGCGCTGCAATTACGTCTAAGATGAATAAGGCAAAACTGCCGACTCATATTGCTATAGATGCTGTGCAGTATCATATGGTCAAAGATTCGGTGATTTTGCTGGAACAGCTTCGAACCATCGATAAATCCAGACTGAAAGATAAGGTCTGTCATCTGGATCAGGAAATTTTAAGAAAGATTGATGAGGCATTGAAAGTCAGCCTGCAGTTAAATACATAAGGCTGAAAAAAATCTTGTCATCATCTGTAAAAGATAGTATAATATTTGCCGATATATTTTTCTAAAATAGTCGGAAAAAGAAATAAAGAACCAATGAAGAGAAAGGATAGATGAAATGTCAGGACATTCAAAATTTGCTAATATTAAGCATAAAAAAGAAAAAAATGATGCTGCGAAAGGAAAAATCTTTACTGTAATCGGACGTGAGCTTGCGGTAGCAGTAAAAGAAGGCGGTCCGGATCCGGCAAACAACAGCAAACTTCGTGATGTAATCGCAAAAGCAAAGGCAAACAACATGCCAAACGATACCATCGATCGCGGTATTAAAAAAGCTGCAGGTGATGCAAACTCTGTAAATTACGAACAGGTAACTTACGAAGGATATGGTCCAAGCGGAATTGCGATCATCGTAGAAGCGTTAACAGATAACAAAAACAGAACTGCATCAAACGTAAGAAATGCATTTACCAAAGGAAACGGAAACATGGGTAACTCCGGATGTGTATCTTATATGTTTGATAAAAAAGGTCAGATCATCATTGATAAAGAAGAATGTGAAATGGATGCAGATGATCTGATGATGATCGCATTAGATGCAGGCGCAGAAGATTTTGCAGAAGAAGAAGACAGCTTTGAAATTCTGACAGCTCCGGATGATTTCAGCGCAGTGCGTGAAGCTTTGGAAAAAGAAGGAATTGCAATGGCATCTGCAGAAGTAACTATGATTCCACAGAATTATGTTGCATTAACAGATGAAAATGACATTAAATATTTAAACAGAACGTTAGATCTTCTGGATGATGACGATGACGTTCAGGCTGTTTATCATAACTGGGACGAATAAGGAATGAACAGAGGGAGAGATGTTCGTTATGATGTGATCCGTGTTACTGCGATGCTGTTTGTCATTGCAGTTCACGTGAATCCCAAGCCGTTTAATTCATTTCCATGGTTTAAAGATGTATTTGACGATATCATTTATACCTGCAACGGTATGTTTTTTATGCTGAGCGGTCTTTTTGCAATGAAAAAGACATGTTCTGTCAAAGAAGAATATGGGACATATTATAAGAAAAAGTTTCTTTCGATTCTTTTACCTTATGTGATCATGACATTTATCCTGTATGGATATGACTTTTATCAGTCAGGGAGAGCATTTTCGCTGCGTTTGTTTGTAGAAGAAACGATCAATCAGCTGACTGCATTAAATATCGAACACCATTTGTGGTTTATGTATTCTTTGATTGGTCTGCTGTTAAGTGCTCCGTTCTTTGCAAAAATGCTGCATGCCATGTCCGATTGGGAAGTAAAGCTGCTTTTTTGGATGAGCATTGGCTGGAATGCGGTCAGTATTTATCTGATTAATGATCTTGGCTGGAACTTTCACTACGGAAAGTGGCTGATGGCATCTTGGACAATCTACTTTTTCTTAGGACATTTCCATGATCGTATTATTCAGGAAGAAAATAAAAAGAAATGGTATGTTCTTGGAATTGCAGGATTTCTGATCACGGTGTTGTGGAAGTATTTGCTGCCGGTAGAAAATCACAGTGCGAAAGATTTTGCACCAGCGTATACCTTCTGGGTGATCGGCTTGTATACATTTTTGCTGTACGAAGTAAAGATATCCTGGGAATGGCTGAAAAAATTGATCACGTTTCTTGCAAAACATTCGTTTACTGTGTATATGGTTCATTATGTGATCCTTGAGATTATCGGTCAGCGCTTTTTTGAAAATGCTTCAGCAAAGATTGGTTTTATCGTTACGTATGGATTATGTCTGGTCTGTTCCGTGGCTTTTGCAGTAATATTTGACTGGATCATGGAACAGTTTCTGCAGAAACCGCTGAAGCGTCTTTGGAAAATGGCACCGTAATGTTTTGAGCTAAGAAACAAACAGGTGTAAGAAAGAAAACGGTCGTTTTCAAGGAGAAGATTATGGAAAACACATATGAGATCATGCGGTGTCCGGAAATCTTTTTTGAAGATTTCAAAGAGGCTCTGAAAAATTTTAATAAAAAGAAATATGAAGAACAGTATGAATTCTTAAAAGAAAAATATAAAACGGTTCTGAACAGTATTGAAGCAGGGTATCTTCAGGAAACAGATGGCAGAAAGTGGCTGTTTACTGTTTCTGAAAAAGTGGTCGAAGCTGCGGAAAAAACAGTAAGATCGAAAAAATGGAAATACCAGCAGAAAACAGTACAATATGATTGTAATCTGTTTCTGGTGACCTATTTGCTGCCGCTGATTCAAGGTTATGAAGGCAGCATGGCAGAACCGTTTGCTGAAATTCTGGCAGAGAATTGGAATCAGAAATTCGGAACGCAGATGAAAGCAGGAACTTACGAACAGATTCAGGCAGGATTCACAAATACGATCTTAGGAATCAAAATCGGAAAGTAGGGGGGATACATATGAGTAAAAAATTCAGACCGGATACAATCTGTATTCAGGGTGGTTGGAAACCATCCAAAGGAGAACCGAGAGTTCTTCCGATCTATCAGAGTACAACATTTAAATACGACACAACAGAAGAAATGGGTCGTTTGTTTGATTTGGAAGATTCCGGATATTTTTATACAAGACTGGCCAATCCAACCAGTGATGCCGTAGCATCGAAGATTGCAGAACTGGAAGGCGGTGTTGCTGCTATTCTGACATCTTCAGGACAGGCTGCTAATTTCTATGCAATTACGAATATTTGTCAGGCAGGAGATCATGTGATCTGTTCTGCAAAAGTTTATGGCGGTACCTTTAATCTTTGTGCTGCAACGATCAAAAAACTGGGAATCGAATGTACCTTCGTAAATCCGGATGCATCCGAAGAAGAAATCGAAGCAGCATTTCAGGAAAACACCAAGTGTGTTGTAGGCGAAACCATTGCAAATCCGGCATTGGTAATTCTTGATATTGAAAAAATGGCAAAGATTGCACATAAACACGGGGTACCGTTGATCGTAGATAATACGTTTGCAACACCGATCAATTGTCATCCGTTCGAATGGGGAGCAGACATTGTGACACATTCTACAAGCAAATATATGGATGGACATGCAATGGCAGTAGGCGGAGCTGTTGTTGACAGTGGTAACTTCGATTGGAATGCCCATGCAGAAAAATTCCCGGGACTGACAACTCCGGATGAAACTTATCATGGAATCGTATATACGGAAAAATTCGGAAAAGCAGCCTATATCACAAAAATGACAGCACAGCTGATGCGTGATCTGGGAAGCGTTCCTTCTCCGATGAATTGTTTCCTCTTAAATGTAGGTTTGGAAACATTACCGCTTCGTATGGAAAAACATTGCAGCAATGCCAAAAAAGTTGCAGAATTTTTAAATGCTCATGAAAAGGTAGAATTTGTAAACTTTGCAGGTCTGCCGGGAGACCGTTATTATGAATTGGCACAGAAATATATGCCGAATGGTACTTGCGGTGTGATTTCTTTCAGCTTGAAAGGAACCAAAGAAGATGCTGCCAGATTTATGGACAATCTGAAACTGGCTGCGATCGTAACTCATGTGGCTGATGCAAGAACCTGCGTGCTGCATCCTGCAAGTCATACCCATCGTCAGATGAATGAAGAACAGTTAAAAGAAGCGGGTGTTACACCGGGGCTGATCAGATTGTCTGTGGGTATCGAAAATTCGGAGGATATCATCGAAGACCTTGCACAGGCGTTAGAACAGGTATAAAAAACAGTTATTCATACGTATAAAAACCCTGCCTTGACGGAATACTTAAGAAAAAAGGAAAGGCAGGGTTTTTTTATGTCTAAAAACAGGGAAAAAGAGAAAGAAGAGATCAAAGAATATGGTCAGATGACGTTGGAATCTTCCGGAAAAAATTCGAAAATTCATCTGCTGACCATTATTGGAGAGGTGGAAGGGCATGAACTGCTGGCTTCCGGCAGCAAAACGACCAAATATGAACATGTGATTCCAAGTTTGGCTGCGGTGGAAGAAGATGCTTCTATTGAAGGCTTGCTGATTCTGATCAACACAATCGGAGGCGATGTGGAATCGGGACTTGCGATTGCGGAAATGATCGCTTCTTTAAGTAAACCGACGGTTTCGCTGGTTCTTGGAGGAAGCCATTCCATCGGAGTTCCGCTGGCGGTGGCTGCGGATTATTCTTTTATCGTACCCACAGGGACGATGCTCATTCATCCGGTGCGGATGTCGGGAACAGTGATCGGTGCAAGACAGACCTATGAATATTTTCAGAGAATGCAGGATCGGATTACCGGATTTATTGCCCGGCACAGCAGCATCGACCAGGAAACGATCGAAAGACTGATGATGGATACCGGATTTATGACGAAAGATCTGGGAACGATTTTGGTTGGAAAGGAAGCGGTCAAAGCGGGTGTGATTGATGAAGTGGGAGGAATCAGGGAAGCTTTTCGGAAACTGAATCAGCTGATTCGGAAAGCGAACAAAGATTCGGGGAAGAATTAGACAAATGAAAAATAATATGTTAAGATATTCAGCAGAAAAGAAGAAGTAAAAGAGGTTTGATATTATGGCACAGGCAAAAAGAGGGAGAAAGCCATCAGCTCAGAAAACAAATGCCAAAGGAAGAAAAGGCAGTTCCGGAAAAAAACAGCAAGTTCCGCATCAGAATACAGAATTGGGACATGAAATCAGAGTGATTTTATTTCTGGCATTTTGTGTCCTGATGTTTTTAAGCTGTTTTGGAATCTGCGGATTTTTTGGCGGTGTGATCAGCGGTATTTTATTTGGCCTGTTTGGATATCTTGCATATTTGGTACCGGCAGCATTATTTATCGGCGGTTGTTTTTGCGAGATCAATAAAAGAAATGCGGCGGCGGCCGTAAAGGTTATTGCCGGAATTTTTGCAATGCTGCTCATTGCCGGTTTGCTGCATGGATTCGTAGGGAATAAAGATGCAGTCAAACTGATGGAAATTTATAAAGAGTGTAAACTTTATCACAATGGTGCAGGCTGGTGCGGTGCGGTTGTGTTTGGCCTGCTGAAAAGCATGCTCGGTACAGCCGGAGCTTATGTGCTGATGACAGCACTTCTGCTCATTGCAATCGTAGTGATCAGTGAAAAATCAGTGATCAAAGGAGTAAAAAAAGGCAGCCGTAAAGTATATCATACAGCAAAAGAAGAAAATGAACGTATGAAAGTCCGTACAGAGGAAAAGCGGAAAAAACTGCGTTATGAAAAAGATGCTTCCGGAATCAGCATGAATATTAAACTGTCAAATGGACAGAAACATAAAGAAGAAATGACAGAAGTTTCAGGACTGGAAGAAAAGGAAAGAGAGAAGATTCTTTTGAGTCCGGAAATGACAGAAATTCCGATCAGAACGGCAGCAGATGCGGAAGTGACTTTAGAAAAAGAAGATAGTGAACTTCCGAAAACTGCAGAAGCAGCACAGGAAAAGCCGGCGAAGAAACGCAGAAAAAAAGTGTCAGACCCGGAAGCGGCTGTTATGCCGGAAATTATAGAAAATAACGGACAAGGAACCAAATATCAGTTTCCGCCGCTGCGCCTTTTATCTGCACCAAAAAGCGGCGGCAATAAAAATTCTGCTGCGACACTGCGGGAGACAGCAGCCAAATTGCAGCAGATTCTGAAAGATTTCGGAGTAAATGTAACCGTAACAGATGTCAGCTGCGGTCCGACAGTTACCAGATATGAACTTCAGCCGGATCATGGGGTGAAAGTCAGTAAGGTACTGTCTTTGGCAGATGATATTAAACTGAATCTTGCAGTTGCGGATATTCGTATTGAAGCACCGATTCCCGGAAAAGCAGCCATCGGGATTGAAGTACCGAACAAGGAGAATTCCACAGTTACGCTGAGGGAACTGCTTGCATCAGACGAATTTGAAGATCATACATCGAATCTGGCATTTGCCGTTGGAAAAGATATCGGAGGAAAGACGATCATTGCAGATATTGCGAAGATGCCCCATCTTCTGATTGCAGGTGCGACAGGTTCCGGAAAATCAGTATGTATTAATACATTGATCATGAGTCTTTTGTATAAATCTTCTCCGGAAGATGTGAAGCTGATCATGATCGATCCGAAAGTTGTAGAACTGAGTACTTATAATGGAATTCCTCATCTACTGATTCCGGTTGTAACAGATCCGAAAAAAGCAGCAGGAGCATTAAACTGGGCAGTGGCTGAAATGACCCGGCGTTATCAGCTGTTTGCAGAGTATCAGGTACGAAATCTGCAGGGCTATAATGAAAAAGTAAAAAGTATTGAAATGCTGGAAGATGAAAATAAACCGCAGAAACTTCCGCAGATCGTGATCATCGTAGATGAGCTGGCAGATTTGATGATGGTGGCTCCGGGAGATGTGGAAGATGCGATTTGTCGTCTGGCACAGCTTGCCAGAGCGGCTGGAATTCATCTGATCATTGCAACACAGAGACCTTCGGTCAATGTAATTACCGGTCTGATCAAAGCAAATATGCCGTCCAGAATGGCATTTGCAGTATCTTCTGGTGTGGATTCCAGAACAATCCTTGATATGAATGGGGCGGAAAAACTTCTTGGAAAAGGAGATATGCTGTTTTATCCATACGGATATCCGAAGCCGGTGCGTATTCAGGGAGCGTTTGTATCAGATGAAGAGGTAAATACAGTTGTAGAATTTTTGAAAACACACAATGAGGCAGTTCCGGCAAATTCGGCCATTGAAGAACATATGAAAACACAGCAGATCCAGAATGCAGGGAACGTGAAAGGAACGGATGATTCCGGAAACGGTAAAGACGCTCTTTTTGCAGATGCAGGGAAATTTATCATTGAAAAAGATAAGGCTTCCATCGGAATGCTTCAAAGATGGTTTAAGATTGGCTTTAACCGTGCTGCAAGAATCATGGATCAGCTGGCAGAGGCTGGAGTCGTAGGAGAAGAACAAGGGACAAAACCGCGAGAGGTTCTGATGTCCATGGAACAGTTTGAGCAGTATATTGAAGAATATCTGTAAAATAAAACTGATGGATACTGAAATGTGGTTTCAGATACTTATAGTTGAAAAGAGGCAAACATATGCAGTGTAAAAAATGCGGTACAGAAATCAAAGAAGGCTGTCTGTTTTGTCATAATTGCGGAGAAGCGGTTCAGATTGTTCCGGACTATGAACCGGAATTAGAAGAGATTCAGGTCAGACTGGCAAGTGCACAAACGAAGCTTCCGAACATCCCGACAGCGAAACAGCTGGAAGAAAAGACGGAAGAAAGTGTTCGCGCGTTAAAAAAGATGAACTGGAAACTGGTTTTGGTAATCGTGGTTGCGATTGCAGGAATTGGTGCTTTTTGCATTGCCTATGGTTCTGTGTTAAAACAACAGGATCCGGCAGCGATGCAGAAAAATGAACCAGTGGTAAAAAAGAAAGAAACGGTTTATGTGGCGAAACCGGAGTTTAATTTGTCCGGAGGAACCTATTCTTACTATATTTCTGTAAAATTAACAGCAGAATCCGGAGGAACGATCTATTATACGTTAGATGGATCCACACCGAATGAAACTTCATATTGTTATGAAAGCCCGATCGAACTGCCGGAAGGAAATACGGTAATTCGTGCATTTGTACTGGATTCGGAGGGAAATAGCAGTGACATTGCTTCGGAAATCTATAACATAGAATTTGGAGAACCGGATGCACCGATCGTGTTCCCGGAATCCGGAAATTATGAAGGGGAGTGTTATGTGAGAATCGTAGTGCCGGAAAACTGTGCGGCATATTATACCTTAGACGGTACGGTTCCGAATTCTTCTTCTGAATTATACACAGGCGAATTTTTAATGCCGGAAGGGACGACGACAGTCAAAGTAGTTGTGGAAGATGAGAAAGGGATGCAGTCGGAGATTACGACGGTAAATTATGATTGCAGATTTATCGGAGAAGAGCCGGATACATAAACAATTTAGCGAAAAGATGATTTTTTTGTTGAAAAGTCATCTTTTTTATTATATGATTTAATGTAGTGTATTGTGTTTGAAGTATGTTTTGAAACAAAATACAGATCACATAAACTAGGAGGCAGATTATGTATAAAATTACAAAAGCAGAACAGTTAACATCTAACATCTATATGATGGATGTGTTGGCTCCGCGTGTAGCAAAATCATGTAAACCGGGGCAGTTTATCATTGTTAAACTGGATGAAACATCAGAACGTATTCCATTAACAATCTGTGACTATGACGCAGAAGCAGGAACAGTTACGATCGTATTCCAGCCAATCGGAGCATCTACTCATAAGATGACATCTTTAAAAGCTGGAGATGCATTTATGGACTTCGTAGGACCATTAGGATGTCCATCAGAACTTTGCGATGAAGATCCGGAAGAACTGAAAAAGAAAAAAATCCTCTTCGTAGCAGGTGGTGTTGGTACAGCTCCTGTATATCCACAGGTAAAATGGCTCCACGAACATGGCGTAGACGCAGACGTAATCGTTGGTTCTAAGACCAAAGATCTTCTGATCCTTGAAAAAGAAATGGAAGCAGTTGCAGGAAATCTTTATGTAACAACAGATGATGGTTCTTACGGACGTCACGGTATGGTTACAGCAGTGATCGATGAATTAGTTGCAGCAGGAAACCAGTATGATCTCTGTGTTGCAATCGGACCAATGATCATGATGAAATTCTGTTGTCTGACTACCAAAAAATATGATATTAAAACAATCGTCAGCATGAACCCAATCATGGTTGACGGTACAGGTATGTGTGGTGCATGTCGTCTGGTTGTAGGCGATGAAGTTAAATTCGCATGTGTTGACGGTCCTGAATTTGATGGACATCTGGTAGATTTTGATCAGGCAATGAAACGCCAGCAGATGTACAAAACTCAGGAAGGCAGAGCAATGCTGAAATTACAGGAAGGTGATACACATCATGGTGGATGTGGACACTGCGGAGGTGACAAATAATGGCTGATGTATTAAAGAAAGTACCTGTAAGAGAACAGGATCCACAGGTTCGTGCAAAGAATTTTGATGAAGTATGTCTTGGATATAATAGTGAAGAAGCTGTAGAAGAAGCACAGAGATGTATTGGATGTAAAAATGCAAAATGTGTTCAGGGATGTCCTGTATCAATCAATATTCCGGGCTTCATTTCTCATGTAAAAGAAGGAAACTTTGAAGAAGCATATAAAGTAATTGGAGAATCCAGTGCACTGCCGGCAATCTGCGGACGTGTATGTCCACAGGAAAGCCAGTGTGAAGGCCAGTGTATCCGCGGTAAAAAAGGTGATGCTGTATCCATTGGTAAACTGGAAAGATTCGTAGCTGACTGGGCAAGAGAAAACAATATCAAACCAGTAGGCGCAAGCGAAAAGAACGGCAAAAAAGTAGCAGTGATCGGTTCCGGCCCGGCAGGTCTGACATGTGCAGGCGATCTTGCAAAATTAGGCTATGATGTAACAATCTTCGAAGCACTTCACAAAGCAGGCGGCGTACTTGTTTATGGTATTCCGGAATTCCGTTTACCAAAAGACGGTGTTGTACAGCCTGAAATCGAAAACGTAAAAGCATTAGGTGTAAAGATTGAAACAAATGTTGTTGTAGGTAAAGCAGTTACTATCGATGAATTAATGGAAGAAGAAGGCTTTGATGCTGTATTTATCGGTTCCGGAGCAGGACTTCCAAAATTCATGGGTATTCCTGGAGAACAGGCAAGCGGCGTATTCTCTGCAAATGAATACTTAACACGTAATAACTTAATGAAAGCATTTGATGAAAACTATGATACTCCAATCGCAGCAGGTACCAAAGTGGCTGTAGTCGGCGGCGGTAACGTAGCAATGGATGCTGCAAGAACTGCACTTCGTCTTGGAGCAGAAGTACATATCATTTACAGACGAAGCGAAGAAGAACTTCCGGCACGAGTAGAAGAAGTACATCATGCAAAAGAAGAAGGAATCATTTTTGATCTTCTTACCAATCCGGTAGAAATCCTTGCAGATGAAAACGGATGGGTAAAAGGCATCAAATGTGTGAAAATGGAACTTGGCGAACCGGATGCTTCCGGAAGACGTCGTCCGGTAACTGTAGAAGGCAGTGAATTTGAAATCGAAGTAGATACTGTGATCATGTCACTTGGTACTTCTCCAAACCCATTGATTTCTTCTACTACGAAAGGACTTGAAATCAATAATAGAAAATGTATCGTTGCAAGTGAAGATTTCGGTGCTACATCTAAAGAAGGTGTTTATGCAGGCGGCGATGCTGTAACAGGTGCTGCTACCGTAATCCTTGCAATGGGTGCAGGAAAAGCAGCTGCAAAAGGAATTCATGAATATCTTTCCAATAAATAATTAAAAAGGAAACAGACTGATGAAAAAGAGATTATTATTACTCATTGCTTCATTTACAATGGCAATGGCTCTGACTGCCTGCGGCGGAGAAGAACCGACACAGGAAGTTATTATAGAGAATAGTGAAGAAGCAGAAGTTACAGAAGAACCTGTAGCTGAAGAAGAGGAAGAAATACTCCCGGAAGGGTTTTATCGCAGTGAACTGACCAATGAATTGATTTCTGAAGATTTAAAAGATCAGAGACCGATCGCAGTTATGGTTGATAATGAGAAAAAAGCACTGCCACATTACGGTCTGACACAGGCAGATGTTGTTTATGAACTTATGAACAGCACATTAAACGGTGAAATTACACGTTTTATGGCACTTGTAAAAGACTGGGATGCAATTGAACAGTTCGGAAGTATCCGCTCTTTGCGTCCGACCAATATTCTTCTTGCCAACGAATGGAATGCGATCATTTGTCATGACGGAGGTCCTTTCCACAACGATGCATATCTTGCATTGCCGGCAACAGATAATATTTCCGGATATTTCGGTCGTGTAAACAATGGAAAATCCAGAGAATTTACAGAATATATTCTCACAGGTGAAATTGAAAAATATACGACTAAATTAGGTATTGAGACTTCTTATAACGAATATTATGAAGGACCTCATTATCAGTTTGCAACAGAAGCAAATCCACAGAATCTGGAAGAATCTTATCCGGATTTTGCAAAATCTGCAGTACGAATCGATCTTCCGTTCAGTCATAACGAATCTGAACTGCAGTATAATGAAGAAGATGGATTATATTATTATTCTGAATACGGACAGGCACACAAAGATCCGCAGAATGATAACAAACAGCTTTGCTTTAAAAATGTAATTCTTCAGAGAGTTACTTATAACCAGCTAGATGAAAATGGATATCTGATTTTTAACTGTATTGGTGAAGGAAAAGCAACATTTATTACCAACGGAAAACGTGTCAATGTTACATGGAAGAAGAGCAGTGATACAGAACCAACACGGTATTATGACGGTCTTGGAGAAGAGATCAAATTAAATACAGGAAAAACATATGTAGGTTTTGTAGCTGATCAGCGTTGGGATGAACTTGTCATTGAGTAATCATGATCTGTAGAGCTGCCTGATTTGGAGCAGCAGATGCGAATATTTTAAACCTCCGATTCATAGATTGTAAAAACGCACAGGATGCGTACAATCATGAGTCGGAGGTTTTTTTGATGGACAATATGGAGAATCATGAATTTGATCTATACAAAGATATTCAGAAACGTACAGGCGGAGAAATCTACATAGGCGTGATCGGGCCGGTCAGAACCGGAAAATCCACATTGATCAAGCGGATCATGGATCTTCTGGTATTGCCGAATCTTGCGGAAAGTCCGGAAAAAGAAAGAATTTTAGATGAACTTCCTCAAAGTGGTTCCGGAAGAACGATCACCACAACAGAACCGAAATTTCTGCCGAAGGAAGCATTTGAGCTGAATCTGTCGAAAGATATTCAGCTGAAAGTCCGTTTGATCGATTGTGTTGGATATATGGTCGGAGGAGCTGTAGGACATATGGAAGAAGATCAGCCGCGAATGGTCAAAACGCCATGGTCGGAAGAAAAAATTCCGTTTGTCAAAGCGGCAGAGATCGGTACACAAAAGGTAATGCAGGATCATTCCACTATTGGGATTGTAGTCACTTGCGACGGATCATTTTCAGAACTTCCGCGGGAAAGTTACATAGAAGCAGAAAGCCGTACTGTTGCAGAAATGAAAAAGTTAGGAAAACCATTTATTGTTGTTTTGAACAGCAGCCGTCCTTATGGTGATGGTACGGTAAAAATGGCATCAGAATTAGAAGAACGGTATCAGGTTCCGGTGCTTCCTATGAACTGCGAGCAGCTTCATAAAGAAGATATTTTCCGGATTTTTGAAAATATTCTGAAAGAATTTCCGATTACTGATGTAGAATTTTATATGCCGAAATGGGTGGAAATGCTGGGAGAAGAATCGAAGATCAAGAAAGAAATCATCGATGGTGTGAAACAACTGATGGCGAAGATTGATAAAGTGCAGGATGTGGTACCGGAAAATCTGCAGATGGATTCGGGATACGTCACGGGAATGAAAATTGAATCATTGAATTTATCTGATGGAAAAGTGCGCATTGCATTGGAAGTGGACGAAACCTATTATTACGAATTGTTAAGCGAAATGACCGGAGAACACATTTCGGGGGAGTACGAACTGCTGAAAATGATCAGCGAACTGGCAGCAATGAAAAAAGAGTATGTCAAAGTCCAGTATGCCATCGATGCTGTAAGGCAAAAAGGATACGGTGTGGTTATGCCGATCAAAGAAGAAATTGTACTGGAAGACCCTGTTGTTGTAAAACAAGGAAGCAAGTACGGTGTTAAGATCAGAGCATCTGCTCCTTCCATCCATATGATTCGAGCAAATATTGAGACAGAAATCTCTCCGATGGTAGGAACAGAAACACAGGCAGCAGATTTGATGAAATATATTGGTGATTCTAACCGGGAGGATGGTACGATCTGGAACACAAATATTTTTGGAAAATCTATCGAAGAATTGGTGGAAGATGGAATTAAGTCTAAGGTATATCAGATCGGAGAGGAAAGTCAGATGAAATTACAGGAAACCATGCAGAAGATTGTCAATGACTCTAATGGCGGCATGGTATGTATCATTATCTAAGGAAAGATTTATAAGTGATACTTATTAAAATTCATAAAAAAATCATACTGGATAATAAAGGCAAAATTTGATATAATTTAGATGTCTTTTTTGGAAAAACGGGCAGTTTATCAGCTGCCTGTTTCACATTTACTAACAGGAGGAGGACTAAAAATGTTAGAAAAAATTTTCAAATTGAAAGAAAATAAGACAGATGTAAAAACTGAGGTCTTAGCCGGTGTTACAACTTTTATGACAATGGCTTATATCCTTGCAGTTAATCCATCCATTCTTTCAGCATCCGGTATGGATTCCAATGCAGTATTACTTGCAACAGCAATCGCATCATTTATCGGCTGTGCATGTATGGCTTTTATGGCAAATTATCCATTCGCACTGGCTCCGGGTATGGGACTGAATGCTTACTTTGCATATACAGTATGTATCGGTATGGGCGTTTCATGGCAGACAGCAATGCTTGCAGTATTTATTGAAGGTATTATCTTTATCGTGCTTTCTTTAACTAATGTTCGTGAAGCAATCTTTAATGCAATTCCATTGACCTTAAAAACAGCGGTTTCCGCAGGGATCGGCCTGTTTATTGCATTTATCGGACTTCAGAATGCAAAAATCGTAGTAAACAGTGACTCTACATTGTTAACTTATCAGACATTCAAAGGAAACTTCTCTACCGAAGGTATCACAGCATTACTTGCAATCATCGGTGTGATCATTACAGCATACTTTGTGATCAAGAAAGTGAAAGGTGATATTTTCCTTGGAATCATTGTTACATGGCTTCTTGGTATGATCTGTCAGGCGGTAGGTCTGTATGTTCCAAATCCGGAAGCAGGCTGGTACTCTTTATATCCAAATTTCTCAGCAGGCTGGAACTTTGCATCTTTAGGAGAAACATTTGGTGCAGTATTCAGAGCTGATATTTCTGAAATCGGTATTGCAAACCTGATCGTTGTTGTGTTTGCATTCTTATTCGTTGACGTATTTGATACGTTAGGAACACTGATTGGTGTTGCTACCAAAGCAGACATGCTTGATGAAAAAGGACAGCTTCCAAGAATCAAAGGTGCGCTGATGGCAGATGCAGTAGGAACAACTGCAGGTGCAGTTCTCGGTACTTCTACGGTAACTACATTCGTAGAAAGTGCATCTGGTGTTATGGCAGGCGGAAGAACAGGTTTAACTTCTATCGTAACAGGTCTTCTGTTCTTAGTGTCTATCGTATTAAGCCCGCTGTTCTTATCCATTCCATCATTTGCAACAGCTCCGGCACTGATTGTTGTTGGTTTCCATATGATGTGCAACGTAGCAAAGATTGATTTTACAGATTTCTCTGAAGCAATTCCTGCTTACCTGACAATTCTGTTCATGCCGATCATGTACAGCATTTCAGAAGGTATCGTTATGGGTGTAATTTCTTATACAGTACTGACACTTGCAACAGGAAAAGCAAAAGAAAAGAAATTAAGCCCATTAATGTATGTGTTATCCATTCTTTTCGTTTGCAAATACATTTTCTTATAATTGATTTCAGAATTCTGAAATTTCTTAGGTCTTATTTTGAGAGAAAAGACAGAAAAATATCTGTGAAAATCTCAGAAAAAGATGGTTTTATAAAGAAATCACGGCACTTCTCTGGCAGGAGTGCCGTTTTTGCCATTGTTTCTATGATAAAAGTATTGTAAAATCTTTACGTTTCGGATAAAATAAGCAATGGTGGGAGCACCGCGAACAGGAGGTAATATGTTAGTTAAAATTTACACTGACGGTGCAGCAAGAGGAAATCCTGACGGACCGGGAGGCTACGGAACGATCTTATCCTATACGGATGGAAGCGGAACGGAGCATATCAGAGAGTTTAGCCAGGGTTACGTAAGAACGACCAATAACCGCATGGAGCTGATGGCTGCCATTGTGGGGTTGGAAGCGTTGATCAAACCATGTGAAGTAGAATTGTATTCGGATTCCAAATATGTGGTTGATGCGTTTAATCAGAACTGGATTGGTAGCTGGCTTCGCAATGATTGGAAGAACAGTGCCAAGAAACCGGTCAAAAATAAGGAACTGTGGCAGCGTCTTTTAAAAGCCATGGAACCTCATAAAGTAACCTATATTTGGGTAAAGGGTCATAATGGACATGCCCGCAATGAGCGCTGTGATCAGCTGGCTACGACTGCCGCTGACGGTGCTGACCTCATTCATGATGAGGTATTTGAGAAAGAGAGGTAAAAGATGTTCTTAACTACATTGTTACAGACTTTATTCAAAATGGTGGTTCTGGCAGCAGCCGGCTATGTCGGTATTCTTGCCGGAAAAAAATTACGCGACAGAAAAGACGCAAAATCTGAAAAAGAAGCGTAAAAATTACGCAACAGAAAATCTGAAAAAGCGTAAAAATTGGAGGAGACAAAAGTGAAACAATACGGCGTAAACGAATTAAGAAAAATGTTTCTGGAATTTTTCGAAAGCAAAGATCATTTGGCAATGAAAAGCTTTTCTTTGGTTCCGGTAAATGACAATAGTTTATTATTGATCAATTCTGGTATGGCTCCATTAAAGCCATATTTTACAGGTGCGGAAATTCCGCCAAGAAAAAGAGTGACAACCTGTCAGAAATGTATCCGTACAGGCGATATCGAAAATGTAGGTAAAACAGCTCGTCACGGTACATTCTTTGAAATGCTCGGTAATTTCTCGTTTGGCGATTATTTCAAAACAGAAGCAATTCACTGGTCATGGGAATTCCTGACAGAAGTTGTAGGTCTGGATCCGGAAAGACTTTATCCATCAGTATATGTAGATGATGATGAAGCTTTTGAAATCTGGAACAAAGAAATCGGCATTGCGCCGGAAAGAATTTTCCGCTTTGGAAAAGCAGATAACTTCTGGGAACATGGTGCAGGTCCTTGTGGTCCATGTTCAGAAATCTATTATGATCGTGGTGAAAAATACGGCTGCGGCAAACCGGATTGTACGGTAGGCTGTGAATGTGACAGATATATCGAAGTATGGAACAACGTATTTACACAGTTTAACAGTGACGGTCATGATAACTATACAGAACTTGTTCAGAAAAATATCGATACCGGTATGGGTCTGGAAAGACTTGCAACTGTAGTACAGGATGTAGATTCTATCTTTGATGTAGATACGATCAGAAGTCTTCGTGACAAAGTTTGTGAAATCGCTCATTGTGAATATCATAAAGATGCAGACAAAGACGTATCCATCCGTTTGATCACAGACCATATCCGTTCTTCAACATTTATGATCTCTGATGGTATCATGCCGGACAATGAAGGCCGTGGCTATGTACTTCGCCGTCTCATCAGACGTGCAGCACGTCATGGACGTTTATTAGGCATTGAAGGTAAATTCCTTGCAGGTTTAAGTGCTGTTGTAATTGAAGGAAGCAAGGATGGCTATCCGGAACTGGAAGAAAAGAAAGAATTTATCTTCAAAGTTCTGACACAGGAAGAAGGCCAGTTCAATAAAACCATTGATACCGGTCTGAAAATTTTAGGCGAAATGGAAGATGCACTGACAGCGGAAGGCAAAAAGACATTAGCAGGTGCAGATGCATTCAAATTATATGATACTTATGGATTCCCTCTGGATCTGACCAAAGAAATTTTGGAAGAAAAAGGATTTGATGTAGACGAAGAAGGATTCAAAGCCTACATGGAAGAACAGAGAGTTCAGGCTCGTAATGCCCGTAAGACAACAAACTATATAGGAGCAGATGCGACAGTATATGATGAGATTGATGCGGTAGTGACCAGCAAATTTGTAGGTTATGACTGCTTAACAGCAGAATCTAAAGTGACAGTTCTCACTACAGAAACTGCATTGACAGAAGCAATCACTGCAGGTGAAACAGCAACTGTATTTGTAGAGGAAACACCATTCTATGCAACGATGGGTGGTCAGGAAGGCGACAAAGGTGTGATTACAGTAGGCGATGCGGTGTTTGAAGTTTTTGAAACAATCAAACTGCGCGGCGGAAAAGTAGGCCACGTAGGTAAATTGACCAAAGGCATGATCAAAGTAGGTGATGTGGTAACATTAAGTGTTTGTCCGGAAGGAAGAAATGCAACTTGTAAGAACCACAGTGCAACTCACCTTCTTCAGAAAGCATTAAAGACTGTTTTAGGAAACCATGTAGAACAGAAAGGTTCTCTGGTAACTCCGGACAGACTTCGTTTTGACTTTGCACATTTCCAGGCGATGACAGCAGAAGAAATTGCAAAAGTAGAAGAACTGGTGAATAAGGAAATTCAGGCAGCACTTCCGGTTGTAACAGAAGTGATGAACATTGAAGATGCAAAGAAGACTGGTGCAATGGCACTGTTCGGAGAAAAATATGCAGATGATGTACGTGTCGTATCTATGGGCGATTTCTCGAAAGAACTTTGCGGCGGTACTCACGTAGCAAATACAAGCATCATTGGTTCCTTTAAGATTGTATCTGAAGCCGGTGTGGCAGCAGGGGTACGTCGTATTGAAGCTTTAACAGGCGAAGGCGTTTTTGCATACTATAAAGAAATCGAAAGCAAACTTGCAGAAGTTGCAAAACTGGTAAAAGGAACTCCGGCAACAGCAGCAGAAAAAGTAGAACATTTACTTGCAGAAGTGAAAGCACTTCAGAGTGAAAATGAATCTTTAAAGAGCAAAGCTGCAAAAGATGCTCTTGGAGATGTTATGAACCAGGTAGAAGAAATAAACGGCATGAAAGTACTGGCTACAAAAGTCGCAGGTGTAGACATGAACGGACTTCGTGAACTGGGAGATCAGCTGAAAGAAAAAATCGGTGAAGGTATCGTAGTGATTGCATCAGAAGTAGATGGTAAAGTGAATTTAATGGCAACTGCTACAGACGGAGCGATGAAAGCAGGTGCACATGCCGGAAATCTGATCAAAGAGATTGCGAAACTTGTAGGCGGTGGCGGCGGCGGTCGTCCAAATATGGCACAGGCCGGCGGTAAAAATCCTGCAGGTATCGATGATGCCGTTGCAAAAGCCAAAGAAGTGGCAGCATCTCAGCTTGCTTAAAAAAAGCGTATAAAATAATTAAAAATACAAAATAAAGTGCTTGACAATATTTGGGTCATGCTCTATAATAAAATGAGTGCAGTAAAAATACCCATACAGTTGTATTATGCACAATACACAACTGGAGGGAGGTTAGGTGTGAGTCTATGTCAAATGTAATCGTAAAAGAAAACGAGACTTTAGATAGCGCTTTACGCAGATTCAAAAGAAACTGTGCGAAAGCAGGTATTCAGCAGGAAATTCGTAAGAGAGAACATTACGAAAAACCAAGCGTAAGACGTAAGAAAAAATCTGAAGCGGCTAGAAAACGTAAATACAATTAATTTGTGCAAAAAAGGGACTGTTTTTCAGTCCCTTTTTCTAAATTTGCACGACAAAGAAAAATATCCGTGTTTGCGTAAGTTCCAGGAGCGTATAGGAATGTTCTGAAAATGTACAAAGCTGCTTTTATAACTAAAAAATAGAATCTGATATTTCTGTTTTTTATCATACTGAGGAATTAAAAATGGAATTTATGAATGAATTATTATCAAATCGTGTATTGATTGCCGGAATTACCGGTTGGGCATCTGCACAGGTGCTGAAAGCGGTCATTTATACAATTTTGAATAAAGAATTTTCCATCGAAAGATTATTCGGTGATGGCGGCATGCCCAGTGGACATTCGGCGACTGTCAGTGCCATGGCAATGATGTCCTGTCTTCATTACGGTGCGGCTTCCTTTGAATTTGCCATTAGTACGATGCTGGCGATCATCGTTATGCATGATGCCATGGGCGTGCGGTTGGAAACCGGAAAACAGGCAAAAGTTTTGAATGAAATGATGGAATTGCTTCAGAAAAAAGATTATGTACAGGCATTTTCTGAAGAAAAATTAAAAGAATTTGTAGGGCATACGCCTCTTCAGGTAGCAGCAGGATGTATTTTAGGTCTGACTGTGGGCTGGCTGCTGCATTAAATAAATATTGATTATGAAAAACTCTTACGAAACAGTAATGATATGCTCTGTTTTCGGAATACAAGTTTTATTCGTTTGCTTGTCTGCCGAAAAGGGTGTGTATCATAAGTGTGTAGTAGGAGTTTTTCTTTTTAAGAAAGAATTAAAAAATAATAAGAAATCAAATGTGTTAGAATAAAAGAAAAACGGGAGGGCGAATTGTATGAACTGCTGAAATAAGGATAGAAATTGTCTGTTGGTGCAGGAAATAAATATCAGTTCTTTTTTTGAAAAACTCTTACTAAACTGTAATAAGTGAATGGTAGGAGTTTTTTATGTGGAAAAAAGGGATGCAGCGTATCTTGGCTGTGATACTGGTGTGTTTGTTATGCCCCATATCTGTACTTGCAGAAACGGTGGACAGTGAAGATTTGATCGGTATCGAAGCACCGCACGCACTGCTGATGGAAGTATCTACGGGAAAAATTTTATATGAAAAAGAGGCAAATACTGCCATGCCTCCGGCCAGCGTAACGAAGGTAATGACCATGTTGCTGATTTTTGAGGCTTTGGAAAACGGCAGAATTCAATTAGAAGATCTAGTAACGGTATCGGAAAAAGCGGCATCCATGGGAGGTTCTCAGGTATATCTGGAAACGGGAGAAAAACAGACAGTGGATACGATGCTGAAATGTATTGCCATTGCCAGCGCTAACGATGCTTGTGTAGCCATGGCAGAGCATATTTCGGGCAGTGAAGAAGCCTTCGTCAAACAGATGAATGAACGGGCAAAGGTTTTAGGAATGAAAAATACCCATTTTGTTAACTGTAATGGTCTGGATGCAGAAGGGCATGTGACCAGTGCCTATGATATTGCACTGATGTCCAGAGAACTGCTGCTTAACCATCCACAGATCCATGAATATTGTACTGTGTGGATGGATACGATCATACATACGACGGCAAAGGGCAGTCAGGAATTTGGGCTGACCAACACCAATAAATTAGTACGGCAGTATGAATTCTGTACCGGTTTGAAAACAGGATCTACAGATGATGCAGGATTTTGTATTTCTGCTGCAGCGAAGAAGGGCGAAATGGAACTGATCGCAGTGATCATGAAGGGAGAAACCAGCAAATCAAGATTTCGTGATGCGGCATCTCTGTTGAATTATGGGTTTGCCAATTACCGGATTTATAAAGATACGGATGCAGACAGAAATGCATTGAAAAAAATCAAGGTAAAAGGCGGAATCAAAACAGAAATACAGCCGATTTATGAAAAAGAGTTTACCTGCCTTTTGACAAATGCGGAAAATTCGTCAGAAATTCAAAAGAGATTGGAACTTCCGGAAGAATTGAGTGCTCCCGTAGCAGAAGGTCAGGTAATCGGAACATTGATCTATGATTACGGAACGGAAAAAAAGGGAGAAATTAAGATTCTGGCAGGAGAAGGAACAGAAGCAGCCACTTATATGGATTGTGTAAAGAGAGTGTGGCTTGCATGGATGATGTGATTTGTGATAAGATACAACGATGGAGGTAGGTTATGTTTCAGACAGTAGACTATCAGATATACTCTGAGAAAATAAAATCACCGGTTACAATCGTGATGCTTGCAGATCTGCACAATCATCTTTATGGAGAAGAGAATCAGATGCTGTTAGGGGAAATCCGTCGAATTTCTCCGGATTTTGTATGTATTGCAGGAGATATGTTGATTGGAAATCCAAAGATATCTTATGAAACTGCACAAAAAACGGTAATGGCACTGACAAAAGAGTATCCGGTTTTTTATGGTCTTGGAAATCATGAATCCAGAATGCTGCATGACAGAGACATTTACGGCACTCTGTATGAAGAATATATGGAACCTTTAAAAGCGTTAGGAGTGAAGGTTTTGGTCAATGAAAATGCATATTTTCAGGTGAGGGAGTCGCAGTTTCAGATTTTTGGATATGATCTTCCGATGAAATATTTTGAGAAATTTAACCGATATCCGTTTGAGTCTTCGCAGGTTGAGGAAGTTTTGGGAGTGTGCGATTCTGCAAAAGAGCAATTCCGGATTCTTCTTGCACACAATCCGGTCTATTTTTCTCAATATGCAGAATGGGGTGCAGATCTGACGCTGTCAGGACATCTTCATGGAGGAATCATCAGATTGCCGTTGATCGGAGGAATCATTACCCCTCAGGCGAAGCTGTTCCCGAAATACAGTGCGGGAAACTATAAAATACAGGAAAAAAATATAATCGTTTCCAGAGGACTTGGAACTCATACGATTCCGATCCGTTTCCGTAATCAACCGGAGTTATCGGCGATTTATCTGGAACCGATGGAGAAATGTGGAAATAAAAAGTAATGGCATTACCAGTAAAGATAGAAAATTTTGAGGGTCCTTTAGACCTGTTATTGCATTTGATCGATGTAAATAAATTTAATATTTTTGATATTCCGATCGTGGAGATCACAGAACAATATTTAGAATATGTCCGAAATATGGATACAAAAGATCTGAATGTGACCAGTGAGTTTCTTGTGATGGCAGCAACCTTGTTGGAAATCAAAGCAAAGATGCTGCTTCCGGTAGAAGTGGACGAAGAAGGGGAAGAAATTGATCCGAGAGAAGAACTGGTACAGAAACTTCTGGAATATAAAATGTATAAATATATGTCCTATGAACTGCAGGATCGGATGCAGGATGCCGGGAAGGCAATGTATAAACAGCCTACGATCCCGCCGGAAGTAGAAGGATACATAGAACCGGTGGATCTTGAAAAACTTTTGGGAAATCTGACTTTGAAAAAACTGAATGATATTTTTCAGTCTGTTATGAAGCGGCAGAATGAAAAGCTGGACCCAATCAGAAGTAAATTTGGAAAGATTGAAAAAGAAGAAGTTTCGCTGGAAGATAAGTTGGATTTTGTAGAAAACTATGCAAAAGAGCATGGTACCTTTTCGTTCCGAAAGATGCTGGAAGGACAGCAGAGTAAAATGCAGATTGTGGTTACATTTTTAGCAATTTTGGAACTTATGAAAACGGGAAAGATCATGATTCAGCAGGAGGAAACGTTTGGTGAAATCCTGATCACTTCCGTAGAAGGATAGTAAAAAGAAAGCAGTTGGAGAATTTATGGAAATACAAAGATTAGAAGCGGCAATCGAAGCAATCCTTTTTACCATGGGAGAAGCTGTAGAATTGGAAAAAATTGCAGTTGCCATTGAACATGATAAAGATACGACTCGTAAACTGATCCGCAATATGATGGATAAATATGGTGCTGAAGATCGTGGAATCAGGATCATTGAGTTGGAAGATTCTTTTCAGCTTTGTTCCAAAACAGAGTATTATGATGTTTTGATCAAAATTGCAAAACAGCCAAAGAAACATGCACTGACGGATGTGCAGCTGGAAGTGCTGTCGATCGCAGCTTATAAACAGCCGGTAACGAGAGCGGAGATTGAAAAGATCCGAGGTGTGAATTCGGATCATGCGGTCAATAAATTGGTAGAATATGGTTTGATCCAGGAAGTAGGAAGACTGAATGCACCGGGACGTCCGGCGCTGTTTGGAACGACAGAAGATTTTCTTAGAAATTTCGGTGTCAGTTCCCTGGAAGATCTTCCGGTGATCTCTCCGACGGAAATAGCTGATTTTGAAGCAGAGGCAGAGGAAGAGGTTCAGATTCGTCTGGGTGTTTAACATAATAAAAATGCTTTCTTCATAAGCTGAATTAAACAAAAAGCTTTTGGGGAATGGGATGAAAAAATTTCAAAGATTTTATAAACAGGTCATGGCGGGAATTCTTTGTCTGGGATTGCTGCTGTGTCCTGTTTTTTTTACACAAGGGGCAGAAAAAGAAGCAGTTACGGGACTATATTCCAGGGGAGCGGTTTTGATGGATGGAGATTCCGGAAGAGTTTTATTTTCGAAGAACGGAGATGAGATTGCAGCCATGGCAAGTACGACTAAGATCATGACCTGTATTCTGGCTCTGGAGCTGGGAACACCGGATCAGATTGTTACATTTACAGATTATGCGGCTTCTATGCCGGATGTGCAGATGAACGGTAAAACAGGGGAACAGTATTATCTGAAAGATCTTTTGTATTCTGTTATGCTGGAATCTCACAATGACAGTGCAGCAGCAGTGGCAGAAGCTGTGGGAGGAACGGCGGAAAATTTTTTAAAATTAATGAATCAGAAAGCAGAAGCCATCGGCTGTGTCCGGACCCATTTTGTGACACCGAATGGGTTGGATGGATCAGATGCAAACGGAGAGCATCAGACGACGGCAAAGGAACTGGCGCAGATTCTTCGTTACTGTATTGCGGTATCTTCGAAAGCAGAAGAATTTTTAAAGATTACACAGACGGAATCTTATGAGTTTCAGGAATTGCACGGAAAACGCTATGTGAGCTGCAGTAATCATAATGCATTGCTGCATTCTTATGAGGGAGCACTAACCGGAAAGACCGGATTTACCGGAAAAGCAGGGTACTGTTATGTGGGTGCAGCAGAAAAAGACGGAAAGACAATGATCATTGCCCTTTTAGGGGCGGGCTGGTATCCTCATAGGAGTTATAAGTGGAAAGATGCAGGAAAACTACTGGATTATGGTTTTACTCATTATGATTACAGAACGCTGGGAAAGAAACAGTGGGAAATTCCAAAGATCAAGGTACGAAACGGAATGGAAGAGGGAGTCGGAGCAGTAACAGATGCCGGGAACTTTTCGTATCTGCTGAAGAAAGATGAGAATGTTAAATGCACCATAGATTTTCCGGAAGAACTGGAAGCGCCGGTTGAAAAAGGGACTGTCATAGGGAAGGTTTCTTATGAGCTGGATGGTGCAGTCATCGAACAGTTTTGGATCAGGACAGCAGAATCGGTAGAAAAGGCATCGGTATGGAAAAAGCTGCTGCGATGGATGAAGCATTTTTTATTTCAGAAATCAGGCACTGTCGGAATCTGTTTTGGGGATGCGTTTGTCTGTGTTCACAGCTTGGATGAAAAAATATGCAGAAGTGTTAAGAATGTATAAAGTTTATGAAAATTTATGAAAAATTGACGAATAAATAACGAAACTCTTGATTTAAATCTGTGAGTTTGTTATGATTGTATACGGCAGAAAATGGTATTAATTTTATACAATACATAATAATGGAGGAGTTAAAATGAGTAACACAGCACAAAGCTTGGCAAGCAAAAGAATTGCTTCTTTACTTGACGAGAACAGTTTTGTTGAAATCGGTGGAATGGTAACTGCCAGAAGCACAGATTTTAACATGCAGACAAAAGAAACTCCAGCAGACGGTTGCGTAACCGGCTACGGAGTGATCGAAGGAAATCTTGTGTATGTTTACAGCCAGGATGCAGGCGTTTTAAACGGTTCTGTAGGCGAAATGCATGCAAAGAAGATTGCAAACCTTTATGATTTAGCGTTAAAGACAGGAGCACCGGTCATCGGTCTGATCGACAGTGCAGGCTTAAGACTTCAGGAAGCAACTGATGCACTGAATGCTTTTGGTGAAATTTATATGAAACAGACAAACGCTTCCGGTGTGATTCCACAGATTACAGCAATCTTTGGAAACTGCGGCGGCGGTCTTGCAATGATCCCAACATTAACAGACTTTACTTTCATGGAAGCTGATAAAGCAAAATTATTTGTGAATTCTCCAAATGCCATTGCAGGCAATGAAGTTTCCAAATGCGATACAGCATCTGCCAAATTCCAGATGGAAGAAGTAGGTATTGTTGACGTAGTTGCAGAAGAAGCAGAATTAATGGAACAGATTCGTGATCTCGTATGTCTGCTTCCGGCAAATAACGAAGACGAAATGATGTTTGACGATGAAGAATGCACAGATGATCTGAACAGAGTATGTGCAGATCTTGAAAATGCAGCAGGTGATCCTGCCATCGTATTATCTAACATTTCTGACGATGCTGTTTTCTTTGAAACAAAGAAAGATTATGCAAAAGAAATGGTTACAGGATTCATCAAATTAAACGGAATGACTGTTGGTGCAGTAGCAAACAGAACCGTTCTTTATGATGAAGAAGGGAACAAAGCAGAAGAATTTGCAGCAGAACTGACCGCAAGAGGATGTCAGAAAGCAGCAGCATTCGTAAATTTCTGTGATGCGTTCGAAATTCCGGTTCTGACATTAACAAATGTAGACGGATTTAAAGCAACCATGTGTTCCGAAAGAAACATTGCGGCAGCAGCAGCAAAATTAACTTATGCATTCGGTAACGCAACAGTTCCGAAGGTAAACGTGATCGTAGGCAAAGCATTCGGTAATGCTTACAACGTAATGAACTCTAAAGCAATGGGTGCTGATATGGTTTATGCATGGCCAAACGCAGAAATCGGTATGATGGATGCAAAATTAGCAGCAAAAGTAATGTACGGTGACACAGATGCAGCAACTGTAAACGAAAAAGCAGCAGAATATGCAGCACTTCAGAACAGTGTAGTTTCTGCAGCAAGAAGAGGATATGTTGATACGATTATCGAAGCACAGGATACAAGAAAATATGTGATCGGTGCATTCGATATGCTGTTCACAAAGAGAGACGACCGTCCGGCAAAAAAACACGGTACAGTTTAATTTAGCGAGGTGAACAGGATGAAAAAGAACATGAAAAAATTAGCTTCACTCCTTTGTATGGTAATGCTTGTTCTTGGTCTGACTGCATGCGGTTCTTCAGAGGAACCGGCCACTACAGTAGTAGAATCTGCATATGCAGATAATCTGTCTCTGTTTATCGTAGAAACGATCACAGGAATGTCTACAGAAGATCTGCAGTATTATATCGATATGGATGCAGATGATCTTCAGACAATTCTTGATAATTCAGGAATTCCAATGACAGCAGAAGCTTTTCAGGATGTCTTTAATGGATATGTAAGTGATTCCGAAACTTTTGGTGAATACATTTCCACAGACAGTTATGAATTAAAAGGTAACGAAGAAGAAGCTACACATACAACCAATCTGACATTTACAGCTCATCCGGCAACGATCACAATGGTCTTTGACGAAGATGGTATTGTAACATCAGCAACAATCGACCCGGTATTATCTACAGGAGAGATCCTTCAGAAAGCCGGATTAAATACAGTCATCGGTATGGGAACTGTATTCGTTGTACTGATCTTCATCAGCTTTATTATCAGTTTACTTCCAAAAGTAACAGGTCTGGTTGAAAATATCGGAAAGAAAAAGACAGCAGAAGTTCCAAAAGAAGCTCCGAAACCAGCAGCTCCAGCAGCAGAAGAAGAGCTTGCAGATGATCTGGAACTGGTAGCAGTTATTTCGGCTGCCATTGCTGCATACACAGGAACATCTTCAGATGATTTTGTGGTACGTTCTATCAAACGTTCAAAAACAAATAAATGGAAAAGAGCATAACTACGAACGCGGAATCTTTATAGGAACGCATAAGTTAGGAGGAAATTAAGATGAAAAATTATACAATCACAGTAAACGGTACAGTTTATGATGTTACAGTAGAAGAAGGCGGCGCAGGAAGCGCTCCAGTAAGAACAGCAGCTCCAAAGGCAGCACCAAAAGCAGCTCCGGCTCCAAAGGCAGCAGCTCCAGCAGCAGGTGCAGGTTCTGTAGAAGTAAAAGCTTCTGTACCAGGTAAAGTATTCAAAATCGAAGCAGCAGCAGGCACAGCAGTAAAAGCAGGTGATCCAATCGTAGTTCTTGAAGCTATGAAAATGGAAATCCCTGTTGTAGCTCCACAGGACGGTACAGTTGCAGGAATCAACGTAGCAGTTGGCGACTCAGTTGAAAACGGTGACGTTTTAGCTACAATGAATTAATTCATGAGTGCACATTGATGAATTAAAAACAGGAGGTTAAAACATGAGTTACATCATTGAAACTATGGGGAACCTCGTTCAGCAGACAGCGTTTTTTAATCTTACATGGGGAAACTATGTAATGATTTTAGTAGCGTGTGTGTTCCTCTATTTAGCTATCGCTAAAGAATACGAACCATTACTTCTGGTTCCGATTTCTTTCGGTATGCTTTTGGTTAATATTTATCCACCAATCATGGAAGAAGGCGGTTTATTGCATTATTTCTTTATGCTTGATGAATGGTCAATCCTTCCGTCGCTCATCTTCATGGGTGTTGGTGCTATGACAGACTTCGGTCCGTTGATTGCCAATCCAAAGAGTTTCCTTCTTGGTGCGGCAGCACAGTTCGGTATTTTTGCAGCTTATCTTGGTGCTATGGTACTTGGATTCAGTGATAAAGCAGCAGCAGCAATCTCTATCATCGGTGGTGCTGACGGTCCTACTTCCATTTTCCTTGCAGGAAAATTAGGACAGTCTGCTCTTATGGGACCGATCGCGGTAGCAGCTTACTCTTATATGTCACTGGTACCAATTATCCAGCCACCAATTATGAAGCTTTTAACAACAGAAGAAGAAAGAAAGATCAAGATGGAACAGCTTCGTCCTGTATCTAAACTTGAAAAAATCTTATTCCCTGTAATCGTAACCGTTATCGTATGTATGATTCTTCCGACGACAGCTCCATTGGTAGGTATGCTGATGCTCGGTAACTTATTCAAAGAATCAGGCGTTGTTCGTCAGTTAACAGAAACAGCATCTAATGCAATGATGTATATCGTAGTTATCTTACTTGGTACATCTGTAGGTGCAACGACAAGTGCGGAAGCATTCTTAAATTTAGATACCTTAAAGATCGTTGCTTTAGGTCTGATCGCATTCGCGTTCGGTACTGCAGCAGGCGTTCTCTTTGGTAAATTGATGTGCAAGATGACAGGCGGTAAAGTAAATCCATTGATCGGTTCTGCAGGTGTATCTGCGGTACCAATGGCAGCACGTGTATCTCAGAAGGTTGGTGCTGAAGCGGATCCTACAAACTTCCTGCTCATGCATGCAATGGGACCAAACGTTGCTGGTGTTATCGGTACAGCCGTAGCAGCAGGTGCGTTTATGGCGATGTTTGGAGTATTCTAAGCAAAAAAATGAAATTATTATATTCGTTATTTGGGACAACAGAAAATCTGCAGATAAGGGAATCCTTGGAACGATTTTCTGTCCTGAATGACAAAATATCCAGGAGGAAAATAAAATGGCAGATGTAAAAAGACCGGTAAAAATTACCGAAACAATATTACGTGATGCTCATCAGTCTCTGATCGCAACAAGAATGCCGACCGATATGATGCTTCCAATCGTTGAGAAGATGGATAAAGTTGGTTATCATGCAGTAGAGTGCTGGGGCGGAGCTACATTCGATGCTTCCCTTCGTTTCTTAAAAGAAGATCCATGGGACAGACTTCGTAAATTAAGAGATGGATTCAAAAACACAAAATTACAGATGTTATTCAGAGGACAGAATATCCTTGGATACCGTCATTATGCAGATGATGTAGTAGAATATTTCGTACAGAAATCAATTGCAAATGGTATTGATATCATCCGTATCTTTGACTGTTTAAATGATATCCGTAACCTTGAAACAGCTGTAAAAGCAACAAACAAAGAAGGCGGACATGCTCAGATCGCTCTTTCTTATACATTAGGTGATGCTTATACACTGGATTACTGGAAAGAAATGGCGAAAAAAGTAGAAGACATGGGTGCTGATTCCTTATGTATTAAGGATATGGCAGGTCTTTTAGTTCCATACAAAGCAACAGAACTCGTGCAGGCATTAAAAGAAGGAACAAGCCTTCCAATCGAATTACATACACACTATACTTCAGGTGTCGGCGGAATGACATACTTAAAAGCAGTAGAAGCAGGATGTGATATCATCGATACTGCAATGTCACCATTAGCTATGGGTACTTCTCAGCCAGCAACAGAAGTTATGGTAGAAACATTCAAAGGTACTGCACATGATACAGGTCTTGATCAGAATCTCCTTGCAGAAATCGCTGATTACTTCAGACCATATCAGGAAGAATGTCTTGCAAACGGTCTCTTAAATCCAAAGGTAATGGGTGTTAACGTTAAGACATTATTATATCAGGTACCAGGCGGTATGTTATCCAACCTTGTATCACAGTTAAAAGAACAGCATGCAGAAGATAAATACTATGAAGTATTAGAAGAAGTACCACGTGTACGTAAAGACCTTGGTGAACCACCATTGGTTACACCTTCTTCACAGATCGTAGGAACTCAGGCTGTTTTAAACGTGATCATGGGCGAAAGATACAAAATGATGACAAAAGAAACAAAGGCTGTACTGCGCGGCGAATATGGCCAGACAGTAAAACCTTTCAATCCGGAAGTTCAGAAAATGGCTCTTGCAGATGGCGAAGAACCAATCACCTGCAGACCGGCAGATCTGATTCCAAACGAGCTTGAAAAGATTGAAGCAGAAATGGCTCAGTACAAAGAACAGGATGAAGATGTATTATCTTACGCTTTATTCCCACAGGTAGCTATGGACTACTTCAAATACAGAGAAGCTCAGAAAACAAAAGTAGATGCAAAAGTTGCAGATACAGAAAACGGAGCATATCCTGTATAATAAAAAGAGATAAAAATGGCAGGGACGTCGAAAGACGTCCCTGTTTTGATGTATAAGACTATTAAATTTTTGTAATATAAAAATCCTTTAAGTAGGATTTAAAGTGTATAAAATTAGTAAAGGATTTCCTGTAAAAAGAGTCCTTTTGGATCACAAGGTTCACTGACTGCAGATTTTCCTGCAAAGATTCTTTCGATATCTTCTTTTTTTCGAGTTCCGACACCAATATCCAGAAGGGTACCGATGATCAGACGAGCCATATTGTGCAGGAAATCATCTGCCTGAATCGTAATCTGGATTTCTTCAGAATCACCGTAAATTTCAATGTCTTTCACAGTTCTGACGGTAGACTTGGATCTTTTGGCAGTGGAAAAGTTTTTAAAATCATGAGTTCCGATAAAATCCTGTGCAGCTTGCTCCATAAGTTTGATATCTGGTGTTTTAAAGCTGTGATACGTATATTTTCGATCAAACACACTTGGCACTTCGCTGACTGTCATGCGGTAAATATAGGTTTTTTCTTTTGCATTTAATTGTGCATGGAATCGTTCCGGCATTTCACGAACATCAGTTACAGCAATGTCAAACGGAAGATAACGGTTCAGATAACGTTTGATCTCCAGACATTTCATGGAACATTCTGTCTTGAAATTTGCAATCTGTTCATAGGCGTGAACGCCTACTTCAGTACGGCAGCCGCAGAAAAGTTCGATATTCTGCTCTCTTGTCATTTTTTCTAAAACTTCTACAATTTTATTGGAAATGGAATTGTTGGATTCGTTTTTTCCAAGACGTGCCCAGCCTTGATAACGGCCGCCATCGTATTCTATGGTTAATCTGATATTTCTCATGTGGAGTTCTCCTTTAGTGTTTGATTTTTAATATTACATTCTAGCTGTTGTAAAAGATGATTTTATAGTATCTGCTACTGATTATTTAGAAAATGGAAAATTTTTTCTATCAGTATGAGAAAACTATATAATACAGTAATAAAAGCGATGCTTGTTGATCACTGCATTGCATGATGCAATATTATCATAATCCACGATTTCTGACTAGTTTAACTTGTTTTGGGATTCTTATATTTTTACAAATCCAGTCAAAAACTTATGAAATAAAAGAGAAAGATTACTGTGAGCCATTTAAATAAAAGAAAATCCCATGATAACGATTCCGAGGATTACAAGGATCACACCTGTTGCACGGTTTAATGTTTTTGGTGTTGCTTTGTTGGCAAATACGGCAGCGATTCTGGCCCAAATAAAAGTAAATGCCACACATAAGATAAATACGGTAAGATCCGGAATACCGCCAATGACAAAGTGGGAAACTGCTCCTGTAAGTGCTGTAAAAGTCATGATAAAGACACTGGTGCCTACAGCTGTTTTTAATTCATATCCAAGGACAGAAGTAAGGATCAGAAGCATCATCATGCCGCCGCCGGCACCGATGAATCCGCAGATAAATCCGATCATGACACCGCAGATGATCGACTGAATGGCACGTTTTTGTGGAGATACCTGTTCCATCGCTTCTTTGGTAGTCATAACCGGTTTAACGATAAATTTGATTCCTAAGAGGAACGTCATAAATACAGAAAAATTACCCATGGTAGAGGATGGTACCAGACTGGATACATAACTTCCTACCACAGTAAAAATCAAAACACTGATCATCATGATCAGTCCGTTTTTTATATCCAGATTTTTGTTTTTGCCATAAGTATAAGCGGAAATAGCACTTGCAAGTACATCGGAGGAGAGTGCAATCCCGACTGCTATATATGGATCAATGTCCAGAAATGTGATCAGCATCGGGCTGATGACTGCTGCCGCACTCATACCGGCAAAACCTGTTCCAAGGCCGGCTCCCATACCGGCAAAGAAAGTAACAATGATAGTAACTAATAAATGCATCGTAAGATTCTCCTTTGTGTTATACAAACAAATAGTTCAAAAATGAACAATCTATATTTGGAGAAGTTTATCACTAATAGAAAAATTTGTAAAGCATTGTTAAAAAGCTGCTGATAGAGATTTGTCTTTTGAATGGATATCATGTATAATAGGACAAAATGTGAATTAGGAGTTTGATATAGATGAGTAAAGTTGCAGTGATCGGCGGAGGAGCTGCCGGAATGTTTGCGGCAATTTTTGCAGCAAAAAATAAAAATGAAGTACACTTGTTTGAAAAAAACGAGAGACTTGGAAAAAAAATATTTATTACTGGCAAAGGACGCTGTAATGTGACCAATGCGGCGGATATAGAAACCTTACTTTCGAATGTACGTGCCAATCCGAAGTTTTTATACAGTGCTTTTTATGGATATTCGAATGATATGGTCATGGATTTCTTTGAAAAGGAAGGTTGCCGGCTGAAAGTAGAACGTGGAGACCGGGTATTTCCGGTATCGGATCATTCTTCCGATGTAATCGCCGCGTTAGAACGTGCTATGAAGAGAGAAGGAGTGAAAATTCATCTTCATCATGAAATCAAATCGTTGGAAGAAGTAAAAGAGTTTGATTCAGTGATCATAGCAACCGGAGGAATGTCGTATCAGGCAACGGGATCTACAGGCGATGGATATCGTTTTGCAAAAGATCTGGGCATGAAGGTAACAGAACTGACACAGGGGCTGGTGCCGTTTAACATTGAAGGCGAAATTCCGAAGATGCTGCAGGGATTATCCTTAAAAAATGTAACTGCAGCGATTTATGACGGCAAAAAAGAGTTGTATAAGGATTTTGGAGAAATGCTGTTTACCCATTTTGGTGTCAGCGGTCCATTGATCTTGACGGGCAGTTCTTTTGTGTCAAAGCAGATTAAAAAAGGTCCATTGCGTTTGGTGATCGATCTGAAGCCGGCACTGACCAAAGAACAGCTGGATGCAAGACTGTTAAGAGAATTTGAAGAAGGAAAGAATAAACAGTTTAAAAATGTACTGGGCAGTTTGTTTCCTTCAAAGCTCATTCCGGTAATGATCGATTTAAGCGGAATCGAGCCGGAAAAGAAGGTAAATGAAATTTCCAGAGCGGAGAGAGAAGCATTCGTTCATCTGATCAAGCATTTTGAATTGAAGATCGTGTCCTTGCGAGGATGGAATGAAGCAATCATTACCCGAGGTGGAGTTTCGGTAAAAGAGATCAATCCGTCAACGATGGAATGCAAAAATCATCCGGGTATTTACTTCGCAGGAGAAGTGCTGGATCTGGATGCAAAAACAGGCGGATTTAATCTTCAGATTGCATGGTCTACCGGATATCTTGCCGGAAGCAGTGCATCAGAAAAATAGGAATCAAAGACAGGAGAGAAAAAGATGGCATATAATGTGGCAATCGATGGACCTGCCGGAGCAGGGAAAAGCACCATCGCAAAGATCGTAGCAAAAGAAAAATCATTTATTTACGTAGATACGGGAGCTATGTACCGTGCAATGGCACTGTATTTTATCAGACAGGGAATTTCTGCGGAAGATGCAGAAAAAATCAGTGCAGCAGCGGAAGGGGCTGATGTGACGATTGAATATGTGAATGGAGAACAGCAGGTTCTGTTAAATGGAGAAAATGTGACTCCGTTCCTGCGTACAGAAGAAGTGGGAAATATGGCATCTGCCAGCTCGGTAAATCCGGATGTAAGAAAGAAACTGGTAGAGCTTCAGCAGAAACTGGCAAAAACTTCGAATGTAGTGATGGATGGAAGAGATATTGGTACCTGTGTACTTCCGGATGCCGATGTAAAAGTATATCTGACTGCCAGTGTGGAAGTTCGTGCAAAAAGAAGATATGACGAATTGACAGCCAAAGGAGAAGAAGCAGATCTGGAAACGATTAAAAAAGATATTGAGGAACGTGATTACAGAGATATGCACCGTGAAATTTCACCGCTTTGTCAGGCGGAAGATGCGGTTTTGGTAGATTCCTCTGATTTGACGATTGAAGAAAGTGCAAAAGCAATCATAGATCTGATGGATCAGCAGAAATAAAAAACTGTATAGGTAGGGTGAAAATATGGAAGTAAAACTTGCGAAAACTGCCGGATTTTGTTTTGGTGTCAAAAGGGCGGTAGATACGGTTTATAAAGAAGCGGAAAAGAATCAGGAAACGATTTATACCTTCGGACCGATCATTCACAACGAACAGGTAGTGGAAGATCTGAAAAAGAATGGGGTATTGGTGGTAAATACGACAGAGGAATTAAAAGCACTGCCGAAAGGAACGACCGTGATCGTGCGTTCCCACGGAGTCGGAAAATCCGTATATACGCTGATGGAAGAATGCGGTCTCCATGTGGTAGATGCTACCTGTCCTTTTGTGAAGAAAATTCACCGGATTGCAGAGCGGGAGAGTAATGCAGGAAAACGGATCGTGATCATCGGAAATGACTGTCATCCGGAAGTGGAAGGCATCAAAGGATGGGTCAAAGGAGAGGCAATTGTCATTGAAACTGCAGAAGAGGCACAGAATTTAAAGGCAGAAGAAGGGGAACAGCTTTATATTGTGTCCCAAACGACATTTAATTACAAGAAATTTCAAGATTTAGTTGAAATTATTTCAGAAAAAGGTTATGATGTAAGAAGTATAAATACGATTTGCAATGCGACAGAAGAACGCCAGACGGAAGCGAAACAAATTGCTGGTGAAGTTGACGGAATGATCGTCATCGGAGGGAGTCATAGTTCTAATACGCAGAAGTTATTCGAGATTTGTAGAAAAGAATGTGAAAATACTTATTATATACAAAAACTGGAGGATCTGAATATGGAAGATCTGAAAGGTATGCGTTGCGTAGGTATTACCGCAGGGGCTTCCACCCCAAACAATATTATTGAGGAGGTTCAAAAACATGTCAGAATTAAGTTTTGAACAGATGTTGGAAGATTCATTGAAAACTATTAGAACAGGAGAGGTTGTCGACGGAACAGTTATCAGCGTTAAAGAAGACGAAGCTGTTTTAAATATTGGTTTCAAGTCTGACGGTATTCTTACAAGAAACGAATACACAAACACTGCAAATGTTGACTTAAGAACACTGATCAACGTTGGCGACACTATGGAAGTAAAAGTTCTGAAAGTGAACGATGGAGAAGGACAGGTTCTCTTAACATATAAGAGACTTGCAGCAGAAAAAGGAAACAAGAGATTAGAAGAAGCTTTTGAAAACAAAGAAGTATTAACAGCAGAAGTTTCAGAAGTATTAGCTGGCGGCTTAAGCGTTGTAGTTGACGAAGCTCGTGTATTTATTCCAGCAAGCCTTGTTTCAGACACTTACGAAAAAGACCTGACAAAATATGCAGGTCAGGAAATCGAATTCGTAATCAGCGAATTCAATCCAAAGAGAAGACGTATCATCGGTGATAGAAAACAGCTTCTCGTTGCTAAAAAAGCAGAATTACAGAAAGCATTATTCGAAAAAATCGCAGTAGGCGATGTTGTTGAAGGTACAGTAAAGAATGTTACAGATTTTGGTGCATTCATCGACCTTGGCGGAGCAGACGGACTTCTTCACATTTCTGAAATGTCTTGGGGAAGAATCGAAAGCCCTAAAAAAGTATTTAAAGTAGGCGATGTAGTAAAAGCTTACATTAAAGATATCAACGGAACAAAGATCGCTCTTTCTATGAAATTCGAAGATGAAAACCCATGGAAAGATGCTGATGTGAAATATGCTGTAGGAAACGTAGTAGAAGGTAAAGTTGCTCGTATGACAGATTTTGGTGCATTCGTAGAATTAGCACCAGGTGTTGACGCACTTCTCCATGTTTCTCAGATTTCTAAAGAACATGTTGAAAAACCAGCTGATGTATTAAACATCGGTGATGTTATCACAGCAAAAATCGTTGATTTCAACGAAGAAGATAAAAAGATCAGCTTAAGCATCAAAGCTTTAGCAGCAGCAGAACCGGTTGAAGCTCCAGAAGAAGACGCTGACGTTGCTGATGTAGATATTGATGCAGTTGCAGCAGAAGTTGAAGAATAATTGATCTATTGATACTCAAAGATAAATTGCGGGGCATACATTTGTATGCCCTGATTTTTTTAGAAGGAGCGTAAAGGTATGGCACATTTTACCTTTCATGGCGGAGTCGAGCTGCGTGGCCGTAAAGAACGAACTCAAAACCTTCCGATTCAGGAAGTGCTTCCGGGAAGATATCTGGTATTTCCGATGATGAACGAGGAAAAACCGTTGGTATTTCCGGGAGAATATGTGCTGGCAGGACAGATCCTGGCAAGAGCAGAGGGAACCTCTGGATCCAGAATTCATTCTTCTGTTTCCGGGATCGTAAAATCCGTAGAAAAGCGGATGACAAGTCGGGGAAAAGCATATGACAGTATCATTATCGAGAATAATGATAAGTATAAAGAAATTGATTTTGGCGAATTTGCAGAAGCAGATGAGATGGAAAATCGACAGATATTGACCAGAATCATGAATGCCGGGATCCCAGACCGTTTTTCCGGAGGTATGGTGTATCCGAAACTTGATATCAAAGAACCGCAGAAGATTCGTCACATTATCGTAAACTGTACAGAATGTGAACCGTATCTGACCGTTAGAAATAGACTTTCGGTGGAACGTCCGGAGTGGATCGTAGAAGGACTTCGTGTTTTACTGAAACTTTTCCCAAATGCCAAAGGAATCCTGGCCGTTGAAAACGATCAGCAGGAAGCGATTACTGCTTTGCAGAAGATTCTTGCGGATTCCAGAAATATGAAACTGATACCGGTGAAACGCAAATATCCTCAGGATACGGAAAGAATGCTGATCTATACCTGTACGGGAAAAGCAATCAATTTTTCTAAAAGTGCAGAAGATGCAAGATGTATTGTACTGGATTCAGACACTGTGTATGCAATTTGCAATGCAGTAAGCTTTGGAAAACCTGTCTGTAAGTGCTTGGTAACACTTTCCGGAGAATGTTTCAAACAACCGAAAAATATAGAAGTATTTTTAGGAACACTCATGTCGGAGTTAGCAGTGAAGGAAGGCGAATTATCAGAATTGCCGGATCGGGTCATCTGCGGAGGTCCTATGACAGGAACACTCATTGAACAAAAGAAGGACTGTCCTGATGGAGTAAGATTGTCCGGATTGCTGGAAGAAACATTGAACCTTCCGGTAACGAAGGACGTTTCTGCAATTTTGTGTCTGAAAAAGTCTCATCGAAGAAAATCTTCAGGAATGTGCATTGGATGCGGTTATTGTGTTGATGTATGTAATGAACAGCTGCTTCCTGTCAGACTGGCGAAAGCTGCTGCGGCAGGAGGAAAAGAACAGTTTATAAAACTGGGCGGTATGGAGTGCTGTGAATGCGGTTCCTGTTCTTATATTTGTCCGGCAGAAAGAGATCTGTTAGGGGAAATTAAAAAGATGAAACAACAGATCATATCTGAAAAAGAAAGTTAGGGGAAGTCTATGGAACAGATGAAAGATAAAATGAACGCTCCTTATATTAGAGGCCGAATGACAACTGCAAAGATCATGTGGTATATCATGCTTGCATTGCTGCCGGCAGGATTGTATGGAGTCTGGCATTTTGGAAGAAAAGCTGCAGTGATCATTTTTCTTACTTGCATTTCTTCCGTACTGACAGAGTTGATTTTTCAGAAACTGACGAAAAAACTTGTAACGGTCAGAGACTGCAGAAGTCTTATGATGGGACTTTTGATGTCATATTGTCTTCCGGCCACAGTGGAATGGTATGTGGCGGTTTTGGCAGGTGTTTTCTGTGCCTTAATCATGCAGTTAAGTTACCATTTTTTTTCTAAAAATGCAGTAAGTCCGGTGCTGCTGACAAGATTTTTGCTGATGGGACTATTTGCAGAGCAGATGTCAGATTATGTTCTGGACGGACTGACGATGGCTACACCGCTGGCAGTTTTGAAAAGTGATGGTGTGGTAAATACTTTGTCGATGATCTTTGGAAATACAGGAGGCTGTATTGGAGAAACTTCCGCAATTTTACTTTGCTGCGGAGCAATCTTTTTGATCGCAATGGGAATTATGGATTTTAGAGTATCGGGAATGTATCTGTTTTCTTTTGCTGTTTTTATGGCATTGTTTGGGGGACAGGGATTAAGCTCTTACTATCTGACAGCTCAGCTTTCCGGTGGCGGACTGATGCTGGCGTTATGGTTTATTGCTCCGGAATACTCCACATTGCCGATTACCAAAGGAGGACGCTGGATTTACGGAATTGTACTGGGAGTTCTTACAGGAATCTTCCGTTTGTATGGAAGTTCTGCAGAAAATCTGTGTGCGGCAATCCTGATTGCCAATCTTTTGGTTCCGGTTATTGAAAAAATAACGATCCGCCGTCCGTTTGGAGTTGAGAAAGGACAGTTATGATTGCATTTTTGAAAGGCTGTATTGAAGAAAAAAGTGAAAAAAGTATTTTTTTAGACGTCCATGGTGTTGGATATGAAATATATATGCCGTCAGGAAGTGTATCCCAAATGCCGGGAATCGGAGAAACTGTAAAAATACATACCTATCTTCAGACCAGTGAAAATGGTGTGGGATTATATGGTTTTTTAACAAAAGATGAGTTAAATGTTTTTAAATTATTGATTACGGTCAATGGGATTGGTCCAAAAGGAGCAGTAGGAATTCTGTCAGCACTGACGGCCAATGAACTCCGGCTGGCAGTTTTGGCGGAAGATGATAAAGCCATTGCAAAAGCACCGGGCATAGGCGCAAAAACAGCGAAAAAATTGATTTTAGAATTAAAAGATAAGTTGCATCTGGAAGACGCGTTGGAAGAAATCGCGGAACCGGAACAGCAGATTGGAGCAGGGAAAGCGGTAAGTGATGCTCATAAGGAAGCAGTACAGGCACTGGCAGCGTTGGGATATTCCAATTCAGATGCGTTAAAAGCAGTACGTCTGGCTGATACAGGAGAAGAACTTTCGACAGAAGAACTGTTAAAGGCGGCATTAAAGCAGCTGGCGTTTTTATAGAATATAATTTTAATGGTGTTTTGAAGCAATCAGACAGGGGGAAAGTGTAGGATGCATTTCGAGAATGTTGTTGTCTGAGCTGAGACACCATGCTGCAGGAAGTGATTTATGAAAAAGAGAATTATGACAGCAGAGATGGCTGCGGAAGATGCAAAGGTAGAAACCAGTCTCCGGCCATTATCGTTAAATGAATATATCGGTCAGGAAAAAGCAAAGGAACATTTGCGGGTTTACATAGCTGCGGCAAAGGCCAGACAGGAATCGTTAGATCATGTACTTTTTTACGGACCTCCGGGGCTGGGAAAAACAACACTTGCAGGGATTATTGCCAATGAAATGGGGGTAAATCTGAAAGTCACCAGCGGACCGGCCATTGAAAAACCAGGAGAAATGGCAGCAATCCTGAACAATCTTCAGGAAGGGGATGTCCTGTTTATTGATGAGATTCACAGATTGAACCGTCAGGTAGAAGAAGTGCTTTATCCGGCAATGGAAGATTTTGCAATCGATATCATGATTGGAAAAGGGGCGGCAGCCAGATCAATCCGCTTGGATCTTCCTCATTTTACATTGGTGGGGGCAACAACAAGAGCGGGTCTTTTGACTGCACCGCTGAGAGATCGTTTTGGAGTGGTACATCATCTGGAATTTTATACACCGGAAGAACTGCAGACGATCATTGTTCGTTCAGCAGGTGTGCTGGGGGTAGAGATTGACGAAAAGGGTGCTTATGCCATGGCGAGAAGGAGCCGTGGAACACCAAGGCTTGCGAACCGGCTTCTGAAGCGGGTAAGAGATTTTGCACAGGTAAAATACGATGGAGCGATCACAGAAGAGGTTGCAAACTTTGCACTGGATCTTCTGGATGTTGATAAATATGGTCTGGAACAGACAGATCGAACCATTTTACTGACCATCATCGAAAAATTTTCCGGTGGTCCGGTGGGACTTGACACACTGGCAGCTGCCATTGGAGAAGATTCGGGTACGTTGGAAGATGTGTACGAACCATATCTGATCAAAAACGGATTTTTAAACCGTACCCCAAAGGGACGTGTGGCTACGGATTTGACATACAGACATTTGGGAATTTCCAGAGAATCATAAGGGAGAGGGATTATGGCAAGAAATACAACAGAAGTAGTCATTTGCGGAAAAATCATTACGGTAGCAGGTGATGAAGACGTAACTTATATCAACGAAGTAGCATCATTGATCAATGATAAGTTATTAGAACTTCAAAAAAGCAGTAATTATGCAAGGTTGTCAGGAGAACAGAAGCAGATCCTTCTGGGCATGAACTTGGCAGATGAATATTTCAGAGAAAAGAAACGAAACAGGATTTTGGAAGCGGAACTGGAATTAAAAGATAAAGAACTTTACAGTTTAAAACATGAACTGATTAATTTACAGATTGATCTGGACAAGCTTCAAAAGGATAAGAAATGAAAAAAACAGAATTATTAGCTCCGGCAGGTTCTTTGGAAAGTTTGAAAGCAGCAGTATGCGCAGGTGCAGATGCGGTTTATCTTGGCGGAACCCGATTTGGAGCAAGAGCTTATGCGGATAATTTAACAGAAGAAGATATGAAATGGGCGATTGATTACGCTCATTTACATGGTGTGTCTTTGTATATGACGATCAATACTCTTTTAAAAGAACGGGAGTTGGAATCGGAGCTGTATGATTATGTGAAACCTTATTATGAGCAGGGACTGGATGCGGTCATTGTGCAGGATTTTGGTGTGCTGAAAGCATTGTCTGAATGGTTTCCGGATCTTCCGCTTCATGTATCGACCCAGATGACGGTAACAGGTGCAGAAGGATTTACATTTTTAAAAGAGTTTCCAAATGTGACAAGAATTGTTACTTCCAGAGAACTTTCGATGGAAGAACTTCAAAATATCAGAAATAAAACAGAATTTGAGATTGAGAGCTTTATTCATGGGGCTCTCTGTTATTGTTATTCCGGACAGTGTTTGTTCAGCAGTCTGGTGGGAGGAAGAAGCGGTAACCGTGGTCGATGTGCACAGCCTTGCCGCCTTCCTTATGAGGTGCTGGAACATGGAAAGCGGATTTCCAGAGAACAGGAAAAATATATTTTAAGTCCAAAAGATATGAATACACTGGAACTGCTGCCGCAGCTTCTGGATCTGGGGATTGATTCTCTGAAAATCGAAGGAAGAATGAAACGACCGGAATATACCGCAGGTGTAGTATCTATCTATCGAAAATATATTGACAGATATATGGAATCCGGAGGAAAAGACCGCAAGATCGAGAAAAAAGATATTCAGGATCTGGAACAGCTGTTCCGTAAGCGTGGATATAGTCAGGGATTTTATCATCAGCATAATGGACGAAATATGATGGCGTTGTCTGCTCCGGAAAATGAAACAAAAGAGACAGAACGCAGTGTTTACATGGACAGTCTTTATGAAACCTATGTAAAAAATGAAAAAAAAGAAAAAATTAATGGAATCTTAGGAGTTTCGACAGAAAAACCTATGAATTTGCTGTTACAATGGGATCAGCTTACCGTAGAGGTTCAAGGGGATGCAGCAATGGTGCCGAAGAACCGAGCAATGACTGCGGCAGATTTTGAAAAGCAGCTTCGTAAGACCGGAAATACTCCATTCGTGTTTGAAACTCTGCAGACAACCGTTGAAGGAGATGTGTTTGTACCGAATGGTGCCATTAATGAACTGCGAAGACTGGGACTGCAGAAATTAGAAGAAGCGGTAACCGGACAGTATCGAAGAATTGCATCGGAAATTTCAAAGACACCGCAAGAGAAAGCTGTTAAAGAAGGAGAATGGGAACCGGTATTTCATGTTTCTGTAGAAACAGAAGAACAGCTTCTGGCTGCAGCAGAATCTTCACTGCCGTCTGTAATCTATGTCGACAGCAGTTTGATGAATCTGACAGAACTGGCAGCATTCTGCAGCTCTGTCAAAGGGCAGAAGCTTCTGGAAGAAAAACAGATTTACTATATTCTGCCGCCGGTATTCCGCATGGAGACTGCTAAGCAATATACAGCGGAATATGAGAAATTAGCAGAAATTCCGTGGACAGGCTTTGTGGTGAAAAATCTGGAAAGCTGTCAGTGGCTGAAGGAAGTGAAAAATGTAAAGCCGGTGATCACAGATGCCAATCTGTATACATTTAATCAGCGGGCAAAAAAATTCTGGAACGATCAAGAACGGGTGGTTTTAGAAACACTTCCGGTAGAACTGAATGCAAGAGAATTAGAGGAGCGGGGCTGTTCTGATGCGGGATTGATGGTTTATGGCCGTCTGCCGATGATGGTCAGTGCCGGCTGCGTGTATAAGACATTAAAGCATTGCAGAAAAGCAGATTCAAAGATCATGAGACCGGAGGATTATTATCAGCTGAAAGATCGTAAAAATATGAGATTTCCGGTAAAACCGGTTTGCCGGGAATGTTATAATGTGATCTATAACAGCCAGCCGTTGAGTCTTTTGAACTTAAGGGAACAGACAGCAGGTCTGCAGCCGGCCTTTTTGAGAATGAGCTTTACGGTGGAAGATGCAGCACTGACGAAAAAGATTTTGGGAAGTTTTGAAAAAAATTATAAAGATGGTGTTCCGGTAGATGAATTTTTTGAGTTTACCAGAGGACATTGGAAACGAGGAGTGGAATAGCGTGACGAATCTGATCGTAGAATTGTCAAAATATGCACTCATATTATTGATGGCATTATATACTTGTATGACCTGCGTGGCATTTCGCATGAAAACGAGAAAAAATTTGGATTATATGCTTGCGGAGATGACATTTGTCATGCTGCTGGTGCAGTTTGTCGCATATCTTGTTCTTTATCTGAAAATGGGAGAGCAGAGCAGATATCTTTATTATTATGGTTTTCAGGCGTTGTTTTTGCTTTTGATCACTATTTTGTGGAAATTGTTTTACCGCAATATCAACAGTCCGCTGCTGTCTAATATGTGTATGATGATCAATATCGGTCTGATCATGCTGACCAGGATTGATTTTGAAAGATCGGTGCGGCAGTTTGCAATCATCATCGCAGCAATGCTGATCAGTATGGTGGTTCCTGTGATCATAAGAAAATGGGAAAACTGTAAATCATACGATCTGCTGTATGGAATTCTGGGGATTGTTATGCTGGGAGCTGTTTTTGTGTTGAGTACGGCGATTTATGGTGCTAATATTTCATTTACGATTGCCGGGATTACGCTGCAGCCTTCAGAATTTGTGAAGATTTTGTTTGTTTTTTATACAGCAGGCAGACTGGCACGTTCGGTCGAATTTAAAGATGTGGTTATCACAACTGCATTTGCAGCAGCCCATGTATTGATTTTGACAATCTCTACGGATCTGGGAGGAGCGCTGTTATTTTTCGTGACTTATCTGGTCATGCTGTATGTAGCGACAAAAAAGGCAGTTTACTGCGTGGCAGGACTGGGAGCCGGCGGAATTGCAGGAGTTGTAGCATATCGGTTATTTTCTCATGTACAGGTCAGAATGATGGCATGGCAGGATCCGTGGAGCTGCATTGATAAAGAAGGATATCAGGTTGCCCAGTCGCTGTTTGCCATCGGTACCGGCGGCTGGACAGGAATGGGACTTGGTCAGGGAATGCCCTCCAGTATTCCGTTTGTTGCGAAAGACTCGATTTTTTCTGCTATTTCCGAAGAATTGGGAGGAATCTTTGCGATTTGTGTGATTCTGCTCTGTATGTGCATTTTCCTGGCATTTTTCAATATTGCAATGAAAGTCAGAAATAAATTTTACAGAAACATTGCCATGGGACTGGGCACCATGTATGCGACGCAGGTGCTTTTGACTGTTGGCGGTGTTACAAAATTTATCCCGTTAACCGGAGTGACGCTTCCGCTGGTCAGCTATGGAGGAAGCTCCATGTTATCGACACTGATCATTTTAGGAATCATTCAGGGAATCGGTTTAAGAGTTTATGACGAGGAAAAAGAAATTGAAAAAGAACGAAAACGACTGGAACGAGAACGAATCCAAAAAACAGCAGAAAAAGAAGCCTAAAAATCAGGAAATGCTGTATGTAACCTATCTTTTTGTGGGAATCTTTTTATGTATGATCGGCTATTTTGTATATTTTCAAACAATGGTCAGCAGCAGTGTGATCACAAGTCCTTACAATAAACGTCAGGATACGTTTGCAGATCGTGTGGTGCGCGGAAATATTGTGACAGGAGACGGGATCGTGGTTGCAGCAACCAATGTAGCAGAAGATGGTACAGAAACAAGAATTTATCCTTACAGTAATATGTTTGCACATGCAGTAGGATATGCTTCCCATGGAAAAACGGGGATTGAACTGCTTGCAAATTATCAGCTTCTGACTTCTCATGCATATTTTCTGGAGCGTTTCGTGAATGAAGTTCAGGAAGAGAAAAATTATGGTGATCAGGTGATCACGACCTTGAATTTTGAGATGCAGAAGACTGCGTATGAAGCACTGGGAGATTACCGGGGTGCGGTCATTGCACTGGAACCGTCTACAGGAAAGATACTGACTATGGTATCAAAGCCGGATTATGATCCGAACCTGATCGATCAAAATTGGAGTGGAATTTCAGAAAGCGGGGAAAGTGTACTTCTGAACAGAGCTACCCAGGGATTGTATCCGCCGGGATCAACCTTCAAGATTGTGACGCTTTTGGAATATCTTCGGGAAGGCTATGATCTGAATGCATGGAATTATGAATGTACAGGAAATTATACGGAAGATGGTGTCAGCATCAGCTGTTACCATGGAAGCAGTCATGGAACACTGGATCTGAAAACTGCTTTTGCAAAATCATGCAACGGTGCTTTTGCAAAGATTGGAATGGAGATCGATCCGGCTTCCTTCAGAGAAACTTGTGAAAAGCTTTTGTTTCATAAAGAGCTTCCTTTAGAGTTTCCATACAAAAAAAGCTCAATTTCCGTTGCTCAGGGAGCAGATACAGGGACCATCATGCAGACTGCCATTGGACAGTCTACAACGGAAGTAACACCAATGCATATGGCATTGCTTACCGCAGCAATCGCCAATGGCGGAAATCTGATGAAACCGTATATCATTGATTCGATTGAAAACTATACAGGAGAACAGGTAAAAAAATATATGCCGTCTTCCTATGGAAAACTGATGAGTGCAGAAGAAGCCGGAATATTAACAGAATATATGACAGAAACTGTACTTTCCGGAACCGGGAGAAAGCTGCAGAGTGAAGCATATACTGCGGCAGGAAAAACAGGAACTGCAGAATATACTTCAGATAAATCGAAAAGTCATGCCTGGTTTGTGGGATTTTCTAATGTGGAAGATCCGGATCTGGTCGTTTGTGTTTTGGTAGAGAGTGCAGGAGCAGGAAGTGAGTATGCGGTTCCGATTGCTAAAAGAATGTTTGACTGTTACTATACCTTGACGGAATAAGAAAATGCTGATTTCAAAAGAAAGTTGTAGAAATCTCCAAATTTATGATAGGAGATTTGTAAATTACCGCTGAAATGATTGTAACCGATACAAAAATTTGTTATAATAACAAAGGGTCTTGAAAAGACACACCAGCAGAACGCAGGAGGGATTGCAATGATTGAAGCAACAAGTTGCGGCGGTGTGGTAATATTTCGTGGTAAGATTCTTCTTTTGTACAAAAATTATAAAAATAAGTACGAAGGCTGGGTACTGCCTAAGGGAACCGTAGAAGCAGGAGAAGATTTTAAACAGACTGCTACGCGAGAGGTTCTGGAAGAATCAGGGGTAAATGCATCGATCATTAAGTATGTTGGAAAGAGCCAGTATTCTTTTCATGTACCGGATGATACCGTGGAGAAAGACGTACATTGGTATCTGATGATGTCGGACAGCTATTACAGCAAACCACAACGTGAAGAGTATTTTATGGATTCTGGCTATTACAAATATCATGAAGCCTATCATTTGCTGAAATTTGCCAATGAAAAGCAGATTTTAGAAAGTGCTTATCAGGAATATATGGATTTGAAAAAAGCCAATCTGTGGGGTACGAAGAAGTATTTTTAAACCGGTTTTGCCGTGTGCGGAAAAGGAGAATTGTTTTATACACAATCAATTTGTGATAAGACAATTCTATTTTTCCATTTAGAAGTGATATGTGTCTCCGAAGATCGGAGAAACTGAAATCTGAAGTGTGAGGACTGGTCTATGAGATGGGCAGTGAATCTTTATACAACTGAAAAAACGAAGAAAAAACTTCCCGTAATCATGCAGCGGATCAGAAAACGAAAGATACAGCCCGGCTTATGGATCGTTACGATAGCATCCAATGAGAAAAACCTTCTGGATATTTTTTCGAGTGTATATTATCTTCAGCCAATGTTTTCTAAAATGAATCCGGATATTGTGGGTATTGCGGAAAATGAGGAGAGTGCCAAAGAACTTACAGTTCAGATCCTGCAGGATATTTATGAAAAAGAAGGTAACTTTGACGTGAGATCTTATTTTCAATTTCAAGAATAAAAAGGAGTGCAGCAATGATCTTTACCATTTTGAAAATCATAGGTATGATTTTAGGAATTTTATTGTTGGTGTTATTGTTTTTGCTGTGTTTGCTTCTATTTGTTCCAATCAGATACGAGATTCGGGGCGAAAATGATGAAAAAACAGAATTTAATGGAAAAATTCATTGGCTGTTTCATATTGTAACTTATGGGGCAGAATATGAAAATAAAGAGATCAGACAGGTTTTGCGTATTTTTGGAGTACCTGTATGGAAAAAATAAAAAGGATGACAGAAAATAGTAAAAGCAGATTTCAGAGTCTTGGTGAAACAGTAAAAACGATTCGATCAGAATATGGATTTTATAAAGGACTTTGGGACAAACCAGAAGGAAAAGCGGCAGTCAGGCATTTGTGGAAAGAGTGTCTGTATCTGTTGAAAAAAATAAAACCTTCGAAAATAGAAGGAAATCTGACATTTGGAACCGAAGATCCGGCATTAACAGGACAAATCTTAGGTGGAATTGCCATTGTTTATGGCTGCTTTCCGAAAAAGTTCCAGATTACACCGGATTTTGAAGAAAAAAGACTGGAAGGAAAGATTCATGCAAAGGGAAAGATTCGGCTGATTCACGTTGTGATTGTAGCTGTAAAATTATGGATCGATAGAAATTTCAGATATATTGTTAAAAAATTATTTGCCAAGGAGGGTGCAGAAAATGAACAATAATACTTTCGAAAAAACAGTAGAATCTCTGTTTAAGGGAATGGACAGCTTTATCACGACAAAAACAGTGGTGGGAGATGCAATCCACATTGGCGATACGATCATTTTACCTTTGGTAGATGTGTCATTTGGGGTAGGTGCAGGTGCATTTTCCAAAGAAAAAAGCGATCACGGCGGTGGTGGTATGGGTGGAAAGATTACCCCTAGTTCCATTCTTGTAATCCAAAACGGAACGACTAAACTGGTCAATGTAAAAAATCAGGACGGTCTGACGAAGGTGCTTGATATGGTTCCGGATCTGATCAACAAATTTACTGCCGGAAAAGAAGAAACACCGGTCGCAGATGCAGTGGAAGAAGAATTAAAAAAAGAGGAAACAAAAGAAACAAAATAGCATAGGATAAAGAAAAAGGAGTGCAGCATGAGAAGAGAAACTTTGGGAGCCGCACTCTTTTTTTGCGGTTTGGGAATTTTACTGACATTATTATGTCCGGTAGAAGGATGGTTTTGGAGACTTGCAGCCAGTGCTGTGTTAATGTGTTTGGGATTAAAAATCGGAGGATGCTGAAAGCAAAAAACAAATAAAAAAAGGACTTGCTAACAAGTCCTTAGATGTTCCGTAATTAAGCTCTTTCAACTAAACCGGATTTTAAGCAAGATGTACATACATACATTTTCTTAGCATTTCCGTTAACGTTAACTTTTACAGATTTTACGTTTGCTTTCCACATTTTGTTATTTCTTCTATGTGAGTGGCTCACAGCGATACCGAAATGAGCGCCTTTTTCACAGATTGCACATTTAGCCATAATAGCACCTCCTTATAAACATAATAAGCCTATCAGGCTCACAACATAGGTTATTCTAACAGATAGATTAGAATTTTGCAAGTAAAAAAATAAAAAAATAAAAAATATCTATGCTTTTTTGGAAATTTCATGTATAATACCATTGCGAGCGTATTTCTGCTCGCACAACCAGCAAAGAAGACATTACAGAAATTATAGCAAAATAAAGACAATTCTTTTATGGAGGTGCCTTATGAAAGGTTATAAAAAGACAGATCTTGGACAGGTAGTAATTGATCCAAAGGTTGTAGTATCTTATGCCAGCGATGTGGCAAATAGTACACCTGGTATCGTAGGTATGGCATTTATCGATGCAAAAGAAGGGATTGCGAAGCTTTTAAAGAGAGAAGCTGCATTCAAAGGAATCAAGGTGACGATCGAAGATAATAAAGTAAGTATTGATTATCATCTGATCATTAAATTTGGGGTAAATGTATTAAGTGTACAGCAGAATCTTTTAGACAGTGTAAAATATAAGATTGAACATTATACAGGTCTGGAAGTTGTAAAAGTTAACATGTACATTGATGGGGTCCTTTATGGTAAGAAATCTAAGGGAGGAGTAATGTAGTGGTTACAAAATCAATCAATGCAGAAATGTTTGCTAAGATGTTTCTTGCAGGCGCAAAAAATCTCGAATCTAAAAAAGAATGGATCAATGAATTAAATGTATTCCCGGTTCCGGACGGTGATACAGGGACAAACATGACATTAACAATCATGGCAGCTGCAAAAGAAGTAGGTGCCATGGATTCCTATGAAATGGAGAAAGTAGCGAAAAGCATTTCCTCCGGTTCTCTTCGCGGTGCGCGCGGTAACTCAGGTGTTATCCTGTCACAGCTGTTCCGTGGACTTTGCAAAGTCATCAAAGAAGAAAAAGAAATCGATGTTCCGGTCATGGCAGCAGCACTGCAGAAAGCAGTAGAAACTGCATATAAAGCAGTTATGAAGCCAAAGGAAGGTACGATTCTGACCGTTGCTAAAGGCGGTGCAAAAAAAGCAATGAAGCTGGTGGATGAAACCGATGATCTGGTATATTTTATGCAGCAGGTTGTAGCTGAAATGGAAATCGTGCTTGCTAAAACACCGGAAATGCTTCCGGTTTTAAAAGAAGCAGGTGTGGTTGACTCCGGCGGACAAGGTCTGGTAGAAGTGTTCCATGGTATGATGGATGCATTAGAAGGAAAAGAAGTTGATTATTCTATCGAAGGTGCAGCTCAGGAAGCAAAACCTGTAAAAATCAGTGCACAGACAGAAGAAGAAATCAAATTCGGATATTGTACAGAATTCATCATTATGCTGGAAAAAGAGTTTACGATGGACACAGAACTGGAATTTAAGGCATTTCTGGAAGGAATCGGTGATTCTATCGTCGTAGTATCTGATGATGACATTGTAAAAGTGCATGTGCATACCAATGATCCTGGACTTGCAATCCAGAGAGCATTGACTTATGGTTCTCTTACAAGAATGAAGATTGACAACATGCGCGAAGAGCATGAAGAACGATTGATCAAAGAAGCATCTAAAATCGCAGCAGAAGCAGAAAAAGCTGCCGAAGAACAGCGAAAAGCAGAGCCGAAAAAAGAAATGGGATTTATTTCTGTATCGATCGGTGAAGGTGTAGGAGAAATCTTTAAAGGACTTGGAGTAGATTATCTGATCGAAGGCGGTCAGACCATGAATCCAAGTACAGAAGATATGTTAAATGCCATTGATAAGGTAAATGCAGAGCATATCTTTATCCTGCCAAATAACAAAAATATTATTTTAGCTGCAAATCAGGCACAGGCATTGACAGAGGATAAAGAAATCCACGTCATTCCGACCAAAACGGTTCCGCAGGGCATTACAGCAATGATCAATTATCTTCCAGATCTGTCCGCAGAAGAAAATGCAGAAGCCATGGAAGAAAGTATCACAACTGTAAAAACAGGACAGGTTACTTATGCTGTCAGAGATACAAAGATTGATGATAAAGAAATTCATGAAGGCAATATCATGGGAATCGGTGACAGCGGCATTTTGGCTGTTGGCGAAGACTTGGAAGCTACCACATTGGAAATGTTCAAAGAACTGGTAGATGATATGTCAGAAATCATCAGCATTTACTATGGTGAAGAAGTAGATGAAGCGAAAGCAAATGAATTAGGTGAAAAAGTAGCAGAAATGTTCCCGGCATGTGATGTTGAAGTGCATTTTGGCGGTCAGCCAATCTACTATTATGTAGTATCTGTTGAATAAGATCTGTTTTAGATTGGAACAGCAGCCGGTAATGAAGGCTGTGACTGCGAAAAACGAGTCATAAAATGTATAAAAATACAGCACGGGGGAATCTTAAATTTCCCCGTGCTTTGTTTCATAGGAAAGAGAAAGGCAGTATATCATGGAAAATTCTTATCGTTTTTTTGCTAATAAAGACTGTAAATATTATCCGTGTCATGAAGGGATTGAGGATCTGAACTGTTTGTTTTGTTACTGTCCGTTGTATAGTCTGGAAAAATGTCCGGGGAAAAATGAATACATTACAACCAAAGACGGAACAAAAATCAAAGTTTGTACAGACTGTACTTATCCGCATCAGCCGGAAAATTATGATACGATCATAAAATTGTTAAGCCACAGATAACTTGGAACAATCCAAATCAATCAAACACATACATGCCGAAAAAAGCCAATAATCCGTCTTCGCAGACGTAGCTCATATGACAGCTTTCTGCCAGCAGACGGACGAAAATACAATAGGCAGACATACAGGAAAATGCAAGATCCGGAAATCGGCAAGGCTGATTTTCGGTGATCGCACAAGGAGAACATAATGCACAGCCACTGGCACCCACAAGAAAACCATTATGGTTTTCGGCACGCATCCGTTTTGCCAGACGGATCGTAGCTGCGTTATGTTCTTTTTTTGCATGTTTGATCGCATCTTTGTCTGTATAATCAGAAATCTCCCAAATGGACTGGAGTACGATTGCCTTTTTGTGAGATAAGATCTTTTGTTTCATTTCTTCCGGTGTACCGCAGATTGGCGGACAGGTATAATTGGCATCATATTGTCCACACAGATTTTCTTCGCAGTAAGGGCGAAAAGACGGATCAAATATGATTTCTGAAGTGTTGATAACTGCTGCATCGGAAAAACCTTCTGCAACAGCATATTCTATAAATTGCTCATAATTCATGAGAAAACCTCCTAAAATTGATTAACAGTATTATATACTTTTGGCAGTGAAAATGGAAGTTTTGAAAAATAACGAATGGTAATAAATTGTCATATTTTGAAACAATTGACAGTGTATTAAAAATAATTCTTCACATACTAGGAATGTAACATGAAGCAAACGCAAAAATCACAAGAGCTTCTCGTTCACAAAACCAATGCAAATCAGTTAATTTGCAGCAAGGAGGAATTTATATGTCAACAAAATCTTCAAACAAGGCAGCAGTACCTGAAGCAAAGAATGCTTTAGACAAATTCAAATATGAAGTAGCCAGTGAACTTGGCGTTCCATTATCAGATGGTTATAATGGAAACTTAACATCTGCTCAGAACGGTTCTGTCGGCGGATATATGGTCAAAAAGATGATCGAAGCACAGGAAAGACAGATGTCCGGTAAATAAGCAGTGATTTAAAAAAGCGGCGGGGATTTTCCCGCCGTCTTTTTGTGTGAATAAGAAACAAGTTTTGAAATGATCGACTATAAATTAATATTTATTGGTGTGATTGGTGTTAAATGGGCGTATTCTTCGGCAGCTTCGCAGGCTTCCTGCAAGATTTTGGCATCGGTAAAAATATCCCCCAGTGTAAATCGTAAATCTCCGCTTTGACGGATGCCGAAAAGATCTCCCGGACCTCTTAATTTCAGGTCTTCACTGGCAATATAAAATCCGTCATTAGAATGATTTAGAATCTCCAGTCGTTTTTTCGTATCTTTCCCTTTGCTGCTGCTCATAAAGATGCAATAGGACTGCCATGCACCACGACCAACACGACCTCGTAACTGATGCAGCTGAGAAAGTCCAAAACGCTCGGCATTTTCCACCATCATAACGGTGGCGTTTGGAACATTGATACCGACTTCAATAACTGTAGTCGATACAAGAACCTGGATCTCATTTCTTCCGAAAGCTTCCATGATCTCATTCTTTTCTGCAGATTTCATTTTTCCGTGAAGATATGCAACTTTGATTCCTGGAAGCTCTTTTTTGAGTTTTTCTGAATAATCCAGTACATTTTCCAGTTCCAGATTTTCATTTTCTTCTACCATAGGGCAGATCACATAAGCCTGATGTCCGGCAGATACTTCTTTTTTGATAAAGGAATAGGCTTTCGGCCGCCAGCTTTCGTCTACCACACAGTTTTTGATTGGGATTCGGTTCGAAGGCATTTCATCAATGACAGAGATATCCAGATCGCCATAGATGATAATAGCCAATGTACGCGGAATCGGAGTGGCACTCATGACAAGTACATGAGGATTCACTCCTTTTTGACTGAAAATCTCCCGTTGTTTTACCCCGAAACGGTGCTGTTCATCGGTAATGACCAGTCCGAGATTGGAAAAAATGACTTTATCCTGTATGATGGCATGGGTTCCGATGATAATATCTGCCTCTCCGGAAGCAATCTGTTCGTAAGCCAACCGTTTTTCTTTTGCAGTCATGGAACCTACCAGAAGCAATGGGTGAAAATCAAGCTGGTATTGTTCTTTTAATTCCAGCAGCCCTTCGTAATGCTGTTTTGCCAGAACTTCTGTCGGTGCCATCATTGCACCCTGATATCCGTTTCCTTTTGCAGTTAAAAGTGCCAGAAAAGCAAGAATCGTTTTTCCGCTTCCAACATCTCCCTGAATCAATCGGGACATCAGCGTTTCTCCTTGAAGATCTTCAGAAATTTCGTTCCAAACCTTCTTTTGAGCATTGGTCAGTTCATAAGGAAGGGCATGGATCAGATCCGCTGTTTCCTTCACAGGCTTCATCACACATTGATTGGAGATCAGTTCCCATTGTTCTTTCATAGAGCGGATCTGACAAATAAACTGATAAAATTCTTCAAATACGATCCTTCGTCTGGCGGTCAGCAGATTTTCTTCAGAATCCGGAAAATGAATGTTGGAAAGTGCAAAATTGTATTCAGCCAGATGATAGCGGCGACGCAGTGCATCCGGCAGCGTCTCCGGAAAGCTGTGCATATGTTCAAATACTTGTCCTACTGCTTTGGAGATCATTTTCTGAGTCAGCCCCTGCACCAGCGGATAAACGGGCTGCATATGATTCTCCAGCGCCTGGTATTCTGCAGGCGTATAGCATTTGGGCTGTTCCATACAGTATGTTTGCCCGTGTTTGGTGATCGTTCCCCTGAAAATATAGAGAAACCCGCGTTTTAAGGTATTCCGAAGGAATGGCATATTGAACCATCGAAGCTGAAGAGAGTGGCCGTTTTCCGCAACGGTCGTAGTCGTGATCTGATATCGACCGGCACGGACTAAGGAAGGCTGTTTGGTAATAAATGCAGCGACTGCCAGAGTTTCTTCTTCCTGTAACTGTTCCAGTGAAACCGGTGGTTCGATTTTTTCATATCCCCGTGGGAAATAACGTATCAAGTCATTGATCGTAAAAATGCCTGCTTTTGCAAATACAGCAGCACTTTTTTCTCCAATGCCTTTAATTTCTTTGATTCCTGAATCAAGCTGCATAGAAAAACCTCTTTCTTTATGTGATACTGCGGATGAAATCAGGTTCTGGGAGTCAAAAGATGCTCCTGTACGAATAAAAATCATCTTCTGCAGTGATCAGACTGTTTTTATAAGTATAGCAAATGTTTGTTCGGTTGGGAAATAAAAAATGAAAAATAATCAAAATCAAGCTCTACTATTCGTTGATTTTGCATGAAAAAGATTATATACTACTAAGGAGTGACTAACTGTCCGGAAAAATCAATGACAGTAATAAATAGAATGGAGAATTAAGATATGAAGATTAAAGAAGGATATATATTAGATACGATTGGAGATCAGAAGGTAGCAGTTTCGCTGAATTATGCGGCAGATCAGTTTTCCGGCATGGTGAAATTAAACTCCGTAGGTGCTTTTCTGTGGGAAAAACTTTCTCAGGATACCAGTGAAGATGCTTTGGTGCAGGCGGTCGTACAGAAATACGATGTGTCCGAAGAAACTGCACGAAAGGATATTAAAGTTTTTGTGGAAAATCTGGAAAAGAATGGAATTATGGAGAAATAGGATATGAGTCAGCAGAAAAAATATCGTATTGCAGATGTGAATTTTGAAATGCACTATGAGTCTGACTATTTGAAACAATTATGTGCAGATTATGAGATCGATCCGCAGATGACTCCGGAATTTGTGATTCGGGTATCAGAAAATGATGTAGAAGCTGAACGGCAAAAAAGTGAAGAAAAAGTTCCGGAATACATATATGAATCATTGGCAGTATATCGGAAACTGTGTGAAGAGATGATCGATCGTGACTGCTTTTTGTTTCACTGTTCGGCTGTAGCAGTCGATGGAAAGGCATATCTTTTTGCAGCTCCAAGCGGAACCGGAAAATCGACACATACCAGAATGTGGCGGCAGTATTTTGGCACAAGGGCAGTCATGATCAATGACGACAAACCATTGATTCAGGTAAAAGAAAATGTGATCTATGTCTGCGGAACGCCATGGTGCGGCAAACACGGGATTCAGACCAATCAGAAAATGCCGATTCAGGGAATCTGTATTTTGCGAAGAGGAGCAGAAAATACGATCCGCAGATTAACTTCCATCGAAGGATATCCGGAACTGTACCGTCAGACTTATCGTCCGACAGAGAAGAGAGAAAAGATGTTAAAGACATTAGCTTTATTAAAACAGGTAACAGAAAGGATTCCTTTGTATGAAATGCACTGCAATATTTCGGAAGAAGCAGCAGAATTGGCATGGAATACGATGAAAGTTCAGGAACAGGAATAACATGGAAAAGAAAGAACAAGAGTTTCAAACAGGCAGTTATCTGATAAAACTGATCCGCTCCGTTCTTTTGGATTGTAAACCGGAATTACCGCCGGAGGGAGTCAGTGTCAAAAATCTGTATCAGATGGCAAAAAAACATAACGTAGACTATATTGCATATGAAGGCATAAAAAAGATACCGGAAATAGATCTGGGAGAATATGCCGTAAAATGGCAGGAACGAAGTGTTCAGTGTGCGATGCAGGGAGTGATCCAGCGGGCAGAACGAGATCGGCTGTATCAGATTCTTCCGAAAGCAGGCATAAGAATCCTTCCATTGAAAGGCTGTCTGATCAAGGAAATGTATCCAAGATCAGAATTTCGTCAGATGGCAGATCTGGATATTTTGATCGATACGGAAAATGCAGAAAAAGTGCGGGAAGTCATGGAAGCTCAAGGGTATGAAACAGAAAAGTTTGATATTTCTAATCATGATTGTTATATGAAAAAGCCGTGGTGTCATGTGGAAATGCACCGCAGTTTATTTTTAGAAAAAAATAAAAATGCAGCAAAATATAAAAACATGTGGGAAAAATCCTGCGAAGAAGTTCCGGGTTCAGGAATCTATCAGTTAAATTGGGAAGATTTCTATATCTATATGTTGGAGCATTTTGCAAAGCATTACCATCAAAGCGGCAGCGGAATCCGTTCAATCATGGATATTTATATCTTTTTGAAAGAAAAAGGAGCAGAACTGAATCAGGATTCATTGAATCGAACCCTAAAAGAATTAAATCTCTGGGAATTTAAAGAGGAGATGGAGCAGATTGCAGAAAACTGGTTTGAAAAAGGTGTGATCGGAAAAAATCAGGCAACAGAAGCAAGGATTATCTCTTCAGCAGCTTATGGAACGGAAACATTTGCATACATCGGTACCATGAAGGAACTGGAGAAAAAGTATCATTCCCCAATTCTGGCACGGATAAGCTATATCGGTAACATGGTATTTTGGAATTACGAAGGAATGTGCATTTTATATCCGATCTTAGAAAAAATCCCATTGCTGCTGCCGTTTTTCTGGATTCACAGAATTATAAAAATAATAATCTTTAAGCAGGATAAGATCAAAGCGCTATGGAATAAAATAGGCAGACTGGAGCGGGAGAGTGCAGCATGGAAGAAAAGTGGACCACGATCATAGAACCTAAGGGTGGGAATTTTTGGAAAGAATTAAAGGAACTGTGGGAATATCGTCAGTTGATCAAAATGTTCATAAAACGGGATTTTAAAACGATGTATGCTCAGACGATCCTTGGTCCTTTATGGTTTGTAATCAATGCGGTTTTGTCCTCTTTTATGATGAATATCGTATTTGGAAAGATTGCGGGAATTTCAACCAATGGAATTCCCGGCTTTTTGTTTTATATGTCCGGAAATCTTTTATGGAATGACTTTTCAGGCTGTATGTCGGCTGTATCCCATACATTTACGGGAAATGTGCGTTTGATGGGAAAAGTATGGTTCCCAAGAATGTGTGTCCCGATCGCTACGGTATTGTCCAGACAGATTCGCTTTTTCATAGAATTTTTACTGTTTCTGGTCTTATATCTATGGTATGGAGCTGCCGGAGCAGCAACTGCTGCCAGACTGTGTCTGCTGCCGTTGCTTTTGGTACAGACAATGGCATTATCGATGGGATGCGGTATCATATTGTCCTCTTTTACGGTAAAATATCGTGATCTGACGGTGCTGATCAATTTCTTCCTCCAAATCTGGATGTATGCGACACCGGTAGTTTATCCGGCATCGCAGATTCCGGAAAGTTTCAAGACACTTTTTATGCTGAATCCGATGACACCGGTAATGGAAAGCTTTCGCTGTATTCTTTTCGGAGGAGAATTGCCGGTGTGCTTTTTGATGCTCAGTATGGCGGTTACGATCCTGATCCTGTTTGTGGGAATGTTCGTATTTCAGCGGGCGCAAAGATCCTTTTTAGATACAGTATAGAGGAGGCAGAAGATGGAAAAGAGAGCAGTGATCCGGATCAGCAATGTGGGAAAGACCTATGAACTTGGGAAAATCGGAGGTACGACGTTACAGCAGTCCGTGCAGAGCTGGTGGGCAAAAAAAAGAGGAAAAGAAGATCCTAATCGAAAAATCGGTCAGAGAATACAGGAAGATGGAAAATTTCAGGCATTAAATGATGTGAGCTGTACAATCTACGAAGGAGAACGGGTAGGAATCATCGGACGGAATGGAGCAGGAAAATCTACGCTTTTAAAATTGCTGTCCAGAGTTACAGCCCCTTCGGAAGGACAATTATGTATTCGGGGGAAAATATCCAGTATGTTGGAAGTAGGAACCGGATTTCATGGAGAATTGACCGGAAGAGAAAACATCTATTTGAATGGTGCGATTTTAGGAATGGACAGCAAAGAAGTCGATGAGAAGATTGCAGATATCATCGAATTTTCCGAATGTGAACAGTTTATCGACACTCCTGTGAAACGATATTCTTCCGGAATGTACGTAAAACTGGCATTTGCAGTGGCGGCGTTTCTAAACGCAGATATATTTCTGATGGACGAAGTGCTGGCTGTTGGGGATATGATGTTTCAGAAAAAATGTCTGAATAAAATGCGGCAGATCTCGGAAGACGGAAACAAGACGATTCTTTACGTCAGCCATAATATGCAGACGATCCGGGAATTATGTGATCGGTGTATTGTGCTGGAAAATGGAAAGATCATTCATGATGGAGATGTAGAAACAGGAATCAGTCTCTATATGCAGGATATTCTGGAAGTGAAACATGTCTATGAATTTACGGAAAATCGGGAACAGAGGTTTTCTACCGGTCAGGTTGAAATACGAAAAATCGAACTGGATGTTCCGGTAATGGGCGAAAAAGATACCGAACTTTTGATCCGAATTCACTTTCTGGCAAACAGAGCGTTTTCGGGAATCCATATGAGACTAACTGTACATGATTCGGAAGATCAGGTCGTAGGAACCGGAATTTCTAAACCGTTTCCAACGGAAGAAAAAGAGCAGTTTGTAGAATTTGTATTTCGGACGGAAATGCTGACAGAAGGAGAATATTCTGCGGATATTGCTTTTGTAGAACCTTTAGGGGATCGGCAGCTTCGGCATACTTTTTTACGCCGTGCGATGGCATTTCGCATAGAAAATCGGGAACGGATCTATCAGATGGCATGGCCGGCGAAAACATGGGGGAGTGTGGAATTACCAAATATAGAAATAAAATGTCGGAAAAAGTAGACAAATTAAACAAAAATAACGTCCCTTTCTCTTGACAATGAATTGTCAAAGTGACTATAATATTTGAAAAAAGTAGAAAAATCAATGCAAAACAAACAAAAGAGAAGTCGAAAGTTTTTGTTTGTTTGAAAAAGTTAGAAAGGGATGATGGAAAGGCAGGAATTACATAAAAGAAAATTAATGAATCAGTGTAGAAGGAGAAGATGATTAATTATGAAAGCAAATGTAAAAAAAGAGTTAAAACGCACGATGTGCTGTTTGTTAACTGCTGGAATGATTGGGGGAATGGTTATCCCGGCTCAGGCTGCAGAAAATGCAGGAATTAACGTGGCATCAGAAGAGTCTGTTAGTCGTACTTATACAGCGGAAGATCCGTTTGTATTTCCAAGTGATGTAGATGTTTCGGTAACACTGGAAGCAGAATTTATGGAATTACATAATACGGGAAAAGATGAAAAGTATCCAATGGAAATTTCTCCAGCTACGTGGGCTAATAATGGGAAGTTTGTAAATGCAATGAATCCCGGTGATTCCATAGTGCTTTATTATAATGCACCAAAGGCAGGTGTTTATAATGTGACGGTTACTTATCGAAGTGGGGCTGCAGCGAATGGATTTTCATGGAGCGAAGAATTAGGAAAAATTGAAAATGGTTCTGCAACGATTGGGGCTACAGATGCTGCAGCTGAAACTCATACAGGAACATTTCAATTAAATGTAAAAGAAGCTGGATCTGGTAAATTGACATTTCTTGCTGGATCTGCTGGGGCACCGCAGTTGGATAAATTTGATGTGGTTTATACAGGATTGAATAAGTTCAATGATAAATCAGTTCTCATGAATAATGCGTTGGCAAATTCTTATCATAACAGTGGTAATGATGGTCCTGCAAGTTATGCATTTAATGATAATACAGAAAATTGGTGGCATTCAAACTACGGAGCAGTAACAGACGCAAATAAAAATGGTGCTGCCAGTGCAAGCAATCCAATATGGATTCAAACGGGATTTGATAAGGTATGGCGTGTAAAAGAAATTGAGTATACTGCCAGAACAAATCCAGCGGGTAATAATTGTATCAGTGACTATAAAGTGTATGTGGCTAAGTTAGATGATCCAACAGAGACACCAACAGATGAGGATTTTGGTTATCCTAATAGTCCAGCTTTGGAAGGTAGCTTTGGTGGAAATTGTCAGGGAAAACATACGATTGATTTCGGAAATTTAGTAGAGGTGACACATGTCCGGATTGCTGCAACATCTTCTACAACTGACAATGGATATATCACAGCATCTAATATTAGTTTTATTGGAAAGGGAGTTGAAAGCGAAGTTGAAGAAGCAATTCTTACTAGAATTACATTGACACCACCTGATAAAACAGAGTATAGAGTTTTAGATGAGCTGGATACCACAGGTCTTGTAGTGTCTGGAATTTATAATGATGGTTCTACACAAACAATTACAGAAGGTTATTCTGTTTCTGGATATCAAAAAGGAACTGTGGGAGAACAGAGAATTACCGTAACTTATGATGGAAAGACAGCGGAGTTTGTAATTAATGTTGTAGCAGATTATACATATACAGTAGAGGATTCATATAGTTTTCCAAGTACGATTGGTGAAAGTAATATTTTAGAAGCAGAATGCCTTGAGCTTCATAATACTGGAAATGGAGAAGACTGGCCATTACAGATTAAAGAAGCAGACTGGGCTAGTGGAAATTTATTTGTGAATTCTATGAATTCAAATGATTATGCAGTGCTTTATTATGATGCACCGGAAACAGGCATTTATTCCGTGAAAGTTACGTATAGAAGTGGTGCTAAAGCAAATGGTTTTTCATGGAGTGAAGAATCCGGAAATATAGCCGATGGTTCTGTGACAATAGGATCAAGTGATTCGTCACAAACAAGGACAGCGACATTCCATTTGAATGTTTTAAAAGCTGGGAAAGGAAAAGTGACATTTCTTGCAGGAAATAATGGGGCACCACAGCTTGATAAGTTTGAAATTGTAAATAAAACAGATTTGAAAAAATTTAGTGATGCCGATGTTCTTACAAAGAATGCAAAAGCGAATTCTTATCATAACAAAGGTGCTGATGGCCCTGCAAGCTATGCATTTAATGGTAGTACAGCAGATTGGTGGCATTCAAACTATGGAACAGCAACAGATACAAATGTGAATGGTCGGGTAAGTGTTAATAATCCAGTGTGGATTCAAAGTGGTTTTGACACGAAATGGCAAGTAAAAGAAATCTGGTACAAAGGACGAACAGACACGACGCATAATTGGACTAAAGATTATAAAGTTTATGTGGCAAATTTGGAAGATCCAACAGCAGATCCGACAGAAGATGATTTTGATTATCCACAGTCTCCGGTTGTTTCCGGTACGTTTAGTGGAAATGGTGATTATGTGATTGATTTTGGAAGGTTTGTAGAAGCAACGCATGTGCGTATTGTAACTACATCTGCAACGGGTCAGGAAGCTGAGAATTATGTTACAGCGTCAAGTATTGATTTCGTAGGAAGAGAAGTGCCGACACCGGTGGAATATACCGTTACATTTGACCGCCAGAATGGTGAAGAAGTGACAACACAGACGGTTGCTGAAAATACAGAATTGACACTGTCTGAAACAGAAACTCCTGTAAGAGAAGGTTATGTATTTACCGGCTGGTATACAGATGCAGAATGTACAGAAGCATGCGGAGATACGATCACAGTAACAGCAGATCTTACTATTTATGCAGGCTGGACAGCAGATAAGACAGCACTGGAAAGTGCAATTGCAGCAGCGGAAGCTGTAGAAAGAGAAAACTATACAGAAGAAAGCTGGAATCGTTTTACAGTAGCACTTGAAAAAGCACAGGAAGTAAAACAGGATGCAGCAGCAACAGCAGAAGCCGTAAGCAGTGCAGCAAAAGAACTGACTGAAGCAATGGAACAGCTTGAAGTAGTTACAACATTTGCAGTAGCAGTAACAGCAGAAAACGGAACTGTAACAGTGAACGTTCCGGAAGGAAAAACAGCAAATGCATTAGATGCATATGATGAAGTTACTGTAACAGCAGAAGCAGCAGAAGGCTATGAATTTGTATACTGGATGGACAAAGATACCAAAGTGGTATTATCTAAGAATGCAGAATATACATTTGTAGTGGTAAAAAATACAAACCTTGAAGCAGTATTCGCTGAAAAAGAAAGCGAAGCAGTTGTTGTAACATTCATGACAGGAGATGAATTTGCGAACCAGTTTGTGGCAGCAGTAACAGCAGAAGATGGAACTGTTCAGCTTCCGGAAGCAAAAGAGTATGCAGGTTATGAATTTGCAGGATGGGATACAAACGGTGATGGAATCGCAGAGATCGCTTCTGATGAAACATCAGCAAACGTAACAGAATCAGCAACATGGATCGCAGTTTATACTACAAAAGAAACTTACGCAGTAACAGTTACAAATGGCGAGATCATCAGCGGAAAACAGGAAGATGGAAGCTATGAACTGGGAAGCAAACTTGGAGTAAAAGCAGTAAAACCAGAAGATGCAGAAGGAACATTCAGCGGCTGGTATGTAGGAGATACTCTCGTAAGTACGAATGAAACTTATTGGTTTGTTGTAAATGCTGAGACAGCACTGGAAGCAAGATGGTCTGAAGCAGCAGTTGTTGTAGCAGAACCTGTAGTACGTTTCTCAAAAACAAACAGAACAACAGAAGCTTCCGGTAAGCAGAAAGTAGAAATCGCACTTTCATGGTCAGCACCGAAAGAAGGATGTACTGTTTTAGCAGAAGGTATCCTTAGAACTTATAAGACAGGATTAGAAGAACAGCTTACACTTGGAACTACAGTTTCAGGAATCACAACCAATCAGTGTAAGAGTGTAGGTCAGAACGGAACCTTTACATTAACAGTTAATCTTGGAGCAACCAGTGCTAATAGAACAAAAGATATCACAGTCAGAGGATACGTAAGATATATGGATGCCAATGGTGAAATTCATGTAGCTTATACAGAATCACAGGTAATTGCAGCACCACAGCAGTAAACAAAGATAGTGTTGTAATTGTAAAATAATGACTAGAGAGGATTCGGGGATCGTAAAAAGATTCCCGAATCTTTTTTTGGAAAGTCTGGAGCAATAGAGCTGTTGCAAGTGGTAAATTACAAATGTATGTACAAATTGTACAAAAAACAAAAATAATTTTGGTGCTAAATTTTTGGAAAGACATGATATGATTAAAAATAATAACGTAAAAGGGGGAACATTATGAATCGTTACAAAAAGAAATTGGCATTGCCATTGGCAGGTTTGGTGGCGTTGTCATCTTGCGTTACGGGATATGGTGTAAATGTACAGGCGGCAGATCCTACAGCATATGTTACGGATGCAGATTTGGCAGAATATTCAACACCGGCACCGGCGGCAGATGATGTGTTACCTGATTTGAACCAGTACAATTATCAGAAAGAAGAATTGGCGGCATTTTGCCATTTTGGGCCAAATACTTTCAACGAAATTGAATGGGGAGAAAATTACGGGGATCGATCTCCGGCAGATATTTTTACATTAACTAATGATTTTGATGCAGATACACTGGTATCTACTTTGAAAGAGGCAGGATTTGAAAAAATCATTGTTACTGCGAAACATCATGATGGATTCTGTATCTGGAACAGTGAATTTACAGATTATGATATTGCATCAACAAATTATAAAAATGGAGAAGGAGATATCCTTGCAGAAATATCGGCAGCATGTACAGAATATGATATGGATATGGGGTTGTATCTTTCGCCATGGGATATTCATGAACCAACCTATGCAACAGATGTAGATGGATATAATACATTCTATAACAATCAGTTGCAGGAAATTCTGGGAAATGATGAAAAATATGGAAATAATGGTCATTTTACAGAAGTATGGATGGACGGTGCCAATGGAGGAACTGCACAGACCTATACATTCGAAAAATGGTTTGAAACAATCCAGAACTGTGAGGGAATTGCATCTGGAAAATATGAATCAGATTGTATGTTATTTGGTGCACAGGCGTATACAACCGTTCGTTGGATTGGGAATGAATCCGGTTATGCCAATGAAGAAACATGGGCGAAATCTAAGGTAAATAAAGAAAATAATACCATTGACAACAATACACAGGGAAGTGTTACGATCGGATTCGAAAATGGAAATCAGTGGACAGTTCCTGAAGTCGATGCACGAATCACTTCAGGATGGTTCTGGGGAACACAGAAATGTACACCGAAGACAATGGAAGAACTCGGAAATATGTATTTTAATTCCGTAGGACATAACAGTGTACTTCTTTTAAATGTTCCGCCAAACAATCAGGGAACTGTAGATACTGCGATTCTGAATCGAGTAACGGAATTTGGAAATGCGATCAAAGAAACATTTGATGAAAATCTTGCATCCAAAGAAAATGTGGTGATTTCTGCATCAGAAGTGCGTGGCAATGATCTCGCATATAAACCGTCAAATACTGTAGATGGAGATGATGCGACTTATTGGACAGCAGAAGATGGTACTACAGAGGGAAGCCTTATCATTGACTTTGGTACTGCGAAAACATTTGATGTGGTATCCATTGAAGAAGCAATTCAGTTTGGACAAAGAATTACAAGTTTTACGGTACAGTATCGTAATGGAGATGAATCTGAATGGAAAACTTTTGCATCTGGAACAACAGTTGGTTCAAAACGTCTTTGCAGAGCAGCTGCGGTAAAAGCAGATCAGGTAAAAATTACGGTTAGTACAGATTCTTCTGTAATTGCAGAACCAAAAGTTCCAATGCTGAGTGAAATTGGAGTGTATAAGGCAAGCGAAGCTTTTGAAGTAAGCAGCGGTGCACCACTGGGAATGGATGTAATTGATGAACGTGATGGAGCCTTTACTTTCTCAAATGGATGGACGAATGGATCCGGTTCTTCTTTTATCATCAATGGAACTGAAAAATGGGCAAACAGTGGACAAAATTTCACCGTTCGTTTTACAGGCACGAAACTTTATCTGATCGGAACCATCGATCCGGGACATGGAACTGCTAATATTTCGATTGATAACGGTGCAGTAACGGATTCCATCAATACACAGGGAAGTTCCCGTAAGACCGGTCAGATTATTTATACAACTCCGGATCTTGCCAATGGAGAACATACGTTGACACTTACAACAACAGGTACGATTGGTGTAGACGGTGTGTATGTCATCAATAATGCTGATTACGGAATGATCGGAATCGAGAATGCTTCTTATACGATGAAAGAAGATTCGGAAATGGAAGTAAAACTGGTACGTGTTGGTGGAACAAAGAAAGCAACCGTTACATTGACACCAAATCCGGGTTCTGCAGTACAGGGAGACTTTGATACTTCCTTAATTGAAACAGTTACTTTCGAGGAAGGCGAAACTGAAAAAACAGCAACCGTCAGAACGAAAAGAAATCCGAAACAAACGGGTGATCTGAATTTTACGATTGAATTGTCTTCAGCACAGGAGGAACTGATTCTTGGATTTAATAGAACGGCAACTGTGACGATCAAAGATTCAGATAGCCGCAGTGAAGAATATACAGCAGAAGATCCATTTGTATTTCCAAGTGATGTTAATGAGACCAAAGTTCTGGAAGCAGAATTTATGGAATTGAACAATACGGGAACGAATGAAAAATATATACTTGAAGTAGCAAATGGTAGCGGTTGGGCAAGCAATGAAAAATTTGTAAACTGCTGGAACAACAATGATACTTTGAAACTGTATTACAATGCACCGGAAGCTGGTATTTACAGAGCGAAAATTACATATCGAAGCGGTAATGCCAAAAATAGTTTTCATTGGAGTGAAGCCAGCGGAAAAGTAGAAGCTGGTGCAACAGTTATGGGAGCTCCGAAAGCAGAAGAATCCCATACAGGAGAAATCTTATTCAGAGTATTAGAAGCAGGAGAGGGTGTAATTACTTTTACAGCCGGAAGTGCAAATACTCAGTTGAATGATGGACCGCAGTTTGATAAACTTGATATCTGTAAAACAGAGTTAGAAGTTTTTGGTGATCAGAATAGCGAAACATTGAAGGCAAATGCATCTGCAAATTCATGGCATGCCGGTAATCAGGAAGCGAAAGGTGATGGTGTAGCAGCGTGGGCATTTGATGGAAAAACAAATACCTGGTGGCATTCAAATTATAGTACGGCAACAAGTGCAAATATAAATGGTGCTGCTAGTGAAAATAACGCTGTCTGGATCCAGACAGGCTTTAATAAATCTTGGAGTGTGAAAGAAATTTTCTACAGAGCAAGAACAGATAAAGCAAATGAGAATGCAATGATGAACTATAAAGTTTACATCGCAAATCTCGAAGATCCAAACGCAGTTCCGACAGATACAGATTTTGGTTATCCGGAAAGTCCGGTTGCTTCAGGCAGCCTGAACGGAAATATTATCGATCTGGGTGAGTTCCATGATGCAACTCATGTACGTATTGCAGCAGTATCTTCTTCTAATACCAATGGATTTATTACTGCTACAAAGATTGATTTCTTAGGAAAAGAAGTAGAAGCACCGACACCGGTGGAATATACCGTTACATTTGACCGCCAGAATGGTGAAAAAGTGACAACACAGACGGTTTCTGAAAATACAGAATTGACACTGTCTGAAACAGAAACTCCTGTAAGAGAAGGTTATGTATTTACCGGCTGGTATACAGATGCAGAATGTACAGAAGCATGCGGAGATACGATCACAGTAACAGCAGATCTTACTATTTATGCAGGCTGGACAGCAGATAAGACAGCACTGGAAAGTGCAATTGCAGCAGCGGAAGCTGTAGAAAGAGAAAACTATACAGAAGAAAGCTGGAATCGTTTTACAGTAGCACTTGAAAAAGCACAGGAAGTAAAACAGGATGCAGCAGCAACAGCAGAAGCCGTAAGCAGTGCAGCAAAAGAACTGACTGAAGCAATGGAACAGCTTGAAGTAGTTACAACATTTGCAGTAGCAGTAACAGCAGAAAACGGAACTGTAACAGTGAACGTTCCGGAAGGAAAAACAGCAAATGCATTAGATGCATATGATGAAGTTACTGTAACAGCAGAAGCAGCAGAAGGCTATGAATTTGTATACTGGATGGACAAAGATACCAAAGTGGTATTATCTAAGAATGCAGAATATACATTTGTAGTGGTAAAAAATACAAACCTTGAAGCAGTATTCGCTGAAAAAGAAAGCGAAGCAGTTGTTGTAACATTCATGACAGGAGATGAATTTGCGAACCAGTTTGTGGCAGCAGTAACAGCAGAAGATGGAACTGTTCAGCTTCCGGAAGCAAAAGAGTATGCAGGTTATGAATTTGCAGGATGGGATACAAACGGTGATGGAATCGCAGAGATCGCTTCTGATGAAACATCAGCAAACGTAACAGAATCAGCAACATGGATCGCAGTTTATACTACAAAAGAAACTTACGCAGTAACAGTTACAAATGGCGAGATCATCAGCGGAAAACAGGAAGATGGAAGCTATGAACTGGGAAGCAAACTTGGAGTAAAAGCAGTAAAACCAGAAGATGCAGAAGGAACATTCAGCGGCTGGTATGTAGGAGATACTCTCGTAAGTACGAATGAAACTTATTGGTTTGTTGTAAATGCTGAGACAGCACTGGAAGCAAGATGGTCTGAAGCAGCAGTTGTTGTAGCAGAACCTGTAGTACGTTTCTCAAAAACAAACAGAACAACAGAAGCTTCCGGTAAGCAGAAAGTAGAAATCGCACTTTCATGGTCAGCACCGAAAGAAGGATGTACTGTTTTAGCAGAAGGTATCCTTAGAACTTATAAGACAGGATTAGAAGAACAGCTTACACTTGGAACTACAGTTTCAGGAATCACAACCAATCAGTGTAAGAGTGTAGGTCAGAACGGAACCTTTACATTAACAGTTAATCTTGGAGCAACCAGTGCTAATAGAACAAAAGATATCACAGTCAGAGGATACGTAAGATATATGGATGCCAATGGTGAAATTCATGTAGCTTATACAGAACCACAGGTAATTGCAGTGCCAAAATAATTTTGACTTTATGTAAGCAATGTGATATTATGGGCTAAATATAATTATTAATTTAAGGAATGGAGGGTTGAAAGATGAAAGAATTATACAGTGCACCAGCTGCAGATATGGTAGAGGTTATTGCAGAAGATGTGATAATGGCTTCCGTAGTAAATGAAAATGGGTCTGTTGATGAATAATACAGAATATGACGGAGGACAGAAGTTCTGTCCTCCATTTTTTGTTAAGCACGAGGATATAATGCAAAAACAGTGTTATAATTTATCAGAAGTAGAACCGATGATGCAAAGAATACTGGCAGAAGGCGGGACATTTCAATTTTATCCCCATGGAACCAGTATGCTGCCTTTGATCAGAGAAGGCAGAGATCAGGTAATCTTAACGGCAGTTCCGGAAAAAGTAGAAAAATATCAGGTCATTCTTTATAAAAGAAAAAACGATGCGTTTGTGCTGCATCGGATCGTGGACGTGAAAGAGACCGCTGGTGGGCAGATATGCACCATGCGCGGCGACCATCAATATGTAGATGAACACGGAATCCGGAAAGAGCAGATGCTCGGTATGGTCTGTGGTATCATTAGGAATGGGAAAACAGTGGATCCCTGCCACGGGACAGAATATTTAAAAGCAGTATGGTGGGTAAAAACCATGAAAATACGTCGAAAACTGTGGTCATTAAGACGAGTTGCTTCTAAAATCAAGAGAATCTTTGTAAAAAAATAATATTTCAGAAGATAAGCATTTCGGGTTCCGGGCAAGAACTCCGAAATGTTTTTTTGTAAGTTGCATTTTTCTTGAATAGGTGCTAATATTTGTTAGAAGAAACTAACAGGAGGTAGTGACTATGGAAAATATCGTGATCGTTGGCGTGATCCTTGTTTTGGTGATCGTTGGATTTCAATCTATGGGAAAGCATTTTAAAGGAGAAGGCGGCTGCTGCGGCGGTGGAAGTACACCGGTGCAGGTTCCGGAAAAGAAACTGGAGAATGTGATCGCTAAGAAGAGAATGATCGTGGATGGGATGACTTGTGAGCATTGTAAAGCATGGGTAGAAAAGGCAGTGAACGGAATTGACGGTGCTTCTGCGAAAGTGAATCTGAAAACAAGAGAAGTGATCGTATCCATGGATCGGGAAATTTCAGAAGAGGAACTTCGAAGTGCTGTAGTAAACGCAGGTTATCGGGTCGTAGAGATTATGGATTGGAAATAAGTTCCGGCATCTGAGAAATTTCTAATTCAAGAGCTATTTTGAAATATTAAAAGAAAGAGAAAAATATTGACAGCGGCTCATGAATATGATATATCTATTACAGAAGTTAGATATAACTAATTAAAGTTAGAAAATGAACTTGGCGGGTGAACGGATTCTTTTCCGAAACCGGAAAAGGAATCCGCCTGTCAGGTATTTATTTTACATGCGAGTTAGCAATGACTAACGAAGGAGGAATTTATGAGCGTTGTAATTATCGGTGGGAATGAATGTATGGTCTGTCAGTATGAAAAGATCTGTAAACAATATGGATATAAATGTAAGGTGTTTGCAAAAGAGCGCAGCGGTTTTAAGAAAAAACTGGGAACACCGGATCTGATGGTCTTATTTACCAATACGGTTTCTCATAAGATGGTAAACAGTGCAGTGACGGAGGCAAAACGCAACAAGATTCCTCTGGCACGAACACATTCCAGCAGTGCTGCAGCATTGATTAGTGTACTGGAAAATCAGAAGGAGTTTTAAAATATGATGATCAATCGAAAGCTGATCGGAGTGGTCAGCGAAAGTAAAAAGTATATTGCGGCGAATGTGATCTGTCAGTGGATTTCACTGGTAGCCAATATCGCTATGATGTATGGAATCACGACACTGCTGGCAGATCTTTTCCGGGGCAGTGCGGATGGAAAAAGGATACAGACTACGATATTGGTGGCTGCGGCAGCAGTGGCAGTTCGGTTTGTCTGTTACAAGCTGGCAGGATATTTTGGATATCTGTCTTCGAAAACCGTAAAACAAACATTAAGAGAAATGATCTATAAAAAACTTTTGAAACTGGGCAGCTCTTATAAAGAAAAGGTTCAGACTTCAGAAGTGGTACAGGTAGCTGTGGAAGGTGTAGAGCAGTTGGAAACCTATTTTGGCGCATATCTTCCGCAGTTTTTCTATGCGATGGTGGCACCGCTTACGTTATTTGTCGTGATTAGCTGCTTCAATCTGCCTTCTGCCATTGTTTTGCTCATCTGTGTTCCTTTGATCCCTGTGACGATCGTGATGATCCAGCGGTGGGCAAAGAAACTTCTGGCAAAATATTGGGGGCAGTATACAACACTGGGGGATACCTTTTTAGAAAATCTTCAGGGACTGACCACCTTGAAAATCTATCAGGCGGATCAGTTTAAGCACGAAGAAATGAATGAACAGTCCGAACAATTCCGAAAAATTACGATGAAAGTGCTGACAATGCAGTTGAATTCGATTACCGTGATGGATCTGATCGCTTATGGCGGTGCTGCCTTGGGCGTGATTTTGTCGGTAACCCAGTATTGTATGAGAAATGTGACATTAGAAGGCTGTCTTTTGATCATTCTTTTGTCTGCGGACTTTTTTATCCCGATGAGACTTTTGGGATCGTATTTTCATATTGCAATGAACGGTATGGCGGCATCGGACAAGATTTTTGTACTTTTAGAGCTGCCGGAAGAAGAACCGAAGGAAGAATTGTATGGAAAAGAGTTTGATCTGGAATGTTCTGATCTTTCGTTTTCTTATGAAGCAGACAGAGAAATCCTCCATGGGATAAATCTTATCTTTCCACAAGGAAGTTTCACTGCCATAGTAGGAGAAAGCGGCTGCGGAAAGTCAACGATCGCTCAGATCCTGATGGGTCGAAACCGACAGTATCAGGGGTCTGTAACGATCGGAGAACAGGAATTGTCTTTCATTTCTGAAGAAAGTCTGCTGAAAAACATTACTTATATCGGTCATCAGAGCTATCTGCTGAAAGGAACGGTGCGGGACAATCTTTTAATGGGAAAACCGAAAGCATCCGATCAGGAGGTGTGGGAAATGCTGGAACGGGTCAATCTGGCAGAGTTTTTACGCAGTGAACAGGGATTGGAGACTCTTTTACAGGAAAAAGCATCGAATCTGTCCGGTGGTCAGTGCCAACGTCTGGCATTGGCGAGAGCATTGCTGCATGACAGTGAAATCTATCTGTTTGATGAGGCATCTTCGAATATCGATGTCGAGAGTGAAAATGACATTATGAAGGAAATTTACTGTCTGGCAGGGAAAAAGACAGTTATATTAATTTCTCACCGTCTGGCAAATGTAACGAGAGCAGACCGGATTTATGTGCTGGATCAGGGAAATGTGGCAGAGTATGGAACCCATGAAGAGCTTTTAGGGCATCAGGGCGTTTATGAAAAACTGTGGAACGCACAGTGGGATCTGGAACATTATAATGAAAATGGAAAGGAAGGAACGCTGTGATGAAAAGAAGTGGAATTACCGTAATGGCAAAATTGATCGGGCTGGTGAAACCGCTGACGGGATATATGATTCTGGCAGTTTTGATGGGGCTGATCGGTCATCTTTGTGCATCAATGATCACCATTTTCGGAGGGCTTGCTGTGCTTGCCATGCTGGGAATGGAAACCCCGTTTTCTCTTACCGGAATCTTTGGCAGTGTTTTACTTTTTGCAGTTTTCAGAGGTTTTTTAAGATATGCGGAACAGTCCTGCAATCATTTTATTGCATTTAAGCTGCTGGCATTGATCCGTGATAAAGTGTTCGGTGCATTGCGAAAGCTTTGTCCGGCAAAACTGGAAGGAAAAGACAAAGGAAATCTGATCTCTGTCATTACTTCAGATATTGAACTTTTAGAAGTATTTTATGCCCATACCATCTCTCCGGCAGTGATTGCATTTCTCTTTACGGTGATTATGTGCGTGCTGATCGGAAGCTATCATGTGATCTTAGGTGTATTGGCTCTGCTGGCTTATGTAACGGTAGGAGTTTTGATTCCGGTAGTCGTTTCCAAGTTATCTAAAGATACCGGATTAGAGTTTCGAAATCGTTCCGGAGAATTAAGTGCATTTGTGCTGGACAGTCTTCGCGGACTTTCAGAAATTTTACAGTATGGAAATGGTGAAAAACGTCTGGAACAGATGACGGAAAGAACAGAATCCCTTTCCGGAATCGAGAAAAAAATGAAGCAGCTGACGGCTTCCAATACTGCAGTGACCAATGGAATGATCCTGATCTTCGATCTTGCAATGCTATTTGTCTCGGCAACTCTGATGCAGAAACAGATGGTGGATTTTTCCGGTGTGTTGATTCCGACCATTGCACTGATGAGTTCCTTCGGGCCGGCAGTGGCATTAGCAAATCTTGGAAGTACACTGCAGAATACGTTTGCAGCAGGAAACAGAGTTCTTGATATTTTAGAAGAAACTCCGCTGGCAGAAGAAATCGCAGGACAGGATTCGATTGAATTTCATGGTGCATCGGCAGAAAATGTAACCTTTGCATATCAGGAGGAAGTAATCCTGCAGGATGTGTCATTGGACATTCCTAAGGGAAAGATTTTAGGAATCATGGGAAAAAGCGGATGCGGAAAATCTACGTTTTTGAAATTGTTGATGCGTTTCTGGAAAGTCTCGGAAGGGCATGTAAGGATTTCAGATACGGATATGGAAAGCATCAATACATCGAATCTGCGGGATATGGAAAGCTTTATGACACAGGAAACCCATCTGTTCCATGACAGTATCAAAAATAATCTGCGGATTGCAAAATTAGATGCCACAGAGGAAGAACTGATCGAAGCCTGCAAAAAAGCATCGATTCATGAATTTATCCTAAGTCTTCCGAAGGGGTATGAAAGCAGTGTGGGAGAACTGGGAGATACTTTATCCGGCGGGGAACGCCAGAGAATCGGGCTTGCACGTGCCTTTCTGCATGATGCACCGCTGATTCTGTTAGACGAACCGACCAGCAATCTGGACAGTCTGAATGAAGGCGTGATCTTAAAATCCTTAAAAGAAGCAGGTACAGAGAAAACGGTTGTTCTTGTGTCTCACAGACAGTCTACCATGCGGATCGCAGATTTGGTATGTGATATGGAACAGCAAAATCGTGCAGGGAGAAGCAGTTAGATGAAATCAGACATTCAAAGGAAAAGAGAGCAGGAAAAGTATGTCGTATCGGAAATGATCACATTATACTGCAGAAAACAGCATGGACAGAAGAAGGGGCTTTGTCCGGAATGTGAAGCACTTCTGGAATATGCAAAACTTCGAAGTGATCATTGTCCTTTCATGGAAACAAAAACTTTTTGCTCTAACTGCAAAGTACATTGTTATAAAAAAGAAAAGAAAGAACAGATAAAACAAGTGATGAGATTTTCAGGACCACGGATGATCTTCGTACATCCGGTTCTGGCAATCCGTCATGTAATCGCATCGAAAAAAGAGAAGAGGAGATTAGAAAAGCATGAACATTAAGAAAATGATCTATATCGCAGTGGGATGTATCGGACTGATCTTAGGAGCCATCGGAAGTGTCGTTCCTATGCTGCCTGCATTTCCATTTTTATTGTTGGCAGCCTATTGTTTCGGAAAAAGTTCAGAACGGCTTCATACATGGTTTGTCGGTACAAAGCTGTATAAAAATAATCTGGAAAGCTTTGTACAGGGAAAAGGCATGACCTGGGCAGCGAAACTTCGGATCATGGGGACGGTAACGGCAGTCATGCTGATCAGTTTTATTATGATGAAAAATGTTCCGGTAGGCAGAGCGGTACTTGGGGGTGTCTGGGTATTTCATGTATTATATTTTGTCTTTGCAATTAAAACACTCCATCTGGAAACCGCAGCGGAATCATAAAAAATCCGGCGATTCATCCGCAGAATGTATGATAACATAGAGAACTTTAGTACAACCGAAGGTTTTTCCTTCGGTTGTATTTTTTTAGCAGTTAATAATAATTTTTAATAATTTTGTTGTGGTTTTGGTGAAAATGATGATGATTAAATTGACAAAATAGCCAATGTTAGGTAATATTTTCATAGAATACCTACTGATTTTCTTTTGATGTGAGACATTTGGGGGAAACCGTGTGGAGTTAAAAAAGGAGGCATAAAAGGATAAATCAGAAATTGCTTTAATTCAGAAAATAACAGGCAGGATGCCTGAAAAATGAAGAAAAGGAGAGAAAACATGAGAAAAACATGGAAAAGAGCGCTTGCCATGGTATGTACGGCCGCCATGGTTGTGACAGGAGTGAATTGGCCGATAATGAATGCAGAAGCGGCTTCTTATAGTACGGTTTTAAGTGAATCCGGTTATGAAAAAGCAGCGATCAAATCAGCAGTTTCCGCTGATAATAACTGGTCAGAGGGAGAGCCTTCGAAAGTATTTGATGGAAATATTGATACGATCTGGCATTCACATTATGATGGTGGTGACGGTAGCGGAAGTCCTATCGGAAACACTACTGCTTCAGACAATAACTGGATTTATGTAACGTTAGAAAAAGCAACAGATATAGCAGGGGTTGTATATGTTCCGAGAAAAACAGCTAGTGATACGGTACTTGGAAATGGTACGTTTAAAACATTTAAAGTGATGGTTTCCAAAACAGAAGACGGAACAGATGACTGGACTGAAGTAGATATTGCAGAAGTCAATGGTACAACAGTAACGACATCAGGCTATGAAAATGATCCTGACGGACATTATGTAACGGTATCTTATACCATCGATACGACTGTTACAGGAACTAATAAAAGAGCAAACAATCAGGAATTGATCTTTAAAGAACCACAGAAAGATGTAAAAAGAGTTAAATTTGTCGCAAAAGAGACTGACGGTTATGCAACTCAGTTAAATCAGTTTATGACAGCGGCAGAGCTTTGCGTTCTGAAATCAGGAGAAAAATATGTTGCGGATACTACACTGGCAGCAAATGCAGTGGCAAACTCCTATATGGGAAGTATCAATGCAGAAACCGGTGCAATAACAGGAGCTTACACGAATGATGGACCTGTCAGCTGGGCATTCGATGATGAAAATCATTGGTGGCATAGTAAATACGGATATAATGCTGATTATGAACATGGGGTGAATGGAACCCCTTCCGAATCAAATCCGGTTTACATGGCCACAGGATTTGATGAAGCAACCTATGTATCAGGCTTTTATTACGAAAGCAGGGGTGGAAACAGCGACGGCGGAAGAATTCAAAGCTATACCATTTCAACAGCAAATTTAGAAGATCCGACGATTGATTTTCTGGATCCAACAGATGCGTCTGCAGCAGAGGGAGAAGGCACAACTTCTGTTTCTGATGTAGCATGGGAAGATGTTTATACAGTAACAAATGGTGAGCTTAGTGGAAATCCACAAACACTGGAAATCAAATTTGACCATCCGGTTTTGGCTACCCATATTAAACTGACGGTTACTTCTGTAACTGGCAATTATGTAATGGCAAAACGAATCAAAGTTTCGGAAATGAAGCCAAAAACATTATTAAGAACACGAATCGATGATGTTGAAGAAAATGTTATCAATAAAACAGTGGAAATCAATGAAATTTTAGCAGAAGCAACAGTGGTAGCAGAAAATTCGTCTGCTACGATCAATGAAATTGATGTACAGATTAAGAAACTGGAGGCAATTCTGGATGACCTGTCAGCAGAAAGGATTGAATTAAGTAAATCAGAATTAAATCTTAGATGTCATCAGGATTATAGCCAGTCCACTGTTTTAAGTGCAAAAGTATATCCGCTGATTACAGATCAGGCTGTGTTATGGAATTCTGATAATACAGGGGCTGTAACTGTAGATGAAAATGGTATCGTAAAAGCGATCGGTGTGGGTACAGCGAAGATCACTGCGACGGCTGTAGAAGATCCGAGTGTTACTGCAGAATGTCAGGTAACTGTTACAGCAATCGAAAATGAGAATAGTAATATCGCTCTTGGAAAAACTCCAAGCACAAATGCAACAATTGCTGACGGAACGATTGGAATGCTGAATGACGGCAATACAGCAAAGTATATCGACCTTGGAAAAACACAGGCGGGCAGATATGTTCAGCTTGATCTTGGAAAGGTACATGATGTAGATGCACTTCGCTTGTATCGATACTATATCGATGGCAGAAGTTATTACGGAACGGTGGTAGCTTTAGCTGAATCTGAAGAAGATTTTTCAAATGGAACTGCGGTAGTTGTATGGAATGCAGATTCAGATAATGTTCATGGATTTGGCAAAGGTACGGATTATGTGTATCAGGAAACAGCCAACGGATTTAATTTCGTAACATCAGAAACAGTACCTGCAAGATATGCCCGTGTGTATACATATGGAAGTTCAGAAAATGCATATGATCATATTATGGAACTTCAGGTCTATGGTAGAGAACAGGCATCCGAAGCTTGTGCAATCGAACGTACCAGCATCTCACTGGACGGTATGATTGATTTAAACTTCTATGTAAATATTTCTGATGAAAAAGCAAATGATGCGGTAGTCAAACTTACACTGGACGGAAAAGTAAGTGAATATAAAGTTTCGACTCTTCCAGCAAAAACAGTGGATGATGTGACTTATCGTGTTGCAACTCAAAAAGTAGCTGCTGCACAAATGACAGAAGAAGTAAAAGCAGAATTACTGGTAAATGATGCTGTTGTATCTAAGGCAACTCAGACAGTAAAAGGCTATGCAGACCAGCTTCTGAAAGTATCAGAAACTCAATCAGCTCTGGTTTCACTTGTAAAAGCGATGTTGCACTATGGTGCTTATGCACAGATACACTTTAATGTAAATACAGGCAATCTTGCCAACGCAGGCTTAGCTTCGGCTGATTTAGATACAGTGACCAGTGTGACAGTGCCAACAGGTTCTTGGGAAGGAACAATTAATGGCGAGGATCCGGTCAGCAGTGCAAGTTTACTTCTGAAATCAGGAACTACTTTAAGATATATCCTAAACAGTAAATTGGAAGCTGTTCTGGATGAATGTAAGTATTCAATCAATGGTACTTCTGTGGAATTAAAAACAGCAGCAAATGGTGTAAAATATGTTGAATATGAAAACATCCCGGCTGCAAAACTGGATGATGCTTATACACTTACAGTTACATATAATGAACAAGCTGCAACAGTAACCTATGGTCCATACGATTACATTTCTGCTGCAATTACTTCTAATGGAGTAGATGATACCGTAAGAAATACAGCAAAAGCATTATATCTGTATAATGTGGCAGCAAATGCATATTTTAACAGATAAGGATCTAAGAATTGTAAGTAGTAGGTAAAAGGAGAATTTGAATGGAAAAATATGTAACACCGGAAATGGAATTAATTGAACTGGAAGCAGAAGATACGATCATGGCTTCTACAGGTGGTGCAGTCGGCAGTGGTGATGAATGGGAATTACCGAGCATGCCAATTACTAAACCAAACAATTAATAACAGAGAGATTTTTTAGGGAAGAAAAGTCGGAATGCGTTTGCGTGTTCCGACTTTTTAAAATGAGTCTATTTTTAAGGTTGTCAAAAAAATCACAAAATGTTACACTTATCATCAGGTGATGATATGAAATTATATTTAATTCGACATGGAGAAACCGACTGGAATACAGTCAAACGATTACAGGGAGCAACCGATATCCCTTTAAATGAAAATGGAGAACAGTTAGCAAAGATTACCGGTGAAGGAATGAAAGAGATTCCGTTTGACCTGATCTTTACCAGTCCTTTAAAACGGGCATATCGAACTGCAGAACTGATCCGGGGAGCTCGGGAAATACCGATCGTAAAAGAAGAACGTATCCGGGAAATCTGTTTTGGAGATTATGAAGGGCTGGTAAGCAGGTCAGAAGGATACAGCATTCCGGATCCGGATTTTAAATTCTTTTTTACGAAAACAGACTGCTACCGGACACCGCCAAATGGGGAATCGGTAGAAGCGCTTTTACATAGAACGGGGGAGTTTTTGGAGGAACTGAAAAACAGAGAAGATTTGCAGAATCAGACCATTCTGATCTCATCTCATGGAGCAGCGGTTCGTGCAATGCTCAGTCATATCGAACAGTGTGATATCGCACATTTCTGGGGGAACGGAGTACATAAAAATTGCGGAGTTTCCTGTGTGGAACTGGTGCAGGGGACGTATCATGTTTTGTGGGAAAATCGAATTTATTACAAAGGAAACGAGGTAAGATAATTTGCGTTCGGAAGAAAAATCGGTAAAAAATAGTGTGGGAAGATTATTACTTGTAGGAATTTCTTTGCTGCTGCAGATTGGCTGGATTTTGCTGTTACTGTATCGGCTGAATGCCTACTCTGTATATATTTCGCTGTTTACCAGTGTTTTGACATTGATCCTTGTTCTTCGGCTGTACAATACCAAAATGCCGATGGGATTTAAGCTGCTGTGGATCATGGTCATTTTGTCTTTTCCGGTGCTTGGTCTGGCATTGTATCTGATGCTCGGTCGTTCTAGTGTAACCCGTGGAATGAGAAAACGTCTGGAACGGATCGATGCTGCCATGGTACAGGAATTGTCGCAGGATAAAAACGTATTGGAAACTTTGCGGGAAAAGGATGTTACAGTTGCCAGCCAGATGAATTATGTCAGTCGTTACGGTCATTTTCCGGTTTATCAGAATACAGATGTGGAGTTTTATAAAGATGCATCGGACGGTTTGGAAGCACAATTGGAAGAACTGCAAAAGGCAGAAAAATTTATCTTTATGGAATACCATGCCATCGAAGATGCGGTCAGTTTCGGACGGATGAAAGAAATCCTGGCGAAAAAAGCCGCGCAGGGAGTCGATGTACGTGTGTTGTATGACGATATCGGAAGCATCGGTTTTATTAATTCCAGATTTATTAAAAATATGCAGGCGTTGGGAATTCAGTGCCGTGTGTTTAACCCTTTGATTCCCATTGTCAATATTTTTATGAACAACAGGGATCATCGAAAGATCACGGTTATTGATGGGAAAGTAGGTTTTACCGGCGGTTATAATCTGGCGGATAAGTATTTTAATTTAGAACATCCTTATGGCTATTGGAAAGATGCCGGAATTAAGATGACCGGAGATGCTGTCCGTAACCTGACATTTATGTTTCTGGAGATGTGGAATGGAATGTCTAATGAGCCTTTGGAAGATACATCCAAATTTTTTCCGGAGATCTCTTATCAGGCAAAAGAATCGTCCTATATCCAGCCTTATGCAGATACCCCTTTGGATGATGAACGAGTCGGTGAAAATGTTTATATGAACGTAGTGAAAATGGCGAAAAACTATGTTTATTTTACGACTCCGTATCTGATCATCAGCGAAGAAATGGAACGGGAGCTTACCATGGCAGTGAAGCGCGGTGTTGATGTGCGGATTATTACACCGGGAATTCCGGATAAAAAGGCTGTATTTGAAGTGACCAGATCTTACTATAGCGAGCTGGTCAAAGCCGGAGTCAAGATCTATGAATATACACCGGGATTTCTTCATGCAAAACAATGTATCTGCGATGACCGGATTGCAGTGATCGGTACGATCAATCTGGATTACCGCAGTTTATATCTGCATTTTGAAAACGGGGTGCTGATGTACGACTGTCAGGCGGTTCGGGATATGAGAGATGATTATGAAAAAACGATGGCAGTTTCCAAGGATGTGACGGAAGAATATTTAAAGAAACATTCTTTGAGCGTGCGCATAAAACGGGGATTGTTCAGAGTTTTTGCTCCTTTGCTGTAAGAGAAAAAGATTTTCATGCTTGCATTATGAAGAAAATAGTGATAGCTTATATAGTACAGCGTATTGAGAATAAATACTAGATATTGTAAAGAGGGGGATTTCAATGATAGATCGACAGGTTTCCTGCCCGGAGATCATTAAAAAGAGAAACGGTGCGCCGGTTCCTTTTGATGTAAAAAAAATCCGAGCAGCGATTCGAAAAGCAAATGATGCGGCTCAGGTAGAAGCTATTGCACCGTATCAGTTTGAAAAGCTTGTAGAGGAGGTTGTTGCAGCTATTCCGGCAGATCAGGTACCGAATGTAGAACAGATTCAGGATCTGGTGGAGGAGACCTTGATTGCTCATGGATTTGCAAAGACAGCGAAGGCCTATATTTTATATCGTGCAGAGCATACAAAAGTTCGTAAGACAGAGAAAGATCTGGTCAATATTTATCGTGAACTGACATTCAGCAGTGCAGCAGATGCAGATATCAAGCGTGAAAATGCCAATATTGATGCAGATACTTCCATGGGAACCATGTTGAAATACGGTTCCGAAGGTGCGAATTATTTTGTAGACAACTATATTTTACCGAAGGATATTGCAGCAGCGCATATCAATGGTGATATTCATATTCATGATAAAGATTTTTATATGCTGACAGAAACCTGCTGTCAGATTGATCTGGTGAAGCTGTTTCAAAATGGATTTTCCACAGGTCATGGATTTATCCGACAACCAAAATCTATTGCCAGCTATGCATCTTTGGCTTGTATCGCAATTCAGGCAAATCAGAACGAAATGCATGGAGGTCAGTCCGTACCGAACTTTGATTATGCCATGGCAGAGGGTGTGGCGTGTACCTTCCGCAAGGAATATTATGATGCAGTTCAGAGATTTTTCTGGCTGGAATATGATCGGGAAGAAGTTATGGCAGAAGAATTCCGTCAGGCGTTAAAGGATGCTATGCCGGAACGGATTAATATGGAAAATATTGACAGCTATGAAGAACATTTTACCAAATGGTTTATGGAATGCGGTCAATCCTGGATTCAGACAGAACCGAAGGAAGATATCGTAAGAAAATGTCATAATACTTCCGTTCAGATCGCTATGAAAGAAACGGACAAGGCAACGTATCAGGCGATGGAGTCTTTGATTCATAATTTAAATACAATGAACTCTCGTGCAGGTGCACAGGTGCCGTTCAGTTCGATCAACTATGGTACTTGTACCTCCAAAGAAGCTCGTATGGCGATCAAAAACCTTTTGAAAGTAACGGATATGGGACTTGGAAACGGAGAAACTGCTATTTTTCCGGTGCAGATCTTTAAGGTAAAAGAAGGGGTCAACTATAATCCGGGAGATCCAAACTATGATCTGTTCCGTATGGCAATCAAAGTGTCAGCCAAGAGACTGTTCCCGAATTTCAGTTTTATCGATGCACCGTTTAATCTTCAGTATTATAAAGAGGGAGATTATAATTCAGAAATCGCATATATGGGATGCCGTACCCGTGTGATGGGAAATCATTATGATCCAACGAAGGAAGTGACCTGCGGAAGAGGTAATTTGAGTTTTACTTCTATCAACCTTCCACGAATTGCCATTCAGGCGAAAGATATGGAACAATTTTATCATAAGCTGGATCGCCGTCTGGAACTTTGCTGCCGTCAGCTGCTTCACCGTTTTGAAATCCAGAAACAAAAGACCGTGAAAAATTATCCGTTCCTGATGGGACAGGGAATTTGGATCGATTCTGAAAAACTGGATTATAACGACAGTGTAGGGGAAGTTTTAAAACATGGCACGCTCAGTGTTGGGTTTATCGGACTTGCTGAAACGATGGTAGCTTTGACAGGAAAGCATCATGGGGAAAGCGAAGAAAGCAGAAAACTGGCATATGAGATCATTGCTCATATGAGAGAATATATGGATCGGAAATCCGAAGAAACAGGTCTGAATTTTACTCTGCTTGCAACGCCGGCAGAAGGATTGTCCGGACGTTTTGTAAGAATGGACCGTAAGCGTTTCGGTAAGATCAAAGGAGTTACTGATCGGGAATATTATACCAATTCCTTCCATGTGCCGGTATATTATCCGATCAGTGCATTTGAAAAGATTCGGATTGAAGCACCGTTCCATGGAATGACCAATGCAGGTCATATCAGCTATGTAGAATTAGATGGGGATACAGCGAAAAATCCGGAAGCTTTTGAGGCGGTGATCCGCTGTATGAAAGAAAGCGGTATCGGTTACGGTTCTGTAAATCATCCGGTAGATCGTGATCCGGTTTGCGGCTATACAGGGGTGATCGATGATGTGTGTCCAAGATGCGGGCGCAGGGAAGGAGAATCCATCTCCATCGAAAAATTAAATGAACTTCGTAAAAAATATCCGGACATTCCGGTATATGATGCAAACCATTAATGCAGATAAGGAGGAATCATTATGGCAGGTAAAGTGTTAGCAAACAATGGACAGGTTGGCGAAAATGTAAAGTTTGACCGTATTCGCCGAATCACAGGATATTTGGTAGGAACTACAGATCGTTTTAACGATGCAAAACGTGCTGAGGAGAGAGATCGTGTCAAACACAGCATATCATAATTCGCTTCGGATTGCAGGGGTCGTAAAGAATTCCATCGTAGATGGACCGGGACTGAGATATGTGATCTTTACCCAGGGCTGTCCTCATCATTGTCCGGGCTGTCACAATCCACAGACCCATGATTTTGCCGGGGGACAGGAAGCAGATGTTTCACAGATTCTAGAAGAAATTTTCGCAGATCCTATTTTAAGCGGTGTGACATTTTCCGGCGGAGAGCCCTTTTGCCAGGCAGAGGCTTTGATACCTGTTGCAGAAGTTATAAAGAAAAAAGGAAAACATCTGATGATTTATACCGGATACCTGTTAGAACAGCTTTGGGAAATGCAGGATCCTTATGTACATCGGCTGTTGGAACTGACGGATCTGATCGTGGACGGACCGTTTATTATGGAACAGCGGAATCTGACTCTTTCCTATCGGGGCAGTGAAAATCAAAGAGTTATTGATATGGGAAAAACCCGAAAGTTCGGAGAGATTGTGCTGTACAGAAGCGAATACGAAGATCTTTGGTAAAACAACATCATAAAATCTTAAGAAATGAGTCTCTTTTGGAGGCTCATTTTTAAGTTTCATTTCATTGATTTTGACAATTCATTATGTTATAGTATCTGTGGTATTTTTTCGAAAGATGCCAAATACACTGACAATTTAGCATTAGAATGGAGTATTTCAATGAACGAACAAGAAACAAAAAAACAATATGAATACATGGAGAAAGCCAAAAGTTATGTACATGCAAAATCAGAAGAGCTTGGCAGACCGCTGACTTACTGTGTGACGACTTTTGGATGTCAGATGAACGCTAGAGACAGCGAAAAACTGACGGGAATTTTAGAAGAAATCGGTTATGTTGCATCAGAAGATGAAAAAGCGGATTTCGTAATCTACAACACCTGTACCGTACGTGAAAACGCAAATCTTCGTGTGTACGGAAGACTGGGTGTACTTCACGGCTATAAAAAGAAAAATCCAAACATGGTCATTGCTCTGTGCGGATGTATGATGCAGGAGCCGGAAGTGGTTGAAAAATTGAAGAAGAGTTATCGTTTTGTAGATATTATTTTTGGAACTCATAATATTTTTAAATTCGCAGAACTGATCGTTCGTAATTTTGAAGAAAAAGGAATGATCATCGATATTTGGAAGGATACACAGGAAATCGTAGAAGATCTTCCGGTAGAGCGTAAATATTCCTTTAAATCAGGGGTAAATATTATGTTTGGCTGCAACAATTTCTGCAGTTACTGTATCGTTCCGTATGTTCGCGGCAGAGAAAGAAGCCGTAATCCGGAAGATATCATTGCAGAAATCAAAAAGCTGGTAGCAGACGGTGTTGTGGAAGTGATGCTTTTAGGACAGAATGTAAATTCCTATGGCAAGAATCTGGAACATCCGATCACGTTTGCACAGCTTCTGCAGGAAATTGAAAAGATCGAAGGATTAGAACGCATCCGCTTTATGACTTCCCATCCGAAGGATCTGTCAGATGAACTGATCGAAGTGATGGCAAATTCGAAAAAGATCTGTAAGCATCTTCATTTGCCGCTGCAGTCCGGAAGCTCCAGAGTCTTGAAAGTCATGAACCGTCGTTATGATAAGGAAAAATATCTGGCACTGGTAGAAAAGATTAAAACAGCAATTCCGGATATTGGACTGACCACAGACATTATTGTAGGTTTTCCGGGAGAAACAGAAGAAGATTTCCAGGAAACTTTAGATGTGGTACGAAAAGTACGTTATGACAGTGCATTTACGTTTATCTATTCAAAACGTACTGGTACACCGGCAGCAGCTATGGAAGATCAGATTCCGGAAGATGTGGTAAAAGACCGTTTTGACAGATTATTAAAAGAAGTTCAGACTATTTCTCAGGAAATGACTGCCCGCTTTGAAGGCATGGTGGAAGAAGTTCTGGTAGAAGATATCAATGATCATAATCCGGAACTGGTAACCGGACGTATGAGCAACAATCATCTGGTACATTTTCCGGGAGATGCGTCCATGATCGGTAAGATCGTAAAAGTACATTTAGATGAATGTAAAGGCTTTTATTATCTGGGAAGCCTTGTGGAGGTTTCATAATGGCACAGCAAAATCAGCTTAGTCCGATGATGCAGAAATATATGGAAACCAAAGCGGAATATCCGGACTGTATTTTATTCTACAGACTGGGAGATTTCTATGAAATGTTTTTCGAAGATGCAGTGACGACGTCCAGAGAACTGGAACTGACACTGACCGGAAAGCAGTGCGGTTTAGAGGAACGTGCGCCAATGTGCGGCGTTCCTTACCATGCAGTGGATACCTATCTGAACCGTCTGGTATCGAAAGGATATAAAGTGGCTATCTGCGAACAGGTAGAAGATCCGAAGACGGCCAAAGGACTGGTGAAACGTGAAGTTACCCGTGTGGTAACTCCGGGAACCAATTTAAATGCCTGTGTTCTGGATGAAGGAAAGAACAATTACATTATGTGTGTGGTGTATCTTTCTGATCATTATGGACTTGCTATTGCAGACGTAACCACCGGCGATTTCTATACGACAGAAGTAGACAGTGACCGAAAGCTTTTGGATGAGATCAGTAAATTTACGCCTTCGGAAATCGTATGTAATGAAGCATTTTTCGTTTCAGGAATCGATCTGGAAGATCTGCGCCATCGGTTAAATATTACGATCAGTTCTCTGGAGAGTTGGTATTTTGATGATGAAATGTGTGAGAGAACGCTGTCAGAGCATTTCCATGCGGCTACCATGGAGGGTCTGGGGTTAAAAGACTATCCTTGCGGTATGGTCAGCTCTGGTGCCTTGCTGAAATATCTGTTGGAAACACAGAAGACAGATCTGTCCCATCTTTCTCATATTCAGGCATATACCACCGGGAAATTTATGGTCATCGACAGTTCGACCAGAAGAAATTTGGAACTGGTGGAAACTTTGCGTGAAAAGAATAAAAGAGGTTCCCTCTTATGGGTACTGGATAAGACGAAAACAGCGATGGGAGCAAGAATGCTTCGCAGCTACATAGAACAGCCATTGATTGAAAAAGAAGAGATTCTTGCCAGACAGGCGGCTATTCGGGAACTGAATCAGAACGCCATTTCCAGAGAGGAGATTCGGGAATATTTAAATCCGGTGTATGATCTGGAACGTCTGATCGGGCGAATCGTCTATAAAACAGCAAATCCGAGAGATTTTATTGCTTTTAAATCGTCACTGTCCATGCTGCCTTATATCAAAAGTCTCCTGCAGGATTTTACAAGTCCGCTTTTGGGAGAAATTTGCGAACAGTTAGATCCTTTAGAGGATTTATATCAGATCATTGAGAATGCGATCGTGGAGGAGCCGCCGCTTGCAATCAAGGAAGGCGGAATCATCAAAGACGGCTATCATGAAGATGTAGATAAATTCCGTCAGGCAAAAACAGAAGGAAAAACATGGCTGGCAGATCTGGAAGCAAAGGAAAAAGAAGCGACCGGTATCAAAAGCTTAAAGATTCGTTATAATAAAGTATTCGGATATTATCTGGAAGTGACCAATACGTTTAAAGATATGGTTCCGGAACATTATATTCGAAAACAGACCTTGACCAATGCAGAGCGTTATATCACACCGGAATTAAAAGAACTGGAAGATATGATCCTTGGAGCAGAAGAGAAGCTGACTTCCCTGGAATATGATCTGTTCTGCGAGATTAGGGAACATTTGGCAGCCCAGGTGCTTCGAATCCAGCAGACAGCAAAGGCAATCGCAAAACTGGACGTATTTGCTTCTCTGGCATTGGTCGCAGAACGGAATAATTACGTTTGCCCGAAAATCAACGAAAAAGGGCTGATCGATATTAAAAACGGCCGTCATCCTGTGGTGGAGAAAATGACCAGCAATGATATGTTCATTGCCAATGATACTTATCTGGATGATCATAAAAATCGGGTGTCCATCATTACCGGACCAAATATGGCGGGAAAATCTACCTACATGCGTCAGACGGCACTGATCGTACTGATGGCTCAGATTGGCAGTTTTGTACCGGCAAGCAGTGCCAATATCGGCATTGTTGATCGTATTTTTACTCGTGTGGGTGCTTCCGATGACCTTGCCAGCGGTCAGAGTACCTTTATGGTGGAAATGACAGAAGTTGCTAATATTTTAAGAAATGCCACTTCAGACAGTCTGATCATTTTAGATGAGATCGGACGCGGTACCAGTACTTTTGACGGATTGAGCATTGCCTGGTCTGTGATCGAGCATGTATGCAATCCAAAGATTCTGGGAGCGAAGACGTTATTTGCGACTCATTATCATGAATTAACAGAACTGGAAGGCACCTTAGACGGTGTGAATAACTACTGTATCGCTGTCAATGAAAAAGGGGACGACATCGTTTTCCTTCGAAAGATCATCAAAGGCGGTGCAGATAAAAGCTACGGAATTCAGGTAGCAAAACTTGCAGGGGTTCCGGAACCGGTCATTGACCGCGCTAAGGAAATCCTTCAGCAATTGATCGACAATGACATTTCAGTGAAGGCAAAAGAGATTGCGGAAGAACTGAAAGCAAAATCAAAACAAAAAGTGCGTCCGAAGAAATATGATGAAGTCGATCTGGATCAGATGTCTTTGTTTGATACAGTGAAAAATGACGATATTATTGATGAGATCAGAGAATTGGATATTTCCAATCTGACTCCGATGGATGCTTTAAATACGATATACAGATTACAGAATAAGATTAAGAACCGGTGGTAAAAATGGGTATGATTGCGCTGTTAGATCAGGCTACGATTGATAAGATCGCAGCCGGTGAGGTTGTGGAACGTCCAAGTTCCGTAGTAAAGGAATTAGTTGAAAATGCCATTGATGCCGGAAGTACGGCAGTTACGGTAGAAATCCGGGACGGCGGGACTTCTTTCATCAGAATTTCAGACAATGGCTGTGGAATCGACGGATCAGAAATCAAAACGGCGTTTTTGCGCCATTCCACCAGTAAGATCCGTTCGGTGGAAGATCTTCTGACCATTCATTCGCTGGGATTCCGCGGGGAGGCATTGTCCAGTATTTCTGCGGTTTCCATGGTGGAACTTTTGACAAAGACCAAAGACGCCATTTGCGGAAAGAAATATGTGATTGAGGGTGGTGTAGAAAAGTCACTGGAAGATGCTGCATCTCCGGACGGAACTACATTTTTTGTGAGAAATCTGTTCTATAATACACCGGCCAGAAAGAAATTTTTAAAATCAGCAATGACAGAAGCAGGATATATTCATGAACTGCTGATCCGTTTGGCATTGTCCCATCCGGAAATTTCTTTTAAATTTGTCAACAACGGACAGACGAAGCTGCATTCCTCCGGCAACGATAAGCTGAAGGAAGTGATTTATCAGATTTATGGAAGGGACATTTCCAATCAGCTGATCGAGATTGATACGGAAGAAAATGGAATCAGGATCAAGGGATATATCGGAAAACCGGGTATTTTTCGCGGAAACCGTAACTATGAAACTTATTTTGTCAATGGTCGTTATATCAAAAGTTCAATCATTGCAAAAGGGATTGAAGATGCTTATAAAGGCTATCTGATGCAGCATCAGTATCCGTTTTGTGTTCTGCAGTTCGAAATGGACGGCAGCAGACTGGATGTCAATGTGCATCCGACGAAGATGGAACTGCGGTTTTCTGATCAGCAGTCGTTCTATGATTTTATATTCCGAAGTGTCAGAGAAGGATTGGATCGCAGAGAATATATTCCGCAGGTGACCATTGATCAGCCGAAAACAGAACCCCCTATAAAAAAAAGATTGGAAGTACAGAAGCCGGTTTTAGAAAGAAAAACAGAGAAGGCTGAAAAACCGGTTTTTACACAGCCGGAAGTGAAAAAGACGGAACCGCCGGCAGCGGAGAAGAAAAAGTCTGTCACACCGCAGGAACGGAATCTGGATTATTTTCTGACACAGATGCGGGAACGGGTAAAAGCCGATTATGCCATGCGGGAAAATAGAAGTCCGTATCAGGCGAAATATACGCCGAAGACCGGAGAAGCGGTACAAACACCTGCAGAAAATGCAGAAGCTGTTAAGAGAGATCCTAAACAGCAAAAAGAGATTTTAAAAGAAGATATCGTTCAGCCGGAGAAAAAAACAGAGCGGGAAAAAACAGCATTGCCGGAAAAAGGAATACAGCCTCCAAAAGAACTGCCGGAAAAAGAAACTCCGCAGCCGGCAGAACCGCAGCAGTTAGAGCTTTTTGAGAGAAAGCTTTTATCAGAAGAGAGTGTGAAAGAGCATAAGATCATCGGTCAGCTCTTTGATACCTACTGGCTGGTAGAATTTGATGAAAAGCTGTTTATCATTGACCAGCATGCAGCCCATGAAAAAGTCCTTTATGAAAAAACTTTAAACGGGCTGAGACGAAAAGAACATACTTCCCAGATGCTCAGTCCACCGATCGTACTGTCTCTTTCCATGCAGGAAGAAACACTGCTGAAAAAATATATGCAGCAGTTTACGGATCTTGGATATGAGATAGAGCATTTTGGAGGCATGGAATATCAGATCTGTGCAGTGCCGGGGAATTTATATAATATTAATAAAAAAGAACTGTTTATTGAAATTTTGGATGATCTGGGAGAATTATCCGGCCGCAATAATCCGGATCTGATTTTGGAAAAGATCGCTTCCATGTCCTGTAAAGCGGCGGTGAAAGGCAATATGAAGCTTTCTCGTATGGAGATCGAAAGCCTGATTAAAGAGCTTTTGACTTTGGAAAATCCGTATCAGTGTCCGCATGGCAGACCGACCATTATTTCAATGAGTAAATATGAATTAGAAAAGAAATTCAAGAGAATTGTATGATGAAGAAACCTTTGATTGTTTTAACAGGTCCTACAGCCGTAGGAAAAACGAAGCTGTCCATAGCACTTGCAAAGGCCGTGGGTGGTGAAATCATTTCGGCAGATTCCATGCAGGTGTATCGATCTATGGATATCGGTTCTGCGAAGATTCGGCCGGAAGAGATGGGCGGAGTACCGCATTATCTGGTAGATGTGCTGGATCCGTCAGAAGAATTTCATATCGTAAAATTTCAGGAAATGGCAAAGGCGGCCATGGAACAGATCTATGCCAATGGACATATTCCGATTTTGGTAGGCGGTACCGGATTTTATATTCAGGCCATTGTAAAAGATATTGATTTTACAAAAAATGAAGAAAATACAGAAATTCGTGCCAAATGGGAGCTGTTTGCCAGAGAGCAGGGAGCGGAAGCACTGCATCAGGAGCTGGCAAAGGTGGATCCAAAATCTGCGGAAACCATTCCGGCGGGAAATGTAAAGCGAGTGGTTCGAGCTTTGGAATTTTATGAGCTTTCCGGAACACCGATTTCGGAGCATAATGAAGAGCAGAAAGCGAAAGAATCTCCGTATCAGTTTGCTTACTTTGTTTTAAATGATCATAGAGAGCTTCTTTACGAGCGAATCGAACAGCGCATTGATGAAATGCTGGAAGAAGGGCTTGTAGCAGAAGTCAAAGGATTAAAAGATCGTGGATTTACCAAAGATATGGTCTCTATGCAGGGATTGGGATATAAGGAAATTTTGGATTATCTGGACGGAAATCTGACCTTGGAAGAAGCGGTTTATATATTAAAACGTGATACCAGGCATTTTGCAAAACGTCAGCTGACCTGGTTTCGAAGAGAACCGGAAGTATCATGGATCCATAAATATGAATATGGATATGACAATGAAAAAATACTGGATGCAATGTTAAGCATCTTAAAAGATAAAGGAATCGCAGGTAAATAAAATGAAAACGAAAAATATGTATGAAAACATGGGAATTTCCAATGCGGTATATGCATTCGGAACAGAAATTCTCGAAGGATTAAAAGAAAGATTTGAAGAAATTGACAGAACTGCCGAATATAATCAGCTGAAAGTGTTAAATGCCATGCAGGAATGTAACGTCAGCGAGATCCATTTTGCTGCAACGACCGGATATGGGTATAACGATCTTGGTCGTGACACATTAGAAGAAGTGTATGCAAAAGTATTTCACACCGAAGATGCGCTGGTTCGTCCGCAGCTGGTAAGCGGTACACATGCACTGGCAGTTGCATTATCTTCCCAGCTTCGTCCGGGAGATGAACTGTTATCTCCGGTCGGCAAGCCATACGATACGTTAGAAGAAGTAATCGGAATCAGAGAATCCGTAGGTTCTCTTGCAGAATACGGAATCACATACCGTCAGGTAGATCTTCTGGAAGACGGCTCTTTTGATTGGGAAAACATTAGAAAAGCCATCAATGAAAAGACAAAACTAGTTACCATTCAGCGTTCCAAAGGCTATCAGACAAGACCGACCTTATCCGTTTCCAAGATTGGAGAATTGATCAAATTTGTAAAAGAGATCAAACCGGATGTAATCTGTATGGTAGATAACTGCTACGGTGAATTTATCGAAACGATTGAACCGACCGATGTAGGCGCAGATATGTGCGTTGGTTCTCTGATCAAAAATCCGGGCGGCGGATTGGCTCCGATCGGCGGTTATATTGCAGGTACGAAAGAATGTATCGAAAGAGCAGCAGTTCGCCTGACCTCTCCGGGACTTGGAAAAGAAATCGGTGCTTCTTTAGGCGTGATCAGCAGCTTTTATCAGGGATTTTTCCTTGCACCGACAGTTGCAGCCAGTGCTTTAAAAGGAGCAATCTTTGCAGCGAATGTATATGAAAAATTAGGGTTTGCTGTCGTTCCAAACGGCACAGAAAGCCGTCATGACATCATTCAGGCAATTACTTTTGGAACACCGGAAGGAGTTATCGAATTTTGTAAGGGAATTCAGGCAGCAGCACCGGTAGACAGCTTTGTAGTGCCGGAACCGGAAGCAATGCCGGGATATGACAGTCCGGTCATTATGGCAGCAGGAGCTTTTGTTCAGGGTTCCAGCATTGAACTGAGTGCAGATGCACCGATCAAGCCGCCGTATGCGGTTTATTTCCAGGGCGGACTGACATGGAATCATGCCAAATTTGGTGTTTTGATGTCCTTACAGAAACTGGTGGACGCAAATATTGTAACATTATGATGCGGGTACTCATTATCGGAGGCGGTGCTTCGGGATTGATGTCAGCCATCACAGCAGCCAGAGGCGGTGCAAAAGTCACCGTGCTGGAGCATGAAAAGCAGCCGGGAAAGAAGATTTTAGTTACCGGAAACGGCAGATGTAATTTTACCAATATGGATCAGGCACTTTCTCATTATCACAGTGAAAGTCCGCTGCCGATGGCAGCTGCATTGGAACAGTTTAACTGTCAGGACACAGTTCGTTTTTTGAAAGAGCTTGGAATCTTTTCGAAAAACAGAAATGGTTATCTGTACCCTCATTCTGATTCGGCAAGTGCTGTTTTGGAAGTGCTTCGTATGGAATGTGAGCATTTAAAGGTAAAGATTGCCTGCCAGATTGAGATTACATCGATTGAAAAAAAAGATGCACTTTTTTATGTGCATACGCCGGGTTGGACTTATGAAGCGGAAAAAGTAATTCTTGCCACCGGTTCTAAGGCGGCACCTGCTACCGGATCTGACGGCAGTGGCTATACATTGGCGAAAAGTCTGGGACATCAAGTGGTGGAACCTTATCCGGCACTGGTACAGCTGTTATCCAAAGAAAAATATTTGAATCAGCTGGCAGGAATCCGAATCGATGCAAAAGCAACGCTCTTTGCAGAAAAAGAAGAAATCTGTTCTAATCGGGGAGAAGTACAGCTTAATGCCCAAAATGTATCCGGAATCCCGATTTTTCAGATCAGCGGGGAAGCGGCAAAGGCATTGGCAGCAGGAAAATGCTGTGAAGTCCGGCTTGATTTTCTTCCGGATTTTACAGAAGAGCAGTTGTATAACTTTATGAAAGAACGGATCATGACCGGAGGATATAAAACAGCGGTTGCATTTCTGACCGGTCTTTTTCCGAAAAAACTAAGTGAAGTTCTTTGTAGTCAATGCAGATTTTCGGCCAAACTTCGTGCAGAAGCTTTTGCGGAAGAACAGATTCGTCAATTATGTAAAAAAATCAAACAATTTCAGATTCATATCAATGGAACCAATGGATTTGAACATGCCCAATGCTGCGGTGGAGGGGTTTCTCTGGAAGAAATCCATCCTCTGACCATGGAATCTAAGAAAGTTTCCGGATTATATTTCTGCGGAGAACTCTTAGATGTTTATGGAGACTGCGGCGGATATAATCTTCAGTGGGCTTGGACCAGCGGTTACCTGGCAGGAAAAGCAGTCAATGATTAAGATTACACAATTAAAGTTAAATATAGACCATAAAAAAGAAGATCTGGAAAAAAAGGTATGCAGACTGCTGCAGGTACCGGCATCCAGAATCTATCAAATTGAGATTCTGAAGCGTTCTCTGGATGCAAGAAAGAAACCAATGATGTATAACTATCAGCTGGGTGTGCTTGCAGAGGATGAAGAAAAAATCGTAAAAAAATTAAAAAATAAAGATGTGACCATCGGAAAACCTGTCAAATACCGTTTTCCGATGGTTGGAACGGAAAAGCTAGAACATGCACCGGTCATCATTGGTGCAGGGCCGGCCGGACTGTTCTGTACCTATCTGCTGGCAAAAGCAGGATTTCGTCCGATTCTGTTGGAACGAGGCGAAGCGGTGGAAGAACGTCAGAAAAAGGTGGATCATTTTTGGGAGACCGGAATTTTAGATCCAAATTCCAACGTACAATTCGGGGAAGGCGGTGCCGGTACATTTTCTGATGGAAAATTAAATACCTTAGTGAAAGACCAGCATGGAAGAAGCCGTTTTGTGCTGAAAACGTTTGTGGAATTCGGTGCAGAAGAAGATATTTTATATGAAAGCAAGCCACATATCGGAACCGATATTCTGATCAAAGTGGTAGAAAATATGAGAAAACAGATTTTGGCACTTGGGGGAGAGATTCATTTCCAAAGTCAGGTGACGGATCTGAAGATTTCCAACGGTCAGCTGACGGCACTGCAGATCAATGGAAGTGAGTGGCTGGATACGGAAACTGCAGTTCTTGCCATCGGACACAGTGCCAGAGATACCTTTGAAATGCTTCTGGAGCGCAGCGTTCCTATGAGAGCGAAACCGTTTGCAGTGGGCGTTCGTATGGAACATCCTCAGAAGATGATCAATGAAAATCAATACGGAACAGATTATACGGCAAGTCTTCCGGCTGCGGCATATAAACTGACTCGTCAGACTTCGGAAAACAGAGGGGTATATTCTTTCTGTATGTGTCCGGGAGGGTATGTGGTAAATGCATCTTCGGAAGAAGAAATGACGGCGGTTAATGGAATGAGTTATCATGCCCGTGACGGTGAAAATGCCAACAGTGCCATGATCATTTCTGTCAGACCGGAAGATTTTGGCAGTGATGCACCGTTGGCCGGAGTAGAATTTCAGCGAACACTGGAAAAAGCAGCTTACAGAGAAGGAAAGGGAAAGATTCCGGTACAGCTTTTTGGCGATTTTTGTAAAAACAGGATCAGCGAAACCCTTGGTGAGATTCGGCCAAACACCAGAGGTCAGTGGACTTTTGGAAATGTGCGGGCAATTTTTCCGGAAAATCTGGCTGCAGGGCTGGAAGAAGGAATTAAAAGCTGCGAACAGCTGATACCGGGATTTGCCAGAGAAGATGCCCTTCTTTTGGGCGTGGAAAGCCGTACTTCTTCTCCGGTTCGTATTGAAAGAACGGCAGAAACGCTGGAAAGTGAGATTACAGGATTGTATCCTTGCGGTGAAGGTGCCGGATATGCAGGCGGAATCATGTCAGCAGCCATGGATGGAATAAAAGTTGCAGAAGCAATTGCAATGAAATTTAAACCGTGCTATGATTAATTCGATATTATGTAAATGATAAAAAGGTTTACATAAAAATATTATGTTACTCAGGAGGAGTTATGAGAGGAACGGGAAAAAATTGCTGGGCATTGTTTTTGCTGATCCTGACAGGAATTGTGTTAGGCAGTTTTATTGCAATGCTGACAGAAGGGGTTGCCGGACTCAGCTGGTTAAGTTTTGGCCAGACATTCGGAGTGGAAAATCCGATCGTGCTGAATCTTGGAGTGATCGTGCTTACCTTTGGTCTGACGATTAAAATCACGATAGCCAGCATCATAGGAATCATTCTTGCAGTGATCATCTATCATTTTATCTGATGATAAATAAATTAAAAAAATTGAACCATGAAAAATGCTCATGAAAAAAGCGTTTGAATCATGGAAAGTCTGATCATCAAAAAAGCATTTGAATCATGAAAATTTGATCATCCGGAGAATTAAAAAAGGGGAGCACACGGAAAGGACTTTATGAATCATATTTCCGTGACCATGAAACATCTTCCACCGCAGATGCAGCCATATGAGAAATGTATTTCCTATGGACCGGGATTTTTGACAGATGCAGAGCTGATCGCATGTATTCTGCGTTCCGGCAGTAAGGAATATACGTCTGTGGCACTTGCAGAGCAGCTGCTGAATCTGCGAAAGGGAAAGGAAGGATTGAGCGGACTTTGCAGTCTTTCTTTTAAAGAATTAACGGAAGTTCCCGGAATCGGCAGAGTGAAGGCACTGCAGATTCAATGTGTTTTTGAGCTTGCCAGACGCATGAGCCGTTCTCAGGCAGCAAAAACATTGAATTTTTCAGATCCGGCAAGTATTGCCAGATATTATATGGAAGATTTCAGACATAAAGAGCAGGAGCAATTACTGCTTTTGCTTCTGGACAATAAAAATCACCTGCTTGGTGAAAAGGTAATGTTTACCGGAACAGTGAATTCAAGCATTGTTTCGCCGAGGGAGATTTATCTGGAAGCATTAAAATATCATGCAGTGGGAATCATTTTACTGCATAACCATCCCAGCGGTGATCCAACGCCCAGTGATGCAGATCGAAGAATCACAAGAAAGATCAAAGAAGCAGGAAAATTCTTAGACATTCCGCTTTTGGATCATATTGTGATCGGAGATAGAAAATACGTGAGTTTTTGTGAACAAGGATACCTATAGAAAGGAAAAGTCAATGTTCTGCGGATATGAGAACATTGATCGGAAAATGCCATGGGAAATTTAAGTTTTGGAATTGATCTTGGTTCTAATAACCTGAAAGTCTATTGCAAAGAAGGAAATCATATTTTACAGGAAAAAAATATGGTTGCCATTGAAAATAAAAAAAATATGATTGCTTACGGTGATGAAGCCTATGCAATGTATGAAAAAGCACCGTCAAGCATTGAAGTATCTTATCCGATGTCTTATGGAAATATCGGAAGTATTAATCATCTGGAAGAATTTATCAGAACCTTTTTGGAAAAAACTACAAAAGGAACTTTAAAAGGTGCCGAATATGTACTGGCACTTCCGACAGATGTACAGGACAGAGTATTTACGACTCTGATTCAGGATGCAGGATTGAAAGCAAAAAGCATTCAGATGGTAGATATGCCGGTTGCAGCAGGTCTTGGTCTTGGAATTAATGTAAAAGAAGCACAGGGAGTTCTGGTTGTGGATGTAGGAGCGGATACAACCGAAGTTTCGATCCTTTCCCTGGGCGGAATTGTTATGAGTCGTTTGATCAAAGTTGGCGGAAATCAGATCGATGAAGCGATTATTTCTGCGATCAGAAGAGAACATAATTATTTTATCGGAAGCAAAACAGCAGAACAGATCAAAAAAGAACTTGCCTATGCCGTAATTCCGGAAAATGCAGCAGAAGAAAAAATGAATATCTGCGGAAGAAATATGGTTCTTGGTCTTCCGGCAATGCTTGAAATCAATGCACAGTTCGTTTCAGAAGCAATCAAAGACGTTTTAAAACAGATCATGGATACGGTAAAAGTAGTTCTGGAGAGAACTCCGCCTGAATTAGGGGTAGATATGATCCATAACGGTATTTACCTGACCGGCGGATCTTCTCAGCTGAAAAATCTGGATCTTATGATTCATAATGCAACAGGTATTAAAGTATCAAAGGATGAAAATCCGGAACAGTGTGTTGCAAGAGGTCTTGCAAGAGTGCTTAACGAAAAAGAATTCCGTTCACTGACATTTACTACAAAGGAACAGGAATATCATTAATATCGGTTTGATGAAGGAGTCATGGAATGAGAAGAAGAAAAAGAGACTCTATTCCAAGTAAATATATTTTAACAGGGATTGCTGTTCTTTGTGTCTGCGCCATGCTGTTATCTTATGTCAAAGGATTTCAGGGCGGTGTGTTAAACACGGTCAGCGGTTACCTGTTTGTACCAATTCAGAAAGGAATCAATTACGTAGGCTGGTATTTAAGCGATCGTACGGACAATCTGCAGGATTTGAGAGATGTGATGGCAGAACGAGATGCTCTGCAGGAACAGGTGGATCAGCTGACCATCGAAAATGGTCAGTTAATGCAGGATAAATACGAACTGGAAGATTTAAGAGAGCTTTATGAACTGGATCGTTCTTATTCGGATTATTCGAAAGTAGCAGCAAAGGTAATCGGAAAAGATTCCGGAAACTGGTTTCACAGCTTTATCATTGATAAAGGTACTGATGACGGAATTCAGGTAGATATGAATGTGCTTTCCGGCAGTGGTTTGGTTGGGATCGTTACGAAAACAGGTCCGGACTGGGCACAGGTACGTGCGATTATTGATGATACCAGCAATGTCAGTGCCATGATCCTGACTACCGCAGATAACTGTATGGTCAGCGGTGATCTTCGGCTGATGTCAGAGGGAGTTATTTCTCTCTCCCAGTTAAAAGACAGTGATCATGAAGTAATGCCGGGAGCAAAGGTAGTTACTTCACAGGTCAGCGATAAATATCATCCTGGACTTTTGATCGGATATGTGCAGGAAGTACACATGGATGCAAACAATCTGACCAAATCCGGAACGATCACACCGGCAGTAGATTTTGAGCATTTAAGATCCGTTCTTGTGATCACGGATGAAAAACGTCAGATCAATACCGATGCTGTGCCGGAAGATGCAGTTTCAGAAGATACTCAAAAAGATCAAGATTCTTCAGATACTGAAGGAACAGCAGCAGATCAGGAAGAAGATCAGACGGAGGAAGATACATGATCAAGAAAAGAGTGGGAATGTTTCTCCTTGTGATTTTGTGCTTTATTGTGCAGAACACGGTATTAAAATATCTTTCTTTCGGGGTGGTATCACCGAACCTTCTTTTGGTGCTTACTGCGTCAATTGGGTTTATCGGCGGAAGAAAAGAAGGAATGTTTGTCGGGGTTCTTTGTGGATTGTTTACAGATGTTTTTTACGGTCAGCTGTTTGGATACTATACGCTGTTATATACATTGATCGGGTATGCAAATGGTTTCTTTCATGCCGTATTCTACGATCTGGATATTAAACAGCCGATGGTTCTGATCGCCCTGAGTGATCTTGCTTACGGCTTGATCCAGTATTTTTTTCAGTTTCTCCTCCGTGGGAAATTTGGTTTTCAGTTTTACTTTTTTAATATCATCTTTCCGGAATTTTTATATACGATCCTTCTGATTTTACTTTTTTATCATGGGATCATAAAACTTTATGAATATTTGGATAAACTTGATAATACAGGGAGTGTAGACGATATTGTTTGATGATTTTAAAGAATGGTTGATCAATTTTATAAAATCCAGAAATTTTGTTCTTGCTTTGATTCTTTTCGGCTGCTTTTTCACACTGTTATACAGGGTGTTTTATCTGCAGATCGTAAAAGGGGCAGAGTATCAGGAAACATTTTCTTTGAAGCTTGAAAGAGAGGTCACAACTGCCAGTACCCGTGGAAGCATTTCTGACAGAAATGGGGAAATTCTGGCATACAGTGAGCTTTCTTATTCTGTTGCGATCGAAGATAATGGAACCTATGAAACAACAAAAGAACGACAGCACAGTCTGAATGATACGATCTATCGTCTGATTGGGATCATTGAAAAGAATGATGATAAGATTATCAGTGATTTTGGCATCATTTATGAAAACGGAAAATATCAATTTGTAAACGAAGGAACCCGTCTGCTCAGATTCAAAGCGGATGTTTATGGAAAGAGCAGGATTACGGACCTTGAAATAGAAGAAGAGCTGGCAACAGCAGATGAGATCATGGATTACATGTGCGGTGAAGATCGGTATCGGATCGATGATGGCGGATATAAGGAAGAAGATCGTTTGAAAATTTTGAATATCCGATATGCAATGAGCTCTAATAATTATAAACGGTACGTAAAAACTACCGTAGCAAGCAATGTTTCTGAACAAACAGTTGCAGCGGTCATGGAAAACTGTGACAGCCTGCAGGGCGTTTCCATAGAAGAAGAATCAATCCGTGTTTATCCGGATGCAAAATATTTTGCATCCCTGATCGGATGGACAGGAAAGGCTTCAGAAGAAGAAATCGATGGTTTTAATGAAAAATTAGGAGAAGAAAAATATCAGTTAAATGATATTGTGGGAAAATCCGGAATTGAACAGTACATGGAGCTGGAGCTGCAGGGAACCAAAGGGCTTCAGGTACTGGAAGTAAACAACGTAGGAAATATCTTAAAAGTAGTTTCCCAAAAAGATCCTGTTTCCGGAAATAATATTTCTCTGACGATTGATAAAAATCTTCAGATCGCCTGCTACGATATTTTGGAACAGAAACTGGCAGGTATATTACTGGATAAGATTACCAATACTAAGATCTATACATCTACCGGAAAAGCAAAAGATATTACAATTCCGATTTACGATGTATACTATGCCTGCTTTGACAACAATATTATCGATATTGATCATTTTACAGAAGAAGATGCATCGGATCTGGAAAAGAGTGTTTATTTTCGTTTTGAGAAAAAGCTGGATTCCGTAATCGGAAGACTGCGGGAAGAGTTAAATGATTCCAACGCCAAAGCATACAAAGATCTGACCTTAGAATACAAAAATTATATGAGTTACATTGTCAGCAAGGATTGTCTGCTGGGAGACAGCGATGTGCTGGATCCGGATTCTTCTGATCCAATGTATAATGCCTGGCATAAAGAAGAGAGTATCAGCCTGAAAGAATATCTGGAATATGCGATTTCCATGAACTGGATCAATGTATCCAAGATTGCACCGGATACTCCATATCTGGATTCAGAAGAAATCTATCAGGAATTGGTAGACTATATTGCAGATGCTTTGTATCAGGACTCTAAGTTTGGAGCGATGCTGTACCGTTTTATGCTTCTGGAAGATTCTATTTCAGGAAGAGAAACGGCATTGCTGCTTTATGAACAGGGAGTGCTGGATTCTGCAGAAGATGAAGATTATAACAGATTGGTCTCAGGAGCAATGTCTGCGTATGATTTCTTTACTGCAAAGATTAAAAAGCTGGAGATTACACCGGGAATGCTTGCACTGGAACCTTGCAGCGGTGGGATTGTCGTAACAGATCCGAATACCGGTGATGTGCTTGCCTGTGTAACCTATCCGGGGTTTGATAATAATCGATTGACCAATACAATGGAAGCAGATTATTACAGCAAATTATTAAATGATAATTCAAGACCGATGTACAGCCGTGCAACACAGGAACGGACAGCACCGGGATCTACATTTAAACCATTGACAGCCATTGCCGGATTGTCAGAGGGAGTGATTTCATCATCGCTTGCAGATACGATCACTTGTACAGGTGTCTTTACGAAAGTGGATAATCAGCCAAAATGCTGGGTATTTACACAGCGGGGCGGTTCTCATGGAGCTGAAAATGTAATTGATGCCATCAAAGATTCCTGTAACTGTTATTTTTATGAAGTGGGATATCGTCTTGGAAGTACAGGAAATGGTCTTTCTAATGATCTGGGACTGGAAAAACTTGCCAAATATGCCAGAATGTTTGGACTTGGCGAGAAGTCCGGAATTGAAGTAGAAGAAAGTGAGCCGCAGATTTCTGATGAAACGATCGTACCATCAGCCATCGGTCAGGGAAGTCACAACTATACGGTTTCTCAGATTGCAAGATATGTGTCAACGATCGCAAACGGAGGCACTTGTTATAACCTGTCACTTTTGGATAAAGTCATAGATTCCACTGGAAATTTAGTTGAAGAATACGATTCCACGGTGTATAATGTATTAGATGTACCACAGGAATATATCAGTACTGTTCAAAAGGGAATGAATGCTTACGCTATGAATTCTACAGCGATCAATAACATCGGAATTTCCAGTGCCGGTAAAACAGGTACGGCAGAACAGTCGGTGAATCACCCGAACCATGCATTGTTTATCGGGTATGCACCATATGAAAATCCTGAAATTGCAATGGCAGTGCGAATTGCCAATGGTTATACGTCAGCAAATGCAGCGTCAATTGCCGCTGATATCTATAAATATTATTTTGAACTTGTAGAAGAAGATGAACTGTTAAGCGGGGAAGCCTCTGCTTCCAGCGGAACAGTCGTGGGAGATTAGTGGAGAAGGTTATGATGGAACAGCCAGTAGTAATCAAAAGTAATCGGTACGGTCTTACCGTATGCTTGGAAGAAAATCTGGAATTTGATGTTCTGCGAAAGTTGGTAGCAGATAAATTTTCTGAATCCAAGAAATTTTTTAAAGGCGCCGAATTGGCGATCGCTTTCGAAGGAAGAACGTTGTCTGAAGAGGAACAGATCATTCTCGTACAGGAGATCATGGAACATGGAGGAATCAAAGTTCCGTGTATCGTAGTTGTGGATGCAGCAAAAGAAGCTGTCATGAGACAGGCTGTAGAACATACAAAAGCAGCTGCCGCAGCAGAAACAGAAAGCAGCAGTGATGGTAAATTTTATAAAGGGACACTGCGTTCCGGACAGGTTCTGGAATCAGAAACGAGTATTATCGTGTTAGGGGATGTAAATCCGGGAGCAACGGTAGTATCCAAAGGAAATGTAATCGTTCTTGGCTCTTTAAAAGGCAGTATTTATGTCGGTGCCGGAGGAAATGAAAACACATTTGTAGCCGCATTGTCCATGGATCCAATGCAGATTCGTATTGCAGATCATATTGCACGTAATTCAGATGATTCTGACAAAAAAGAGAAGAAAAAACTTCTGAAAAAGAAAGAACGTCTGGATGAAGAACCGATGATCGCATATGTTGAAGCTGGAAATATTTATATTGAACCAATTACAAAAGAGGTTTTAGCAGACATTAATATATAACTGATGGAGGAGTAAAAAATGAGTGAAGTAATTGTAATTACATCCGGTAAAGGCGGAGTGGGAAAAACAACTACCACGGCCAATTTAGGTACAGGTCTTGCAAAATTAGATAAAAAGGTGGTTATGATCGATACAGATATCGGACTTCGTAATCTGGACGTAGTTATGGGACTGGAAAACCGTATCGTATATAATCTTGTAGATGTTGTAGAAGGAAACTGCCGTATTAAACAGGCTTTGATCAAAGATAAACGTTATCCGAACCTTTATCTGCTTCCATCAGCACAGACAAGAGATAAAACTTCTGTCAGTCCGGAACAGATGATCAAGCTGATCAATGAATTAAGAGAAGAATTTGATTACATACTGTTAGATTGTCCTGCAGGCATTGAACAGGGCTTTAAAAATGCCATTGCAGCTGCTGATCGTGCATTGATCGTTACAACTCCGGAAGTTTCACCGGTAAGAGATGCAGACCGTATCATCGGTCTTTTGGAAGCAAATGATATTCATCAGATCGATTTGATCGTAAACCGTCTCCGTATGGATATGGTAAAACGCGGGGATATGATGTCCATTGACGATGTGATCGAGATCCTTGCGATCAATCTGATCGGAGCAGTTCCGGATGATGACAGCATCGTTGTTTCTACAAACCAGGGAGAGCCGTGTGTTGGGGACAGCTCTCTTGCAGGACAGGCTTATATGAATATCTGTAAACGTGTGATGGGCGAAAAGGTAGATCTGCTTGACTTGGACGTAAAAGAAGGATTTTTGAAAAAACTTTCTAAGATTTTCAAATAAGAGGGGGTAGCGAGATGGCTTTATTAGATTTCTTTAAGAAAAAATCGTCAGGAAGTATGGCGAAAGATCGTCTGAAATTATTATTGATCTCAGACCGTGCCAACTGTTCTCCTGAGATTATGGAAGCAATCAAAAATGATATTATTAAGGTAATTTCCAAATATATGGAAATTGACTGTGATGCTTTGGATATCCAGATCACACAGACAGAGTCAGAAGGTTCTAACGGAACAGTTCCTGCACTCTGTGCAAATATTCCGATTCTGGATCTGAAGCAGAAAAAAGATTAAGGAGTATTATGTTTAAACAGTACCAGTTCCGTAATTATCGAATCAAATTAATTATTCTTGTCTATCTGCTGACCACGATTGGAATTTTGGTCATTGGAAGTGCTGAAAAGAGCTATCAAAGCCAGCAGATTTTTGGATTGGTATTGGGGACCGTGGCAATGCTTGTATGTTCATTGATCGATTATAATATTTTCATGAACCTGCACTGGCTGATCTATCTTTTTAATGTGCTGATGCTGATTCTTGTTCTTTCGCCCCTAGGGAAGGAAGTGAAAGGCGCACAGCGCTGGATCGATCTGAAGGTTTTTCAGATTCAGCCATCGGAGCTTGCCAAGATTTTAATGATCCTGTTTTTCTCCAAATTTCTTTCTGACAGACATGAAAGGATCAATGACCTGAAGACGATTGCAGTTTCACTGCTGTTGTTTGCCATACCTGCTGTATTGATCGTAAGTGAACCGGATCTTTCGACAACGATTACCGTTACGTTGGTCTTTTGTTCTCTGATCTTTGTAGCTGGGTTCAGTTACCGTTATATCGGTGGAATGATTGCGGTGATTGCTCCGGTTGCGCTTGTGTTTTTAGCATATGTGATCAGAGACGATCAGAAAATATTAAAATCTTATCAGCGCGATCGTATTATGGCATGGCTGAATCCATCGAAGTTTGCCAATGATGCATATCAGCAGCAAAATTCGATTATGGCAATTGGCTCAGGGCAGTTGGCAGGAAAAGGATTAAATAATGATGCTGTGGCTTCGGTAAAAAATGCAAACTATATTGCGGAACCACAGACAGATTTCATCTTTGCAGTAGCCGGAGAAGAACTTGGATTTCTGGGAACTGCTGCAATTATCATCCTCTTGTTATTGATCGTGATCGAAATTATTATGATCGGCAGAAATGCGAAAGATTTGGCCGGAAACCTGATTTGCTGTGGAGTAGCATCGTGGATTGGTTTTCAGAGCTTTATCAATATATGTGTGGCAACCGGACTGATGCCGAACACCGGTGTTCCTTTGCCTTTTGTCAGTTATGGTCTGACTTCTCTGGCCTCGCTGTACATTGCAATAGGGATCGTGTTGAATGTTGGTCTGCAGCCAAGAAAATATTAAGAGAAGGGGGAATTTTCCACATGAATATTGGTTTGATTGCTCATGATGCAAAAAAGAAGCTGATGCAGAACTTCTGCATTGCTTATAAAGGAATTTTATGCAAAAATGAGCTGTATGCAACAGGTACGACCGGAAGATTAATTGAAGAGGTAACGAATCTGAACATTCACAAATACCTTGCAGGACATTTGGGGGGTGAACAGCAGTTATGTGCACAGATCGAACATAATCAGATCGATCTTGTGATCTTTTTAAGAGATGCATTGCAGGCAAAATCTCATGAGCCTGATGTAAATACAGTGGTACGTTTATGCGATATGCATAATATTCCACTGGCTACCAATCTTGCAACTGCAGAGCTGCTGATTAAATCACTTGACAGAGGAGATCTTGAGTGGCGTGAAATTTATAAATAAATTTTCAAAACAATCAATAGCCGTGTTGTTATGCACGGCTATGGCTTTTTCTGTTTCCAGCTGCGGGAAACAGAACACAGTGCCAAATGCATATGATATCAGCAGTGATTATTTTGGACTCTATCCGACGGATACAGATGCTGCGAAGTCAAGTCATTTGATGAGTACAAATTATTGTATTGCAAATGAAAATATAGATTGCGGGGAAGCGGATCTGACGCAGGTAGAGGCAGCCGGCTTATTTAATATTACTGACCAGGAAACACTATATGCAAAAAATGTACATGAAAAACTGTTTCCGGCCAGCACGACAAAGATTCTGACGGCATATATTGCATTAAAATATGGAAATCTGAACGACATTGTAACAGTGTCAGAAGAAAATGTGACGTTGGAGAGCGGTTCCAGTCACTGCGGATTAAAAGCCGGTGATCAGATTTCAGTAGAAGAACTTATCTACGGATTAATGCTGAAATCAGCCAATGATGCGGCGAATGTACTGGCTGACTATATTTCAGGAAGCACAGAAAAGTTTGCAGAGCTGATGAATCAGGAAGCGCAGCTGTTGGGGGCGACCAGCAGTCATTTTGTAAATGCTCACGGACTGCATGATGAGGAACATTATACGACGGTCTATGATCTTTATCTGATCTTTCAGAATGCATTAGGGAGTGAAAAATTTTATGACATCTGCAGTTCTGTATCTCACACAGCATCATATCTGGACGCTGACGGTAATCCGGTGACACCTGTCTGGGAAAATACGATGCAGTATTTTACGAAAAATAAGATTGCTCCGGAAGGTGTGACGGTACTGGCAGGAAAAACTGGGACGACAACGAAGGCATTATCCTGTCTGGTTCTGCTGTCGGAAAATGCAGAGAGCAAAAAATTTATCTCTATCATATTAAAAGCAGATGACAGAGGAATCTTATATGATAAAATGAATGATTTATTGGAAGAAATCAACAAATAGACGTTGTCATTTTAAAATAATTGTAGTATAATTTACAATCATAACAGGCAAGACCCAAGGAGGACATACAAATGGTACAGTTAATTGTAGGAGATAAGGGAAAAGGAAAAACAAAATATCTGTTAGATAAGGTAAATGCTGAAGTAAAAGAAGCAGAAGGCAATATCGTATATTTGGATAAGAGTTCAAAGCATATGCATGAACTTGATAATAAAGTTCGTTTAATCAATGTTTCTGAATATCCTGTAAAAAATGCAGATCAGTTCTTAGGATTTATTTGCGGTGTATGCTCACAGGATTACGATTTACAGGCGATGTACGTAGACAGCTTCTTAAAAGTAGCTGGATTAGAAGGTGCTGATATTACAGATGCAGTTCTTGCATTAGATGCCATCAGCGAACAGTTTGATGTGAATTTCGTACTTAGCGCATCTGTTGAAGAAAGTGAATTATCAGATGCTCTCAAAGAAAAAGTAGTTGTTTCCTGCTAGTTTCAGAAAACCAATACATAAATACAATCATGAAAAGGATACTCTTTTATTAGAGTATCCTTTCATTACTAAGAGGTAGTTTTGAGTAAAAAGAAACGAAAAAAAGTTGTAAAATATAAAAAACCGTTTAATATTGCCAACCTGTTCTTCGGGGCGATATTGGTTTATATGATCATTTATCTATATATGTTTTTGACAAGTGTCCATATTTCAGGATATGAAGTCATTGCAGGCAGTCTGGCAACCAACAAACAGTTTACCGGGCTTATTTTGCGTGAAGAGGAAACAGTTTATGCGGAGGATGCCGGCTATATTGATTATTATGCAGCAGAAGGATCGAAAGTTTCTAAGGCTTCTGTTGTCTATTCTGTAGATGAAAGCGGAAGAATGTCAGAATATCTGCAGGAAAACTCTGAAAATGTCAACTTATCTGATGAAAATTTTGTTTCTTTGAAAAATGAGATTAGTTCTTTCTCAAATAGTTATGAAAAGAATAATTTTTCCGAAGTTTACAGTTTTCATGACAGGATCAATGGCAGTATTCTGGAACTTTCCAATCAGACACTGTTAAAAGAACTGGAATCTCTCTCCGGGGAAGAAATCAGTGCATTTTCCCGTGTTTATGCGGAAAAAAGCGGTGTGGTAGAATATCATCTGGACGGTTATGAAACGATCACACCGGACACGATCACACCGGAAATGTTTGATAAAAGCACTTACAGCAGCCAGAATCTTAGAAATACAGAGCTGATTAGTTCTGGAGATCCTGTGTATAAGCTGATTACAGATGAAAACTGGTCTGTGATCATTCCTTTGACGGAAGAACAGATGCAGGAAATTGCTTATAAGCAGGAAACAGATGAAAACGGAGAAGAAAAAACGGTACAGCGTTCTGTAATTGAGGTGAAGTTTTTAAAGGATAATACGACCGGCTGGGGTTATATTTCAATCTTAAATAAAAACGGTCAGCAGTATCTGCAGTTGGATTTTAATAGTTCCATGGTGCGTTTTGCGTCTGAAAGATATGCGGATATTCAGTTTATGATCGATGATACAGACGGACTGAAAATTCCGACTTCTGCGATTACAACGAAAGAATTTTTTGTAATTCCGGAGGAATATGTGATTATATCTGCGGAGAACAACAATAAAAAAGGATTTTTAGTAGAAAAATTTTCAAAAGACGGAACTGCGGAATCCGAAGAAGTATTTCCAACATTTTATTCGATTGTTGATGGATTCGTGTACATTGATCCGAATCAGGGAGATTTTTCTTCCAATGATACCTATATGAAAGTAGGAGATCGAATCATTCTTCCGGACAGCAATGATCGTTATCAGGTCGGCAGAACTGAAAAGTTAGAAGGGGTTTACTGCATTAATCAGGGTTATACCTTATTTAGAAAAATAAAGGTACTGTATTCCAACGAAGAATATTCTATCATTGAAGAAGGAACAACTTTCGGAATTGATATTTATGACAGAATCGTGTTAAATGCAGAAGCTGTAAAGGAAAATCAGGTGATTTATTAGTATGGAATTTATAAAAGAAAATTTAGCTGAAGTAGAAGAAAAAATCTGTAATGCCTGTAAAAGAGCAGGAAGAAAAAGAGAAGAAGTGACATTGATCGCTGTCAGCAAAACCAAACCGACAGAAATGATGGAAACCTGTATCGAACAGGGAGTGACTGTGTTTGGAGAAAATAAGGTGCAGGAATTGTGCGAAAAGTACGAGATACTTCCAAAAGACCTTCATTGGCATATGATCGGTCATTTACAGCGAAATAAAGTAAAATATATTACAGATAAAGTGGAACTGATTCATTCGGTAGACTCTCTGCGTCTTGCAGAAGCAATCAGCGAAGATGCAGTAAAAAAAGGAATTCATGTAAATATCCTGTTGGAAGTAAATGTTGCTCAGGAAGAATCCAAATTCGGAATATCTACCGAAGAGACAGAACATCTGCTTCGACAGATTGCAGTTCTTCCGAATATTTCTGTACAGGGTCTGATGACAATCGCACCATATACGGAAGATCCGGAGGAAAATAGACCGGTATTTCGCATTTTAAAACAATTATCTGTTGACATTAAAGAGAAAAACATTGATAATGTATACATGAATGTTCTGTCCATGGGTATGACAGGAGATTACGAAGTTGCGATTGAAGAGGGAGCGACCATGGTTCGTGTCGGCACCGGAATCTTCGGGGAACGCGATTACAAAAATAATAAATAGAGGTGAGTTACATGAGTATTTTTGATAAAATTTCAGATATAATGAATCTTGACGATGAAGAAGAGTTCGATGAGGACGATTACACAGATTACAGCGAAGAAGAAGAGGAGAAAAAAGCCCCAAAAAGAAACTTCTTCAAAAGAAAAGAAAAGGATTATGATTATGATCTGGATGAAGACGTTGCAGAAGAATCAAAAAAGGCAGCGAAATCATCTCCAAAAGTTACACCGATCACAAAACGGCGTTCAGGAAGTAATGGTATGGAAGTATGTGTAATTAAACCGACAAATTTTGAAGATTCCAAAGAAATCACATTGACCTTACGTTCAGGAAGAGCGGTAGTACTGAATTTTGAAGGTCTTGATATGGATCTTGCTCAGAGAATCATTGACTTTTCTGCAGGTGTTTGTGATGCGATTGATGGAAATTTACGTAAAGTTTCCAGCTATATCTTTATCGTTACACCAAACAGTGTAGATATCAGCGGTGATTATCAGGAAGTACTGTCAGAAGCATATGACGTTCCTGGGGTTAAGACAGATTTTTAAACAATGAATCTTAAAAGCACCGAAGCGATGGCTTCCGGTGCTTTTTTTGAAAAAAGACTTCTGGAAGGTGACATCATGGAACGATTAAATGTAAAAAAAGATGGGAATTTTTGTTATTCCATCGTATTTGAAAAAGATTTTTCAAATTTAGCGAAGGAAATCGAAATGCTGGGGTTTCTCGGTCATAAACTTTGTATAGTGACAGATTCGAATGTTGCGCCCCTTTATCTGCAGACTGTAAAAAATAAATTATATGAAAAATTCGAACAGGTATCTGAATTTATCATTCCTGCCGGAGAGCAGAATAAAACATTGGATCAGATTAAAAAATTGTATGAACATTTGATACTTAATGGTTTTGACCGAAAAGACTGTCTGATTGCTTTGGGCGGGGGCGTGATCGGAGACATGACCGGATATGCTGCGGCAACCTATCTGCGCGGAATTGACTTTATCCAGGTACCGACAACACTGCTTTCACAGGTAGACAGCAGTATTGGCGGAAAGACCGGAGTCGATTTTGACAGTTATAAAAATATGGTCGGTGCATTTCATATGCCAAGACTGGTTTATATGAATTTGTCTGCACTTCAGACTTTAAGTAAAGAACAGTTTTCCTGCGGTATGGGAGAAATTCTGAAACATGGTCTGATCAAAAACAAAGCCTATTTTGACTGGTGTATGGAACACGCAGAAAAGATCATGGAACGGGATTATGATTCTTTATTACCAATGATTATGGAAAGCTGTAAGATCAAAAGAGCTGTCGTGGAAAATGATCCGACAGAGCAGGGAGAACGGGCACTTTTAAACTTTGGACATACGCTGGGACATGCAGTAGAAAAACTGAAAAATTTTGAAATGCTCCACGGTCAGTGTGTTGCTGTCGGATGTGTGGCTGCGATGAAACTGGGTGTTATGAGAGGTTATTTTTCTGAAGTCGAATTGAAGATGGTAGAACAATGCTTTCAGAAATTTGGATTGCCGATCCGCACAGAGGGAATTGCAGCAGAAGATATTGTGAGCGTATCCAAGTCTGATAAGAAAATGGAAGCCGGAAAGATCAAGTTTATCTTATTAAAGGAACTTGGAAATGCCTATGTAGACCGTACAGTCAGTGACGAAGAATTACTGCAGGCATCTGCATATCTGCTTGAAAAATAAGAAAACTCAGGAGTTAATTTATTTATGAAACAAAATATTACATGGAAACGGCTGCTCGTTGCAGTGGGTTCGTTTCTTGCACTTATTGTATTTGATCAATGGACAAAAGCTTTGGCAGTTTCCAATTTGATGAATCAGGAACCTTTTGTTTTGATCGACGGTGTATTTCAGCTTCATTACCTTGAAAACAGGGGAGCTGCCTTTGGGATGATGCAGGGAAAACAATCCTTTTTTATCCTGATGTCCTTGGCCGCCTGTCTGATCATCGGCTGGCTCTATTTTAAGCTACCGTGGAAAAAAAGATTTCATCCGTTGAGAGGTTCTCTGCTGTTTATTGCGGCAGGAGCCGTTGGGAATCTGATCGACCGAATCCTGCTGGGATATGTAGTTGATTTCTTCTATTTTGAATTAATTGATTTTCCGATTTTTAATGTGGCCGATATTTATGTCACTTGTGCGACGGTTCTGTTGGCAGTTCTGATCCTTTTTGTTTATAAGGAAGAGGAATTAGAAGGACTGTTTTCCGGAAAAAAGGAGAAATCATAATGGAAGAATACTTATTTGTAATTCAGGACTCACAGCAGATGCGTCTGGACAAATATCTGACGGAGCAATTTCCGGAACAGACCCGTTCTTATCTGCAGAAACTGATCAAAGAGGGTTCTGTACTGGTCAACGGAAAGACGGTAAAAAGCGGCTATCAGCTTTCGGCAGGAGAGGAAGTTGCAGTAACGATTCCGGAACCGGAAGAACTGGATGTGCTTCCGGTGAAAATGGATTTGGAAATCGTATATGAAGATGAAGATGTGATCCTGATCAATAAACCAAAGGGAATGGTCGTTCATCCGGCACCGGGACATACAACAGACACGCTGGTCAACGGACTTTTGTATCATTGTAATGGAAATTTATCCGGAATCAATGGAGTGGCACGTCCGGGGATCGTTCATCGAATTGACAGAGATACGACGGGAATTCTGATTGTTTGTAAAAATGATCTGTCCCATAACAGCATTGCTGCACAGTTAAAAGAGCATTCGATTACCCGAAAATATCGTGCTTTGGTTCATGGAAATATTAAGACGGATCAGGGAACGGTAGAAGGATCGATTGGACGTCATCCGGTAGATCGAAAGAAAATGGCGATCAATGAGCGAAATGGAAAACCGGCAGTGACTCATTATCAGGTATTGGAACGTTTTGGAAATTATACATTGATCGAATGTGTGCTGGAAACAGGGCGTACGCACCAGATTCGTGTTCATATGAGTTCTATTGGCCATCCATTGGTCGGAGACGAAGTGTATGGTCCGGCAAAATGTCCATTTAAACTGCAGGGACAGTGTCTTCATGCAATGGTTCTTGGTTTTGTACATCCAAGAACAGGAGCATATCTGGAATTTTCCGCAGAACTTCCGGAATATTTTCAAAAACTGTTGGAAAAATTGAGAAAAGAATCAATTTAGAATCAATGCGGTCGCAATCAATGTTATTTTCGGTCGCATTGAATTTTTTATGAATAAAAAATAGTAAATTTACACAAAAAAGATTCCAAAGACTTTGATAGTATGTTATAATTATACAAAAAAATCCATACAAGGAGGGGATCTACATGACGACAAAAACAATCATCACTTTAGGCAGGCAATTTGGAAGCGGAGGTCGTGCAGTAGGTAAAAAGCTTGCGGAAGATCTCGGGATTCCATATTATGATAAAGAAATTTTATCAAGAGCTGCAAAAGACAGTGGAATTTGTGAGTCTTTGTTTGAAACTCATGATGAAAAACCGACAAACAGCTTTTTGTATTCTCTGGTCATGGATACTTATTCTGCAGGATATGCAGCAATGGGAATGCAGGAAATGCCGATTGGACAAAAAGTATTTTTAGCACAGTTTGATGCGATCAAGAAAATTGCAGAAGAAGGACCTTGTGTTATCGTAGGACGCTGTGCTGATTATGCATTGGAAGAGCTTGACAATGTAGTCAGTGTATTTGTTCGTGCACCATTAGAAAAACGTGCAGCACGAGTTGCCGAATATGAAAATATTGATCTTGCAGCAGCTAAGAAACTGGCTCTTCAAAACGATAAAAAACGTGCCAGCTATTATAACTACTATTCCAATAAAAAATGGGGAGATGCAGCTACGTATGACCTTTGCATCAATACCGGAAAAGTGGGAATCTATGGTGCGGCAGAGATTATTAAAAATTATGTAATCATGAAAGAGACCAATTTGGATCTGTAAAAGAGATTGATAAAATAAGCAAAAAGAGAAATAAGCCACCGGAAATGCTGGGTGCCCATAATACAGGAAGCAACAAATTTTCTATGATTATGGCATCTGGCAGTCGAGGTTAGCAAAAAACATAATGAGCGATACTTGGTTTGAACAACCAGGTATCGCTTATTTGCGTATGCGACAAACTTCCTTTTTCCTGTTCCATCCAGTACAATCTAAGTGAAAACAGCAGATTGATTGGAGGTGCGATTATGGCTCAGAACTTAACTTCTACCCAACACGGTGATAATTCAAGGCGGTATTTTTAGTTCAGGAAACAAAAAACAGAAAAATCGAACAAATTTTCCGAACAAATTTTCGAATACCCATTGACATAAGCATGTTTGTAAAATATAATGCATATATGGAACAGATGTTTGGAACATACATTCGGAGGTTTGCTATGAGAAGTGAAAGAACACCAAGAAGAGCACAGAAAAAAAGAACGATCAGAAAAGTAAAAAAGATGTTTGTAAAATGTTTATTAACGATTTTCATCATTGGTTTATTTGCCATCGGCGGATTCCAAATTCTGACAAAAGCCAATACTGCAGACGATACAGAAAAAGTTTATTATAAATATTATACACAGATTGAAATTCAGGGCGGCGATTCTTTATGGAGCATTGCCGGAAAATATATGGAAAATGGTCCTTATGAATCAAGGAACGATTATATGAAAGAAGTAATAAAATTAAACCAGTTATCAAGTACAAAGATCCTGAAAGGACAATATCTGGTAGTTCCATATTATGAAGATGTTTATAAATAACAGAGCCGCGGGAATAGCATTTGCAGGTCTTTTATAATAAGAGCGTTTGCAGGATATTTTTACATTAAGAACAGACTGCAGATCTTTCATAATAAGAGCAAAACGAGCTTGGTGTTTGCTGAATAAGATTTCATATAAAAATATAAGAATACAAATCCTTCGAATATCACGTAGAACGAATGTTTCAGATGATGTGATATCCGGAGGATTTTTATGTTTGCGAGAGTGAATGGTAAGTTTCTTTTTTATTTGCGAACGAAAGAGCATCAATTTTCGGATTTTTGTAAAAAATTGAATAACCCAGCCCGTGGGAGGATTCGTAGAGAAAGACGGGGAAAAAGACGTATAGGCATGACCATGGCACAATCTATTCGAAAAATTAGTGTTTGTGGAATAGATTGGAAAGTCTATCTCACGCTTCCAATTGGTCTATTTTTCCAGATATTTATGCATTTTTGAGTTGTTTTAAAATCCATTGTATGATCATTATTCTGGCTTTTTCGGCTGCACCACTGTTTTCTTCGTGTAGCAGATCATGACGTGCATCAGCAATCAGTTCCATTGTGCAGTTCAAATGTGCCTGATTCATAGATTTTTCTACTTGAAGGACGCCTTTTCCAAAGTCGCCCACCGGATCGTTTTTTCCGGATAATAATAAAACTGGTGTTTTCCGATTCCAATTCTGATAGCTTTTGATCCCATTGACCCGTTTCATAGATTCTAACAATTGCAAAAATAATCCTGAAGAAATGCTGTCGCTGCACATTGGATCGGCACAATATAAAGCTAATTCGTTTTCATCGGAACATAACCAATCAAACGCTGTTTTATTTGGTGCGAATTTTTGATTATATGTTTCAAAGGAAAGTTTTTTGACCAAAGGTGTTGTGTTGTCAAAACCGGCTTTTTGTACCTGTGTTTTAATGATGGCAATTAAGATCTGTAAAAGGAATTTTGGCTGTTCCCCGGTTCCTGCAATGATGGCTCCTGCGATTTGATCTTCGCTGTGAACTGATAAATATTCCCGCAGTAAAAAAGATCCTAAAGAAAAACCGAGCATAAAGTGTGGTATCTCAGGATAACTGTATTTCAGCAGTTGATAAAATTGATGAATATCTTCGATACTGCTCTCCCATCCATTGCTTCTGAAGGAAGCACATCTGGATTCTGCCAGATTCGTACCGTGTCCCCGCAGATCAAATCCGGCAACCAGAATGCCGTGGGAATTCAATATTTTTGCAAAATGTTCATATCGACCGATATGTTCTGTCATCCCATGAGTAATCTGTAAGATTGCACATGGTTTTTCTTTCGGTGCCCATATTACAGGAGAAAGGGCTGACAATGTTTTTTTAGATGATTCAGAGTTCATTATGACAGGCTCCTTATAGATAAAATTTAACAGTTCTATTTTTTTGATGGTTTGTATTTTGTTTGCTGCAACCATTTCTGGTCAATGACTTTTAAATCTTCCTGGAATCGGATATGAAGTCTGACAGTTCCGGAAGTCTGTTGAATATGTTCAATATGTCCTTCACCGAATTTTGGATGCATGATCTTTTCCCCAATCTGATATGTGACAATTTGTTCTTTCTCTTTTTGATAAGCTTTTTCCCGACGATAAACGTCTCTGATCGGAATCGTTTTATCGTGAATCGGGTTTTTCAGTTTCTTTTCATAATCCTGTTTTAAAAGTGCTTCTCCGGCTTTGTAATAAGGAGTCGGTACAGCACCGATCAGTGAGCAACAATATTTCCAGGCACTTCCGTGTAATCCCGGCTGCCATTGGTATTGTTTTGGAATTTCTATATTGTGCTGCATATAATGGGCATATTCATGCTTATACAGATCCAGACGATCTTCCTTTGATAACGGTTTTTTCACGGCATATCCTACAAATAATAAGGAAAAGTGAAAATGTTCCTTCTCTCCTCTCCCATCCCTGGTATAAGATCCAAGCAAATCGGTATCAAATCCAAAAGTAATGGGGATTTTTGCACCGGAAAGATGAAATTTTTGATCCAGTTCTGCATATAATGCCCGAATCTGAGCGGTGATGATCGGGATTTCTTTTTGTAATGTTTGTAGTAATTCTGTATTTTGTAATTGTTGCATAGCGTAAAATGATAAGTTCCTTTTTCTTTTTTAATCTGCAAATTTCTTTGGATAATAAGAAAACATAAAAAATGCATTAAGGATTGCAGTTTTTACATGCCTTATATCCCATAGAAAGGAGTTCCTGTTTGGTTCCGTGAAATTCCTGCTTATTTTCGTTTTTTGTTCGTTTAGCGCTTTTGCAGGAAGGATGATGAAACTTTTTTGTGTTTGTATTCAGAATATAATCTTCTTCGGCCTGAGAGTTATTTTCCTCATTTTCCTTTTTAGTAGAAATCTGGATTGTTTCTCCATCAGAAGTCATTAGAATCTCACCTTGCAGGTCCGTACGGTAAATTTCTGCATCCTGTGCATTCAGTCGATCCAAAGCCGCTTTGGCAGGGTGGGAATACGAATTGTCCTCCCCTACAGAAATGACGGCATATTCCGGATCTACTTCTTCAAGAAATTCTTTACTGCTGCTACCGGCACTTCCGTGATGCCCCACTTTTAATACGGTTGCAGAGAGATCTTCTCCGCTTTCGATCATCTCCTGTTCGGCCTCTTTTTCCGCATCTCCGGTAAATAAAAAGGAAGTATCACCGTATTCCAGTTTTAAAACGATGGAACTGTTATTAGAATCATTTCCGGCATTGACACTTAAGATTGTGATCAGAGAATTTCCAAGATAGTATTTATCTCCGATTTCCGGAACGGTAATACCTCCGCCGTTCGCTTCGGCATATTTTTTAAAATTTTCGAAGGCTTTGGTGTTATTGGAGGTGGTAGAACAGAGGGTAACATCGGCAGTGGCGTAGTTTAATGCACCGGCAAGGCCGCCGATGTGATCTGCATCTGCATGAGTTCCAACAACAATATCCAAGTGATTAATGCCGGCTTCTTTTAAAACAGTGTACATTTTAGAAGAGCTGTCCGTATCACCGCCATCGATCAGCATATAATGATCGTCACACTCGATCAATGCGGCATCAGCCTGCCCTACATCTAGAAATCGAACAGAAAAGGAAATGTCTTCTGAAGATTGGACGTTCGAAGAAATCTGTGCTTTGGATTGTTTTTCCGGTGGAACATTCTGACAACCGACTGCCAAAAGCAGAGTGATCAAAAAGATGGGAATCATGGGAAAGAATTTTCTTGTTTTCATAGTATTTCTCCTTCTTTCTGAACATAATTTAAGGAGTAAATCCGAAGATTTACCCCTTAATTACATTGCTTATTTTTTCTTTTTTGTATTAATAATCTTGCTTTTATAATTTGGATCAGTAATCTGCTGGATCATATTTTTTTTGTTCTTTTTGATCAGATTTGGATTCTGGAACATTTTAAACGCTGCCCAGTAAAACATTAATCCTAAAATTATAAGAATTGCTGCGGAAGCCTGATTTTCAGGATTTCCGTTGCCTGAGGTGAACATCCAGATTGCTACGAGAATCCAAAGTGTTCCCATGACGATATTCATACCGATACGATTCATTTGTGTATTCCCCTTTAAAATTAATTTACTTATGATAACTTCTCGTAAGTCCTCTCATTATAACATGTAAAAAATCTTTTGAAAAGTCTGCATCTGGTTTTAACGAATAAAATTCTCGGGAATTTCATTTTTTTACTGCTGATGTCCTTTTATTCCTGGATCAGATGAATTTTTTTTGCATATTTTGGATCACATGCATTGATATAGACATCGATATATTCGTCATAACTGATCTGGTCGGCATTGGATAAGATTTCCATTTCCACACCAAACAGATTTACATCAAAATCCATGGTATGCAGACCATTTCTTAAATAAAATGCTTTGCGGTGCTTACGCATTTCAAGATCACTGCAGGGTTTCTTGGTAGTTTCAATCTCCAGAATGAAACGTTGTTCCTGATAACGTTCCTGCAGACTGCGAATGACTTTAGAACCAATCCCCTGACCTCGTATTTCGTCCGAAATGGCAAAATAATCCAAAAGGGTAATGTCCTTGTCGTGTGCAAGAATTGCAAGCCCTAAAAAGGCATTTTCATCTTCAATAGAAAGAATCTCCATCGTTTTTTCTTCCTGTTTTTGTATCATTTCCTGAAATGGTTTTCTTTCTGATTCCGGAAAAGCACGCAGATAGAGCGCTTCCACTTTGCATAATCGTTCTTGATCAGCTGCTTTTATTAACTTCATAAAAACTCCTTTGATAATCGTTACTAAAGCTGTAACGGTAATATTTGTTCATCTTATCATTTCTGACGCCAATTTGCAAATTTGCCGAAAAAAAGCTATACTGAGGTATCGGGCAACGACATCTCGATCCTCTTTTTGGGAGTGATCGATGGAAAGGAAATGACTATGGAAAACGATAACAGAATTACGTATCACGAACAGGTTACGGTTGACAATACATTAAAACTGAGGGAACTGCTGAAACGGCTGCCGCCTTTTGCAAAAGACTATTTTCGAGCAATTGAGCCAACGACCAGTACGAAGACAAGGATTTCCTATGCCTATGATCTGATTGTGTTCTTTCGATTTTTGATTGAAGAAAATCCGATTTACAAAGAATATAAACCAGAAGATTTTCAGGTATCTGTTTTAGATCAGCTGCAGTCGGTAGATATTGAAGAATATATGGAATATCTAAAGGTATATTCCGATGAACATGACAATCTGATCACCAACGGTGAGCGGGGAATCAAACGAAAAATATCGGCACTCCGCAGTTTTTACAACTATTTTTTCAAAAGAGAAATGATTCACTCCAATCCTACCCTTTTGGTAGATATGCCGAAGCTGCATGAGAAAGAAATCATTCGTCTGGAAGCAGATGAAACGGCAATGCTGCTGGATTTTATTGAAAAAGGCGGTGAAAATCTGACCGGTCAGCAAAAAGCGTATTATGAGAAAACAAAACAGAGAGATCTTGCTATTGTAACACTGCTGCTGGGCACAGGAATTCGTGTTTCAGAATGCATCGGCCTGGATATTGAAGATGTGGATTTTAAAAATTATGGAATTAAAGTGCTTCGGAAAGGCGGTTCTGAAATGATCGTTTATTTTGGGGAAGAAGTTGCAAAAGCGCTTTCAGACTACATCGAAGGTGACCGGAGCACCGTGATTCCAGTAGAAGGTCATGAACACGCACTCTTCTACTCCACCCAGCGAAAACGGATGGGCGTTCGTGCAGTCGAAAATCTGGTCAAAAAATATGCCAAACATGTGACACCACTGAAAAAGATTACGCCCCATAAACTGCGCAGTACCTATGGAACAGCACTTTATCGGGAAACGGGGGATATTTATCTGGTCGCAGACGTACTTGGACATAAAGATGTTAATACAACGAAAAAGCATTATGCAAATATTGGAAATGACAGACGCCGTTCTGCAGCAAAATATGTGAAGCTGCGTGAGGACTAAAAAAAGATCGGACAATGTTTACATAATTTGGTTATGTAAACATTGTCCGATTCTAGTTAAATGATACGACAGTTACGTATGAAAGTTAAAATCACGATTCTGTGATCATCATTGTTATTTGCATATAAAAATCTTCCGATTATCTGCTGAAAAATGCAACCAGTCCGGTATATGATGTTTTCAGGCAGGTAACAGCTGCTTCTAACTGTCCGATACTTTTTTCGGTAACATTTCCATTGACCAATCTCTGGATACATTTTTCTACTTTAGCACAATCGCCCTTCAACTGTCGTTTGGAAGTCAGGTCAAAATTACAATATCGGTCTTTTAATGTGGTATTTGCTTCTTCGATCAGTGACTGTCCCGTAACGATCAGCTGTTTCACTTCTGTCGGAAGCTGATTTAATTTTGAAAAATCTGCCATAGCTATTTCTCCTTTGTTTTAGTCTGCTTTCACAGCCCATCTCATTTTTGTTGATTTTGCCCGTGGATTGCGGCTGCATTCTTCCGCAGACGGACGGATCACATCTTTGGAATAATCACTGAAAATGCCGGCTTTATAATAATCTTTGAAAGCTTTTTTGACTAAGCGGTCTTCTCCGGAATGAAAGGTCAGAATGGCAGCTCGTCCGCCTGGAGCCATAACATCCGGAAGTTTTTCCAGAAAACTATAAAGTACTTCAAATTCACTGTTTACATCAATACGCAGTGCCTGAAAAGTTCTGGCACAGGCTTTTTTCACAGCATCTTTCTGTTCTTTTGCCGGAAGAAACTGTAATGCACGTTCAATAACAGTTCGAAGATCTGTCGTTGTTTCGATAGAGCTGATCCGTTGCTGTTTCATGATCTCTTCCGCAATTTCTTCTGCATAAGGTTCATCGGAATTTTCAACAAGCATTCCGACAATTTCTTCATAATCCATAGAACGGAGCCGTTCTGCCGCAGATTCTCCCTTTTCCGGGTTTAAACGAAGATCTAAAGGTCCTTCGGCTTTGTAAGTAAATCCTCGTTCCGGATTGTCAATCTGCATTGAGGAAACACCCAGATCGGCTAAAATAAAGTCAAATTTTCCTGCTTCTGCTGCCACCTCATCGATATTTGCAAAATTGATCTGTTTGATCGTAAGGATTTCCGGACCAAATCCGCGGGAAGCAAGCCGTTCTTTTGTTTTGACGATTTCGATTGGATCCACATCCAATGCATACAGATGTCCTTCCCCTTTCAGACATTTCAGCATTTCTGTAGAATGTCCGCCATAACCGAGTGTTGCATCCAGTCCTTTTTGCCCTGGCTGAATCTGTAAAAAGTCCAGAATTTCCTGTACCATGATAGAAATATGCATTCCAGCCGGAGTGCTTCCTTTACTGATTACTTTTTCTATGGTATCTGCATATTTTTCCGGATTCTGTTCTTTGTATTTTTCACTAAATTTTTTCGGATGAGTTCCTTTATAACGTACACGGCGAACGTGCTTTCCTTCTTCTCTTTCCTGAGTGCTCATAGTAATTCTCCATTTGATCGTTGATATTTTTATCATCTAAAAACTTTAGGTTTTGGATAGATTTCAGTTTTTATGACAATCTGTTTCTATAGTACATGTTTTTTTGAAAAAAAGAAAGCGTTTTATATACAAAATGGACTGCTTTAGTAATCGAATTATCGAGAAATTCCGCGAGTTTTTCTGAAATTCGGGAAAAGGAAACAGACAAACATCGCAGTTTCTGCAACATTTGTCTGTCAGGTTATGTTTTTTAGTTTTAAACGATGGAAAAATTAATGATGGAATAAACGGATTCCTGTAAATGCCATTGCCATATCGTATTTATTACAGCATTCGATAACAAGATCATCTCGTACAGATCCGCCCGGCTGTGCAATATATTTTACACCGCTCTTTTTCGCTCTTTCAATGTTATCCGGGAATGGGAAAAATGCATCGGAACCCAGTGAAACATTGGTATTGCCGTCCAGCCATGCTCTTTTTTCTTCTCTTGTAAACACTTCCGGTTTCACTTTAAAACGTTTCTGCCATTCGCCTTCTGCTAAAACATCTTCATATTCATCTCCGATGTAAACATCGATAGCATTGTCTCTTTCGGCACGTCCAAGAGTATCTAAGAACTGAAGTCCCAGTACCTTTGGAGACTGACGTAAATACCAGTTGTCTGCTTTCTGTCCGGCAAGACGGGTACAATGTACACGGGACTGCTGTCCGGCACCGATGCCGATCGCCTGTCCGCCTTTTACGTAACAAACAGAGTTTGACTGTGTATATTTTAATGTGATCAATGCAATTTTTAAATTGATCAATGCTTCCGCAGGAATGTCTTTATTTTCTGTCACAACATTAGAAAGGAGATCACCGTTGATGTCCAGTTCATTTCTTCCCTGTTCAAAAGTAACGCCAAATACCTGTTTTCTTTCCAATTCTGCAGGTACGTAATCAGGATCGATCTGAATGACGTTATAATTTCCTTTTTTCTTTAATGCCAGAATTTCCAATGCTTCTTCCGTATATCCCGGAGCAATGACACCGTCAGAAACTTCTCTTTTGATCAGTTTTGCGGTATCAGCATCACAAACGTCAGACAATGCAATAAAATCACCGAAAGAAGACATTCTGTCAGCTCCTCTGGCTCTTGCATAAGCACATGCCAATGGTGATAATTCGCCAAGATCATCGACCCAGTAAATTTTAGCCAATGTATCATCTAAAGGAAGACCTACCGCTGCACCTGCCGGTGATACGTGTTTGAAAGAAGTAGCTGCAGGAAGTCCTGTCGCTTCTTTCAGTTCTTTGACAAGCTGCCATCCGTTGAAGGCATCTAAAAAGTTAATATATCCAGGTTTTCCGCTCAGCACTTTTACCGGAAGATCTGATCCGTCTTCCATAAAGATGCGGGAAGGTTTCTGGTTTGGGTTACATCCGTATTTTAACTGAATTTCGTTCATGATTTATATCTCCTTTTTTTATCGCTTCCATGTGAAAAATATTCCGTAGTTTCATGGACTTTTAGATTTCATCAATGAAATCGGTATTAAACATTTTTGTTTACGATTCTTGTTTCATAAGTTCCAGATGCAATATCGATAAATCTTACGAACAGAGAAACTTTGTTATCTTCATTTAAACTTGTCCAGATCTTATCGGTAAAGGTGTCTATATCATCGGTATCAATAGAGATCCAAGTAGGTTCTCCTTCAAAGCTTGGAAGCGGGTTGATGTCTTTTGCGTAAGTATGGATAAAACGTCCTTCCCCTGCTTTTGGATTTTCATAAGCGAATGTGTAGCGGTTGCAGGAATCAGGATCTCCATTGTTGCTTTTTAAGATTGACATTGCGTAATTATATTTTCCATTTTCAATGTGCATCACACCTGAAATTCTCGGTGTATAATTCGGACCGTCCGGTTCAAATTCTCTGACTCTTAAAGACTGTTCAAAGGTCAGCTGTTTGTCCATACCGTCATAAATGGTATCTGTCTGATCGCCGTTGGTAACGATTGTTTTGTTGCCAAGAACTCTTACAGGAGCATAAATGATCAGACTTGGATCTACCATTTTGGAAGGATCAAAAGCCTGTGTGCGGATTCCCTGTCCTTCTTCTACAAATACACGGTTACGGCTGTTTTCACTTCTTCCCATAATAAAATAAGCACAAACTGCCTTTTTTCCGTCTGCAGATTTTCCAAGAACGATTCCGCGTCCCGGATAAGTTTTGCTCTGAAGTTCGTCATAGATTGAAATTTTTTTCATTTTTTCATATCCTCCTGTTTTTTATGAGTTTCCAGATTTTATAGAGATTTCTAAGTACCAATGTGTAATGCTCTTTTTTATTTCATAGGGAAGAGATTCCCTTTTAGTAATGCCATCAAGTCATTTCAATGAAATAAAAAAAGACCACCTGAACACACTGTCTCCAATGTGCCCAGGCGGTCGGCTGTTTCTAATCATATGTACATTCCCTGTAGGTACTCCTACGCAGCTTTTGCTGTTTCCGCCAGTCATGTACAAGAAGCATCATAAACGATTTCTAATGAAATTGCAAGCAGATTTTTGAACTAACTTATAAACACTCGTTGGTTGATGCTTATCTAGAACTGATACATTTAAAACTGATTCGAGATTTTATTCAAAAATTCTGAATACGCCGAATACTTTTCCGATGATCTCTACACAAGGAAGGATGATCGGATCCATGTAATCATTTTCTGGCTGCAGTCTGAAATGACCGTCTTCAATATAAAGTGTCTTAACGGTAGCAGAATCGTCGACCAGAGCAACAATGATCTCGCCATTTTTTGCATAACTCTGGCGTTTTACTAAAATATAATCTCCGTCAAAGATTCCGGCATTGATCATGCTCTCACCTTTAACTTTCAGCATAAAAGATTCCTGATTCGGCATATATTCTGATGGAATCGGAAAATAGCTTTCGATGTTTTCGACGGCAAGGATTGGCTGACCTGCCGCAACCGTACCTACGATCGGAACATTTACCATTTCCCGTTTAGAAAGTCCGAAATTTTCATCCAGAATTTCAATCGTACGTGGTTTGGTCGGGTCACGTCTGATATATCCGTTTTTCTCTAATGTTTCAAGATGTGAATGAACTGATGATGTAGATTTTAAATTAACCGCCTGACAGATGTCACGTACTGATGGCGGATAGCCTTTGCTTAAGATTTCTGATTTAATGTAAGATAAGATCTGTGTCTGTTTCTCACTGATTTTTCCGTAAGCCATATGTTTACCTCCCAAACATATTTTCGTTAATTAACATAAGCATAACATACTATCAGATAAAAAGCAAACAAATGTTTCTTTGTTTTAAAAACGGTTTTGTAGTTTTTTGCAAAAATTTCGTTTCTTATATATAAATGTAGTTGCATTTTCGATTGTTTTTCGTTATTATATTAATGTTTCGAGCAACATTGTATACAAATATACATTTATACTGTTTGGGATAATGAAAACTTAAGAAAGTGAATGAGGAATTATTATGAAAGCGTATAAAGATTTAACAAAAGACGAATTACTCACTTTAAAAGCAGCTTTGGATGAAGAATACAAGACAATGGAATCAAAAGGCTTGAATTTGAATATGGCACGCGGAAAACCTGGTTTTTCCCAGTTAGAACTCTGTATGCCAATGCTGGATGTTGTAAACAGCTCTTCCGATATGAGAACCATGCTCGGTAACGATACACGTAACTATGGTGATTTAGATGGAATCGGCGAATGCCGTCGTCTTCTTGCAGATATGATGTCCGTAGAAAAGGACAATGTAGTCGTTTGCGGAAACTCCAGCTTAAATATTATGTACGATACCATCTCACGTTCTTTTACACATGGTGTCAATGGTTCTGATCCATGGTATAAACTGGACAAAGTGAAATTCTTATGTCCTGTTCCTGGATATGACAGACATTTTAAAATTACAGAAACTTTTGGCATTGAAATGATCAATATTCCGTTGCTGGATGATGGTCCGGATATGGATCTGGTAGAACATTACGTAAACAATGATCCTGCGGTAAAAGGAATCTGGTGTGTGCCAAAGTATTCGAACCCGACAGGAATCTCTTACTCTGATGAAGTAGTAAGACGTTTTGCAAATTTAAAACCGGCTGCAGAAGATTTCCGTATTTACTGGGATAATGCTTATTGTATCCATCATCTGTATGATGAAACCCATGATGAAATCTTAAATATTCTGGATGAATGTAAAAAAGCAGGAAATCCAAATATGGTTTATATTTTCGCATCTACTTCCAAAATCAGTTTCCCGGGTTCCGGTGTTTCTGCAATTGCATCTTCCATTGAAAATATTGAATTTATCATGAGTCAAATGACAGTACAGACCATTGGACATGATAAGATCAATCAGCTCCGTCATGCAAGATTTTTCAAAGATATTGACGGTTTAAATGTACATATGAAAAAGCATGCAGAACTGCTTCGTCCGAAGTTCGCAGCAGTTTTAGATACTATGGAAGCAGAATTAGGCGGACTTGAAATCGGAAGCTGGATCAAACCTCGCGGTGGATACTTCATTTCCTTTAATTCTATGCCGGGATGTGCAAAAGAGATCGTCGCAAAATGTAAAGCATTGGGTGTTGTAATGACAGGTGCCGGTGCTACCTTCCCATACGGAAAGGATCCGGAAGATTCTAATATCAGAATCGCACCAACATTCCCTTCTATTGAAGAAATGAAAGTTGCTTCTAAAGTTTTTGTACTTTGTGTAAAACTTGCCAGTGTAGAGAAACTTTTGGCTGATAAAAACGAAAAATAAAGAATCTGAAATAGAAATCATTTAAGGGGGACTGAAACTTATCAGTCCCCCTTAAATTTTGGAGCATAAAAGAGTTTTAAAATTTACTGAAATCATAGATTTCAGAGAAATTTTGCATATTCATCTCCACTGCAGCTACGAACATTCCTGCGGGGATGGGCTAGACATCCCCTGCAAGTGTGTCCGCTGCGTTCTGCGTAGGGAATACACAGAACAGCAAATCATATGATATTAACTAGTGGAGGCTGTAAAAGCCTCTCTTTTTGTGATTCCCGGCAGATGAAGAACTCATGCATCTGCCGGATTCCCGAAACATTTTCCGTACCATTATTCCAAAGGGAATTAGAATAATGAATGTCCGGGAAAATCAAGAGGCAAATATGTGTATTTTTCTTGCTAAGAGACCCATCCACAAATAATGATCTAAAGTGCAGAGTTTTAGCTATCATTTTATCAGCTTGCGGCATTGTCGGATTTTAAGAAAGAACATAGGTTCCGACATAAAACCACAAAAAAAGCACCTGCCACCCAAGCAGACACAACGAACAAACTACAAGATTACCGTTTCCCTCATAGCTTTTTGGATGTTTATGCTGTATCTGGAGCACATCTCATGTACCAGGCAGGTTTCCTGACTCACAGATCATCGTTTCCTCCTCCTTCTCGCATGTTATGGGTGATGCAATGGGTTATGGAGTTCGCTCCCTGCTTACAGTGACCAGTTCGCTCAGGATTTTCACCTGATTCCCTCTTTCAGAGCAATAAAACCGACGTAAAGCTCTGCACCTGATACTGCAATATTCAATTACACGCTCATAGTATACGGTATTGTTATTTTTTGTCAATAGAATTCTTGTCGAATTTTGGATTTCAGATTTGTGATGTAAAAAGCAAACAGGCGATCCTTTTTTAGAATCGCCTGTTTGGAGTGGATCTAAATTCAGCAAGCTTCTGTCCTGTAGTGTTTCGGAAGTTCTTTGTCGGATTTATTTTGTAATTCCGAAAATGGTATTAACGGTTTCTTCTGTAAGTGCTCCGGTACCTCCAAGGACATAACCGGAAGTGATTTTATGAGCTCTTACGTAATCAGAAGCTGTTAGATCCCCATCTTTGGTTAAAATCAGTGGGGCATTTAATGCGGCTGCCAGAGGGCCGCCGCACAGCCCGTCAGGGAAGTTCTTTCCGCTGGCAATGACTGTGGCAGTTACGTCATCAAAGAAGGTTTCTGCTACTTTTACAGAAGTATCATATCTGTTTTTTCCGGCCACTCGCACCACTTTTCCATATGCTGCCAGTTCATTTTCAATCGCTCCACAAAGATCCGATGTTATGAAGGATCGACCGTAGATGCCTACTGTAAAAAAAATGAAATTCCTACAGAATATATTGTAGACAAACACTCTTAAATGTGTTAAAGTATTAACAAGTTAATGAACGTGCAAGAAGTACAAGTTCCGAAAGGATTCATAGAGAAACCGGTGAAAGTCCGGTACGGTCCCGCCACTGTGTTAGGGAGTTTCAAGACAATATGTCACTGGTGAAAACTGGGAAGGCGTTTTGAAATGTTGATCTTAAGTCAGGAGAACTGCTTGTATGGATTTATAAAATGATTCTTACGGTCGATAGGAAACATATCATATTGTTTTGTAAATCGAACAACCGTATGTCTGCAAGATATGGTTGTTTTTTTGCAGGATAAATTAACGAATTTATTTGCCTCTATAGGAAAAGGAACCGAATTCCTGACGGTTCCTTTTTTCTTACCCATTTTTAAGTTTCATTTTCATTAAAGCATCGCAAGTACGAGTATTCCGCACAATTCACTGATGCAGATACAAAATCCGGAAATATCTCCATTCATTCCCTGCAAAGACTGATACGCTTTTCGAAGTGCTGCCCCATATCCGATCACAACTCCAAGAAACGGAAGTGCATATTTTCCAAGAACAGTGAATGAGCCTCCAATGCTGAGAATTAAGAACAGGATAATTATAACCGTATGCCATTTCGGATATGCTTTTGTTCCGGCATACTGGCTGATACTCATCGGTTTTAAGTTCATGACTGCCAGTGCAGAACAGCATCGGCTGATCACAGGAATGAGCAGCAGGCATTCTTTTGATTCCGCTGCTGTTGTTGCTCCGAATGCTGCAAATCCTGCAAGAACCAAAAAGATACACCATACAACGGAAAATGATCCTACATGAGAATCCTTCAGAATCTGTCTGCGTTTTTCCAGATCCCGCCAGGAGTATACGGCATCCGTTACGTCCATAAATCCATCCAGATGCATAAAACCATTGGAAATATAAGGCCATGCGCACATGAGCAAAGCATAGATCAGAGACGGCAGCTGAAAACATACCGCAATCTGGTCTAAAAGATACCAAAAGATACCAATTTCTAAGCCAACCACCGGCAAAAAGAACATCATATAAGGACGGCTGTTTTCATCCCACTGTCTGCATGGAAATGGAATGGAACAAAACATGGACTGGGTCATTTGAAATGCTGTGAAATATTTTTTCATTTGTTTTTCACCTATACTCAGATAGAATCTTCGTTATCACGAAAGATTTTCATCTGCCTTTCCAGATATTCGGTGTGCTGAGCCAAATCTGCTGTAATAAATTCAAAATTTACATATTCCGGTGAAATCCGCTGAATCATTTCCCGCACTCCGTTACAGGTAAACGGTTCATGCTTGTCTACTGCGAAAGCATGAAAAAACATCTGACTGTATCGTCCGGCATAAGTTGGTTCCATTGCAGGCGGATTTGCCTTTGTTTCTTCGCAGTAGGTTCCTGTAAGAGACTGATTTAAGTGAATCCCACGGATCCATTTGCAAAGTTCTCCATGTTCATCCAGCATCTTATGAATGTAAGCAACCCCTTCTTCCTGGGAGTTTAAAGCAGTATTGGTATGCAGCAGATGTCCGGTATCCAGCATAATGCCTTTGTTCGGATATTGTATCTGATCCATTAATCGTTTGGTGATCTTAGGATCTGTAAACTGTAGTCCCGGCTGCCACAGATTTTCTAAAAGCAGAATGAGACTTCCGTCTTCTTCTTTAAAAATCTCATTAACAAGTTCCGCTGTCGCATCAACTACTTCTTCGCTGGTATGATGATAGTTCCATGTAAAAGATTCTTCAATGGATGCATCGGATACGTGAAATACAACATATTCAGCTCCGTATCGATGGGCATGTTTTAAATCTTCCCGATAACGCCGGATGATCGCATCTCTGTCAGAACCGCCATAATATTGTTCCCAAGTTTCCCGATTATCAAATTCTTTCAAAAGTGCTTCTTCGTTATGATTCCAGAAATCCAGCCAAAACGGAAAGAAATGCATATGCAGACCGATCACCTGATCTTCAGAAAGGATTTTTTTCTGATCTTCACCGAAATACATCAGTTCTACACCGTCAAATCCCTGCAGCAGTTTTTCTAATTCTGCAGCGTTTTGAAATCTCTGAAGATCATCTTCACTGGTCGTTAAATTAAATACTTTTTTCATCTGTAATCTCCTGATATTTCCCTTCTATGATCAAATATCCGTGTCCCGGCTGTGGCTGCCACTGATATCTGTTTTTACCTTCTTCCGGAAAAAGATATGCCATTATTGCTGCGATCACACCGCCGTGAGCAATCAGAACTACCGGCTGATCCATCGTTTGCAGCTGCTGCAGTCCCTCCAGAACTCTGTTCACCATCTGCTCTCCGCTTTCTCCCTGAGGCGGGATATTTTTTTCATTGTCACCGGAAATCCACTGCTGATAATCTTCCCGGTCTTTCAATTCCTCATAACCTTTCATCTCAAAAAGTCCAAAATCGACTTCTCTAAAATGAGCATCTGTCTGATGTGGTACATTTCCAAATAAAATTTCTAATGTTTGTTCGGTACGTTTCATACCGCTGGTCACAAAAAGAGTCTCCGCAGGTACAGTATAGGCCAGAGTCTGTAACTCTTCTATTCCCTGTTCCGATAACGGAAGGTCTGTAGAACCGCAGTAAAGTTTCTTTTCATTTGCTTCAGTCCGTCCATGACGGATAAAATATAAACTGTTCATCATTACCTCATACGTAAAAGACTGATCTGTTCAATTCAAAATCATAAGCATGATTATAGCTACAGTTTTTTTGACTGTCAAGCAAACTGCTAGGAGTGATTTGCTCTCGTAACCTTCCAAATTGAGTTTTTTAATGGATATTTGACAAAGCAGGCAGGAACGCTTAAAATTTGAATCAGTGTCTAATATATTTACGTTGGAGGTATCTCATGGAATTAACCGAACTTATTTCAAATATACAGCCTGCTGATCCGTATGCCTATGATCTTTGTATCAATCATTTTGATCATATTGCAAAACCGGTAGGAAGTCTTGGAAAACTGGAAACTTTACTTGCAAAGATTGCCGGAGCATCCCGCACACCCATGATTCGCATTTCAAAAAAATGTGTTCTCGTTTTTTGTGCAGACAATGGTGTTTTAGCACAAGGGGTTGCTCAGAGTACCCATGATGTTACAACTGCAATCGCAAAATCACTGCTGAATCATACTACCAGCCTTTGTGCAATGGCTTCTGTCTGTCATGCAGATGTGTTCCCGATTGATATGGGTATGATCGACATTGTAGATGGTATGATTCCATGTGCAGTTGCCAGAGGGACAAAGGATATGACTCAGGAACCTGCAATGACAAGAGCGCAGGCAGAACAGGCCGTTCTGACAGGAATCCAGATGGTAAAACAACGAAAAAAAGAAGGATATCAGCTGATTGCCACCGGTGAAGCAGGCATCGGAAATACGACCACTTCCAGTGCCGTTCTTTCAGCACTGTTAAATGTTCCGGCAGAAATTGTAACCGGACGCGGTTCCGGACTGACCGAAGAAGGCCTGATCCGGAAACAAAATGCAGTAAAAAAGGCCATTGAAGTAAATCAGCCGGATCCTTCCGATGTTCTGGACGTATTATCCAAAGTCGGCGGGTTTGACATTGCCGGAATGGTCGGTGCATTTCTTGGCGGTGCACTCTACGGTATCCCGGTGATCATTGACGGATTTATTTCCGGAGTTGCTGCTCTTTGTGCAGTGAAGCTCTGTCCGGCAGTCAGCGGATATATTCTTCCGTCCCATGTCAGTGCAGAACCGGCAGGACAGCTTCTGATGGAAGCATTAGGTCTGGATCCTGTCATTCACGCAGAAATGCGTCTGGGCGAAGGAACCGGAGCAGTCGCACTGATGCCGCTTCTTGATATGGCAGCTTCTGTTTATCATAATGCTGCCAGTTTTGATGATATTCATGTGGAGGTTTATGAAAAATGGACATCCAACTGATCTTAGGACCAAACAGCAGCGGAAAAAGTCTTTATGCAGAAAATGCTGCAGTACAAATTACTCAATATCCGCTGTTTTATCTGGCAACTATGATTCCGCAGAATGAAGAAAATGACAAACGGATTGAAAAACATAAACGTCAGCGTTCCGGCAAAGGATTCACGACCATCGAAGAATCATGGAATATCCATACACTGGATTTTCCGGAAAATGCAATCGTTCTCTTAGAAGATGCTTCCAATCTGCTGGCCAACGGGATTTTTATTCATCATGCAGATGCGGAAGAATGTTATCAAAGAATCCTGACTCTTGCAAAAAAATGCCGTAAGCTGATCATTGTCAATATTGATGGACTGGAAACCGGTGATTTTGATGAAGAAACCAATGATTATATCCGACAGATGGATTTATTAAACCGAAAACTGGAAAGCATCGCTTCTGAGTGTATCTATTTTCAAAAAAAATAAGAAAAAGTCTCAAAACATTCTAAAAATCAGAAATGTTTTGAGACTTCTTTTAATTTATCGATTTGTTACACCCTGTTCAGCTACCCGCAATACCTGAATGATCGGAACGATCAGCATTCCGCAGAAGAAATTGCTGACTCCATGGACAAAATCCCACGGAAGTCCTGCAATGATCCAAGCGACCATTCCTTCAAAATTCAGACCAAACAAAAGTGCCTGTGCCGGTGCATACAAGGTTCCGTATAAAAAACCGTGGGATGCACACAGAATCATATATACCAGAGGACGAATCTTTTTCGGCATTTTTTTCGGAAGAAGCATCGTTGCCCCCCAAAGGATCGTCCAAAGATAAAGATAAGGAATCCACCATGTCGCAAATCCTGCAAAAACACCTGTCAGCAGAACAAAAACATAGATTGGATATAATGCTTTTTTTCTGTAAACGACAGTAAATGCAATGACAAAGACTCCCAGCAAATGTACATTCGGAGCAATTTCCATGATCATTTTCGATGCATACATGATCGCACCAAGCATTGCAAATACAGCCACTTCTCTTGTTGTCAGCTTCACGATTATTCTGCCTTAAATGCGTAAGAAGATCCTTCTGTGATCTCTGTTGCATCGACACCTGTCATACCATATTCGCCGTCGATATAAAATGCCCAGTATTTTCCGTCTTCATCATAATCAAGAGTTTCCCCATTTACTGTTTTTACATAAAGACCGTATTCACCGTCTTCTCCTGCAATTACGCCCAGATCTACCAGCGCAGCCCCTACGGTTTCTTCATCTGTATGAATTTCAAGATTTACTTCGTTTCCATCAGTACCTACAACGGTAAATCCAAATTCTTTGCTTCCTTCACCAAGTGTTTCTCCGTCTTCAAAAACTTCTGTGGAAGTATTTACAGCCGCATCTTTTTTGCTGCATCCTGTCATACCAAATGCCATAGAAGTTACCAGCATTGTGGAAAGTAATAAGGTAAATAATCTTTTGTTACGTTTCATCTTGTTTCTCCTTTATCTTTTTGAATTTACGAATGATCTTTTTTCATAAAAAACAGCCCTCTACCACAAAAGTAAAGGGCTGACTATGGACTTTGCATCACATATTCAAAAATCTACCGCTTACACCAATTACTCGTGGCATCATGCTTGTAACAACCAGGCAGGTCTCCCGACTTGTAGATCCATGCATTCAGCCTTCTTCCCAGTTTCCCAGTGAATTTCTTGGCTTCTGCTCCCTAATTACGGTGACGAGTTCGTACAGGATTTGCACCTGTTTCCCTTTTCACTAAAAGATTCGGATCACTTCCCAATCTTTCAGCACCTGATTCTCTTATTCTTCTATGAAACTTTCAAAATTATATCATACTTTTTTTTCATAATCAAGTATGATCTGATTCTTTCATCCTTTATCTGACTTTTCTTTTATCCAAACAAAATTCTTGGGGCTTTTTCGGATGCTTCCATTGTCTATTTAGTTTCTTCCGTTTTTCCATTTACTTCTTCATTCTTTCCGTTTAAATGCTCATGCATGCTTCGTTCCATGGCTTTTAATTCTTCGGAAAAACGAATCAGACTTTTTTGAAGTTCTTCCTGATGAGCTTCTTCGCTTTTATAACAGATTCGATGTTCCATACTTGCCCAGAAATCCATGGACATGGTACGAATCTGAATCTCTACCGGAAAATATTCCATTCCGTCTACATGGTAGACCGGAACACCGAAGATCACGTGATAACTGGTATATCCGCTGTCTTTCGGCTGTTTAATATAATCTCTTTCTCTGATAAAAATCAGATCCTGCTGCTGTTTTAAAAGTTCTGCAACCGCATAAATATCTTCTTCAAAATAGCAGATGACACGGATTCCTGCAATATCACGGATGTTGTCAGCTGCCGCTTCTACGGTCATCGGAAGAGATTTCTTTAATAATTTCTTTTCCAGGCTTTCTTTTTTCTTAATACGGGTCTGAATATAATGAATTGGATAATTGTTGTTTTTCTTACGATAATCTTTATTTAAAATTTCCAAACGCATACGCACATTATTCATGGCATCATTGTATGGTCTGATCAGTTCCTGATACGCTTCCTCAGGAATGTGAAGTTCTTCATTGGTCATGAGCTTTCTCCGCAAAATCAATCATATTTCTAATGCTGTTCACTGTTCTTCCGAGTCTTAGGAACAATTGCATATCTCAATCATATTTTAACTTAGAAACTGTGTATTTTCAACTATATTGACAGAAAAATAACAAATTCTTAATAAAATATATACAATCATTTTAGAACTGCATCGGTTCTTTTCCAGACACGAGATTACAGATCTCTGCTGTCCAGTACGATTGTAAACGGACCGTCATTCATCAAAGCAACGTGCATATGTGCACCGAAGATTCCTTTTTCTACCACAGGAACCGTTTTTTTACATTCATCACAAATATATTCATAAAGTTCATTTGCCATATCCGGTTTTCCGGCAGCAGTAAAACTTGGACGATATCCTTTTTTGCAGTTTGCATATAAAGTAAACTGAGAGATCATCAAAAGCTCTCCTCCCACATCAGCCAAAGAAAGATTGGTCTTTCCTTCAGAATCTTCAAAGATGCGAAGTCCTACCAGTTTTTTTACCAGTTTATCTGCCACAGTTCGGTCATCTTCATCGGAAATTCCTACCAAAACAAGAAATCCTTTTCCAATCTTTCCGACCACTTTTTCTTCTACAGTTACAGATGCTTCTGTAACTCTCTGTATTACAAATTTCATAAATTAAATACGCTCCTTTTAATCCCTTAAAAACCAGAACGGGTCTTCGCTGTGAATAAAATTCATCAAAAGATACCCTGCCATTACCGATAGTTTCTGTGTCTTTAAGATTTCTTTTGCCAGAGTTCTGTCAGCCAATACGACTTCAATGGTTTCGCTTGCCTCTAAAAATGCATTGGAAGGTTCGCCAAAGGCTTCCCCGAAAACAGTTCTGCAGGATTCATCTGTCATCCCTACCGTTGTGAAAAATGGCTCACTGTAACAGTCATCGTATTCGATTGGTGAAAATATCAGACCGGTCTCTTCTTTCATTTCCCTGACTGCTGTCTGACGATAATTTTCTCCTTCATCGATCAATCCCGCCGGAAGTTCATAAATATAGTCTCCAATGGCATAGCGATACTGACGGATCAATACGATTCGATCCTGTTCTCCTCTGTGAATGGCGTAAATGATCGCACCATCGGCGTTGTTTTTTCTTGTTTTCAATTTCAATTTATTTTCATTGACGGCCCTGGAAGCTACATAATAGGGATGAATATCACCGGTGCGGTCTTCCACTGTCAGCTCAAACATGTTCAAAAACTGTTGTCTGGTCTGCTGTACAATCTTTAAAATCTTTGGCATCCTTTTACTCCTGCAGATCATCCCGAACGCTGGTTTGATTCCCCGGATCAACCGTTCGGAATGATTTTATATCATATAAAAAGGGTGACAAATTATCACCCTTTCTGTTTCTTATGATTCTTCACTTGAGAGTTCTTCCAGTGAAATATCTTTTCCATCTCTCCAGATTCGTTCCAGATCATAAAATAATCTGTTTTCTTCATCAAATACATGTACGATGATATCTGCATAATCCAGTAAGATCCAGTTTGCTGTCTGGTATCCTTCGATCTGCTTTGCTTCCAGACCGGCTTTTTTGTACAAATCTTCCTGTACACTGTCTACCATAGCCTGTACCTGATTTCGGTTGGAACCGCTGGCAATGATAAAATAGTCTGCAAGAACGGAAACACCGGAAATATCAATGATCTTAATATCGTTTGCTTTCTTTTCCGCTAATGCATCATATGCGATTTTTGCCATTTCCTTAGATGTTGCTGCCATAGGAATTCCTCCTTTATTTCTTTAATTTCCATTTATAAAAATCATAGCTGATTTTGGTTGTCGGGTCAATCATTTCCGGACGATCACTTAAAAAGTGTAACGTTCCCTCTAATACCTGATAAAGAGCTTCTTCGATATTTTCAAAAGTAAGCTTCCGTATTTCCTTCAGATTTGGTGCTTTATCACGATTCGGTTCAATATAATCCGCCATATAGATGATCATATCCAGAAGAGACATATCTGCTTTTCCGGTTGTATGACAGCGAATTGCACTGAGAATTTCCGGATCCGTAACTCCGTAAACGGTTTCCGCCAGATAAGCACCCAGTTTTGCATGGAGCAGCGATGGATTTTTTTCTTCCATTGCTGTAATCTCAATTCCATTTTTTCTGCACATCTTTAGTTTCTGTGCATTAGGAATGCACTTTGCACAATCATGAAGAAGTCCTGCTACGGCGGCCTTCGTCATATCTGCACCATAACGCATAGCCAGACTTTCTGCAGTATACATCACTCCCAGAGTATGTTCATACCGATCATCTGACAATGCTTCTTTTACCTGTTTCTGCAGTGCTTTTAAATCATATTCTGCCATTTGTGTCCTCGAATTCTTTCTTTTCAAAGCATTCCGTCTGCTTAACCGCCATAAATGCCTGTTTTTTTAATGTATTCACTGACCGGCTGACCTACATAATGGGAAATATCTTCTCCCTGCAAAATCAGTTCACGGATTTCACTGCTGGACGCGTCCACTTTCGGTGAATTTAAGATCAGACACTCTGCCTGAAAGGTATCCTGAATTTCAGTGATCTGCTGTTCTAAATCTTTGATTCCTGCTTCGTCTCTGCATGCCACCAGAAGCGTACAAAGTTTTGCAATCTTTCCCGGTTCTTTCCATGTTGGAAAATCCCGTAAAGAATCCGCACCAATGATAAAATAAAATCGATCGTTCGGATACTGTTCGTGAAATTTTTCCAGCGTTTGAAAGGTATAATGATAACAAGTATCAGAACCTTCCACATCACAAAGAAACATATACGGAACCTGTTCTGTTGCCAGACGAATCATTTCACATCGGATTTCGAAATCCATCTGCTGTGTATCTTTTTTATGGGGAGGATTTCCATTGGGCATGATCCAGATTTCATCCAGATCAAACTGATCATATGCGGTTTTTGCCAGTTGAAAATGTCCTTTGTGAAAAGGATCAAAGGTTCCTCCTAAAATACCGATTTTTTTACACATTCTTCTTTGCTTTTGGAAGTTCGATCTTTTTGTTGTTGTCTTTTCCTTCTTTATAAAGAACGATTTTTTTGCCGATTACCTGAACTACCTGAGAACGTGTTCTCTCTGCGATGCATTCAGCGATTTCTCTTGCATCATCTTCACAATTCTGAAGAACACTGATCTTAATTAATTCTCTTTTATCTAAAGCCTGTCTGATTGCTTCTACGTTTTCTGTAGTTACACTGTTTTTCCCAACCTGAAAGATCGGATCCATAGTCATTGCAAGACTTTTTAAATATGCTCTCTGTTTGCTTGTCATAGTTACCTCATTATTTACTGGCGTTCTGAGAGTTTGGCAACTCTGCAAAACATTTCTTTCTATCGTTGCTGATCTGTATACTCTGTTACCCTTTTGCTTTTACAGCATTTATTTATAATAATCAAATACAAGTCCGTACATACGAACAGTGTCGCCTTCCTGAATTCCGGCTTCTTCTAACTGCTGCAGGATACCTGTATCTTTTAAGAAACGCTGGAAGAATGCAAAACCTTTTTCGGATTCCAGATTGGTATAACCAAGCATCTTTTCGATTCGTGGTCCTTCTACGATATAGGTATTTTCTTCTTCTTCGGATTTTTCCACGGTAAACGGCAGATTTGCATCGAAACCAATTTCCAGTTCCGGGAAAAATTCCTGTTCGAATACAACTTCTTTGACCGGTGTCTCGTCTAATACTTTTTTTACATAGTAAAGAAGTTCTTTTACGCCCTGTCCTGTAACTGCAGAGATCGGGAATACTTTGTATCCTTTCGGTTCGAACTCTTTGCGGATCCGATCGATCGGATTTTCACTTTCACCATCGTCATAAATTGCATCCACTTTATTCGCTGCAATGATCTGCGGACGGCTTGCAATCTCTTCATTGTACGATGCAAGTTCTTTATTGATCGCATAGATATCTTCAATCGGATCTCTCCCTTCTGTAGAAGCCGCATCTACGATGTGGATCATACAGCGTGTTCTTTCGATATGACGCAGGAAATCATGTCCAAGGCCAACACCTTCTGCCGCACCTTCAATCAGTCCCGGTACGTCAGCAATGACAAATCCGTCTCCATCCATATCTACAACACCCAGATTTGGTGTTAATGTCGTGAAATGGTAATTTGCAATCTTCGGACGTGCATTGGTTACACGGGATAAGAACGTAGATTTTCCTACATTCGGGAACCCTACCAGTCCTACATCAGCGATCACTTTCAGCTCTAATTGAACTTCCAGTTCCTGTGCCGGCTGTCCCGGTTTTGCATATTTTGGAGCCTGCATGGTAGAAGTTGCAAAATGCATATTTCCAATACCGCCGCGTCCGCCTTTTAAAAGAGTTACTTTTTTATTGTCACCGGACATGTCAGCGATTACTTTTCCGCTGGCCGCATCTTTAATCACAGTTCCTTCCGGAACTTTTAAGATGATGTCTTCGCCGTCTTTTCCGTGACATTTTCTTTTTCCGCCTTCTTCGCCGTCGGTAGCAGCAAATTTTCTGCGGTGTCTGTATTCTGATAATGTATTTAAGCCTTCGTCCACAACAAAGATTACGTCACCGCCACGTCCGCCGTCACCGCCGTCCGGACCGCCATCCGGAACAAACAGTTCTCGTCTGAAAGATACATGACCGTTACCGCCTTTACCGGAACGAATGATGATTTTCGCTCTATCTGCAAACATATTTTTCTCCTTTCGGGGAACCTTAAAACTGCGAGAAACTCGCAGCGCGTGTTTCTCAAGTTATCGCGGTGCTCTTCAAATACTTGTGCAAGCACAGCATTTTCATCGCTACTCGCGTAAACTAAGAAAAGCTTCAAATCAAAATGACTTGAAGCTCTTCGTTAATTACTCTGCTACTGGATAGACAGAAGCCTGCTTCTTGTCTCTTCCTTTTCTTTCAAATCTTAAAACGCCGTCAACTAATGCGAATAATGTATCATCGCCACCTTTTCCAACGTTTACACCTGGATGAATCTTAGTTCCACGCTGTCTGTAAAGGATGTTTCCAGCTTTTACGAACTGACCGTCAGCTCTTTTTGCGCCCAGTCTCTTGGATTCGGAATCTCTACCGTTCTTAGTAGAACCAACACCCTTTTTATGAGCGAAAATTTGAAGGTTCATTTTTAACATAGGTTACACCTCCTACTAGTCATAATATTATAGTCCGCAGCACCATTTCAGGCACTACTCAATGTTTACTAAAAAATTATTTGTTGATCTTTTCGATCTTTAATGCAGTATACTGCTGTCTGTGACCGTTTTTCTTGTGATAGCCAGATTTTCTTTTGTATTTGTAAACGATAACTTTTTTAGCTTTTCCGTTTTCGATTACAGATGCTTCAACTGTAGCACCTTCTACGAAAGGCTTACCAACTACTAATTCAGAGTCACATACACCTAATACTTCATTAAAAGTATAAGTGGAACCTGCTTCTACATCAAGTTTTTCAACTTTGATGATATCGCCTTCTGCTACTTTGTACTGTTTACCACCTGTTGCAATAATTGCGTACATATGGCACCTCCTATAATATTTACTCGCCAACTTCGGTGGTCGTTTTTACGACTCTTTAACCTCATTGTGCGGCATCTTTAATAGAATATCAGCAAGACCTTCTAAAGTCAAGCCTTTTTTACAATTTTTATATATTTTTTTCCGTAAGTTTCCTGAATATTCTCAAGACCCAAAACAAGGGAATCCATCAGCAATGTTGTTTCTTTGGATACAGGCAATTCTGTGAATTTCCAGCGAACCATTCCATCTGCTGCTTCTGCTTTAAAAGCATCCTCAGTAAAACGCTCGATCGAATTGATCGTATTGACGGTTAATGCAGAAACTGCTGCACAGATGATATCAAATCCTTCTTCCGCATATCCTGCATGACCTTTGCTGGAAAAACCGGTATATTCTTCGCCGGATTTTCTAATTTCTACGGTAATCATAAATATTCAATTGCTCCCTTAAACTCTTTTTCACTTTTTTACGGGTAACTTCTGCAAGATTTAACTTTGTCATATCGACCAAAGATGCTTTCACTGCATCTTTTCTTAATTCTCTGTTTAATACGGAAAGCACCTGCTGTTTATCTTCTTCTGTCTTCATATCAATAAAATCAATGATGATGATTCCTGAAATATTACGCAGGCGCAGCTGTTTGGCTGTTTCAATGGCCGCTTCTTCGTTAATCTTTAAAAAGGTAGCCGCCGCATTTTTGTTGCCGTCATATTTTCCGGTATTTACATCCACCACAGTCAGTGCTTCTGTAGGTTCGATCACCAGATAACCACCGGATTTTAACCAGACACGGCTTCTTGTAGCATCGTCCAGCACTGTTTCCAATCCATAGAGCTTCCAAAGGGAATAAGAAGCATCATCGTATAATCTTAATTTTTCCAGATCATCCGGCTGATGGAATTTCAAAAAACTGTATGCTTGATCAAAAATTTCCGGATCATCTGTAATGATCTCTTCCAGCTCATCTTTTCGAATATTGCGAAGCTGCTTAATATAAGGAGCTTCATCCTGCATCAGCAGTGAAAATACGGTTTTATGTACACCGTAAGTGACTACTTTTTCATAAATTTCTTTTAGATAATCAAATTCCTGATCCAACTCTGCTTCTGAAGCATTTCCGGCATTGGTACGAACGATCACACCAAAGTCAGCTTCCTTTTTCTGTACATATTCCTGAAGACGTTTTCCATCTTCCGCGTTCAGCTTGTTTGAAATGCCAATCTCTTCTTTTCTTTTGGTCGTAAAGACAAAATATCTTCCTGTAAAGTTTAAATTCGTAGACACTACAGGAGCTTTTGTCTTGACTCCGTCCTTTAAGACCTGAACCAACAGCTCGTCTCCGATGACAAGTTTCTTTGATTCTTTCTGATTTAAAAAGATCGCATTTTCCGCTTCCGGTAATGGAAGGAAGCATAAGACGCCCTTTTTAATTTCTACAAAAGCAGCATCAATATTTTTAACAATATTTTTAACTTTTCCGACATAAATATTTCCGATCAACGAACGCTCTTCTTCAATATCACAGGATAATTCCAGACATTCTTTATGATTCATAAGAACGGATAAGGTTTTTGTCTGATCATCGGAAGCATATCTGCTGACATACGGTATTTTTGTGATAATCAATTTATGACTCAATGTCTTCACCCAATTCCTCTAATGAAACCAGTTTTCGCTGTTCTTCTTCACCCAAGTCTGCATAAACTTCCAATCTGCAGATTTCCAGTGCAAACGGTGCAAGTTCAATGCCTGCATCTTTTGCAAAAGCTTCCAATACAAGCTCCGGCTTTAAGTTGTTGACACTTCCGCAGGCAACCTGCATAAAAATGCCTTCGTCACGAATCTCACATTGATATAATAACGGTTTCAGATCGATCTCTGCCTCGGAACGCTTTGTTTTCTTTACAATGAGCATTTCTTCTTTCTGAAGAAATTTTTCAAAAGCAGTTTCCCAGTTTTCCGGTGCATATCCTTCCCGGAATTTCACAAAATAATCTGCTGCTGCCACACTTGCCATGGCATTTTTAACCGTTTCCGGCAGGAGTTTAAAAGACACAACTTCCATGCCATCCACCATGACCGCATTTAATGCGTCTACTGCTGCTTTAGAGCTTTCACAGGAATGTACCTGCAGATCCACATATTCTCCTTCAGAAGTCAGTCCTACGCCTAATGGTGCTGCGAAGGACATGATCATATGAGGACTGAAGCCTTCAGAATAAGCAATATCAATCCCTGCTCTTCGAATCGCTTTCTGGAAATATCTCATAATGTCCAGATGACCGATGAATTTCATACAGCCATGCTTTTTAAATTTTAATCTAATGTTCATAGCAGACACCTCCTTCGTATTTCATCGCTCCGCAGCCGGAACACTGCATACGACAGTTTGGAGTCACAACACCCTCCATTGCACGTTTCCATTCACGTTCCAAAAACTTCTTCGTTACGCCAATCTGAATGAAATCCCATGGGAATACTTCGTCCAGTTCACGTTTTCTCGTCGTATAGAAATCAAGATCCAGTCCTGTTTCTTCAAACGCTTCCAGCCAGCGATCATAATGGAACTGTTCGCCCCAGGCATCATAGATACATCCTTTTTCATACGCGCGCAGCACTGCTTTTGCGACTCTTCTGTCACCTCTTGCAAGAAGACCTTCCAAGATTGTAACGTCTGCCTGATGCCAGTTATATTTCAGACTCTTTCTGTTAAGCTGCTCTTTTACTTCCGTATTTACCACACGGGCTTTTCCTAAAAATTCATCCATCGTGTTCATCGGTGCCCACTGGAACGGTGTAAATGGCTTCGGTACGAAAAATGAGGTACTGATCGTAATCTGACATTTTCCGTTTCTCTGATCCTTCGGAATTTCATAATATCTCTTGGCAATCTTTTCTGCCAGATGTGCGATTCCTTTCATATCTTCTTCTGTTTCTGTCGGAAGACCCAGCATAAAATATAATTTTACTTTGTTCCAGCCGCCTTCAAATGCAAGCCCTGCACCGCGTAAGATATCTTCTTCTGTCAATCCTTTGTTGATTACATTTCTCATTCGCTGGGAACCGGCTTCCGGTGCAAATGTCAGAGAACTCTTTCGCACATCCTGTACTTTTCCCATAATATCCAGAGAAAAAGAATCGATACGCAGAGACGGCAGGGAGATATTGATGCCTTTGCTCTTACATTCATCGATCAGGAAATTTAATAATTCTTCTAGTTCAGTATAATCGCTGGAACTTAAAGAACTTAAGGAAATTTCTTCATGTCCGGTATTTTTTAGCATTTCGTAAGCATAATGCTTTAATGTTTCTACATCTTTCTGACGGGTCGGACGATACAGCATCCCTGCCTGACAGAAACGGCATCCTCTGATACAGCCGCGCATGATTTCTAAAACCACACGATCCTGTGTCGCTTTGATAAACGGCACCACCGGTTTGGTCGGATAAGTAGCATCACTGATCTCCATCACGATCTGCTTGTCCACGGTTGCCGGAACATCTTCGTATTTTGGCTTCATTTCTAAGATTGTTCCATCTTCTTTATAAGAAACTTCATAAAGAGACGGTACATAAATTCCCGGAATATGGCTTGCCTGACGAAGAAATTCTTCTCTGGAACCGCCATTATTCTTCCATTCTTTGTAAAGATCCAAAAGCTGTCCATATACCGTCTCACCTTCACCCATATAAAACAGATCAAAGAAATCTGCCAGCGGTTCCGGATTATACGTACATGGACCGCCGCCGATCACAAATGGATGCTCATTGGTACGTTCCTCTGCCATCAATGGAATTTGGGATAATTCTAACACCTGTAAAATGTTGGTATAGCACATTTCATACTGAATGGTAATGCCGAGAAAATCAAATTCTTTGATTGGATCCTGACTTTCCAGAGCAAAGAGCGGAATCTTCTTCTCTCTCATGATCTGATCCAAATCTGTCCATGGTGAATAAACTCTTTCACACCAAACATCTTCTCTTTTATTAAACATATCGTATAAGATCTGAATGCCAAGGTGAGACATTCCAATCTCGTATACATCCGGAAAGCACATTGCAAAACGAACTGCAACGTCCTTTTTATCTTTCATAACACTATTTACTTCATTACCGATATAACGTGCCGGTTTTTCTACAGTAAGAAGTATTTCATCTGATAATGCAAGTTTTCTCAAGTTTTTGCTCCCTTCTATTGTATCAAATTCAAAAATAACAAGTAAAAGTAATCGTTCTTATTTTATTTGGTTTTATTATTCTAGCCACATTTGTCTCAAATTTGCGTAATACACCAGCCTTTTATTATATTATGCAAGGATATAAATGTCAAAGAATTTATCTTTTACGAACTTAATACTTATGCTATTACAGGTTCCTTCTTTTTGTTAATAATTGCTTCAACCTTATCAGCGCTTATTTCAGCTACGTCTGCGATTTGATCTAATGTATAACCTTTTTTATACATATTTAATATAAACTTTTCAATTCCTTTTTCAATTCCTTTTTCTTCAATTCCTGTACTCAGATTACACATAATTTTCACATCCTCTCTAAATTCTTTACTGATTGGAATATTATACTCGTGTTCTATTATATCCAATTTTTCCTGTTCTTTCAATTTATTTGAAAGTAATGCTCCGATCAGACGATGTAATTTATACTTTTCATCATGTTTTGGAATATCATTTGTGATTCCCAGCAATACGATATTTAATAGATCAAGATTTCCTTTCCAGTTATATGGCTTCAGAATCTCGTCTTTTACTAAATGGATATGACTCAAAATATTATCATCCATGTTCATGCATATCCATATACTGAACACCTGCTTAATATCGTCATAATTTGTATTTACAAAATCTCTCTCTTTTTGTGATGATACAAGTCTGCTGATATAAAAGATTGCCCGATTCAAGATTTTGTACGTTGTCGGTTCATCTTTTTGAGCTTCGATATTTATAATAATCTGTGAAAGTCCATTTTTCATACGAACATAAAAAACGATATCAAATCTGATCAATCCCTCGTTGACTTCTGAATTTTCTGTATTAAGACCAACAATCCGTTCGCCTGCCGCAACTGTCTTTTCTGCACTTGTAAATCCAGGTTCTATCGGAACAACACCAATGCTCGGCTCACCTTCGATATATCTTACAACCTCTTCCGGCTTTATACCTTTAAATTCATCAACTGTTTTTACAAGAATATGTGCCAGTATAATTTTCTGCGCCAATAATCGTTTAACACGATTATCGTACTGTGCCTTATCTCCTGCTGTATTCACAGCATTTGCTATTTCTGCATTCAAATCGACATTTCTCCTTCTGCATTATACCTATTTTGTAAAAACTCTCTGACTTAATATCATTATAAGTAAGATATTTTAAGGAATCAACAGGATTTTATTTTTTCCAAAAACAAAAAGTCATTACAATATACTACTGCTGTGATTGTATTGTAATGACTTTAAAATTATTCTATTTTTCTTCGATACAGTTGTCTTTATAATCTTTTAATGCAAAATACATATATCCGGTACTAATGATCAGGCTGAACACGGTGAAATTCGGAATGCTCTTTCCGAGTACGGTCTGAACCAGTGCCAAAAGGAAAGATAATGTTCCTGCATAGATGGACATATGAAACAATTTTCCATTGCCAAGACGCAGTCCCATAAAGGATGCGATTACTCCGGCACCCCATGAAATCACAAATGCGGTAAGCAGGTAATAGCTGTAATCCATGATCAGTGCTAATACAAATACCCAAAGCATCATTAGGTACATCATCGGAATATAATTTAAAATATCCTCTTTCGAAAAAGAAAATCCCGGAAGTTCATCAAATCTTGCTTTTATTTCCTGTACTCCCGGAAGTTTTACATAAATCTGTTCTTTGTCTGCCATGACTACATAATCGTATGTGCCGTATTTTCCATTCAGATCAGTAATATCTTCACGAACAACATCGGAATTCACATTGATCAGAAAATTATATTCGTCAATCTGAACCGGTTCATCTATCCACAATCCATCTTCGGAACTGGCTGTAAATTCCGGAATTTCTTCATTAAAGATTACTTCCAGACCGCCCTGTGACATAAATTTTGCCATTGGAATTCCCATGGTAATGATCTGCGAAGCAAGCACCAGTACAAATACGTACAATAAAAAATAACGCTTTTTATAGTTCATAAAATCCCGATATTTTTCAGGACTGGTAAGCGCATACCAGATATCTTTTAACGTTCTTATCAATTTATTTTCCTCCAAACATATAAATCACATTATAGCAGAATCCCTATGTCGGTGCAAGCAGGAAGAACAACAGAAAAAATCTCCAAACAAAAAGCAGATGCTATCTTTTTCGATAAATCTGCTTTTCGTTTCCATGATAAATTTCTAATCTCTACGGATCAATGCCGTTTTTTCTTAGGAATCAATAAAAAGATCAGTAGGATCAGCAGCATCGGAGCTGCAACCACCGGTGCAACGATCAGCGGTTCAATCTGAATCGCATCAGCAGTAATTCGGATTGACTGTGATTCCTCCAGATTTTCGATTCGATGACCACGTACCAGAAGCCGGTGAGTATTGATCGCATACGGAGTGCAAGTTACCAGAGTACATAAATCTTCTCCTTCTATGATCTGCAGAGAAGACATTTCCTGCGGTTCGACGATCAGGATCTGATCAACTTCATAGGTCAAAACCTCATCTAAAATTCTGAGTACAAAAATATCTCCTTCCGACAACTTATCCAAATCTGTAAATAATTTTGCACTAGGAAGTCCCCTATGTCCTGACAATACACAATGGGAACCACTTCCTCCTACCGGAAGACTGGACCATTCCAAATGACCAACTGCAATTTGCAGTACCGATTCCTCGGTTCCATGGTAAATTGGAAGAGAACAATCTATTTCCGGGATTTCGATATATCCCATAACACCAAGACCGGAAATATTTAAAAGGTTCTCATATTTTTCTTTTAATGGTTCGGATAGGAAAAATCCATTTCCCTGATCTGCCAGCACTTCATTATATTCCCAGGCAGCCGTCCAAATCTGATCGTATTCTTCTTCGCTAAGATCTGCAACTTTTTCTGAATAATCGGCAATCGCCTGTGTTTGATGATACGAATTCCAATAATCACTAAATGTCGGATACAATAATAATAAAATTCCTGCCAGGAGTACTGCAAACAGAAGAAATGTTGTGATATGACTTGTTTTTTTCTTCATTTCAACTGTTCTCCATCCCAATTTTACATTTCATCAAAATCACGCTCCGCCATTTCGTTTTTTTCGCTGAACCAACAATGTTACCGCTGCAAAGATCAATATACTGCCAGATATCGTATAAATCGCTGTTCCGATTCCGCCGCTGTTCGGTAATTCTGCATAATTGATTCTGTTTGTTACGACAACATCCTGATGTACAGTTTCACTTGAAAGATGAATCTGATTGCCTTCATAAGAAACGACAAACGGTATTCCGGATACATAATCGTTTCCCTGATTTTTGATCGGTTTTCCTTCATCATTCAATTCATAGATCCAGTATGTTTGGTTGAATTCGACATTCGTAAATTTCACGGTTCCATTTTTCGGCGTGGCGGTTCCGTTTTTATAAGTAATCGTTTGCGTTTGGATCGGCGTTTCTGAAATATTAGAATCAAACAGACCAAAACGGTATGTTCCATTCAAGTTTCCAGTGAGAAGATAGCCATTGGCACCGGCAAACTTTTTGGTAACTGTAACTTCGCCTTTATGATTATATGCATTATAATTGTACGTCAAATCATTATAATAAATAAGGACCCCTTGAGCATTGTATGCTGTATAATCAGGATATGTTGATGTACCATTTATAGTTTCTTTTTTGGCAACTAAGAAATAATGCGGTTTGCTGTCAAGCACATATCCTTCCGGGGCTTTTGTTTCTATCAAAGCATAGACCGTATTGCATTCCAGTCGTTTTTGAGAATCCTGTCCAAAACTAAGTTTTCCTTGCTCATCTGTCGTTCCACCCAGCGATAATCCGCCAGTTTTTTCTATTAGTTTTCCTTCATCCAATACCATTTCTGTCAGCTTAAATTCTGCACCTTTTAAACACTGCTGATTATAATATTGATCAAGCTTTGTAATATTGATGACCGGATGATTGCTGGTACCAACACTTGCACCTGCCGCGTAAAAGAAATTATCAACTTTTACGCTTCCACCAGGAACTGTTGCATATCCTTTCCAATGGGCATTATTTTCAATTACAATTTTGTCTCCCGGTGCCGCATTAATAGAAGCTTCATAAGTAACTGTCAGTGGCAGATTATCTGGAATCACCAAGGTTAATGTATTATTTTCGATTGCAGAGTTAAATTCAATTGGTTCCCCTGTATTTGAATTAAGCACTTTAATTGATGTTGGATCCAAAATCAATATAGAATTCATTTCATCAATAAGCTCAATTTTATCACTGCCTGCAACCAAATCTGTTCCAAGTTCATTCAGAACAATTTTAAACGGATAACGTCCACCATTTATTTGAGAATCATAAGTTCCCACTTTGGAAAGTTTTGGTGCTGACAGTTCAACGCCATCGGTATCAGATCCAATCTCCTTTCCCGATTGATTTATCAGGGAAACCTTATTGTTGAATTCTTTGGTTTCGCCGCCTAAGAGGACATCGGAATCCGTCAATTTACATACAATTAAAAAGTTTACAGAATATTCATTTGGTCTATATGGATCTGCTTTCAGACCGCTTACGTCCCAAATTACTTCCTGTCCCTTCACATAATAAATGGAAGATTGTCCGTTGGAGAACTCCTGTTTTTCCTCTTTCCAGTTAGAAAGTCCGGTAATTTCCGAGAAAGCAGGAGGGTTTGAACCATAAGCTCCGCCGGTTGATTCTCTCTGAACATAAACTACTTCCATCCCTTTCGGAATCGTTTCCTTGATTCGGTAAGTGCCATTCAGCGTTGATCCATGATTAACACTGATTCTCCATGCAACATAAATTCCATTGCCGGATTCCCATAAACATTCTTTTTGGAGAGATGTTTCTTGGAGAGACGTATTGTCTTTATCAGACAGAAATACGATCTGTTTTTCCGGTTTAATCTGGAATGTTGCTGCCATGGATTTATAGAGATTATCCCCTGACATAATGGAGTGCTGATCTTTGCTTTGGAATATCCATGAGGCATTTTCAACAGGATCTTTCGTATCTAACTCATTCGTATAAGTTAAATACCGTCCTTTAGAAACCGGCAACTCCGTTGGCTCTGTACCTACAATAAAATATAAATTCTGTCCATCATTTAAAACCACATCGTTGTTTAACTTCCAGACGAATTCATTTGACTCTCTCTTTGTTACTTCATATCCTGTAAACTCTGTTATAGAATGTTTGTTCTGTAATTCTGAAAAATTTTCGTATACCGAAAAATCTTCAATCGAATCTGTAATAAAAGCTTTCTCTACCTTACGACATTCATGGAGAACCTTATTGTCATTTTTCAATGGCACATCTTTAAATTCAGTTCCGGACGGAATCCGATTTCCATCTACCTGAATTACCCAGTACATCATTCCATTGTTTGTTCCTGCAGAATCTGCTTCATAACGCCAGAATTTTTTTACTGCTTTAAAATAATTGGTTCCCTGCAAAGTTACAGAAACAGATACATTGATCCCTTCCAGGGTATAAATTCCGCCTTTTCCAATGACTGTACCAGACAAATCAAACTCATTTGTTACTAATACTGTACTTTCTGCTCCGATTCCATATGGAACTGCGTAATAATTCAAAAGATACGCATAGCGTCCTGAGGTTAAACCTATATTTTGCGGTTGGAAATCAAATTCATTTTTTTCATCAATCTTTATCCATACTGTTTCTACAGGTGTTTTGTTCAATAAATCTGCTGCGGCATCCTGATCTGTACCATAATTTTTAGTTTCCTGAATGTCATATGCATTGACCTGAAGATAACCTACATATTTCATACGACCATCATGCAGCGTATCCTTCATGACTGCGGAAGATACATCCCAGTCACCAGCTTCATTCGCAACGACCTGATATTGATAACTTCCTTTCGGAACTACAAAAGAGATAGCATCATCATAAACCGTTCCGGACATATCATCATAAACCGTTCCGGACATGTTGATTGTCTTCGATTCAGCAACTTCTTCTCCAATCAGTTTCCGAGCCCATTTCTTCGACGTCATCGTTTTTTCTCTAAAATACTGTTCATAACGCTGTCCTCCGCCGTCTTCCCGATTCGGATCAGAAAGAATGGTTGCTCTGTTAGAAATCTTAAAGTCCACATTCGATTTTGCGAAAATCTCTTCCTTTACTTTCAGTGTATAAACGAGTGTTTTACTCTCTCCCGGAGCAAAATTACCCACATTGCAGCGAAAACTTGCACCATCTTCTGCAATTACCAGATCTTCGTCAGAAAACGGAATCATTTCCAGGTTTGCAGCACCATCTTGCTTTTCACTGCCGCCTCTATACAGATGAAAATCTTCATATACCAAACAGTCACGGAACTTTTTCTCCGTAGTAACCCAGGAATCTATACTGCCATCCAGTGCATCCCAGATGGTCACATTATCCAGAGTATAATTATTTTCCGGATTTGCTTGAACCCAGATTGTATAACGGATTGTTCCGCCGCCATTTTCTTCATCTGGGATATAGTCTGCTACTGCTTTAGACATCGTCGCCTTTCCCTTAGGCGTAAAAGTCGCAGAATCCGTATCTCTTTGATATTCCTTAGAATATACTTCTGCCTGATTGGTGATTTCTCCTTTTGGTTGAACTCCCAAATAAGTATCTTTTAAACGCACTTTATACGTCAATGTTTTAACTTCATTCGGATTCATATCACCAACATTCCAGACCATCGTGTCATCGATTATTGTAACATGCGCTTCTTTCGGTACCACATAGTCATCAACATACTCTTTTCCGGAACTAAAAGAATCTTTTACAACAACCTCTTTACAACCATCTTTTCCTGCTTTAACAGACAACGTATAGTACAGATAATCGCCTTCTTCTTCTTCTTTCAATTTCACCAGCGTTTTATCCAGTTCCACGGTTGCATATTGAGCAATGATATCCTGACCAAAATTAATGTTGATCGTTGTATCTCCTATAACAATGCTCGTTGTTCCATTTTCAGGAATCTTTGACAGATCTGCTTCTGCTTCTACGTAAAAACTTCCGTCTAACTCTGTTTCTGTGTTATTACCATTGTCTTTTAACAGATTTTGAATCCATGATTCAAAAAATGACAATGTAACCACGCCATTTTCTACAGACATTGTACCTACATTTTCATTGCCGCTGGTAATCGAAGCAGACACTGCAGCATTTATAAAAAGATCCGGTAACTTATATTCCATCTGATATCCGGCATTTTGCAGATCCTTAATTTTTAATTTTTCAAAATTTACTTCTAATTTAAACGAAGCATTTCCCGGAATCTCAGTTTCCGCACCGGTAATCTTTATCCAGTCTGCATTTTCCTCTGTTTTTTTATAAAATAAGCTGGCAGTTGTTATATAAGGATCAACTTCAATCGCCTCTGCCGTTTCCGTTTCTGTGGAAACTGCTGTTACAGATTCTTCCTGTAATGGTGCTTCTTCCTTGAGATTGCATGCTTCTGTATGAAAATGTTCTTCCATACCACAGACCAGCACCGGCGCCGCCTGTTCTGTATTTTTTGTATTTTCCTCTTTTCCACAGGAAAGAATTTCTTTCCAAGAATAACAATTGTCATCATGCTGATGATCACTTTCTATCCCGCATACGAATTCCGAGTTCGTCTGGTAACAGGCTTCTGTATGATGATGAATCTCCGGCTGAGACTGCTCTGATGGCTCTTCTTCAGATAGAGAATGGTAAATTTCCTGCCCTTCTTCCATGCCGCAGATCACACTTGTCACATTTTCCATACAAACTGCCGTATGTTCATGTTCTGTGCATATGAAACCTTCCTGTTCTTTCGTATAGCATTCCTCTGTATGCACATGGTTATCCAATACTTCCGGCTGTGCATAACAGCTTTCATTATGAATATGTTCCGGCAATTCACACTGCTTTTCTAAAGTAATCGCCGGCAGTATCAGAGCATAGGTCGTGCAGAACACAACGATCGACGATAAGATCAGCATCAATCGATACCACCGCTGTTTCAATATTCTTTTTCTTATGTATTGTCCCACTTCCGGTAGTTTTCTATTTCGCATCTTCTTACATCAGACAAAACTGCCTGATCTTCACTCCTTCCATCTATCCTTTTCTTAATCTACAACTCCAAAATCAGAAAGCGGCCAGACTCGAAATACGATTTTTCCTACAATCTGTTCTTCAGAGATACATCCCACACTGGTATGTCTGGAATCCACAGAAGTTGCCCTGTGATCTCCCATACAAAAATATCGATTGTCCGGCACCTGATATGGTAATTCAATATTGCAATCCCCAAATGCCTTTTCAGAAAGATACGGTTCTTCTAGTAGATCACCATTTACATACACATTTCCGTCTTCATCAATATCGATCCATTCCCCCGGACCTGCGATCATACGTTTCACAAGGATCTTATTTCCCATGTAAAACGCAACCAGATCGCTTTGGTGAAAATCGGATTCCTTGACTGAAACCAATACGTCTCCCTCGTTTAATGTTGGAGTCATGGACTCCCCATAAATTTGCAGTACCGGAAGCCAAATGGTTGCAACCAGAACAGCCACTGCTGCGACTACGATCAACGTATAAATGGTACTGTACAAAACAGAACGATAACGTGAACGATAGCTGACACGGTGAAGTTCTGCTTCCAGCTGTTCTATTTCCGGCATTTCTAATTGTTTTTCTTTTTTCATGATGACTGTTCTCTGCCCGCAGATACTACAGCAGAAAACATATCCTGCAGTTCTGCATGTTCCGCTGTAAATGCTTTCATCTTTCTTAAAAGTTCATCCCAGTATGACGCTGTCTGTTCTTTTGCATTTTTAATCATCTCAGCACACTCTGCTTCTGTCTTATGTTTCATCGCCATACATTGTGTTTCTGTTTCCCTTAAAAGCTGTTCCGCTTTTTCCCGGCTTTCTCTTTCCATCTGTTCACAAACAGTTTCCTGTCGTTTATTTAAAAGAGCGATGTTATCTGTATATTGCTGGCAGGCAGCCTGTGCAGCTTCAAAGATTCCATTTAACTGCAGCGAAGCTTCTGCGATCGATCCTGCTTTTTCCAGTGCAATTTCTCTGCTTTCTAACGCCTGCTCCGCCTGTTCATATTTTTGCTGAAGCTCCTGAAATTCTTTTCCCTGATCGATCAGCAGCTCTAATAAATCTTTTCGGCTCAATTTTTTTAATTCTTGATCTGTCATGATATCGTTCCTTTCCCTCTTCCTTTATAACTGTTCGCATCGGACGGTGACACGCTTTTCTCCGCCTACCGTACAGGTAAATAAAGTCAGATCCCAGATTCCTTCCTGAATCTCTTCGACTGCATTTGCCTGCAATGTTTCTATTTCTGCTACTTGATAAACAAATTCATTTCCATCAATATCACAAAAAATGATCTCATCTCCAATATGCAGATTCTTTAATCCGCCAAAATGAGAGGCATAATTATGTGCACACACGATCATATTTTTCTGATATACCGAACCACGATAGCGGCACGATGCTATTTTCAATGCCGCATAATCCCATTGACTGATCACCGGTACTTCTACATCTAATACCGGAATTTTAAAAAAACCAATATAATCATAGCCATTTACCGTTTTGACCGGCATTTCCCGATCCTCATTTAACTGCAGCTCCATTTCTTCGACCAACGGTTTTTCAGCATTCTCTGTGTCGGCAGACTCTTCCAGTATTTTCACGGTTTCCTTTGCTTGATTTTCTGCACGGATACTTTCTGACACATTATATCCTGTCAAAAAGAATGCACAAATGATCAGAAATACTCCCAGTATGATCCAGAATGTTCCCTTATGATTCATTATCTTTCCCCTTACCGCAAAGCAGACCAATGATCATTGATAAGAAACCGGCACAAAGCAGCATGGGAACCGGCCACCACAACTGTCCTGTCTGAGGAAGTTTCGTTTCACTCTGCTGTTTTTTCTGAGTACAAGTATTGGTAACAGTGAACGTATTTCCTTCCTGAACAATACTGGAAGTTTCATATCCTTTCACTTTTCCTTCTGTTACTGTCCATTGATGGGCTGTTTCAAGATCTGACCATGTATATTGCCATCGGCCGTTTTGAGGAAGCTTGATCGTGTCATATTCTTTTCCATCACATAAAAGTGTGATCTCGATAAATTTCGGACGCTGATCTTCCTGATTTTGGTCTTTCCAGATTTTTAATACACTGTAATCTTCAAGAAGTTCTTTTTTTTCAATCTTAGCATTAACACAGACATTTGCCTGTTCTTTTTCCGGCAGTAATACAAAAAATGCAGAAGAACTATACACGTGCTCTTTCACCGTAACGCTTCCTGGGAAAACGAAATAAAGCCCTTTTTTCAAATTTTCAAAAACTGCGGTTCCATTCTGATTACTTTTCGCAGTGGCAACTGGTTTTCGCTTGGATTCTTTTAAAATCTTCTGCTGAATCTTTTGTGCTGCATTTTTCCACAATCCGTCATTTTTTTCCGTAATCTGCAGTTCTTTTTCTGCATCTTTAAATTCTTCCGTTACTGACAGCGTTCCATCCTCGTTCATGGTCGAGATTAAATACAATTGAAATTCCATTCCTTCGATTCCGGTTTTATCGTATGCTGCATTTACGGTCAACGATAATTTTCGATTTGTATCCGTTGATTCTGATGCAAATGCTGTTTCTGATAACAACAACATAAACAACAGCAATGGAATCAATATTTTTCTGAATTTTGCCATGCCAATCTCCTTCTATCTGATCTGATTTTACAGTAATAAAGACACTTCCATCATGTATTCCGATTCATCACGATGGAATTCTCCTTATTACTGTAAGGCAGGGAGCCTGTCTCTGCCTTACAGTGCTATAGAAATAAGCCTGCGGTTATTTCATTATTTTGTACTCATACGTTTTTTTGTGATCAGCAATACAGCAGCTGCAATTACCAGAATAGAACCTGCTGCATAAAAGATCGTAGTACCAATACCACCTGTAGAAGGTAATTCTGTACCGGAATTGTTATTTACTTTAGCAACAACAGGAGTATATGTAAACTTCGTGTTATCGTCCGCTGATGTTGTTCTTGTAATTTCTACTTTCTGCGGTGCACTCAGTCGATTATAACCCTTTGGAGGTTCGATTTCGTCTAAGTAATAAGTATCTGCATCCAGACCTACCACTTTAATGCTGCCGCTTTCATCTGTAGTTAATACAGTACCATTTTCTACGTCAACCCATTCAACGAATTTTTTGTTTTCATCAAATTTAGCCGCTTTGGTTTTGTCGCTATTTAATAATTTAAACTGAGCGTCTGCTAAAAGGTTAGATTCATTATCATTTCCATATTTCAAAACGCTCATATCCCATGTATAGGTTGTAGTTTTACTTACTTCTGTTCTATTGTTATCTCCATAAGTCAGATAACTTTCGTTGACATTTCCCGATATTCCGATGATTGCATTTTCATTTAAAAATGCAGTATACCAAATCACAACTTCGTCATTTGCTGTTAATTTATCACAAAATTCCTGTTTGAAAACCACTTCAAAAGTACAGTTATCACTCAAAGATTCTGTATTTACTGTATACTGATCTACAGATACATCAGTTCCTTTCCAAGTGATTTTTGTTACACTGACAAAAGTTAATCCTTCATCCATCTTATCATGGAATACATAGTTCTGAGCACCGGCCTGTGCTGTGATCGTACTTTTGAAATTAACAGTCTGTTTAAGATCAGCATCATTTAATTTACCATAAACATCCGTTGAATCTTCTTCTACAGTTTTATCGATTGTCGGTTTTGCATTCTTTTCTTTCATTGTGACATCAGGATTGGTTGTATCCAGAGAACACAAACTACCTAAGCTGGAATCAAGCAGATAATATCCAAGCTCTAACTCTGAAAATGTGACTGTTGTACCTTCTGCTGTTTTCGTGTCTACAGGATTAATCGATGCTGATGCAGCATATTCCAGAGCAAGTTTGGCAAATGCAGCAGCATCCGCTCCTTCGAACCATGTTACATAGTCATTATCATCAACAGTTACATAATCAGTTGCTGTTTTTAACCATGCTTTCCATGTATCACTTGCCGGTTTATAAGAATAAGCACTTGTAGCTGCATCATAGCTTTCCAGAGATAAAATCTTATATACGTTATAAGTTTGACCTACAACTGCATTATCAATCGTAATGCTTCCATTTTCTGCTGCAAACGTATTTGCTGTCATAGTAAATACCATAACCAATGCCAGTAAGAAACCGGCAATTTTTTTCAAATGTTTCATTTCGTATCCTTTCCCTTCTTTTTTTGATACCCGGTTAAGCTCTTTTCAGGTATCTTGTTGTTTTTATCATTTTGTAAGTGTGAAACGTCAATGTCACCTCTCTTTCTGTGTCTAATCAAAAAAGAAACCTTCTAAAATTTTGTTTTCTCTTTCACTTCCATGATTTTTCACTTAAAAAATGACAAATAAATATAATTGAGCTAAAATTTTACTTTATTATATCCCTATCCTTTTATTTTGTCCACGATGTTTTCTGAATCCTTTTTTTATATTTTTTCCATGGAAAACAAAAAACAGATGCTATTTCCCATAACATCTGCTTTCATTTTCCTAAATATTTTATAATTAATGTTCCGTTGTGAACCTTTTATGCTTCCGTCATAGAATTTCTTAAACTGCGAATTACTGAAAGATCTAGATCTGTTGTCACCAGTTCCATCAGTTCCTTACTGCCAATCCCCTGAACCTGATATCCTGTATAATCCAGCGACAAAAATGCAATAAACAATACTACTGCAATAAAAAATCGGAGTTTAAAAAAAATCAGACTTTGATCTTTTTCCTTTCTGCTCACCGAATCTGTTGCAGTTCTGCGTTTTTCTCCCTGAAAATATGCCATTCGCTCTTCTGCTGTCATATATTTCCTCCAGCCGGTACAATTTACTATAATGTATACAGGTTCAAAAAATTTTAGAACTCACAGAAATTTCTTATTTTTTCGAAAACATTAAAAGAATCAATCTAAAAAAAACTCGCAGCTACCCACGTTTTTCCAGTTCCACATTAATACCGTCCAGATATGGTACAAAAAAGCCACGTGCCGGATGCAGTATATAATCCGTATCCAGTTCCTCAAAACGAAAACTCTTTCTTCCGCCATTTTGCGCCCTGTCCCAGAATTGTTTCATTTGTCGGAAATTCAGATAATACAGCACATCACGAGCGGTATAATGAATGATTAAAAAGGAGAGTCCTTCCTGTTTTTCAAAATCTTCCATAAATTCCACCTGATGCTGGTGAATATTTGCTAACGGAAAGGTATCGGTATGACATTCCTTGGCATCAAAACATACCGGAATCCCCTGTACCGCACCAATATAGTCTACTGTACTTTTCTGGTCAAAATAGGCCAGTGTGATATGACGATGCTCTTTATCAATCTTAATCGGAGTAATGGGCGTCGGTACTTTTTGGATCAGTGCCAGTCCCTTTTCCCGATAAGATTCGTTGGTTCGGTTGATCAGATCTTCCAGTCCGGAACCACGAAGCCCTCTGGAATTCCATGTTGCCATATCCTACACCCCATTCATCACTTTTTCAAAAGTTTTCGGAATCTCTGCTTCAATGTACATGCCGTTATATTTGGAAAATTCTCCGGTAAATCCTTCCAATTCCAGTCTGCATGCATGGAGCAGCTGATATTTTACATGATATTTTTCCGAAAGTTTTCGATCTCCGTATTTCGGATCTCCTAAGATCGGATGACCGATGGAGCTTAAATGAGCTCTGATCTGATGGGTTCGCCCCGTGATCAGATGAACTTCTAATAATGTCAGACCGTTTTCTGATTTCAACGGGCGGTAAGCTGTATGGATTTCCGATGCACCCTGTCGTTTTTCTTTTAAGATCTGCACTTTATTGGTCTTTTCATCTTTGAGCAGATATCCATCGACGGTTTCTGCTTTTTTTACTTCGCCTTTTACGATGCAGCGGTAATATTTACGGATCGTACGTTTCTGCAACGCTTCCCCGAATTCCCGTGCCGCCTGATAAGTTTTGGCTGTGATCAGGATTCCGGACGTATTTCTGTCCAGACGATTGCATACCGATGGTTTAAATACTTTCAATGATTCCTCTGTGATCACACCGGTTTCCTGCAGATAGCCCAGTGCATATTCATTCATGGAAAGATCGCTTGCCTCTGCTTTCTGGGATAACTCTCCTGCCGGCTTATTTAAGACCAGAAGATCTTCATCTTCGTATAAAATATCCAGTTTTTTCCTTGGAAATGTAACTGCAGAACTTCCTGCCGCTTCTCCGGTAAACTTTTCTAAAGTTTCTTCTGCAAAAAAAAGTTTGATTTCATCTCCGGCATTCAGTTTTTCCGTTCCATCTGCTTTTTTTCCGTTTAAGACGATATTTTTCTTTCGAAGCATTTTATAAATAAAGCTTCCCGGTGCCTCTTTCAGATATTTTTTTAAATATTTATCCAGACGCTGGTTTTCGTCATTTTTATGAACTGTTAATTGTCTCATATTCCCTCTAAACAGACAGTGCTAAAAGAAGATGTTTGATCAGCTGATCCCGGTTCAGATCCGGATAAATCGTATTTTTCGTATAAGGAATCTCTTCTTTTTCTCTTCTTCTCAGATCTCCGATCCTGTCTGTAAATTTCTTTAAATCTGTATATATTTTCACATTTTCTTTATAATCATTGGCATTCAGCATTTTTACCAGATGCTTCTGCAGCTCTCTGACTTCGCATTTGCTGTCTGACGTATAGCAGATTACATCTCTTCCTTCGATCACTGCAGCATCTACTGCATAAGACTTTTCGGAAGTTGTAAATAAAAGCTCATAAATCTGCTCCAGATCCCCTGCTTTTTCAGAAATCTGATTATACACTCCCTGCTCCATCGGCTTTCTCTTAAAACTCATGACCACACCTACCAGTTCTTTGGAAACCGGAAGTGCTCCTACCACTGCTACAATGGTCAGAACATTTTGTGTGCTTTTGGTCGCAAAAAATCCAAGCAGAAATACTGCCAGTGCCAATGCCGCATACAGCGACGTTTTGCAGATCTGCCATTTTCGATGGGATACGGTATAACCGTAAGTTCCTTTACTGATTTTTTTCATTTGTTTCACTCCTCATAAGATCAGAATTTTTAATGCTTTTTCTGATGCACATTTCGTATGGATTTTCCTTTGCCAGCCGTCTTTTTCTTCGCCTGCGGACTGCCGGATGCCGTCTTTTTCATAGAATGATTTCTTTCAGAATAATTTTTTCCGGATTTCGTTTTTTCTGTACGTTTTTCGGAAAGTTTCTTTTCCTGACTTAACTTTCTCGGACGGATCAGACATTTTGGCTCAAATCCGATGAGATCGGTCCTTCCTGCCAGTTCCAGTGCTTCTTTGATCAGGTCATAATTTTTCGGATCACGAAACTGAATCAATGCCCTCTGCATTTCTTTTTCGTGAGGATTTTTCGGAACATAAACCGACTCTCCTGTTCGTGGATCGATGCCTGTATAATACATACAGGTAGAAATCGTAGATGGTGTCGGATAAAAATCCTGTACCTGTTCCGGCATATATCCAAGATCACGCACAAATTCTGCCAGTTTTACCGCTTCTTTCATATCACAGCCCGGATGACTGGACATCAGATATGGTACCAGATATTGTTTCAGACCGAGTTTTTCGTTCATCCGTTTATATTCTGCGGAAAACTTCTGGTAAACATCATTGGACGGTTTTCCCATTTTTTTCAAAACCCGATCCGATACATGTTCCGGTGCTACTTTTAGCTGACCGCTGACATGATACTGGCAAAGCTCTTTTAAGAAATCTCTGGACGGATCTGCCAGCAGATAATCAAAACGGATTCCCGAACGCACAAATACTTTCTTGACTTTGGGAAGGCTTCTCAACTTACGCAGCAAACGAATGTAATCTTTATGATCTGCTTTCAGATTTTTGCAAGGAGTTGGGAAAAGACACTGCTTTTTCGGACAGACCCCTTTTTCTAACTGTTTCCCACAGGCCGGTGCACGGAAATTAGCAGTCGGACCGCCTACATCGTGGATATAGCCTTTAAAATCCTTTTCCTGTGTCATAAGTTCTGCTTCTTCTAAGATAGATTCATGACTTCTCGTCTGCACGATCCTTCCCTGATGAAAAGTCAGTGCACAGAAAGAACACCCTCCAAAGCAGCCTCTGTTGCTGACCAGCGAATATTTCACTTCTGAAAATGCCGGAATCCCTCCTTGGGAATCATACATCGGATGCCATGTTCTCATATAAGGCAGTCCGTAAATTCCGTCCATTTCACTCTGGGTTAATGGTTTCGAGGCAGGATTCTGTACAACATAACAGTGCGTTCCATAAGGCTCTACCAGTCGTTTTCCTACAAACGGGTCAGTATTTTCGTATTGGATCAGAAAGCTTTTGGCATAATTTTTCTTATCTGCCAAAAGAGCATCATACTCCGGTAAAAGCTCATAATCGTAGACCGATTCCAGCGATTTCGTCTTGTAAACGGTTCCGTCGATAAATGTAATGTCATCGATGGCGATTCCGGCATTCAGTGCATCTGCGATCTCAACGATGGAACGCTCACCCATTCCGTAAGAGATCAGATTGGCACCGGAATCCAGTAAAATCGACCGTTTCATCTTATCTGCCCAATAATCATAATGTGCCAGTCGGCGAAGGGATGCTTCAATGCCCCCAATGATGATCGGTGTCTTTTTATACTGCTGACGAATCAAATTGCCATATACGATCACTGCACGATCCGGGCGCTTTCCCATTTCTCCTCCCGGTGTATAGGCATCGGTCTTTCGATGCTTCTTGGATACGGAATAATGATTTACCATGGAATCCATATTTCCGCCGGAGATTAAAAAACCAAGCCGTGGTTCTCCAAACTCTGTAATGCTTTCACTGTTTCTAAAATCCGGCTGGGCAATGATCCCTACCGAATATCCGTGACTTTCCAGCACACGGCTGATGATGGCATGTCCAAAGGAAGGATGGTCTACGTACGCATCTCCGATTACATATACAAAATCCAGTTGTCCTTTTACTTCTTTTTTACTTACCGGCAGAAAGCTCATAATCGACCTCAATCTTCCCTTCTAACATCTCATAGTAATCTTTGATGAAATAATCACAGATTCCATCGATTTCTTCTTTATCATCTTCCGAATGTTTGTCCGCTACACCGATCACCGTCATTCCCGCTGCTTTTCCGGCGCGCATTCCATTCGGGATATCTTCAAACACCAGACAATTTTCCGGTGCAGTTCCTAAATCTTCTGCAACCTTCAGATATATATCCGGTGCAGGTTTTCCTTTCGACACTTCACATGCAGTACGCAGGGAATCGACACATTCTAAAATTCCGTGTGGCTGCAGTGCAGCTCTTGCCAGACTTTTTTCATTGCTGGTGGCACATCCGATCTTCACACCTTTTTCTTTCAGGAACTTTACAAATTCCTTTGCTCCCGGTTTTGCTTTAACTTCATACAAATATTTCTCATGAGCCATGCGGATCCAGTCCAGCTTAATGTCATCAATCGTTTTTTCTGTTAATTCAAAGGTTTCTTTAAAATAAACGGCTGTTTCCGTAAAACTCATACCGGCAATATCCTTCTGGATCGTTGGCGGCATAGGAAGCTCCAACAGTTTAAAGTATTCGATATCAATGTCATGCCAAAGACCTAAGGAATCTACCAAAGTCCCGTCAATATCAAAGATCACTGCCTGAATATGTTCGATCATCTGTATTCTCCATTCTTTTCTTTTTGTATCAATCTTTTTAACAGCGGCTGTTACCCACGGATCCGTTGGATTTCTGCTGTGTCTAGTGTTCTGACTTCTCCTGGCTGTAATTCTCCCAGTGTCAATGTTCCCATGGAAATCCGTTTCAAATAAGTCACTTTCGTACCAATGGCTTCAAACATACGCTTTACCTGATGAAATCTGCCTTCCTGAATGGTCAGTTCTATTTCTGAAACTTCTCCTGATTTCAGGATCCGCAGTTTTGCAGGCATCGTCAACGTTTCATCACCGATGTCGACACCTTCTGCAAACAGCTTCTGATGCTCTTCTGTAACTTCTCCGTCGATCATTGCAAAATAAGTCTTATCTACGTGCTTTTTCGGAGAAAGCAAATCGTGAGCCAGCTGTCCGTCATTGGTGATCAGCAAAAGACCTTCAGTATCTTTATCCAGTCTTCCCACCGGAAACAGGTCATTTCTGCAATTTTCCGGAAGAAAACTCATTACCGTATCAGAAAGGTGGTCTCTGGTAGCGGTTACACAGCCGGCCGGTTTGTTGAGCAGAAAGTACTGCACTGCTTCATAATTCAAGACTTTTCCATTAAAACAGATCTGATCCTCTGCTTCCTGCACCTTAGTTTCCGGCTTTTTTACAATCTGATCATTGACCGTTACCAGCCCTTTTTTTAAATATGTCTTTACTTCACTTCGGGTTCCGATCCCCATTTCGCATAAAAATTTGTCTAATCGCATCATGACTGCCATCTCCAGCCCGGAAGATATTTATTACGGAGACTTCCGTTGACTAATTTTCCCCAACCCAGCGGATATCCGTCTACGCAGAGAAGCTGCCAGCCTTTTTTACGTGCCAGCGGCAGATCATCTACATCAATAGTTTCTCCTTTCAGATAACGAATCACTCGATGATCGTCATGTGGCAGATCAATGACTGCCTGATACTGTTCTTTTTTCAGAACCATGGCAAATGCCTGACTTGGCTCGAAACGGTCTTTGGTCAGTGTTCCCAAAAGAAGTCCGCTGCGCAGGAAACGAAGTCCTTTCATTCCCTTAATGCCTTCCGGCATCAGATAAACACGGTCTTCCTGCAGTTCGATATCATTTCCATTGACCGGATAAGTACAGTCTTTCATAAATTCTTCCAAAAGTGCCGGCAATGGTTTCTCTTTTTTCGGTTTTACTTTCTTTTCCACAGGTGCTTCCTGTGCTTTTTTGTGAAGGAGTGCGATAAAATGTCCTTCTCCGTTCATCTTATGCGGCCAGATTCGAACACAGTGTTTCAAACTTTCAGAACCGTTTTCAATCAGTTCCGGTCTGCCCGGTGCAAATCCTTCATAACGGTTCGGAAGTTCTACCACTTCCAGATTCGGATCCAGATCCAGCATAAACTGTACCGAACCCTCATTTTCTTCCGGTGAAAATGTACAGGTAGAATACAGAAGCATTCCGCCCGGTTTTAACATTCGGATGGCATGAGGAACGATGGAACGCTGCAGCTCACTGTAATGTTTCGGACCATAAGTTTCCCAGTCCTTCATCATTCCCGGATTTTTACGGAACATTCCTTCTCCGGAACACGGTGCATCGATCAGGATCTTATCAAAAAATCCCGGAAATTTTTCTGCCAGTTTATCAGACGGTTCGCTGGTCACCAAAACATTTGGGATTCCAAACAGCTCAATGTTTTTCAGCAGAGCTTTGGCTCTGGAATTACTGATGTCATTGGCAACCAGAAGACCGGTATGATTTAATTTTGCACCCAGCTCCGTTGCTTTTCCCCCCGGTGCTGCACAAAGGTCAAGCACTTTGTCTCCCGGTTCTATCGGAAGCAGATTGGCCGGTGTCATGGCACTTGGCTCCTGCAGATAATATAATCCTGCAAAATAATACGGATGCTTTGCCGGAGAGATCTGATCTTCGTATTCAAATGCATTGTCAATCCATGGAACAGGCTCCAGATCATAATCACACATTGTTTGAAACTGTTCTGCAGTCAGTTTGGTTCTGTTGACACGAAGACCGTAATGCCTTGTTCTATCATAGCCTTTCAGAAAGTCTTCATATTCTTCCTGAAGGATTGCTTTCATTTTTTCTGTAAATGTAATGGGAAATTCCATAAGTCACCTCATTCGTCGATTGTTTGGGTATGATACCCTTCTGCAATGTGATCCAGCTGTCTGCGGAATCGATCCAGCTGTTCTAAATTATTCATGGAATAGATTTGATAAAAATCTTTTTGAATCTGTTCCATTTGTTCCGCATCTGCCACCCGGTACAGACTTTGAATCGTATTTAAAATACTTGCTACTACTTTCGCCTGATGCTGAAAAGCATTTTGCGTATCCATGATTTCCAGCCGTACCTGACTCATCTCCTTATCCAGAAGTACCGTTGCATCGGATACCTGCAGAAGACGATCCTGAATTTCTTCCGGCATATGTAACTTATATTTATACTGCAAAGAATGTTCGATGGTCGCCCAATAGTCCATGGCCATCGTGCGGATCTGTATTTCCACCATGATCTTTTTCGGACCGTCCATCAGCTCTACCTGATACCATGCGATCATATGATAGCTTCGGTAACCGCTGTCTTTCGGACGGCTGACGTAATCTTTTTCCTGTTTGATCGTCAGGTCACTGCGCTGCCGCAGCAGTTCTGCAACCCGCTCAATATCTTCCACAAACTGACAGATGATACGTACACCTGCGATATCTTCGACCTTTTCTGTTACATCATCAATGGAAATGCCTTTCTTCTGACATTTTTCTAATATACTGACAATGCTTTTTACACGGCCTTCTACCCGTTCGATGGAAGAATAATATCCTTTATCATGATGCTCTTTGATCAAATATTCAAATTTTGTTGTAAGCTCCTTGACCGCCAGTTCATAAGGGGTCAGGATTTCTCTCCACATCTGTAGTTCCATTTTATGGAATCCTTCCTTTCCATGTAATATCCTGTTTATTGAAACGGAGAGAATGTTACTGTTCCATACATTGTAACAAACTATTGTCAAAAATCATAGAAATATTTTAAATTTCCAGATGTTTTAAATACCAGTAAGGATTCACTGCTCTTTCGTTCCCTGAAAAATCCTTCATGTAAATCCCTACGTGCAGATGTACATCAAAGTTTCCTTTCGTTCCCGGTTCTTTTCCATAACCGGAATCTCCCATTCGTCCAAGGATCTGTCCTGCCATGACTCTTTCTCCTTTTTCAAATGCTTTTTCATAGGAATCCAAATGTGCATAATAGTAATAAATACCGGAATCAGAACGAATTCCGATTCGCCAGCCACCCATTTCCAGCCAGCCGATATTTTCCACCACACCATCTGTCATACTGCATACCTGATAGCGTCCCCGTTCGTTAATGACTGCCATCAGATCACAGCCCTCATGCTGCCTTTTTCCGCCGTAACTGCGTTCCCTGCCCCAGCTGTTCTCATAAGAAACGGGATAGATTCCATCCGCTTCTTCTTTCATGACCGGAAAACATTGCAGATCTTTCAAAACCAGATCCACCTGTTCCATATACACGGTAAAAGAATCCGCTGATTTTGTTTCAGAAGTCTTTATTCCTGTCAAATACCACAGTTCCAGACAGATTACCAGAAGCAAACACAGAAAGAAAAAAAGGAATCGCAGCTGAGATTGTTTTTTCATGACATACTCTCCGTTCGTACAATCCTTTTATTTATATGCACGTTTTGAACTTTTTAGAACGGTTACCATCCATTTTTTCATTTTTCTGTATTTTACAGAAAATCTGATACTAGTTTTTACCCCAAATGCATAGTTTTAAAAAAAGAACTCAGGTGATATTTTGAAAGATCGTATTGCCATTACTCTTTCCGGCTGTTTTTTTCTGTTTTTGCTCCTGTTTCCTTCCCAGACACTGGAAGCATCAAAACATGGGCTGATCTTATGGCTGGACACATTACTTCCCACACTGCTGCCTTTTTTGATCATTTCCCAGATTATCTTAAAGACACCGCTGATCGAAGAAATCCAAAAAGTGTTTGCCCCTTTTTTTCGCCGATTCTTTCATTGTTCCGAATCCGGCACATTTTGTCTTCTCTGTGGGTTTTTATGCGGTTATCCTGTAGGTGCCAGACTGATCACACTGCAGATTCAGGAACAGCGATTGACCGCAGAAGAAGGACAATATCTTCTGGGATTTTGCAGTAATGTTTCTCCCATGTTTTGTATTTCTTATGGAATCTTATATGCCATCGGTTCAACCACTGTTCTGCCCTATCTTTTCTGTATTTACGGCAGCGCAGTTCTCTTTGGTCTCTGCACCCGGCCGAAAAGAATTCCGAAAGTTTCTATTCACAGCAAAAAACAGACATCTGCCGCTGAAAATTTCGTTCAGCTGATAGATGTCTGTATCATTGACAGTTTTATGATCATGATCCGCCTCTGCGGTTATCTCATCCTTTTTTCCATCTTTTGTGCCGCAATCCTTCAGATTCTTCCGGAACGCTTTCTCTTTATGGAACCTGTGATCTGTGGATTTCTGGAAATCACCGGCGGATTGTCAAAACTTGCTGTTTTGCCGCATGGAATCTTCCGCTCTGCTGCAGGTGTAGCCATTCTTTCCTTCGGCGGGCTCTGCTGCATCTTTCAGACCAACAGTGTCATCTGCCAAAGCGGCTTGTCTTTGAAAAAATATTTGCTGCAGAAGCTATGGATCACGTTGATCGCTTTATTCTTCTTCGTCCTGTGGTACGTCTTCTTCAACAGCAGGTTCTTCTGTTCCAATGGTTGGAGCTAATTCTGCACGGTTTTCTGCGATCATTTCATAATAGCCATTTAAAGAATTGAGCAGAGCAGAATATCTTGCATTGTAACTTTCCATCGTATTCTGAATGATACTCTGCATGTTTGCAAGCATACTGTCAGTATACTGCATTGCACCCATACGGATCTCATTGGCATCTGCTGCTGCCTGATCCAGAATTCCCTGTGCCTGCACAGTTGCAGCCTCTACAATGGCATTTGCCTGTGCATAAGCCTGCTTCATGATCTCCTGTTCGCTGACCAGCTCACTGAACTGGACATTTGCCTGCTGAACGATAGACTCTGCCTTCATCTGTGCATCTTCCAGAATGGCATCTTTATTGGCCAGCATCTGCTGATAACGTTTGATCTCTTCCGGTGTTTTCATACGAAGTTCTCTTAACAGTTCTTCGATTTCTTCTTTATTAACGATAATATTTTTCTTCGATGATAACGGCTGATAATTACACCGATCTATGTATTCTTCGATTTCTTCAATCGTCTGTTCAATTCTGCTTGTCATTTCCCTTACCCCTTTTGCTTATTCTTATTTTCCCGAACTCTGTCATACACTCTGTCAATGATGGCATCTGGTACAAATCCGGTAATATCCCCATCAAAATATGCCACTTCTTTAACTGTGGTAGAACTTAAGTAAGCATATTCCAGACTGGTTGTCAAAAACATGGTATCTGCCTCAGGGTACAGTTTTCGGTTGGTCTGTGCCATCTGCAGCTCATAATCAAAATCTGAAATAGCTCTTAATCCTCTGATGATCACATTGGCATGTTTCTTTTTTACAAATTCTACGGAAAGTCCCGAAAATGCTTCTACGGTTACGTTGGGATATTCTTTTACCTGTTCTTTCAGCATTGCCACACGTTCATCTACAGAAAATAATGGGCTTTTGGTATTGTTATTCAAAACACCAATGATCAGCTCATCTACTTTTCCGGCAGAACGTTTGATAATGTCCAGATGTCCCAGTGTTACCGGATCAAAACTTCCCGGATAAATTGCTCTCGTCATAGTATCTCCTTATGCACGTTCGATAAAAACATGCTGATTGGTCTTATATTTTTTCTGCTTTGTAATCTGAAATCCCAAATCCTCCACATAAGAAAAATCCGTATGCAGATCTGCTTCCACAATGATCGTCGTATATTCATCTGCCAGAGAGGAATTTCTCAAAGCTTCTAACACCTGTTGTTCCAGCTGCATCTGATATGGCGGATCCATAAAGATAAAATCTGCCGGTTCTGAGCCTTCCAGACGATAAATGGCACTGACTGCATCTGCTGCCATAACCACTGCATCCGTTTCTAATCGGGTTTTTTCCAGATTCTCTTTAATGCATGCAACTGCTTTCGGTGCTTTTTCTACAAAGATTGCTTTTCCTGCACCACGGCTTAAAGCCTCGATTCCGATGGCACCGCTGCCGCTGAACAGATCTACGAACACACAGTCTGCCAACTCATTCTGCAGCATATTGAACAGTGTTTCTTTGATACGATCTGTTGTAGGTCTTGTATCTTGTCCTTCCACTGTTTTCAGCGGAATACTTCTTGCTTTTCCTGCGATTACTCTCATAAATCTATCATCACACCTTCTGGTTCTGTTTTTTCTCTATAAACAGTTCCATTATATGTTCCCTTCTGCTTTCTTGTCAAATAATGATTCTTTTTTCTGTAATTATTTTTTCCGGCTGTCTGTCAAAGACTTCAAACGGAACACTTTCGAATACCTGAAATTCAAACGCAAAAGCAATTTTTATCATGTCGGGATGCTGTTCCAGATAACGGTCATAAAAACCGCCGCCGTAACCTACACGATGTTGTTTCACGTCAAAAGCAACCCCCGGCAGGATCATCAGACCGTCTTCGCAGATCACTTCCTGCAGCAGTTCATGCTTCGGTTCTCTGATTCCGAAATACCCTTCTTCCAGATCATCATAAGAAGTAATGGCATAATACTTCATCGTTTCTCCGAATACCTTCGGAACAGCGATGGTTTTTCCGTCTTTCCAGCACTGCTCGATCACGTTTTTCGTTTCTACTTCGTTTTTACAGTCCATATATGCGAAAACACATTTTGCAGATGCATACTCCGGAAGTTTTAAAAAAGTATCACAGATGGCATCGCTGTTTTTACGAATCATTTCCGCATCTGCATCTCTTCTGCTTTTTTTAACTTCAGTTCTAATGTCCTTCTTTGTTCTTGTGTCCATATTTTTCACCCAGATTTACGATAGAACCGTCCGGTTCCTTAATATCAATATTGTCTAACTGACTCTTTAGATTCTGACGAAACGCCTGAATAAACTCTTTTCGAAGCTCTGCCTGTTCTTTTGCTTCTGCTTCTGTCAGTCCTTCTGTTTTTGCTTTTTTATATAATTCATTGATTCGTTCTATTTTCTTATCATCCATTTGTGGTTCTCCAATTTATTATCTATTCTGTTTTGGGTGATTCGTTCGTTTCTATCAGCTCATCGAGTTTTCCAGAAACTCAAATACTTCCGGAAGATTCCAAAAGATTCTTCCGGTGATCAACCGCTGTTTTTCTTTTTCTGTTACATATAAACTGTTCATTTTTACAGATTCATACACCGTATTTTCTGGCATTTTATAGATCATCAAAAAATCCCGTTCGATTTTTGCCACATAATATTCTTCTGCGTTCACTTCCTCGGCTTCCGAATTTTCTGATTGCAGCGCACGCTGTACCGTCATCGTTTTCGGAATTTCCGTTCCCGAAACAGTTCTCTGATACCCATAATAACCGCAAAAATATGCGAGAATTCCTGCAAAAACAAGACAGATTCCCAATAAAAGCTTTTTCTTCATAAAAACCTCCTTTTCGGGAATTTTTCCCAAAATCAGAGGTTTCTATGCGCTTTTAAATTCTGAAATGAAGTTTTCTTGCTGCTTTCACAAGAAGATACCCTTTCGGGAATGCAAGAAGTTCCCGTTCTCTCAGCCCCCGTAATGCCAGCAATACGACAAAATATACAAGTACTGCAAGAATCACTGCTACGACAAGTGCAAATAGCATTGCGATCGTTGAGCTGCCAAGTACAGTAAAGAGCAGCAGATAAACCGCTCTGGAAACAATGCTCATGACCAGAGAAGCGATCAGTGGGATCAGGAATGTTCTCTTAATTTCCTGACGGTATCTTAAATGTTTCCGGATCGCCATATTATTTAAAATGCAGACGATCACACCAAAGAAGATATAGGACCAGACGATCGCCATTCCACCCATTTTAAACACTGCTGTCAAAAGGTACAGAAGGATCATGTGCAGTCCCAGGGAAATAGCTGCGTGAATGACTGGAAGTTTCATCTGATCGATTCCCTGCAAAATTCCATTGGTCAGCGTGGAAAGACTGTAAAAAATAACAGAACTTGATCCAAGCATCAGCATCTGGGAAGCCATTTTCGGTGTTCCCGGCCAAAGAACTTCTATAATTTCTTTTCCATAAATTCCAAGTCCGAAAGCACATGGAATACTGATGACCATTGTAAAACGAATTACATCTCCCACACTTCTTCTGACTGCTTTACGGTCTCCCCGCTGTTTGGAAAGATTCGGAATTACAGAAGAAGACATTGCTGATGCAAGGGCAATCGGAACATTGCAAAGAAGTTTGTATTTTCCGGAATAGATTCCCCAGGTTACATCAATCTCTTCTTTTGCTGTACCAATCTTTTCCATCAATGCTTTGAACATTCCCTGATCGATGATGCTGTTTAAATTATAGATTGCCGTACTTAAGATTACCGGCAGAATCGTCATCAGAAGAATGTACAAGATGGAACGATAACTTTCTTTTTCTATTTCTCTCGAATTGCGTTTTTTACTTCTGTTTAAATATCCGGTCAGTAAAAATACCATAAACAACAGTGCTGTCAATGCACCCAGCGTCGTACCTAACGTACTTCCTGAAGCTCCATAAGCCGGAGCTGCTGTTTCTGTTCCTAAAAGGTGATCGATCTTCTGTCCGTAAGCAAAAAGATAAGAAGCCGCTGCCACTGCTACGACTGCGTTTACGATCTGCTCTAAGATCTGAGAAACTGCGGTCGGAATCATAGTTCCGAGTCCCTGAAAATAACCTCGCAGAACACCCAGAACACCCATGATCAGAATACATGGAGCCAGTACCCGCAGACAGATCGCGCCTTCCGGTGTATTTAATAAAGTACCGGTCAGAAAATCTGCCCCAAAATACGCAAATGCTGCTCCAATGATTCCAACACCGGCTCCAAAACCGAGTGCACATTTTAAGATTCTTCGGATATTTACCCGATCTCCTGTTCCTACTCTTGCCGAAACAATCTTAGAAACCGCCAGTGGCAGGCTGTAGGATGAGATCAAAAGAATCAGCGAATAAACTTCATAAGCACAGGAATAATAACTGTTTCCTACATCCCCGATGATCCTTCCCAGAGGAATCCTGTAGACCAGCCCGATCATACGTACGATGATCGATGCAGAACCAAGGATCGCACCCTGTAATATGTAATTTGATTGGTTATTCTTTTTCTTATTCAATGACTACATCATCCTCATAATCAAGCCAGATGATACAGATCCATGTTTTTCCCTGATTTAACAGAACACGATCTCCATTTTCATCCAGATATTTCGCAGGAGAGATATAAGAACCATCTCTCCACCAGGTTCCTTCAATCATTTTACCATCTGTAAATACGATCGATTTGTCACTCTTCTGACTTCCGAAACATTCGAATGCCAGATAATCGTTTTTATCACGAACTTCTCCGTAGCAGTACTGGAAAATGACATTGTCATATGCCAGCTGTTCTCCGGTCATGTCATCAATATGTTCTCCGCCATACTGATAACGATAATATTTACCGTCCTCTTCGTTATATTCGAAATAAGCACCTACTTTTGAGAATCCGTTGGCTTTATTGGTTTCTTTTCCTCCCGGATAGATTTTTGTTGCATCCGGATAAGCAGAATAATCCAATGTTTCCCCGTCTTTTACAAATTTAAATTTTCCGTAATATGCTTCATCGTAAGTCAGACTGTAGTCAAATTTTTCAATATCTTTCATAATGCCTTCGGCACTGGCATAAACGTTATGCGGTGCTTTTCGGTCTTCTGTCCGATAAAATGTATTGGTGGCCGGATGATCGATTCCTGCAACCGCACCGCTCAGATTATCTACCATATCACTATTCAGCTGCTCTCCTACATAAGGAGTTGCCTGTCCGAAATGAACATAAATCGGATCAAATTCCAGTGCAAAAGAAAGATAATAGTCTCGGCAACTTCTGATTGATCCAATCTTATCCAGATCATGCCAATCTTCAATCACACCCATCAGACGGGTAATACGTCCTTCTACAGGAGCTTCATAAACAACATCTGCACGGCTGATTCCTGTCTGCGGACAGCCCGCTTCGATGTTATTAAACATTACTGCAATCGGTCTCTGACGGCCAATGGCTTCATCTACCTGCATTCCGGTCAGATAACTTGTAACCATATTTCCGGTTTCAATGATCACGGAATCGGATGTTGTATCTTTTACCGAATCAGATTCTTCGTTTTTTCCGCATCCAAACGCTGCTGCTGCAGTCATGAGAAGCAGCATCAGTAATTTTACTTTTTTCATAACGGTACCTTTTCCTATCTTGTAATATTTAAACGCTGCAGAATTTCTTCCTGTCTGTTTTCCATTGTTTCTCTTTCCAGTTCATCCATATGATCATAGCCAAACAGATGAAGCATGCTGTGTGCGATCAGAAATGCGTATTCTCTTTTTACACCATGATTGTATTTTTCAGCTTGCTCGATCACTTTATCTACAGAAATCACAATATCTCCCAGCATCAGTTCTCCTGTATCCGGATCAAAATTATCCATGCTGTCACTTTCCAGCACAGTAAAATCTGCCGGATATGCATATTCAATCATCGGAAAAGACAGCACATCTGTCGGTGCATCTACATTTCGTTGTTCCAGATTGATCTTATGGATTTCTTCATCTGTCGTCAAAATGATATTTACCTGTACTTCATAAGGGCAGTCCTCATAATCTAATGTTTCTGAGATAACTGCTTCCGCTACTTCCTGTTCACTAAAAGGCAACGGAATATCGGATTCTCTTTCTATCGTAACTGTCATGATTTTCCTCTCTTTTCGTATTCTTCATATGCCTGCACGATCTTCTGTACCAGCGGATGTCTTACAACATCTTTGCTTGACAGCTTGCAGAATGCAATATCTTCTACTTTTGATAACACTTTATAGGCCACATCCAGACCTGATTTTGTATCCTTCGGAAGATCTTTCTGGGTTTCATCTCCGGTAATGACTACTTTAGAGCCAAACCCGATACGTGTCAAAAACATTTTCATCTGAGCCGGCGTCGTATTCTGAGCTTCATCCAGAATAATAAATGCATCATCCAGCGTTCTTCCTCGCATATAGGCAAGAGGTGCAACCTCAATCAGCCCTTTTTCCATATTTTTTGTAAAGCTGTCTGCTCCCATGATTTGATAAAGAGCATCGTACAGCGGTCTGAGATAAGGGTCTACTTTACTCTGCAGATCTCCCGGTAAAAATCCCAGTTTTTCGCCGGCTTCAATGGCCGGACGGGTTAAAATGATCCTGCTGACCTCTTCTTTTTTGAAGGCATCGATTGCCATAGCCATGGCCAGATACGTTTTACCGGTTCCTGCCGGTCCGGTACCAAATACGATCATTTTCTTACGGATCGCATCAACGTACTGCTTCTGACCTAATGTTTTTGGTTTGACAGGTCTTCCTGAAATGGTATGACAGATCAAATCTTTATCCATTTCTACCATTGCATCATCTTTATCTTCGTAAGACAGTGCCAGAGCATAATTCACTTCCTGCTCTGTAATCTGATTTCCTCTTTCAGACAAGGCAACCAGATTTCCAATGATCTTTTCTGCTTTCTTTACATGGCTTCCGTTTCCGACGATTTTCAAGATTCCGTCACGGAACACCAGTGTGACTCCTAAATGTCTTTCCAGTATCTTTACATGAGAATCAAGTTTTCCAAACACGTTCCCCGCATGTGAAACAGGAATTTCCATTGTAGTTTCCATAATACTCAAATTGAGTGTTCTCCTTCCTCGGAAGTATTGTGATTTTCTTCCGGCAGCTGCGCCGGAATCTTTGCTGTTACAGGAATCTGCAGTTTTACAGTTCCCTCTGCACGGCACAACTTCCCATTAGTGACTATTTTAACATCTTTTTCTATAATTTGAACCCCTTTTTGCAAAATATTTTCATATTTCTTCTGAAATCTTGCTTCTGCCAGCGCTTTTAACTGTTCTTCTGAATAAGAAACCGTTTTCTTTTCATATACTAAAAACCATTGAAATTCCACGGAAAACGGAAGATAAAAATTTTCCGTCACATGAATCTGCTTCAGATTTTTTATCATATCATAGGATTGTTCCGCCATTTTAGGCCGGAATTGAAACGCCTGATCAAAAATCCGGATTTTCAATCCAAGACGTTTTTTTCCGGTATACAGCTTTTGCTGATATTCCACGGAAAAACTGTCAGAATACGATTCTTCGCTCTGAATGATGATATCTGCATCTGCCGGAACCTCTTCATATCTAAGGATCTCACCTGCATCATTTTTAATCTCATAATATCCTTCCACCAGAATTTGTCCCGCCTGCACTTCATCTCCTTGTGCTGCCTTGGGTGTTCCGCTTCGAACGATCATCGAGGTGACAACACCGTCTCTTTCTGTCACAATACTGACCGGAGTCCTGTCTTTTTCTTCAATTTTAGACAAAATATCTGTATCGGTATTTTCCTTAATCTGTATGAGAATCCTTGTTCCACGCATTTCTGCGGAAACCCATAAAATATTCGGATATCTGCTGCGCAGTTTGGTTTCTATGGTTTCACAAACAATCTCTGATTTCGGAGTCCCGTGTCTGATCTGCAGTGTTTCCAGATATTCCAAAATTTCTTCTGTACTCTGCGTCGCATTTCCTTCTACATGAATATTCCAGATAAAGAGGGATAGCAGATAGATCAGCACGACACTTAAAAACATTCCTGTAAAAAACATTTTCCGTTTTCGAAATCGGTAAAGAAAAAAAGGAAAACCATGCTTTTCTAAAAGGACGATTCTTGTACCTGTTTTTCGAGCCAACGGGCGAAGGCGTTTATAATCTTTTACACTAAGATACATTTTATAAGTTAATTTTTGATTTTCCACACCCCACAACAGGATCTTTTGTACATTACAAAGATTCAAAAAACGCTCCGGAGAATATCCGGTAACTGCAATCTTTACGTAGCCCTGCAAATATTTATTTAATCTCAGCAGCAAATTCAGTACTCCTTTCTCCGCCTTCTAGGAATACGAAACAGAATCCAGCATTCCCGTGATCTTCATATCCGTATTGGTATAATACACGATCTCCAGATTTTTTCCGGCAAATGTGATCCTGCTGCATTTTGTCTGAATCCTGATGCATTCCTTGCTGTATTCAATGATGCCTCTGTAATTCTCTACATAAGCTTCTCCTTTACCTGTGATGGTTACGATCGGAACTCCTTCGGAAATGTCTTCCGGAATATTTAATTTTTCTGCTAATTTAGATTTTACCTGAAACAAATTGACCGCCTCACTCCTTTTAAGATATGAGACGGTCAGTTTGTACTATTCGATTTTCTATTCGATTTTTCTATGCAATCACAATTTTTTTAGATAAAATCGTCTGTTCGTGTTCCCTTTTTAAGAGCATCGCTTTCTTAGTCATTGCTCTTTTGGCATTGAAGTTTTTAACGATAGAGAATCAAGCCAAACCACTGTACGGTGGTCAGACTGTCTAAAAATGGAATTTCATATTTTTCTGCCAGCTCTGTTACCAGAATTCCCTGACTTTCAATACATGGAATCATATATTCAGGATGTCTGCAGCTTTCTCCGTTACAATAAGCACACGTTTCACACAACGCACAGCTTTCTGAAGAAAGCATTTTTACTTTTTTTCCGGTTTCCCGAAAAATTTTGCCGATCGCTCGGGTATATTTTTCATGTTCAAACCGTGTCTGCAAGGTTTCTTCTAAATTGGAAATATCAGACACTTCTGCAATGGAAGTAAACAGAAATCCACCCTGATAGTTCAGACATTCTTCCCTGCATTCTTCTACAGTTCCTACCGCCGGCGGACAGGACCATGATTTTCCATACATCGGACATTCCTGTCGACAGATCTGCCGGACTTCCTCTTTAAAGACCAATTCTGATGGTGCGAACCATTCATACTGCATCAGCGGAAACTCTAAGATTTTTTCTTCGATTTCTTTACGAAAAATTTCTTCTAACATCACTTCTACCTTAACACTGCAAGAAACAGTTCATAAAAATCATCTTCTCCATCCAAAAGAGGGGCGTTTTCGCCACCGCCATTGGTACTTCTGCGCATAGCAGCATAGGATTCTTCTCCAACGATGATAATATCCATTGGATAAATCTCATACCCCATTTCAATACAGATCTTACTGAACGCATCTAATGGATCTTTTTCCTGCTCTGTTGATAAAATTCTGTTTCGAAGTTCTTCTTCATGCAGTGCTTTATTCTGCAGTTCCTGCAGCATTTCAAAAATATTCATCATAAATCTTCCATTCTTTTCTCTCGTTTTCCAACTCATTATAGCACTTTCACCAATGTTTGTAAAACTGCTTTCCTCCCTTTGGCAGCATCACATTCTCTCTGATTTCCGCATTTATTCTTAAAATTCTGCAGTCGGGAAAATAGTTCCTACGGTTTCATTTGCAAGAACCCCTTCACCACCAAGTATATATCCGGATTTTATTTCATTTGATGACACATAATCTGCTGCTGCCGCTTCACCGCCGTCTTTGGTCAATATCAATGGCGCATTTAACGCTGCTGCCAATGCACCGCCGCATAAGCCATCCGGGAATTTCTTGCCATAGGCAAGTACCACTTTTTCAGGATTTTCAAAGAAAGTTTCTGCCACCGCCACGGAAGTTTCATAGCGACTAGCACCGGAAATTCGAATTACAGTACCGAACTCTGTCAATTCTTTTTCTACAGATTCTGCCACTGCTCCCGCTCCGCCAACAATGTAAATGTTTTTAAAGCTTGCTGCTACTGCTTTCTGAGCATCACTCAGAGCTGCATCTTTTTTTACCAAAAGGATTGGTTTTGCTGCTGCGGATGCAGATAAGCTGTCTGCAAAGTCTTTTCCTGTTGCTACGATCAGATCTTCTCCTTCAACTCCTGCTTCTGCAAGGATTGCAAGGTTGGTTTCGTATCTGTCTGCACCGGACAATCTTTCTACCTGATATCCGTCGATGTCGGCTGCTGCTTTCGATACAGCCCTTTCTCCGCCTAATATATAGATAATTCCGTCGGCTGCCACATTTTCTTTGATATATGTGTGTAATGCTGCCACATTTTCTTCTTTTCCATTGGTCAGAAGGATTGGTGCACGTTTCACTGCTGCAAGATAACTTCCGGAAAGGGCATCTGCAAAGTTGGTTCCTGTTGCAATGATGGCTGTTTCGAATTTTTCCACTCCGAGAACTGCTTTTAATTCATTTGCCGCTGCGATTCCTGTCTGATATCTGTCCGTGCCGGAAAGCCGAATCACTTCTTCTTTTTCCGGTACTTCCGGAACTTCTTCTGCACCGATCAGACGGAATTCTGACATACTCATATGTTTATCCTGTGTATCGCCATGATAAACAGTATGTACACCCACAATTCTTACTTGCTTTGCCATTACAGGAGCAAACGTAACTGCTTTCCACGAAAAATCTGACGGATCCCAGGTACCTGATGCAACCTCAATCCATTCTCCGTCTTCTGAAGCACGATACTGTACACTATACTCTGTCACTGTTCCGTTGCCACCGTCTGTTCTCGGCAGACAGCGAATTCCGCCAACTAATGCAGCTTCTTTCAGCGTAACACCGCACCAGCGTTCTTCCAGCGGATGTACGACACCATGCTGTGTGTGCCAAATAGAAGACGGCTGAGAATCCAGAATATGATCATCTTCATTTCCGGATTGTTCACTACCGGAAATTGCTGTCATATCGCTGACCGGAAGATCTTTACTGTCATCTGACGGATCTGCCGGAATTTCTACGTACTCATATTTTTCAGCTTTTTTTGCATATCCGCAAACGGTACATTCTTCGTGTCTGATTCCATGATTCTGTTTTGTTGCTTCTCTATCAATGATCCATTCAAAACTGTGATCTGCCAAACCAAGCTGAAGTTCACAATTCGCACATGTTTTCCAGTGCTGTGTATCGTTTTTGGTCCATTCTTTTTCAAAAGAATGATTGCAGTCACTCTGTCTTACCGTAATGTAATCTGATGCAATTACAGTTCCGATATTGTTTTTTACTTTTACTTCGATCACATTTTTTGTTTCCAAGGCTTCTGTCAGTTCAGAAGCAGAAATGGCATATTCTGCACCTTGTCCGTTGAGAGAAATTTTCTCTGCACATTTACTGTTAATATAAATTTCTGCTGTACCGAATGAATTTCCGTCTATATGCAGAATCAGATTCTTGGATTTCCCTGTAAATGCATCGGCTGGCGCATTTTCTGCATAATCTTCATTCAATGCATTTCCGTCTTGATCAGTCACAGAAAGCTGTAACGTACCTTTTTTACTGAGAAATGCTGCAGTAAAAGAATCTTCGGTATCCATCTGCTGATCCATCCATAAAATATGCGTATTCAACCATGTTTTTAATCCGCTGAAATCACTGTCAAACATTCCGCTGTTATGCCACATTGCACTATCTGCTTTTCCGGATTCTTTGATCAGTTCATAGCTTTCATCGATGGAATCCAGCATTTGCTGTACTTGAACATTTCTGATTTCCCAGTATCGTTCCTGCAGTTTCACAAGGAAATAAGGATCTTTTACTAAAAATTTATACCACTGGGAAGCCTGTGCATCCTGATTAAAATAATTGGTTGCCCACTGATTGGTTGCCCAGGCAGAAGTCCCGCCAGCTCCGGAAGTCCAGTCCATATCCCAGATTGGACCCATGATCATCTTTCCGTCCAAATCCTTGTACATATAAGTGCTTTTCTTATTCATTTCTTCATTAAAGAAAATTTCTGTTACCAGCCAGTAATCTACCAGTTCTTCAAAATCAAACAAATCACTGTAATGGGTCTGTTTTCCATTATAATCTGTCGTATAATCTGATGATTTTACTGCATTTTCAAATGCCTGCACATATCCCTGCACATAGCTCATCATCTCCGGGTTTGTAGCAACAAATTCCGGATTTTTAAACTGGATCGGCTGATCACTGTTGGTTTTGAATTTAGATATTTCATCCCAATAAGCATCCAGTTCCAGTAAGTAACCGCCATTGTAATAATTTCCGTCTTTCGTTTTCGGAAATTTAATGTCTGCATAATCTTCAATCTGATACGTTACTCCGTTGTAAGTCACTGTTTTGCTGGTAATCCATTCCATATGTTCCAACATCTGTTTTTCCAGTGCTTTTTTGTCTGCTTTTTCAAATCCTTCTGCTTCCGCGATCACATCGGCAGAATCTTCCGAAAAACTTTCCCAATCAAAAATATCAACACGGGTTCCATCAATACGAACATTTTCACAAAGCTGATAATTTCCGACATATTTTCCGTTCATCACCAGATCTACCCAGACGGTAGAGATTGCTTCCATACCCATTGCGGCTGACAGATTGTAGGAAAGTGTATTTCTCATCAAACTTTCATCCAGATAATTTGCCAGCAATACCCAATGCTTATTTTTTCCCATTCCTAATACATTGGTCTTAGAACCAAGTTTTAATTTATATGGTTTTTTCGGCTGTCCCCAGGTAGAGTTTCCACGCCCGCGGATCTCCGTTTCAGCCTCTTGATCGATTCCGGTACTTTCGTATTCTTTATTTCCCTGAATTCGGATCGTTGCATCAATATAATTTTCTTTACTGGTAATTTCCTGACCGTTTTCAGTATTGATATATACTACAGGAAGTTTACTGCAGTACATCTTTGCAGTAAGCGTTTCTGAACCGTCTGTTACCCAGACTTCAATCCATTTTTCCAGATCATTTTCTGTCGGAATATAGAAATTTTCTGAATTTTCCGACACCTGACGGCCTCCTACATACCATTGGTAAGAAGCATTTTCTGCCCCAGTCACTGCTGCTGTCAACGGCACTCCCACTTCTGCATAAGTGTTCTCAAAACTTACTGTAAATTCTGTTGTTTCTTCTGCTGATACCGTGATATTGCTTTCTGCTGCAGATACCTGCATATTTCCGCAAAGCATTGCACCTGTAAGAACCAATGCAAGAAACTTTTTCATTTTTGTTTTTAACATCTTGTTCCCCCTTTTTTATTGCAGGAAATGAATAGAAGGTTTCATCCCTACTTTTAAAAAATCCCGCGGAATCATAGATTCGCTTATGATCTCCACGGGATTTTAGCTGCTTTTTAGTACTTGATTATTTTACATCTTCTGTTTTGACAATCTCGTCTGCACTTTCCATTCCGAATACAGTAACTACTGTTTCGTTAGAAAGAGCTCCTTCACCGCCAAGGACATAACCAGATGCGATTTCATTTGCTGCTACATATTCTGCTGCAGCTGCTTCGCTGCCTTCTCTTGTTAATACCAGTGGCGCATTTAACGCTGCTGCCAATGCGCCGCCGCATAATCCGTCCGGGAAGTTCTTGCCGC
>CAZRQV010000002.1:0-231716 GCA_964602445.1 uncultured Lachnoclostridium sp.
GCGCTCTTTCTAATGAAACAGTAGTAACTGTATTCGGACTGGAAAGCGCAGACGATATTATCTCAAGATAATCGAAATTAAAATAAAAAGTCCCTCAGAAACCGTTTCAGGCTTCTGAGGGACTTTTGTGTGAAAGAGAATTTATACGGAAACACCGAATAGTTCTTCCTGATGGCGGATCAATGCCGAAAATGCAGCTTTGTCTAACGTATAATAATTACGATTTCCATCAATTCGTGAAAGCACCAGTCCACTGTTGGTTAACTTACTCATATGGTGATGAATGGTATTGCGGGACAGAGAAAAATGTTCGGAAAGTTCCTGACCATAGGCATCATGGCTGCATAAGTAACAGAGAATATCAAAGCGGGTGCGGTCACCCAGCAGATGAAAGGCATCAAAAACATCATCGTAGGAATTTCCCATTTCATTTAACATCGATAAAAGTTCTCTGCGAAGGATTCCGCAGTATACGTCGGTAGTTTCCGAGTTAGAGTCAAAGGTGAGAATCGTATCCATACCAAAGAGAAAAGGACGGATTCTGTAACTGGAAGCTTCCGAAAAATTCAGATGAGAAGTATTTTCCAAATAATGTCTGCCTCCGGTCTGAGTAACCAGTGAAATAAAATTTTCAGAGAGACTGGATATTTGCTCCTCCAAAGATTCTAAAAGATGGATTACCGGAAAAAGGAGTTTGGGAATCCGCTGGATAAAATCCTGATAATTGTGACAGAGGTGCAGAATGGTCAATTTGCTCTTATCCGGAACAGAAAGCGGAAGGAGCAGATCAATCAGATCATGTTCTGTAAAATGGTCGAAATCCATAGCAGGCGGGATCAAATTTAACGTACATGCGATATGATACGCTGCCCGATCCACAGTCAGTTCATTGAAACGAGAAAGCAGATTCTCTGTATTTCCTTCATAAGAATCTAAAAATGGATAGAGTAAAAGAAAGGCAGCAGACGCAGAACCAATGGTATTATGAGGAAATCCCTCAAGATTTACAAACAGATCCATAAGACTGCCGTCCTCTGCAGGCAGGGCTTTTTCTAAATCCGTGGATAATTCTTTTAAAAGAGTAAATGTATGGGTAAAAGCGGAAGAAGGTTTGATCTTACGCTGGCGGATACGATGTTCCATGTGCTGACAAGTATTTCCGTTGGCAATGCGTCCTAAGTACGCAAGTGCCTCTAAAAGAAGATTTGGCTGAGTTGTAGTATTCATGTGGATGTAGTTCCTTCCTTTTTTGATAAGCATAATACCTGGGAGATGAATTTTCAATAGACTTTTTGGAATCCTGAGGAAACCGTTAAGGATAAGGTGGGTCAATCCTGGAATTGGTTGAAGAAATAGAATTTTCAGATATAATATAGTTTATAAAAGAAGATGGAATCACAATTTTTCGGGAAAAAATAATGGAGAAAAATAGATATTCAGAATTTATCTTAGATGTAATGGAACGGTACGATCAAAAGATCGAAGAACTAGAAGAAAGAAGTGTTAATAAGTTGAGATTACATCAAAGTTTGCATATGTGTTTGATAATTAAAGTAAAAAACTTGTTGATTTGAGTCTTCAGAAAAATTATTGGCAGGTCTTTTTAATACAGAATTAACAAAAGAAGTAATGAAGTTGCAAGAAGAACGATCAGCAAAAAATGAATAAAACAGAAAGTTATTCTAAAAAGGATGATGTAGTAAAAAAACCGCAGGGAGAAAATATCCTGCGATTTTTTTTATACATTTTTCAGGATGACCATATATGTCTAAGTAAAGTTATATAATGGAAATAAAAGTAGGGAAAGGACAGTTGGATTATGGACGATAAGAGAAATCATTCTGGAATAGAGATTTTGTAAGAATTAAAAGATGATGATCCAAAGAATATGCTGCTTCAATGTGCGCAGTCCTTGTTGGGAAGATCTACAGGATGGGACGATTTTCAATATGCACGTGAAGAATACTGCAGAAATAAGAAGGGAGTACAGAAATAATGTTAACAAAGAAACAAATGAGAACCATGAAGATTGTAGGGACAGCGTTGTTTACGCTGGCAACATTTACAGCGATGTTTTTGTCGCTGGTCATCATTAATAAATGGGGAAATTATGAAAAAAGTGTTGGTTTCATTTTGATTACAGCATTTGGAGTAACAGCGATTTTTACAACAGAGTATGCGTTGGTGCGAAAACCACTGCTCCATATGATTGAAAAAATTGAAGAAAGGCTGTCAAAAATGAAACTCATAAAGTGGCTCGAAACAACGGACAAGAAGAAAATTCCGGAAGAAATCCTTTGGGATGCAGCACTGGATGGTGTATCCGAATTCGAAGAGTCTGTACCATGCGAAAAAATCTGGAAGTTGGTGTCAGATTGGTACGGAGTAGATTGGATGCAGCTGACGGGAATCGATAGAAAAGCAGGAATGAAAAAGGAACGGAGAATCTGTATGTATCTTATGAATCAGTGCGGCAAGCTGAATTATGATGAGATTGCAGAAGAAATGGGTTTGAAAAATAGAGAAAAAGTATTTTATGAAATCCATGAATTGTGCACTGCCATGAAAAAGGATAAAAAACAGAGAGATGAAGTATTGGATATCATCGAAGGGTTGAAATAAAGAAGTGTCGTTGCGTCAATTGCAAGCGGTGGAATTTAAAAATTCATTTTAGGGTACAGAACAAACATTCGGTTTGTTCTGTACTTTTTTTATAAAGAGTGATATACTAAATGGACATAATGTAATAAAGAAATATTTAATGAAAGAGAGTATTTCATGGATAAATTCAAACTTCATTCCGAATACGCACCAACCGGCGACCAGCCCCAAGCAATTGAAGCTCTCGTAAAAGGCTTCCGGGAGGGTAATCAATTTCAGACATTACTTGGTGTGACCGGTTCCGGTAAGACTTTTACTATGGCAAATGTCATTGCACAGTTAAATAAGCCGACCCTGATCATTGCACATAATAAGACTCTGGCGGCTCAGCTCTACGGTGAATTCAAGGAGTTCTTCCCGGAGAATGCGGTGGAGTATTTTGTGTCCTACTATGATTATTATCAGCCGGAGGCTTATGTGCCGTCCACAGACACTTATATTGCCAAGGATTCTTCGATTAATGATGAAATTGATAAACTTCGTTTATCAGCGACGATGGCACTGGCAGAGCGGAAGGATGTGATCATTATTTCTTCGGTTTCCTGCATCTATGGACTGGGTTCGCCGATTGATTATAAGAACATGGTAATTTCCCTGCGGCCGGGGATGGAAAAAGATCGGGATGAGCTGCTGCGAAAGCTGATTGATATCCAGTACGACAGAAATGATATAGATTTTAAGCGAGGAACTTTCCGGGTTCGTGGGGATGTGGTAGAAATCTTTCCGGCAGAGTCTTCTGATACGGCAGTACGGGTAGAGTTTTTCGGAGATGAAATCGACCGGATCGTGGAGATTGATGTACTGACCGGAGAAATTAAAAATAGATTAGAGCATATCGCCATTTTCCCAGCGTCCCATTACGTAGTTCCGATGGAGAAGATTTTAGAAGCGGCAAAAAATATCGAAGCAGAGCTGGAAGAGCGTGTGCGGTATTTTAAAGGAGAAGATAAACTGATTGAAGCGCAGCGTATTGCAGAGCGTACGAATTTTGATATAGAGATGATGAAAGAAACCGGATTTTGTTCAGGAATCGAAAATTATTCCAGACATTTGGCCGGATTGGAGCCGGGAGCGACACCCCATACATTGATGGATTATTTTCCGGAGGAATTTTTGATCATCATTGATGAATCTCATATGACGGTTCCGCAGGTTAGAGGAATGTATGCCGGTGATCAGTCCCGAAAATCTACCCTGGTAGATTATGGTTTTCGTCTGCCTTCGGCAAAAGATAACCGACCGTTGAATTTTTCGGAATTTGAAAGTAAAATTGATCAGATGATGTTTGTTTCGGCAACACCGGGACCTTATGAAGCGGACCATGAACTGCTTCGTGCAGAGCAGATCATTCGTCCTACCGGATTGCTGGATCCGAAAGTCGAAGTACGGCCGGTAGAAGGGCAGATTGATGATCTGATCAGTGAAGTAAATCAGGAAACTGCCAAAGGCAATAAAGTGATGATTACAACACTGACAAAGAAAATGGCAGAAGATTTGACGGATTATATGCGCGAAGTGGGGATTCGTGTGAAATATCTTCATTCAGATGTGGATACACTGGAACGTATGGAGATCATTCGGGATATGCGTCTGAATGTGTTTGATGTTCTGGTGGGAATCAATCTTTTGCGGGAAGGTCTGGATATTCCGGAAATCACTCTGGTGGCAATTTTAGATGCAGATAAAGAAGGATTTCTGCGTTCGGAAACTTCTTTGATCCAGACCATTGGACGTGCGGCAAGAAATGCAGACGGACACGTGATCATGTATGCAGATACGATCACAGATTCCATGCGCCGGGCATTGGATGAAACAGAGCGAAGAAGATCCATTCAGCAGGAATACAATGAAGCACACGGAATTACACCGCAGACCATTAAAAAAGCGGTGCGTGATCTGATCAGTATTTCGAAGGAAGTGGCGAAAGAAGAAACGCTGTATGCAGAAAAGGATCTGGAATCTATGAGCCGGAAAGAACTGGAGAAACTGGCAGCACAGATTCAGAAGAAGATGAAGGCAGCTGCGGCAGAATTAAACTTCGAAGAAGCAGTTGTGCTTCGTGATCAGATGATAGAAGTGAAAAAAGTGTTAAATGAGTTATAGCAGATTAGGAAAAATGATGGAAAAAAATAAGAATGAAAGAAATTATATTCGAATCAGAGGTGCTAATGAGCATAATCTGAAAAATATTGACATTGATATTCCAAGAGATGAATTTGTCGTGCTGACAGGGTTAAGCGGTTCCGGGAAATCTTCCCTTGCGTTTGATACCATTTATGCAGAAGGTCAGAGACGTTATATGGAATCTCTGTCTTCTTATGCAAGACAGTTTTTGGGACAGATGGAAAAGCCGAATGTAGAAAGTATCGAAGGACTTTCTCCGGCAATTTCCATTGATCAGAAGTCAACCAACCGAAATCCCCGCTCTACGGTAGGTACGGTGACTGAAATCTATGATTATTTTCGTCTGCTTTATGCAAGAATCGGCATTCCTCATTGTCCGAAGTGTGGACGTGAGATTAAAAAACAGTCTGTAGATCAAATGGTGGATCAGATCATGGGCCTTCCGGAGCGTACAAAGATCCAGCTGCTGGCACCGGTAGTACGGGGACGTAAGGGAGAGCATGTCAAACTTTTGGAACAGGCGAAAAAGAGTGGTTATGTCAGAGTACGGATTGATGGTAATCTGTATGAATTGACAGAAACGATTAAATTGGAGAAAAATATCAAACATAATATTGAAATCGTTGTAGACCGTCTGGCTGTAAAGCCGGGAATCGAAAAACGTCTGGCGGATTCTATCGAAACCGTTCTGGATTTGTCTGATGGTCTGCTTTTTGTGGATGTGATCGGAGGAGAGACCATTTCCTTAAGTTCCAGTTATGCCTGCCCGGACTGCGGGATCAGTGTGGATGAAATCGAACCAAGAAGTTTTTCCTTCAATAACCCTTATGGTGCTTGTCCGGATTGTCTGGGACTTGGTTATAAAATGGAATTTGATCTGGATCTGATCATTCCGGATCAAACGTTGAGCATTAATGAAGGTGCGATCGTTGTGCCGGGATGGCAGTCCTGTGCAGATAAAAAGAGTTTTACCAATGCGATTTTAAGAGCATTGGCTGAATTTTATGGGTTTGATCTGGATACTCCTTTTCAGGACTATCCGGCGGATGTGCGGGATATTCTGGTCTATGGAACCGGCGGTCAGACGGTAAAAGTGCATTATACCGGACAGCGCGGAACAGGTGTTTATGATGTGGCATTTGAAGGTTTGATCGAGAACTGCAACCGCAGATATAAGGAAACATTTTCTGACGCATCGAAGGCAGAATATGAAACTTTTATGCGGATCACTCCATGTAAGACCTGCGGCGGACAGCGATTGAAAAAAAGTTCTCTGGCTGTAACCGTATGCGGGAAAAATATTCATGATATTACAGATACGAATATTCGGAAATTGTATGAATTTTTAGAAAATATGGAACTGACGAACCAGCAGCATCTGATTGGTGATCAGATTTTAAAAGAGATTCGGGCAAGATTGAAATTCCTTTTGGACGTGGGGCTGGAATACCTTTCCTTATCCAGAGCAACAGGAACGTTGTCCGGCGGAGAAGCACAGCGAATCCGACTGGCGACACAGATTGGTTCCGGACTGGTGGGAGTTGCCTATATTTTAGATGAGCCGAGTATAGGGCTTCATCAGAGAGATAATGATAAATTGCTGGCATCGCTAAAACATCTGCGGGATCTGGGAAATACCCTGATCGTAGTAGAACATGATGAGGATACCATGTTTGCAGCAGATCATATTGTGGATATCGGACCGGGAGCAGGAGAGCATGGTGGACAAGTCATTGCCCAGGGAACGGCAGAAGATATTATGGCATGTGAAAAATCCATTACGGGGGCATATTTGAGCCGCCGGATACGTATTCCTGTACCAGAGAAGAGAAAACGGCCGTCAGCATGGCTGACCGTAAAAGGAGCAGCAGAGAATAATCTGAAAAATATAGACGTAAAGATTCCATTGGGTGTGTTTACTTGTGTAACCGGTGTTTCAGGTTCCGGAAAAAGTTCTCTAGTTAATGAGATTTTGTATAAAAAGCTGGCAAAGGAGCTGAATCGTGCCAGAACCATTGCAGGAAAGCACAGATCTATTACGGGCATCGATCAGCTGGATAAGATCATTGCAATCGACCAGTCACCGATCGGACGATCACCGAGATCCAATCCGGCAACGTATACCGGAGTATTTGATCAGATCAGGGATCTGTTTGCAGCGACTTCCGATGCGAAAGCAAAGGGATATAAAAAAGGACGTTTTAGTTTTAATGTGAAAGGCGGACGCTGTGAGGCATGTGCCGGTGATGGAATCATTAAGATCGAGATGCATTTCCTGCCGGATGTTTATGTTCCATGTGAAGTTTGTCAGGGAAAGCGTTATAATAGAGAAACACTGGATGTAAGATATAAAGGAAAAAATATATTTGATGTACTGGACATGACCGTAGAAGAAGCGGTAGAATTCTTTAAGAATGTGCCGAGTATTTCACGAAAGATCCAGACGCTGGCAGATGTAGGACTTTCCTATATTAAACTGGGACAGCCGTCTACTACATTGTCCGGCGGAGAAGCACAGCGAATTAAGTTGGCGGCAGAGCTTAGCAGACGAAGTACCGGTAAAACAATCTATATTTTAGATGAACCGACGACAGGACTTCATTTTGCAGATGTTCATAAGCTGGTAGAGATTCTTCAGAGACTGGCTGAGGGCGGAAATACGGTAGTTGTGATCGAACATAATCTTGATGTTATTAAGACGGCAGATTATATTATAGATATGGGACCGGAAGGCGGAGACGGCGGCGGAACGGTAGTTGCTGCAGGAACACCGGAAGAAGTGGCAGAAAATCCGGCTTCTTACACCGGAATTTATGTAAAAAAATATCTGTGATACAGAGACGAAAAGTCTAAAGTGATCGTTCTGACACAGAAATCATACAGTATGAAATTGCAGGAATTTATGAAAGAAGGAAACGATATAGGGAGAGACTGTAAATGTTAGAAAAACTTCAAAAATTATTGGGAGAAGCAAAGGTTTTAGTACAGGAACCAATGGCTTCCCATACAACATTCCGCATTGGCGGACCGGCGGATTATTATGTGATGCCGGAAACAACAGAAGAATTGGCAGAAGTATTAAAAGTATGCAAGGAAGAAAAAGTTTCTTATTTTATTCTTGGAAACGGAAGCAATCTTCTGGTAGGAGATCATGGGATTCGTGGAGTTGTAATCCAGCTTTATAAAAATTTTGATGGAATTATCATAGACGGAACGACAGTAACTGCCAGAGCCGGTGCCATGCTGATCCGCGTGGCAAAGGAAGTCGGAAAAGCAGGACTGACAGGTCTGGAATTTGCTTCTGGAATTCCGGGAACCATCGGCGGAGCCATGGTGATGAATGCCGGTGCTTACGGCGGAGAGATGAAGGACGTGGTAACTGCAGTGAAGGTACTTACGAAAGACGGAGAAGTTCTGACACTGACAGCAGAGGAGATGAAATTCCGTTATCGCGGCAGTGTGATCGAAGAACAGGACTATATCGTACTGGAAACTGTAATGGAACTGGAAAAAGGAGATCCGCAGGAAATTCAAAGCCGTATGGAAGAACTTTCCATTCAGAGAAAAACCAAGCAGCCGATTGAATATCCAAGTGCAGGCAGCACCTTTAAACGTCCGGAAGGATATTTTGCAGGAAAATTGATCATGGATGCAGGACTTCGGGGATTTCAGGTGGGCGGTGCCCAGGTTTCAGAAAAACACTGCGGTTTTGTGATCAATACGGGAGGCGCGACCGCAGCAGATGTGATGCAGTTGATCGAGAGTGTATCTGACAAGGTGGAAGCACAGTTTGGTGTGCCGTTAGAGCCGGAAGTCAAAAGAGTCGGCGAATTTTAGAGAAAAGTGACGTTATAAAACAGCAGGGGGAAACATGAGATTTGTATTTGTAACCGGAATGTCCGGAGGGGGGAAAAGTACTGCGAGAAAAATGCTGGAAGATCAGGGGTTTTTCTGTGTAGATAATCTGCCGTTTGCTATGATTCCCATTTTTATGGAAATGGCATACAAAGGCGGAGGAAAGATGGATAAAGTAGCGTTGTGTGTAGATGCACGCAGCGGCAGTGATCTGGGAGAACTGGAACGCATTTTAGAAGAAGTGACCATGAAGGGATATCCGTATGAGATCCTTTTTATGGAATGCGAAGATTCTGTACTGATCAAACGCTATAAAGAGACACGAAGAGCGCATCCGATGTCACCGGAAGGACGGGTAGAGAATGGGATTGCCAAAGAACGAAAAGCACTGGCCTTTTTGAAGGGACATGCAGATTATATCATTGATACCAGTAATTTGCTGACCAGAGAATTGAAAACAGAATTGGATAAAATTTTTCTGGACAATCATGAATTTGCCAATCTGGTCATTACGGTTCTTTCTTTTGGATTTAAATATGGAATTCCAAGCGATGCGGATCTTGTATTTGATGTAAGGTTTTTGCCGAATCCATTTTATTATGATGAAATGAAACATTTAACCGGGAATGATGAGTTAGTACACGATTATGTGATGGGATTTGATGTAGCGAAAGAATTTTTAGCAAAACTTACCGATATGACAGAATTTTTAATCCCAAATTATGTAAGTGAAGGGAAAAATCAGCTGGTCATTGCAGTAGGCTGTACCGGAGGAAAACACCGTTCGGTAACGTTAGCATCAGAATTGTATGATGCATTAAAGAAAAATCAGAATTATGCCATTAAAATCGAGCACAGGGATATTTTAAAAGACAGCAAACGTGCCGGAAATGCATGGTAGATTGAAAGGGGAAAAGATGTCATTTTCTTCGAGAGTAAAAGAAGAAATCGCTGTAATTTCAAGAAAAGACTTTACTTTAAAGCAAAAACAAAGTAAGATGTCAACTAAAGGACTCAAGAAATGGTCTGACTTTGAAGCAAGGGAAAAAATCAGAGAGGCATTTCTGCAGTCCGGATCAATCAGTGATCCTGAAAAATTCTATCATTTTGAGATTGTATTTCCTTCTGAGGAAGAGGCAAAGCAGATCTGTGAAATGATGGAACAGTTTGATCTTGACGGTAAGATCGTTGAGAGAAAGGGTCACTATGTAGTTTACTTAAAAGAAGGGGCACAGATCGCTGATATTCTGCGGGTGATGGAAGCTTCTTCTGCGTTGATGGAATTTGAAAATATCCGTATTCTGAAAGAAATGAGAAATTCGATCAATCGTCAGGTAAATTGCGAAGCGGCGAATTTAGGGAAAACCATTTCTGCAGCAGTGAAGCAGGTGGAAGATATTAAATTCATCGAAAGCAGGATTGGGCTGGACAGCCTTCCGGAAGGTCTGGCTGAAACAGCAAAAAAAAGATTGGAATATCCTGAAGCAGCGCTGAAGGAGTTAGGGGAGTTGATGAATCCGCCTTTGGGAAAATCCGGGGTGAATCATCGGCTGAAAAAACTGGGTGAATTAGCAGAAGACTTGAGGAGTCATAGGGAGGAAAAACTATTATGATCAAAAAAAATATGACAATTCAGCTGCAGTCTGGACTGGAAGCACGTCCGGTTGCACTTTTAGTGCAGGTGGCAAGCCAGCATGAATGCAGTATCTATGTAGAGGCTGATAACAAAAAGATCAATGCAAAAAGTATCATGGGAATGATGACTTTAGGATTGGCACCGGGAGAACAGGTAACTGTAACAGCAGATGGAGCAGATGAGAACGAAGCGATTCAGAGCATTGAACAGTATCTGTCAGCAAAATAAAAGATAATGATGGCTCTGCTACAAATGTGGCAGAGCCATTTTCAAAATTAAAAAAAGATGATAAAATTAGAATAGGATCAGGATAGGAAAAGAATCATGCAGCAGTAGGAGCAGATTTCAGTGGGAACCCGTTCTTGATCAAAGGCATCGGAAGACTGCGGTGCAGGAAAGGAAACAAGATGAAGATAGAAAACTTACGTAGTTTGATGAAAATTTATGGAATGGATTACTATGTGATTCCAACAGATGATTTTCATGCTTCTGAATATGTAGGAGCTTATTTTAAAACAAGAGAATGGATTTCAGGATTTACAGGAAGTGCCGGAACAATGCTGGTAGGTGCAGAGTTTGCAGGTCTGTGGACAGATGGAAGATATTTTTTACAGGCAGCAGATCAGCTGGCAGGAACAGAAACCCAACTGATGAAAATGGGAGAAGAAGGCGTTCCGACCCTGACGGAATATTTGAAAGAACACTTAAAAGAGGGCATGACACTGGGATTTGACGGAAGATGTGTCAGTGCAGGATTTGTGGAAGCAGTCAAAGAAGCATTAGGCGACTGCAGTATTAAGATTCTTTATGAAAAAGATCTGGTAGGGGAACTGTGGAAAGACAGACCGGCACTTTCCAAAAAGCCGGCTTGGTTTTTGAACGATGAAAATTGCGGAAAATCCCGCAGAGAAAAGCTGGCAGATGTAAGAACTGCGATGAAAGAAAAAGGCGCAGAAGCACTGCTTTTAACTTCTTTGGACGATATTGCATGGCTTTTTAATATGCGTGGTGATGATATCGATTATAATCCGGTAGTGTTATCTTTCTGTATTATGACAGAAAAAGAAACCCGTTTATTTGTTCAGAAAGGAAGTCTGAATGCAGAGCAGGAGATTGAGCTGGTTAAAGATGGAATCCTTCTGGATTCTTATCTGAATGTTTATGAATATATCAAAACATTGGATCAGAAGAGCATCTGGCTGGATGATCAGAAAACAAGTTTTGCATTGATGGAAAATATCCCGTCAGAAATGGAACTGATCAAAGAAATGACACCGGTAGCTCTGGCAAAATGTATTAAGAATGAAAAAGAACAGGAAAATATGAGAGCTGCCCACTTAAAAGATGGTGTTGCAGTGACCAAATTTATGTACTGGCTGAAAACAAATGCAGGAAAAACAGAAATGACCGAACTTTCTGTGGATGAATGTATCAGAAATTTCCGCGCAGCTCAGGAAGGATTTTTAGAAGAAAGCTTTGGAACAATCTGTGGATATGGTCCTCATGGTGCGATCATCCACTATAGTGCGACAGAAGAAACAAATGCAAAGATCGAACCGTCAGGACTGCTGCTCATTGACAGCGGCGGACAGTATTATGAAGGAACTACGGATATTACCAGAACATTTGCAATGGGTCCGGTAACAGAAGAAGAAAAGAAACATTTTACACTGGTACTGAAAGGCAACTTACGATTGGGAGCTGTAAAATTCAGAGAAGGATGCACCGGAGAAAATCTGGACATTATGGCTCGTCAGCCGTTCTGGGAAGAAGGAATTGATTATAATCACGGTACAGGCCACGGTGTTGGATTTGTATTAAATGTACATGAAGCACCGGGAAGAATTAACTGGAAGGCAAGACCGGGGGCAGGAGATGATGGAGCAATTCTGCCGGGAATGATCATTTCCAATGAACCGGGATTTTATCCGGAAGGAAAACATGGAATCCGTCTGGAAAATCTGATTCTTTGTAAAGAGGCAGAAAAAACAGAATACGGAAGATTTTTAGAATTTGAAACATTGACACTGGTTCCATTTGATCTGGATGCAGTGGAGGAATCGATGTTGGAAACGAAAGAAAAACAGCTGCTGAATGATTACCACAGCAGAGTATATCACGAACTTGCGCCATATATGACTGCAGAAGAGTTAGAATGGCTGAAACATGCGACAAGAGCGATTTAAGGAGTATCATGGAAGCATACAGCGGATTTGCAAAAGTATATGATTTGTTTATGGATAATATTCCATATGAAGAATGGACAGCCTATGTAAAAGATTTGCTTTCAGAAGAAGGCATAGAAGAAGGAATTTTACTGGATCTTGGCTGCGGTACAGGAAGTGTAACAGAACTTCTGGCAAAAGCCGGATTTGATATGATCGGAATTGATAATTCAGAAGAAATGCTGGAAATTGCCATGGAAAAGAAGGCAGAATCCGAACTGGATATTTTATATCTGCTGCAGGATATGAGAGAATTTGAACTTTACGGTACAGTAAAAGGCATTGTCAGCATCTGCGATTCTATGAATTATATTCTGGAAGACGAAGATCTTCTGGATGTTCTGAAACTGGTGCATAATTATCTGGATAATGATGGAATCTTTATTTTTGATATGAACACTATGTACAAGTACGAAAACATTCTTGCAGATAATACATTTGCAGAAGACAGGGAAGAATCCAGCTTTATCTGGGAAAATTATTATGATGAAGAGGAAGAGATCAATCAGTATGACCTTGCCCTTTTTGTGAAAGAGGAAGATGGAAGATTCACGAAATACGAAGAAACACATTTGCAGCGTGCATATGAACAAAAAAGAGTCGAAGAACTGATCCGGGAATCCGGATTGGAACTTTTACATGTGTATGATGCATTTACCAGAGAATTACCGGCAGAGGATTCTGAACGAATTTATTTTGTATGTAGACGACCTGCCAGATAGGAGAATAGAAAATGGGAGATTATATTGTTAGAGCCATGGCGGCTGATCAGCAGATTCGTGCTTTTGCAGTAACATCAAGAGAATTGGTAGAAAAAGCAAGAGAATCTCATAATACAAGTCCGGTAGCAACGGCAGCACTGGGAAGACTTTTAAGTGCCGGAGCGATGATGGGTGTCATGATGAAGGGAGAAAAGGATGTTCTGACCCTTCAGATGAAAGGAAGCGGTCCGCTGGGCGGCAATACGGTGACTGCCGACAGTCAGGGAAATGTCAAAGGATATGTAGACAATCCGGATGCAATGCTTCCTCCAAACGCAGAAGGCAAACTGGATGTGGGCGGTGCCATCGGTATCGGTATTTTGAATGTCATCAAAGATATGGGCTTAAAAGAACCATATAACGGTACGGTAGAATTAAAGACAGGGGAAATCGGAGATGATCTGACTTACTATTTTGCGACCAGTGAACAGGTACCGTCAGCAGTAGGTCTGGGTGTTCTGATGAACAAAGACAATACCGTAAAACAGGCGGGTGGATTTATTATCCAGCTGATGCCGTTTATCGATGAAAAGATCGTAGACAGACTGGAAGAAAAACTTGCCAATGTAAAGAGTGTTACCTCTATGCTGGACAATGGTTATACTCCGGAAATGATCTTAGAAGAACTGCTTGGAGAGTTTGGTCTTGAAATCACAGATACGGTTCCAACACAGTTTTCTTGTAACTGTGATAAAAAACGTGTAGAGAAAGCACTTATCGGTGTAGGACGAAAAAATTTAAATGAAATGGTTCAGGACGGAAAGACCATCGAGGTGAACTGCCATTTCTGTAATGCAAAATATGAATTTACGGTAGAAGAATTAAAAGAGCTGATCAAAAGGAGCAAATAAGATGAATTACGGCTTTGTTAAAACAGCGGCAGTTACTCCGAAAATTAAAGTAGCTGATGTAGCCCATAATGGAGCAGAAATTGAAAAGCTGATGAGAGAAGCATCAGAAAATGGTGCACAGATCATCGTTTTTCCGGAACTTTGTATCACAGGATATACTTGCGGAGATCTTTTTTCTCAGGAACTTTTAATTTCCGCTTCCAGAAAAGAATTGGAACGGCTGGTAAAGGTCAGTGAGGAAGTACCAGGACTGATGATGGTAGGACTTCCTTGGGAACATCGGGGAAAACTTTATAATGTGGCAGCAGTATTTGAAAATGGTCAGATGTTAGGAATCGTTCCAAAGATGTACCTGCCAAACAGTGCAGAATTTTATGAAGCACGAAATTTTACACCGGGAAAATCAGGGTATGAGTATATCGATTTTGAAGGAGAGCTGGTTCCGTTTGGCACCAGTCTGCTGTTTACCTGTGAAAATATGAAAGGACTGACCGTTGCTGCAGAAATCTGTGAAGATTTGTGGACAGCAGCTCCGCCAAGTGTATCTCATGCACTTCATGGTGCAACCGTAATCGCAAATCTTTCCGCAAGCAATGAAACGACCGGAAAGAGTGAATATCGAAGACAGCTGGTAGCAGGTCAGTCTGCAAGATTGTATTGTGCCTATATTTATGCATCTGCAGGCGAAGGTGAATCTACAACGGATCTTGTGTTCAGCGGCCACAATCTGATCGCAGAAGACGGCTCTGTTTTGGCAGAATCTGAAAAATATAAGTCAGGAATTACGTATGCAGAGATTGATGTAGAGCATTTGGTCGGAGATCGCCGCAGAAGTACCACTTTTGTAACGTTAGATCCTGTAGACGGAAATTATCTGGAAGTGGATTTTGAGTTAAGAGAAGTTCCGCTGATGCTTACGAGAACGATCAATCCGTCTCCGTTTGTACCTCAGGGAAAACATCAGTGGGAACAACGCTGTGAAGAAATTCTGGAAATTCAGGCAATGGGGCTGAAAAAACGTCTGGAACACACCAACTGCAATCATGCGGTGATCGGAATTTCCGGTGGACTGGATTCCACGCTGGCACTTCTTGTGACAGCATTGGCATTCGATGTTCTGGGGAAACCTAGAAGCTGTATTACAGCAGTTACCATGCCTTGTTTTGGTACAACAGACAGAACTTACCGTAATGCGTGCGAGCTTACCAGACGACTGGGAGCAGAATTAAGAGAAGTAGATATTAAAAATGCCGTACGGACTCATTTTGCAGATATTGGGCAAGATGAAACAAAACACGATGTTACTTTTGAAAATTCTCAGGCGAGAGAACGTACTCAGGTATTGATGGACATTGCCAATCAGATGGGAGGAATGGTTATCGGTACGGGAGATATGTCAGAGCTGGCACTGGGCTGGGCAACCTATAATGGGGATCATATGTCCATGTATGGTGTCAATGGTTCTGTACCGAAAACACTGGTACGTCATCTGGTACGTTATTACGCAGAAAGCTGTAAAGACGAAAAACTGGCAGAAATCCTGCTGGACGTACTGGATACACCGGTAAGTCCGGAATTGCTGCCGCCGAAAGACGGTGAAATCGCACAGAAAACAGAAGATATCGTAGGTCCATACGAACTTCACGATTTCTTTATGTACTATATTTTACGATTCGGGTTTTCACCTGCAAAGATCTATCTGTTGGCACAGGCTGCTTTTGCAGGAGAATATGACAAAGAAACGATCAAAAAATGGTTGCATACATTTTATCGAAGATTTTTCGCACAGCAGTTTAAACGTTCCTGTCTGCCGGATGGACCAAAAGTAGGATCGGTTGGAGTGTCACCGAGAGGAGATCTTCGAATGCCAAGTGATGCCTGTGCGGCATTGTGGCTTGCAGAGATGGAAACACTGGATTGAGCAGAACCTTCATAGAAGGAAAATATAAAAATGATATTGACAGGGGGCAGTGTTATGAAGTTAAAACATATTCACCATATTGCGATCATTACATCTGATTATGAAAAGACAAAAGATTTTTATGTCCGCAAATTAGGATTTAAAGTTTTGCGGGAAAACTATCGGGAAGATCGGGCAGATATTAAGCTGGATCTTCAGATGGGAGATTGTGAATTGGAAGTATTTGTGACGAAAAATGCACCGAAACGTCCATCTTATCCGGAAGCATTGGGACTGCGTCATTTGGCATTTCAAGTAAAAGATATTGAAAAAACGGTTCGTGAGTTAAATGAAATGGGCATTGAAACAGAACCGATTCGTTTTGACCTCTTTACAGAAGAACGAATGACATTTTTTAAAGATCCTGACGGTCTTCCAATCGAAATTCGTGAATAGTGGGAGCAGAAGGAATTCTTGAGGAAAGAAAAACGCAGTAAAAATGATGGAAATAAAAGTACCTGAATATTATAAAAAATTTAAATGTACGGCGGATCAGTGTCCGGATACCTGCTGTGCAGGATGGCAGATTGTTATCGATGAAAAAACACTGAAAAAATATCATCAGTTTCCTGGACCTTTTGGAAACCGTCTGGCTAACTCGATTGACTGGAGAGAAGGGGTATTCAAACAGTATGAGGAAAACCGCTGTGCATTTTTAGATGAAAACAATCTTTGCGATATTTATACGGAAGCAGGAGAAAAGATGTTTTGCCGAACCTGCCGGACTTATCCGAGACATTATGAAGAATTTGAAAATGTCCGGGAAATTTCGCTGGCAATGTCCTGTCCGGAGGCAGCAAAGCTGATATTGATGCGGACAGAACCGGTTCGTTTTCTGACCGCTGAAAAACGGTGCAAAGAAGAAGTTTATGAGAATTTTGATTTCTTTTTATATTCCAAATTGACGGATGCGCGCCAGATTATTTTTAAGATACTGCAGAACAGAGAGCAGAAGATCGAAGAACGCTGTGCCATGGTACTTGCGTTTACACATGATCTGCAGATTCGTATTGATCGTGGAACGATCGGTGAAATGGAAACTGTATTTGCCCGTTATATGAAAGAAGGGGCAAAGGAACGGTTTTACAGAAAACTGCAGCCTTACAGAAATCGCAGCCATAGTACAAAAACATTGAAAGAAGAGATGCTCAGACAGTTTTCGAAGTTAGAGGTTCTTCGCAGTTCCTGGCCGGAATTGTTGAAAAGGACACGGGAGCTGCCTTATGATGAAGAACGAAAAAAGAGATGGAACGAAAAAGAAGACGGCTTTGTTCCTGAAATTGTGACAGAGCAGCTGATGGTATATTTTATCTTTACCTATTTTTGCGGTGCAGTCTATGATGAAGAAGCGTATACGAAAATGGCGTTTGCTGTGATCGGTACACTGATGATCATGGAAACCGCAGAAACACTCTGGGCAGAATCTGATTCGATGACCAAAATGGAAGCGGTACTGGAAACTGCCAAATGTTATTCCAGAGAAGTAGAGCATTCGGATGAAAATATTGTACTTCTGGAAAAGCTTTCCAAAACAGAAGAAGTATTTTCAATGGAAAATCTGATCGTAATGCTGTTAGCAGAAACATAAAAATAGAACCCGACATTGTCGGGTTCTATTTTTATGTTTTTTACTGCTTATTGAAATTTGCACGTTTTCTTAAAGTTGGATCCAGAATCTTTTTGCGGATTCGTAAGTTCAGCGGTGTGATCTCTAAAAGTTCATCAGTATCGATAAATTCCAGAGCCTGTTCCAGACTTAAGATTCGCGGCGGTGTTAATTTTAAAGCTTCATCTGCACTGGAAGAACGGGTATTGGTCAGTTTCTTTGTCTTGCAGACGTTTAATTCGATATCTTCTGCCTTTCCGTTCTGTCCGATGACCATACCGGAGTAAACTTTTTCTCCAGGTCCGATGAATAAAGTACCACGTTCCTGTGCATTGAACAGACCGTAGGTGATAGAAACACCATCTTCGAAAGCGATCAGGGAACCTGTTTTACGATACATCATATCTCCCTTGTATGGACCATAGCCTTCGTATTCGGTATTCATAACACCGGTTCCTTTGGTATCTGTTAAAAATTCTCCGCGGTAACCGATCAGTCCACGGGATGGAATGATAAATTCCAGTCTTGTAGAACCGGCAGCATTGCTGCTCATGCCCTGCAGTTCACCTTTTCGTTCACTCAGTTTCTGAATTACGGTACCGGAAAATTCTTCATCAACATCTACAAAAACACGTTCCATCGGTTCTAATTTGTGGCCTTTTTCGTCCTGGCGGTAAAGTACTTCTGCTTTGCTGACAGCGAATTCATAGCCTTCACGTCTCATATTTTCAATGAGGACGGATAAATGCAGTTCTCCGCGTCCGGAAACTTTAAATCGATCCATATCATCTGTTTCTTCCACTCTCAGACTGACATCGGTATTTAATTCTCGGAACAGTCGGTCACGGATGTGGCGGGAAGTAATATATTTTCCTTCTTTTCCGGCCAGCGGACTGTCATTGACCATAAACTGCATTGCAATGGTAGGTTCGGAAATTTTCTGGAATGGGATCGGCTGAGGATTTTCCGGTGAGCATAAGGTATCTCCGATGTGAAGGTCGGCAATACCGGAAATCGCAACGATGGATCCGATGTTTGCTTCTTTTACTTCTACCTTATTTAATCCGTCAAATTCATAAAGTTTGCTTACTTTTACTTTTTTACATTTGTCAGGATCATGATGGTTTACCAGCATAACTTCCTGATTTACGGAAATCTTACCGTTGTCTACTTTACCAACACCGATACGGCCAACATATTCATTGTAATCGATGGTGCTGATCAGTACCTGGGTACCTGCCTGCGGATCTCCTTCCGGTGCAGGAATATAATCAACGATGGTATCAAACAATGCTGTCATATCTGAAGTCGGCATTCCCAGATTTTTGGTTGCATATCCGGCTTTGGCAGAAGCAAAGATGAATGGACAGTCCAGCTGTTCATCGGTGGCATCCAGTTCCAGAAGAAGTTCTAAGACTTCATCGATCACTTCGTTAGGTCTTGCTTCCGGACGGTCGATTTTATTAATACATACGATTACATGCAGATCCAGTTCCAGTGCTTTTTTCAGTACAAATTTTGTCTGCGGCATCGGACCTTCAAAAGCATCAACAACTAAGATAACACCGTTGACCATTTTCAGAACACGCTCTACTTCGCCGCCGAAGTCCGCATGTCCGGGAGTATCGATGATATTAATTTTTGTATCCTTGTAAGTTACAGCAGTGTTTTTGGAAAGAATGGTAATTCCTCGTTCCCTTTCAATGTCGCCAGAGTCCATGACACGGTCAGCAACTTCCTGGTTTTCACGGAACACACCGCTCTGTTTTAAAAGTTCATCTACTAAAGTTGTTTTGCCATGATCAACGTGTGCGATGATGGCAACGTTTCTGATATCTTCTCTTTTCATATAATTTCCTCGATCTTTGTTACTGCTGTCAAGGCTCCGGGTAAGAGCACGATGAAAATAACCACAGCAACCTCAATATATACCTTAAATACAACATCTACAACTAAGATAGTTTAACACGTTCCGGAAAGATTTCAAGTTTTTTTTGAAGGCACCTTGGAACTGTCGAAATTTGTCGAACGAAATCACTGGAAAAATTGGTATAAAATGGTCATTCTTGGAATATATATTAATATCAATGACAATAGAAAAATCAAAGTTATCGTTCAAAATCACTGAGGTATGGTATGAAGGATAACAAATAAAGAGAGGAGAAAAACTATGTCAGATAAGATGATAGAAAACAACCAGGTGTCAATTGTAGGAGAAGTTGTTTCAGGCTTTACATTTAGTCATGAAGTATTCGGAGAAGGTTTTTATATGGTAGATATTGCCGTGAAACGTCTCAGTGAGTCAGAAGATCTGATTCCAGTCATGATCTCAGAACGACTGGTAGATGTTACGGAAAATCTCATCGGTGCTTCGGTACGGGTTGGGGGGCAGTTTCGTTCCTATAATCGTCATGAAGAGAAAAAAAACAAACTGGTATTATCGGTGTTCGCCAGAGAATGGGAGCTGATTGACGAAGAAGTGGAAAATGCAAAGACCAATCAGATCTTTTTAGATGGATTTATCTGCAAACCACCGGTATATCGAAAAACACCTTTGGGAAGAGAAATTGCAGATCTTCTGATTGCAGTCAATCGTCCTTATGGGAAATCAGATTATATTCCTTGTATCTGCTGGGGAAGAAATGCGAGATTTGCTTCCGGTTTTGAAGTGGGAGGACGGACTCAGGTATGGGGAAGAATCCAAAGCAGAGAATATATGAAAAAGCTGGATGAATCAGAAAGTGAAAAGAGAGTGGCCTACGAAGTTTCGGTAAGTAAGCTGGAATATGTGTAAAACCGCAGAATCTGAAATGCCGCAGAACAATGAAACTGATTGCATTTTTAGATTGATTGTTGTAAGATAGAGAAAATTTAAACAAACTTGGTTCTGCTTGAAAGACGGCAGAATGTCATCAAAGATTCAGTTTTACAGGAAGTAAATGCATGGCCGGCTGGCTGTGAAAAAGAGGAAATCATGAATAAAGGATCAGTTATTGTATATTATGGAGACGGAAAAGGGAAGTCTTCTTCTGCCATCGGTCATGCAATCTGTGCTGCCGGGACAGGAAAATCTGTTGCCATAATTCAATTTTTGAAGGGAAATAACCAAAAAGAAATCGATTTTTTAAAACGTCTGGAACCGGATGTGCGATTGTTTTCTTTTGAAAAGAATGCAGAATTTTTCGAAGAACTTTCTGAAGAACAAAAGCAGGAAGAAATTCTAAACATTCGTAATGGTCTGAATTTTGCAAAGAAAGTGCTGGTAACGGGAGAATGTGCGATTCTTGTTCTTGATGAAATATTAGGACTTTTGGAAAAAGGTATCATTACCATAGAGGATATCAAAACATTGATCGATGCAAAAGATGAAGAAACAGAATTGATCTTGACTGGAAATCGCATAAAAGAAGAATTAATGCAGTATGCAGATGCTGTATATGAAATCAAGTCAATTAAAGAAGACGAATGAGGAGGAAGAAAAGATGTCAGTATTTAAAGGGGCAGCAGTTGCCATCATTACACCAATGTTAGAAGATGGAAGAGTGAATTATCCAAAGCTTGGAGAAATCATTGAGTATCAGATCGCAAACAAAACAGATGCGATCGTGATCTGCGGAACTACAGGAGAGGCTTCTACTTTAAGTCATGAAGAACATCTGGAAACCATTGATTACTGTGTAAAGAAAGTAGCGAAAAGAGTTCCGGTTATTGCTGGAACAGGTTCCAACTGTACGGAAACAGCGATCTATCTTTCCCAGGAAGCAGAAAAATCAGGTGCCGATGCACTTTTAGTAGTTACACCATATTATAACAAAGCAACACAGAAGGGATTGATCGCCCACTACACAGCGGTAGCAGAATCTGTAGAACTTCCGATCATCATGTACAATGTACCGGGAAGGACAGGATGCAACATTCAGCCGGAAACAGCAGCATTTCTTGCGAAAAATGTAAAAAATATCGTTGGTATCAAAGAAGCCAGCGGAAATATTTCTCAGGTTGCAAAACTGATGAGCTTATGCGGAGATGAGATTGAATTATATTCCGGAAATGATGATCAGATCGTACCGATCTTGTCTCTGGGAGGTCTTGGTGTTATTTCTGTATTATCCAATGTGGCACCGGAAGAAACCCATGATATTGTAGAAATGTATCTGGACGGAGATGTGAGAGGAAGTATGGAACTTCAGTTAAAAGCAATTCCATTGATTGACCAGCTTTTCTGTGAAGTGAATCCAATTCCTGTAAAAGCTGCAATGAATCTGATGGGACTGGAAGTAGGTCCGCTTCGCATGCCATTGACAGAAATCGAAGATGCACATAAAGAAAATCTGAAAGCTGCTATGAAAGATTTCGGGATTGAAGTAAAATAAATTGATGAAACAGAGGCATGGCATTGGCTGTGCCTTTTGTGATATAGTGAGAAAATAAAAGCTGTACCTAAACAGAAAAAGAAGAAGGAATGCAGCAATATGGATACCAAAGGAGAATGAAATTATGATCAGAATAATTATGCATGGATGCAACGGAAGAATGGGACAGACCATTACCGGATTATTGGAAAATGATACCGAAGCAAGGATTGTAGCAGGAATTGATAGGACAGACTGCAGAGAGAACGGCTATCCTGTATTTACCAGTCTGAAAGAATGTAATGTGGAAGCAGATGTGATCATCGATTTTGCATCAGCAAAGGCTGTTGATGATCTGCTGGATTACAGTGCAGAAAGAAAGATTCCGGTTGTGCTCTGCACCACGGGACTTTCCAATGAACAGCTTCTTCATGTAGAAGAAACAAGCAAAAAGGTGGCAGTGTTGAAATCCGGAAATATGTCTTTAGGCATTAATACGGTTCAAAAACTGATTGCGCAGGCAGCAAAAGTGCTTGCACCAGCAGGATTTGATGTGGAAATCGTAGAAAAACATCATAATCAGAAGCTGGATGCACCAAGTGGAACTGCGATCATGCTGGCAGACAGTGTGAATGAAGCAATGGATCATCAGTATCATTATGTTTATGACAGAAGTCAGGTAAGACAGGTACGTGATGAAAAAGAAATCGGAATTTCTGCAGTCAGAGGCGGAAGCATCGTGGGAGATCACGATGTGATCTTTGCCGGAAAAGATGAAGTGATCACCATTTCCCATATGGCATATTCCAGAGCAATCTTCGGAAACGGAGCCATTGCAGCAGCAAAATTCCTTGCCGGAAAAGAAGCGGGATATTATAACATGGGACACGTGATTGACGGTGTATAATTTCGGGCCTAATTTGACATGATCCGGAAACTGATGGAAAGTTATATTTTATTTGTTTGTTGAATTTTCACAAAAAATTAACAAAAAATAACTTCCTATAATGCACATTGTATGGTAAAATGAATTTATCAAAACAGTGAAGGAGATGAGTCTATGCGTTTTATAATCAGAGGTAAGAACATAGAAGTCACTGACGGACTTCGGAGTGCTGTGGAAAGCAAGATTGGAAAGCTGGAAAGATATTTCACAGATGACACAGAAGTATACGTTACCTTAAGCGTAGAAAAAGATCATCAGAAAATTGAAGTGACGATTCCGGTGAAAGGAACGATCATTCGTTCAGAACAGACAAGCTCAGATATGTATGTATCCATTGACCTTGTAGAGGAAGTGATCGAACGTCAGCTTCGAAAACACAAAACAAAATTAATTGCAAAACATCAGGACAGCGGAAGCTTCAAACAGGATTTTCTGAACCATGAAGCAGATGCAGAAGAAGAAATCCAGATCATTCGAACCAAATATTTCGAAAGAAAACCGATGTATCCGGAAGATGCATGTTTACAGATGGAATTGATCGGTCATGATTTCTTCGTATTCTTAAATGCTGAAAATGATGAAGTAAATGTTGTATATAAACGTAAAAATGGAAGTTATGGTTTGATCGGTCCGGAAATTTAGTGGCGAATTTACAGAAAATTCATAAAAATTAAAGGGGTTGCGGTTTACCGCAATCCCTTTTTATGTTATGATAGGGTTTAGGTTTTAATAAATAAAGATATTTTAGAAGGAAGAGGAGCAATCTATGGGATTAATGGAGAAGCTTTTCGGTACTCATAGTGAAAGAGAACTGAAACTGATTAGTAAAACAATTGACAAGATCGAGGCACTGCGTCCGGATATGCAGAAGCTTTCGGATGAAGAACTTCGCGGGAAGACAAAAGAATTTAAAGAACGTCTTGCCAAAGGCGAAACTTTAGATGATCTTTTACCAGAGGCATATGCGGTTGTGCGTGAAGCAGGAAAACGTGTACTCGGTATGGAACATTACAGAGTGCAGCTGATCGGTGGTACGATCCTTCATCAGGGACGTATTGCTGAAATGAAGACAGGGGAAGGTAAAACATTAGTTTCTACACTTCCGGCATACCTGAACGCATTGGAAGGAAAAGGGGTTCATGTCGTTACTGTAAACGATTACCTGGCAAGCCGAGATGCAGAATGGATGGGACAGATTCACAGATTTTTAGGTCTGACTGTTGGTTGTGTATTAAATGATATGAAGAGTGATGAAAGACGTGAAGCTTATAACTGCGACATCACTTATGTTACCAACAATGAACTTGGTTTCGATTATCTGCGTGACAATATGGTCATTTATAAAGAACAGCTGGTTCAGAGAGGTCTTCACTATGCGATCATCGATGAAGTAGACTCTGTTTTGATCGATGAAGCCAGAACTCCGCTGATCATTTCTGGTCAGAGCGGCAAATCTACAAAACTTTATGAAGTATGTGATTATTTTGCCAGAACGTTAAAACGTGGAGAAGCAAGCAAAGAATTCTCTAAGATGGATGCAATCATGGGAGAAGAAATCGAAGAAACCGGAGATTTCGTTGTTAATGAAAAAGATAAGATTGTAACATTGACAGAAGACGGTATTAAAAAAGTTGAAAACTATTTCAACATTGAAAACCTTGCAGATCCTGAAAACCTGGAAATCCAGCACAATATGGAACTGGCTCTGCGTGCAAACAACCTCATGTTCCGTGATCAGGACTATGTAGTAAAAGATGATGAAGTACTGATCGTAGATGAATTTACCGGACGTATCATGCCGGGACGTCGTTATTCTGACGGTCTTCATCAGGCAATCGAAGCAAAAGAACATGTAAAAGTAAAAAGAGAAAGCAAGACACTGGCAACGATTACGTTCCAGAACTTCTTCAATAAATATGACAAAAAGTCAGGTATGACAGGTACTGCTCTCACAGAAGAAAGAGAATTCCGTGATATTTACGGCATGGATGTTGTTGAAATTCCAACCAACCGTCCGGTAATCCGTATTGACCATCAGGATGCAGTATATGCAACAAAAAATGAAAAATATCATGCAGTTATCCGTGAAATCGAAGCATCCCATGCAAAAGGACAGCCGGTTCTGGTAGGTACAATTACTATCGAAACATCAGAACTTCTCAGCAATATGCTGAAAAAGAAAGGAATCCAGCATGAAGTGTTGAATGCGAAATTCCATGAAAGAGAAGCTGAAATCGTAGCACTGGCAGGTGTTCATGGCGCAGTTACCATTGCAACAAACATGGCAGGCCGTGGTACGGATATTAAACTGGATGATGATGCGAAAGAAGCAGGCGGTCTGAAGATCATCGGTACAGAACGTCATGAATCCAGACGTATCGATAACCAGCTGCGCGGCCGTTCCGGTCGTCAGGGAGATCCGGGAGAATCAAAATTCTATATCTCTCTGGAAGATGATCTGATGCGACTGTTTGGTTCAGAACGACTGATGTCTGTATTCCAGTCTCTGGGAGTGCCGGAAGACGAAGAAATTCAGCATAAGATGTTAAGTTCTGCAATCGAAAAAGCACAGACCAAGATTGAAAATAATAACTATGGTATCCGTAAAAATCTTTTGGAATATGACCGTGTCAATAACGAACAGCGTGAGATCATTTACGAAGAACGTCGTCGTGTACTCGATGGAGAGAGCATGAGAGATGTGGTTTATAAGATGATTACAGATACTGTAGAAAATGCGGTAGATACTTTCATCGGAGATGACCAGAACAAAGAGGAATGGGATTATCAGGGATTAAACGACTCTCTTCGTCAGTCCATTCCGTTAGAACTGGTAACACCGGATCGTGTCACAGGAAAGAGCAAGAATGAATTAAAACATCAGTTAAAGCAGGAAGCTGTAAAACTGTATGAAGCAAAAGAAGCAGAATTCCCAAATCCGGAAATGCTGCGTGAACTGGAACGTGTATTCCTCCTGAAAGTAATCGACAGAAAATGGATGGATCATATCGATGATATGGATCAGCTCCGTCAGGGAATCGGTCTGCAGGCATATGCACAGAAAGATCCGGTGATCGAATACAAGATGTCCGGTTATGACATGTTTGAAGAAATGACAAACAGCATTCAGGAAGAAACTGTCAGACTTCTGATGCATGTTACCGTAGAAGAAAAAGCAGAGCGTGAACAGGTGGCAAAAGTTACTGGAACCAACAAAGATGATACCTTAGCGAAAAAGCCAACCAAACGTGCAGATGCAAAAGTTTATCCAAATGATCCATGCCCATGCGGTTCAGGAAAGAAGTACAAACAGTGCTGTATGAATAAAAGATAAAAAAGCAATTTTGAGCCCCGTCTGAACAGATGGGGCTTGCTTAGTTTTCGGAAATCCATTATGATTAGAAACGGAATGCAGGACCCAAAAGCAAAGGAAAATTTAGGGTTCGGGCATGAGAATCAATGGGGACTGAAAAAATTTCAGAAAACATTGATGAAAATAAAATGTAAAAAAAGAAAGAAGGTGCTGCAGTGGTAGAATTAGATCAGATTAAATATATTCTGTCAACCTATGACAAACCTCTTGTGGAATTGAGGGATTCACTTTGACTTAGCAGCAAAAAGTCAGAGGATTGAAGAATTAGAAAGAGAAATGGAAGCTCCGGGGTATTGGGATGAACCGGAGAAGGCACAGCAGGGAATGATCGTGCTGAAAGGCCTGAAAGATGAAGTAGAGACCTATGAAGGATTGAGACAAAGCTATGAAGATATCGAAACACTTCTGGAGATGGGCTACGAAGAGGAGGACGAAAGTCTGATTCCGGAAGCACAGGCAGAAATGGATGGATTTATTACACGTTTTGAAAATCTTCGAATTAAAACATTGCTGTCGGGACAATATGACAGAGACAATGCAATCTTAAAATTAAACGCAGGTGCAGGCGGTACGGAAAGCTGCGACTGGGCATCCATGCTGTATCGTATGTATACCAGATGGGCAGAAAAGAAAGGATTTTCCGTAGAAGTGCTGGATTACCTGGATGGTGATGAAGCCGGAATCAAATCTGTTACATTTCAGGTCAACGGAGAGAATGCTTACGGTTATCTGAAATCAGAAAAAGGGGTTCACCGTCTGGTACGTATTTCACCGTTTAATGCGCAAGGAAAACGACAGACTTCGTTTGTATCTCTGGATGTTATGCCGGACATTGAGGATGATATTGATATTGAGATCAATCCGGAAGATTTAAGAATTGATACGTATCGTTCCAGTGGTGCGGGCGGACAGCATATCAATAAAACTTCTTCTGCGATTCGAATTACCCATCTTCCGACAGGAATCGTAGTTCAGTGTCAGAATGAACGTTCCCAGTTCCAGAATAAAGATAAAGCGATGCAGATGTTAAAGGCAAAACTGTATTTGCTGGAACAGCAGAAAAATGCGGAAAAATTGTCAGATATTCGCGGTGAAGTGACAGAAATCGGCTGGGGAAACCAGATTCGTTCTTATGTGATGCAGCCGTATACACTGGTGAAAGATCATCGTACCAGTGAAGAAGTAAGTAATGTGGGAAGTGTAATGGACGGAAATATCGATCCGTTTATCAATGCTTACTTAAAATGGATCAATACCACACCTGAAGAGTAAAACAGACGCGAAAAATGCAGGGAAAATAAAATACTTTAGTGTTGTAAAGAATTTATGTAAGAAAGTACTTGCAGAAACAGGTTATTTGGGTGTAAAGTGATAGAAATATTTTTTACTAGAGGAGATTGGAATTATGAAGCACGTCGCAGTAATGGGCTACGGCACTGTAGGATCAGGAGTCGTAGAAGTTTTGAGAACAAATAAAGAGATCGTTGCTAAAAATGTTGGGGAAGAACTGAATGTGAAATATGTTCTGGATTTAAGAGATTTTCCGGGAGATCCTGTGCAGGAAGTTATTACACATGATTTTGAAGATATTTTAAATGACAAAGAAGTCAGTGTCGTTGCAGAAGTGATGGGAGGCATTGAACCGGCATACACATTTACAAAGAAATGTTTGCTGGCCGGAAAAAGCGTTTGCACTTCGAATAAAGCGCTTGTAGAAAAACATGGTGCAGAACTTCTGGCGATCGCAAAGGAACAGAATGTCAATTATCTCTTTGAGGCCAGTGTAGGCGGCGGTATTCCAATCATTCGTCCACTTCATACCTGTCTGACCGCAGATGTGATTGAAGAAATTTCAGGTATTCTGAACGGAACTACAAACTATATGCTGACAAAAATGTCGGCAGAAGGTGCTGATTATGCAGAGGTGTTAAAGGATGCACAGGAAAAAGGTTATGCAGAACGTAATCCGGAAGCAGACGTGGAAGGTCACGATGCAGGCAGAAAGATTGCAATCCTGACTTCACTGATCAGCGGTAAGAAAGTGGATTTTGAAGATCTCTATTGCGAAGGAATTACAAAAATTACGCCGGATGATATTCAGTACGCAAAGAAACTGGGTCTGGCGATCAAACTGCTGGCAACGAGCAAGAAACTGGGAGATAAATACAGCATTATGGTAACTCCGAAAATGCTGGGTGCTTCTCATCCGCTGTATAGTGTAAATGATGTATTTAATGCAATCTTCGTCAAAGGAAATATGCTTGGCGATTCCATGTTCTATGGAAGCGGTGCAGGAAAACTTCCGACAGCCAGTGCGGTAGCAGGCGATATCGTGGAAGCAGCAAAGACGGTAGGAAATACAGGATATTGCTGGACAGAAGAAAAATTAGAACCGGCAGATATCAGCACTGTTGAAAACAGATTTTTTGTCAGAACAACGGCTTCCGCAGAAGAAACAAAAGCGGTATTTGGCAGTGTTCAGATCTTAGATGATGTAAAAGCAGGAGAAATTGGTTTTGTTACAGAAACAATGACAGAAGCAGCATACAAAGAATGTGCTTCTAAATTAAACGGTATCATTTCCATGATTCGTGTAGAGGGATAGAAAGTCATGAAATACGTATTGATCTTAGGCGATGGGATGGCAGACAGACCCGTTCCTGAATTGCAGGGAAAAACGCCTTTAGAATATGCGAAGACACCCACAATGGATGCACTTGCAAAAAAATCTGAAATCGGCCTTGTGCATACCGTTCCGGAAGGAATGGCACCGGGCAGTGATACTGCAAATATGTCAGTATGCGGGTATGATCCGAAAATTTATTATACAGGACGTTCACCGTTGGAAGCCTTATCCATCGGTGTCGCAATGAAGGAAACAGATGTGGCGATCAGAACGAATGTGGTGACGGTTTCTGACGATGATCTTCCTTATGAGCAGAAAACGATCATCGATCATAGTTCCGGAGAAATCAGCACAGAAGATGCGGCTGTTTTAATCGAAGCAGTTCAAAAAGAACTGGGAAATGAAATGTTCCGTTTTTATACAGGAACGAGTTACCGTCATCTGCTGATCTGGAATCATGGAAAAGTGACAGATCTGACACCGCCGCATGATATTTTAGGAAAAACGATTGGAGCGTATCTTCCAAAAGAGCCTCTTCTGTATGAAATGCAGAAAAAAAGTTATGAGATCTTAAAAGATCATCCGATCAATCTTGCAAGAAAAGCAGCGGGATTAAATCCGGCCAATTCCATCTGGTTCTGGGGTGCAGGGACAAAGCCGATCCTGACTTCTTTTCAAGAGAAGACAGGAAAAAAAGGTGTGATGATTTCTGCAGTAGACTTACTGAAAGGCATTGCAGTTGGTGCCGGAATGGACAATAAAACAGTGGATGGTGCCAATGGTCAGCTGCATACGAATTATGAAGGAAAGGCGCAGGCAGCGGTAGATGCACTTTTGAAAGAAGGATATGATTTTGCATATATCCATGTAGAAGCACCGGATGAAATGGGACATCAGGGCAGTGTAGAACGAAAAGTGCAGGCAATCGAGTATCTGGATGAGCGTCTCATTCAAAATGTGAAAAAGGCATTGGATGCGTCAGGCGAAGCATATCGTATGCTGATCCTTCCGGATCATCCAACGCCAATCGAAGTAAGAACTCATACCAATGAACCGGTTCCATATCTGCTGTATGATCATCAGAAAGAACAGGATCATGACTGGCAGTATCATGAAAAATGTGCGGCAGCAACAGGGATGGAATATCTGCGGGGGTATGAGCTGATTGATGCTCTGTTCAGTGAAAAAAGCTGAATACATAGAGAAATGAGGAGAACATTATGTTAATTGTGAAAAAATTCGGTGGTACTTCCGTAGGCAACAGTGAAAGAATCCAGAATGTTGCCAGAAGGATTGCGGCAGAGTACAAAAAAGGAAATGATGTAGTAGTAGTTCTTTCCGCTATGGGAAAAATGACAGATGTACTGATCGAACAGGCGAAAGAATTAAATGAAAATCCTTCAAAACGTGAAATGGATATGCTCTTTACCATTGGAGAACAGCAGTCAGTAGCACTGATGGCAATGGCATTGGATGCCATCGGAGTACCGGCGGTTTCTTTGAATGCATTTCAGGTGCCAATGGAAACGACAAAAGTATATGGAAATTCACGACTGAAAAAGATCGGAACAGAAAGAATCCGACATGAACTGGAAAGCAAAAAAGTAGTGATCGTTACTGGTTTCCAGGGAATTAACAAATATGATGATTATACAACATTAGGACGCGGTGGTTCTGATACGACAGCGGTAGCGTTAGCGGCAGCACTTCATGCAGATGCCTGCGAAATCTACACAGATGTTGACGGAGTATACACAGCAGACCCGCGAATTGTTAAAAATGCGCGGAAACTGGAAGAGATCACTTATGATGAAATGCTTGATCTTGCTACCTTGGGAGCAGGCGTTCTTCATAACCGTTCTGTGGAAATGGCAAAGAAATATGGCGTGCCGCTGGTGGTACGTTCCAGCTTAAATGAATCAGAAGGTACTGTATTAAAGGAGGAAACAACCGTGGAAAGAATGTTGATCAGTGGAGTTGCTTTAGATCGAAATGTAGCAAGAATTTCAGTTATGGGCTTAAAAGATGAGCCGGGTATTGCATTTAAATTATTTGATTGTCTGGCGAAGGCAAATATTAACGTAGACGTAATCTTACAGTCTATCGGACGTGACGGCACAAAAGATATTACCTTTACTGTAGCCAGAGATGAAGCGGAAAATGCAGTAGAAGTGATCCGTGCACAGAAAGCAAGAATCACATTACAGGATGTAACTGTGAATGACAAAGTAAACAAGATTTCAATCGTTGGAGCAGGAATGATGTCCAATCCTGGAGTTGCAGCAAAAATGTTTGAAGCATTATATAATGTAGGCATAAATATCAATATGATCTCTACTTCTGAAATCCGTGTAACTGTAATCGTAGACGAAGGAAAAGCAGAAGTTGCAATGAATGCGGTACATGATGCATTCGCTCTCGGCGAATAATAAAAATATCAGAAAAACTTGTGACAGCAGCGAAGATTCTGGTATCATAAAAGAAAACAAAAAAGCGTCCGGAATCGGGCGCTTTTTGAATCATAGATCGTTGGAGGTTTTATGGAAATTAACAAAAAAATAGCAGAAGAACTGGGTATAAAGCTTTGGCAGGCAGAAGCAGCTGTGGGATTGATCGATGAAGGAAATACGATTCCGTTTATTTCCCGTTATCGTAAAGAAGCAACGGGAGCATTGAATGACGAACAGCTGCGTACCTTAGACGAACGTCTGAAGTATTTGCGGAATCTGGAAGAAAAAAAGGAACAGGTAATCGCTACGATTGAAGAGCAGGGAAAACTGACGGAAGAACTGAAAAAACAGATTCTGGCAGCGGAAACATTGGTAGTTGTAGAAGATCTGTATCGTCCTTACCGTCCGAAACGAAGAACCCGTGCTATGATCGCAAAGGAAAAAGGGCTGGAAGGGCTTGCCAATGTGATTTCACTGCAGATGACTGCAGAACCTTTAGAAAAAGAAGCAGAAAAATATCTTTCAGAAGAAAAAGGGGTAGCATCCATAAAGGATGCCCTTGGCGGAGCCATGGACATTATTGCAGAAAGCATTTCTGACGAAGCACAGTATCGAATACACCTTAGAAAACAGACCTTTGATCAGGGGAAAATCGTTTCCGTAGCGAAAGATCCGGAAGCGAAAACCGTGTATGAAATGTATTATGCATTTGAAGAACCGGTGAAAAAGATTGCGGGACATCGTATTTTGGCGTTAAACCGGGGAGAGGATGAAAAAGTACTGACCGTAAAAGTAGAGGCTCCGGAGGAGGAGATTCTGCGTTATCTGGAAAAGCAGGTCATTGTAAGAGACAATCCATATACAACACCGATACTGAAAGAAACCATTGCAGACAGTTACAGCCGTCTGATCGCACCGGCCATTGAACGTGAAATCCGTAATGAACTGACGGAAAAAGCAGAAGATGGAGCCATTGATGTTTTTGGAAAAAATTTAAAACAGCTTCTGATGCAGCCGCCGATTGCCGGTCAGGTTGTTCTTGGTTGGGATCCGGCTTTTCGTACCGGGTGCAAACTGGCAGTGGTAGATGCAACAGGAAAGGTGCTGGATACGGTGGTGATCTATCCGACTGCACCGCAGAATAAAGTAGAAGAGTCGAAGAAAATATTAAAGAAACTTATCGATCAGTATCATATTACCTTGATTTCCGTAGGGAACGGTACTGCATCCAGAGAGTCAGAACTGATCATTGTAGATCTGCTGAAAGAGTTAAAGCAGCCGGTACAGTATGTGATCGTAAATGAAGCCGGTGCATCAGTTTATTCGGCAAGTAAGCTTGCTACAGAAGAATTTCCGAATTTTGATGTAGGACAGAGAAGTGCAGCATCGATTGCAAGAAGACTGCAGGATCCTTTGGCAGAACTGGTAAAAATCGATCCGAAATCCATCGGTGTGGGACAGTACCAGCATGATATGAATCAGAAAAAACTGAATGAATCACTGACCGCAGTGGTAGAAGATTGTGTAAATAAAGTGGGGGTAGATTTAAATACCGCATCAGCGTCGCTTCTGGAATATATTTCCGGTGTCAGCAAAACGCAGGCAAAAAACATTGTTGCCTACCGTGAAGAACACGGACGGTTTCAGGATCGAAGAGAACTTTTAAAAGTACCGAAACTGGGACCGAAAGCCTTTGAACAATGTGCCGGATTTATGCGGATCGCTGAAGGAAACAATCCGCTGGATGCTACCAGCGTTCATCCGGAAAGTTATGCGGCAGCAGAGAAGCTGATCGAATTTTTAGGATATACGGAAAAAGAGATCAGTGCAGGCGGTTTGAAGGGAATCTGCAGAAAAGTGCATGATAAAAAGAAACTGGCAGAAATGCTTGGAATCGGAGAACTGACTCTGGAAGATATCCTGAAGGAACTGGAAAAACCTGCAAGGGATCCACGTGAGGAAATGCCGAAACCGATCCTTCGAAGTGATGTTCTGGAAATGAAAGATCTGAAGCCGGGAATGGTTTTGAAAGGAACGGTCCGCAATGTAATTGATTTCGGAGTTTTTGTGGATATCGGAGTTCATCAGGATGGTCTGGTGCATATTTCACAGCTGACAGATAAAAAATTCGTAAAACATCCGTTGGAAGTTGTCAGTGTCGGTGATATTGTAGAAGTAAAAGTTCTGAGCGTCGATCTTGAGAAAAAAAGAATCCAGCTTACCATGAAAGGATAAAAAACAGTCTCCGGTATGGAAAGACCATACCGGAGCAAGGAAGCGAAAGTTAGACCTGTTCTGCGATTCGTGTAACAGCTACATAAATTTCAGAAATCCGGTACCAGGTTCTGAAGTCAACAACACCGGTTTCCGGAAGACGAAAGATTTCCTGAAAGGTGCGTACTGCATTGGCGGTGGCACTGCCGTAGATGCCATCTTCCGCAACTTTGGGAATGGCAGGGTAGGAATCGGAAATCGTATTTAACTGTTCCTGAATGACCAGAACATTTTCTCCATAGGAACCAATTTCCAGATCATAGCCGGGATAAGAGACCGGTACGCCGGACACTTCTTCTGCATTGGCAATATAGATCGTATCACCATAATAATAACGGAGAATCTCACTGGTACTGTACCCGCGTTTTCCCAGATCCTGAGAACCCCACTGGCTCATCCAGTTGGGACAGGTAACCCGCTGACCGTCGCAATACTGGGTCAGAATGGGCTGTTTAATGCCGGGACGTGCCAGATAACTTCCAAACATTTCGTCAACGATATCGGAAATGCTCTCAAATATGTTTCTTCCATAGATGAATTTGTGATCGAATGCGGTGGAAGAAGTAATCGTAAAATCATATCCACGGTTTCGGTAAAATTCCGTAAATACCCGGTTTAAGGTAAAGGACATAATGGCAAGTACATTGGCGCGGATGGCGGCATCGGTCCAAGTGGCGTAAATTTCACTGGAAGCCACATTTTTAATGTAATCGCGGTAGCGTACCCAGTAATTTTGTGCAGTGGTATCTGTGGGAACACCGTCGTGAACGATGATATATTCGGGGATGACGACACGGCTTAAAACGATTTCTCCGGTTTCCGCAGTATCGATGATCTCCGGTTCTGCAATTTTAGGAGGATAATTTCCAAAAAGGGTGTGCGGCGGTATGACAATCCGGGTAAAGGCCTGATTGTCTTCCAGCGGAGTCATGCGTACATCCAGAAAAGCAGTAGCATCAGGAAGCAGTTCCGTGCTGGAGATTTCTGCCGGTTCATATCCTTCTGCGGAAACATCTACCGTATATTCGGCATAAGGCTGTGGCTCGCTGGGAGAGATGCTGTAGGCAATATCAGGAGCTTCTAACTCCAGTTCATCGGTCAGACCGGACTCGTTGGTCGTCAGATCATAAAGGGGCTGATCCGGTTCTCCGGAGATATATACGCGTACTGCTGCGTTGGAAACGGGACGGTTTCCGATGATGGTGATGACACGAATTTGAAGTTTTCCCTGCAAAATAATCACCCATTTTCATACTTTTACAGATAGTGTATGCAGGAGAGAGAAGAACGGTTCACAGAAATTTAAGAAATCTTAAGGAAAAATAGTTTGATTTTCCAAGATTATTGTATATAATAAGTAAGAATTAGGGACTAAAATACTGGAAAAGTATAGTAAACATAAAGGAAAAATGTCTAAGACATGTATCATTTGGATCAAAAGAAAGGAGCAAAGTATGTTTGAAAGCGTAGCAGGATCCCCGGATATCGGAATTGACTTAGGAACTGCCAGCATTCTTGTATATATTAAAGGCAAGGGTGTTGTTTTAAAAGAGCCGTCAGTAGTGGCGTTCGATAGAGATACAAATAAGATTAAGGCAATTGGAGAAGAGGCACGATTGATGTTAGGAAGAACTCCTGGCAATATCGTAGCAGTTCGTCCTCTGCGTCAGGGTGTAATTTCAGATTATACGGTAACAGAAAAGATGCTGAAACACTTTATCCAGAAAGCAGTTGGCAAAAAGAGTTTCAGAAAACCTAGGATCGCAGTATGTGTACCAAGCGGTGTCACAGAAGTAGAAAAGAAAGCAGTAGAAGATGCAACTTATCAGGCAGGCGCAAGAGAAGTTGCGATTATTGAAGAACCAATCGCAGCAGCGATCGGTGCCGGAATTGACATTGCAAGACCATGCGGTAATATGATCGTAGATATCGGCGGCGGTACTACCGATATCGCAGTAATTTCTTTGGGAGGTACCGTTGTAAGTACTTCCATTAAGATTGCCGGAGATGATTTTGACGAAGCAATCGTTCGTTTTATGCGTAAAAAACATAATCTTTTGATCGGTGAAAGAACTGCAGAAGATATTAAGATTAAAGTGGGAACCTGTTATCCGAAGGAAACCGTAGATACGTTAGACGTTCGCGGACGTAACCTTGTGACAGGTCTGCCGAAGACTGTAACAGTGACTTCTACAGAAACAGAAGAAGCACTGAAAGAAACGACTTCACAGATTGTAGAAGCCGTACACAGCGTACTTGAAAAAACTCCGCCAGAACTTGCAGCAGATATTGCTGATCGTGGAATCGTACTGACCGGCGGAGGAAGTCTGATCCGTGGTCTGGATGAGCTGATCGAATCCAAAACAGGCATCAACACGATGGTTGCAGAAGATCCGATGACTTGTGTAGCGATCGGAACCGGAAAATATGTAGAAATGTTATCCGGTAAGGTAGTAGAATAAAAGCAGATATCATTAATTTCAAAAAAGTTTGGGGGCATGACGGGAGGTTGTGCCCCTTTATGCGTATAAGGGGGATTTATGGAAGGATATGTAGAACATATTATCTTTCGTAATGCGGAAAATGGATATACGGTATTTGAACTGGTAAACGGAGAAGAAGAAATGACTTGTACCGGTGTGTTTGGATATTTGAATGAAGGCGATTTTGTCAGTCTGGAAGGAAAATTGGTAGAGCATCCCATGTATGGAACCCAGCTGCAGGTGTCTTCTTACGAATTAAAGCCGCCGGAAGATGTGATTGCCATCCAGCGTTATCTTGGGAGCGGTGCCATTAAAGGCATTGGTGAGACGATGGCTGGCAGGATTGTAAAAAAATTCGGAGCCGATACATTCCGAATCATGGAAGAAGAACCGGAGCGTCTGGCAGAGATCAAAGGAATCAGTGAAAGAAAGGCGCGGGAAATTGCCATTCAGGTAGAAGAAAAAAAAGAACTTCGTCAGGCAATGCTCTTTTTGACAAAATATGGAATCAGCAACAGTTTGGCGGTGAAGATCTATGCCAAATATGGTCAGGAGTTATATCATGTGATGCAGGAAAATCCTTATCGTCTGGCAGAAGATATTTCAGGTGTAGGATTTAAGATTGCAGATGAGATCGCAGAAAGGATCGGAATCCAGACAGATTCAGATTACCGTATTAAAAGCGGGCTGTTATATGTACTGCTGCTGGCAGTGGGAGAAGGACACACGTATCTTCCGCGTCAGGAACTGGTACGCAGGGGTACCCAGCTTTTAAAGGTAGAGGAGAGCAGTCTGGAAATCCAGCTGGGAAATCTTTGTATAGAAAGAAAACTGGTGATCCGTCTGGAAGAAGAGGAAGAGCGGGTATATGCGGCGTCCTATTATTATATGGAGCTGAACACGGCAAGAATGCTTCATGATCTGAATGTTCCTTATGAGTGTGAAGAAGCAGGAGTAATCCGCAGATTACATAAGATCGAAGAACATGCCGGGATGGAGCTGGATGAGCTTCAGCGGGAGGCAGTTATGGGTGCGGTGAAAAATGGCGTTTTTCTGCTGACTGGCGGACCGGGAACCGGAAAGACCACAACGATCAATGCAATGATCCGTTTTTTTGAGAGTGAAGGTCTGGATATTATGCTGGCAGCACCGACCGGACGTGCCGCTAAGCGTATGACAGAAACGACCGGATATGAGGCAAGTACGATTCATCGTCTGCTGGAACTGATGGGAGGTCCGGAAGAAGGAGACCGGGGAAGTTTTCAGCGCAATGAGGAAAATCCGCTGGAAACAGATGTGATCATCATCGATGAAATGTCTATGGTAGATCTTCCATTATTTCATGCATTACTGAAAGCAGTGCTGGTAGGTACCCGTTTGATCTTAGTAGGCGATAAAGATCAGCTTCCCAGCGTGGGAGCAGGTGCAGTTTTGAAAGATCTCCTGGGATCAGAACGCTTCCCTACGGTGATGCTGACAAAAATCTTTCGACAGGCCGGAGAGAGTGACATTGTTGTAAATGCCCATAAGATCAATAAAGGGGAAAAGGTCATCCTTGATAATCAATCGATGGATTTCTTTTTCCTGAAAAGACAGGATCCAAATGTGATCATCAGTGTCCTTTTGACACTGATCCAGAAAAAACTTCCTAAATTTGTAGATGCATCACCTTACGATATTCAGGTGCTGACGCCTACACGAAAAGGTCTTTTGGGTGTGGAGCGGTTAAATGGAATCCTGCAGCAGTATCTGAATCCTCCGGATCAAAATAAAAAAGAAAAAGAATTTTCAGGCACGATCTTTCGGGAAGGCGATAAGGTCATGCAGATTAAAAATAATTATCAGACAGAGTGGGAGATCAAAAACCGCTATGGTCTGCCGCTGGATAAAGGAACCGGAATCTTTAATGGTGATATGGGAATCATTAAAGAAATGAATCTTTATGCAGAAAATATGACGGTAGAATTTGATGACAGAAGGCAGGTAGAATATTCTTTTAAACAGTTAGATGAACTGGAACTGGCTTATGCAATCACCATTCATAAATCCCAGGGAAGCGAGTATCCGGCGGTAGTTATGCCGGTGTGGCCGGGACCGAGAATGTTAATGAACCGGAATCTGCTGTATACTGCCGTGACCAGAGCTAAGCGATGTGTCACAATGGTAGGCAGTGAAGATACGTTTTATCAGATGGCAGAAAATGTAAATGAACAGACAAGGTACAGCGGTCTGAAGGAAAGAATATGGGAATTTTAGAAATTCTGTATCCTGCCAGATGTCCAGTATGTCACGGAGTCATTCGCGGAAAAGGAAAAATCTGTACGCAGTGCAGAAAAAAGCTCCCTTACATCAAAGAGCCGGTGTGCAAAAAGTGCGGAAAAGAGATTGAAAATCCGGAAGGAGAATACTGCAGAGATTGTCAGCGTTTTTCGCATGCGTTTGATAAAGGCGCGGCGGTCTTTGCCTATGATGAGGTAATGCGCCGTTCCATTGCCATGTTTAAATATCATAACCGCAGGGAATATGCCGGATTTTATGCGGCGGAAATGGCTGAACACTGTCGGTATTTTCTGCAGCGGTGCGCGCCGGAGGTCATTGTTCCGGTGCCAATCCATAAAAAGAAAAAACGTCAGAGAGGATTTAATCAGGCAGAGCTTGCAGCGAAAGAACTGGGAAAACTGATCAATACCCCGGTAGATGCCGGTTATCTGATCAGAACGGAATATACCACACCACAAAAGGAATTGACCAGACAGCAGCGAAAAACAAATCTGAAAAAAGCATTTTCCGTCAGACAGAATGGGAAAAGCTATCAGAGGATTTTGCTGATTGATGATATTTATACCACAGGGGCAACTCTGGATGCGATTTGTGAATTGCTGAGAGAAAATGGGGGAAAGAATCTATTTTTTTTAACCATATGTGTTGGAAGGAATGATTAAATGTGGTACAATACAGGCGTAGAATATGCTTAAATATGCAGAAATTGGAGTGGCTTTATGCTGAATGAAGAAAAAGTAAAGTGTATGACCAAAGCGGCTGCTTATGAAGATGGGCCGGAAAAAAAGAACATAAAGATTGACAGTTATTTTCGGGGAGACTATCTGGGACTTCAGATGGTAAAATCTGCATTTGCTTACACAGCAGCATTCTGTATTATGGCGGCATTGGGCATGATGGATCAGATGGAAGAAATCTTATTAAATGTAAGTCATGCGGCTTATTTGGAAAATATGTTAAAAATGCTGATCGCATTGTATGTTTGCGGATTAATTCTGTATGAAGCAGCAATTTACGGATATTATTCCGTAAAATATCAGAATGCAAAACAAAGCATCAAAACATTTCATTCCTGCTTGAAACGGATTCATAAATTTTATGAGACAGAAGAATCTGTAGAAGAAAAAGTGACCGATGAGGAGAATAAATTATGATGACAACGTTGCTGGAATTCAGACAGGTCATAAAAAGCTTTTATGCAAAATATGATATCTATATAAATCCGGTGCTGAAATTTATCCTGGCACTGGCAAGTTTTTTAATGTTAAATACAAATATGGGATTTATGCAGCAGCTGCGCAGTCCTCTGGCAACAGCCGGGCTTGCTCTGCTTTGTGCGTTTCTCCCGCTGAATGTAACGGTGATCGCATCCGGTGCCGTGATGCTGGCTCATGCCTATGCGCTTTCCCTGGAAGCCTGTGCAGTGACTGCAGGAATCCTTGCAGTGATGTATCTGCTCTATTTCAGAGTCAGTTCTTCGATGGGCGTGTTGATGGTGCTGACCCCGTTGGGATTTGCATTGGGAATCCCGTATGTGATTCCGCTGTTGGGCGGATTGCTATTTGGACCGGCGGCAGCTGTGCCGGCAGGGTTTGGAACAATTGTTTATTATCTGATCAAATATATGAGTCAGAATTCTACCAGTCTCGGTACAGGAAAGCTGGAGGCCGGTGCAGTGAAGGTAACATCGCTGGTAGACAGTCTGTTTACCAATAAAGAGATGTTTTTATGTATCGCCGCCATGATGCTGACGGTACTGATTGTTTATTTTATCCGTCGTTTGGCCATCGATCATGCATGGGAGCTGGCGATTGGAATCGGAACGGTCATCAATATCATCATTCATCTGGCCGGAGCACTGCTTCCGGGGATGAATGTGGAGATCATTCCGCTGCTGATGGGAAGCATGGTATCCCTGCTCATCACATTTTTTGTTAAATTCTTTGTGTTCAGTATAGACTATACAAGGACGGAACGGGTTCAGTTTGAAGATGATGAATATTATTATTATGTGAAAGCTGTGCCGAAAAATGTGATCGCGACACCGAAAAAAACAGTGAAAAAGATTGTCAGTCAGAAAAAACAGACAAAAACGATTAAAAAGATCAATTCATAAAAGTAACAGAGAGGCAGAAAAATGGGAAAGATTCCGGAGCTTTTGAAAAGTATAACTTCAATACAGCCGTCAGATATTGGCTGGTCAGATGTGGCAGAAGTGATCATTCTGGCTGTTTTGATCTATCATATTATGCTGTGGATCAAAACGACCCGTGCATGGGCACTGGTAAAAGGGTTTGCAGTTGTTCTGGTATTCCTTTCTGTAGCAGTTGTATTCGAAATGGATACAATCCTCTGGATTGCAGGGAAAATCTTCAATATTGGTATTTTGGCCATTGTGATTGTGTTTCAGCCGGAACTTCGGCGTGCACTGGAACAGTTGGGACAGAGAAATATCATTACAGGATTTTTGAACATGGATGGAGGAAGAGAAGAAGAGGAAGAGTTTAATGAACATACGGCAGAAGCAATCGTAAAGGCATGTGTGGAAATGTCTAAAGTTAAGACAGGAGCTTTGATCGTAGTAGAAAATACCGTTCCTCTGGGAGAATATGAACGTACCGGAATTCCTTTGGATGCACTGGTTTCCAGCCAGCTGCTGCTGAATATTTTTGAACATAATACCCCTCTTCATGATGGAGCATTGATCGTTCGGGGAAACAGAGCCGTGTCAGCGACCTGTTATCTTCCATTATCTGATAATATGGAGCTTTCGAAAGAACTTGGAACGAGACATCGCGCAGCAGTAGGCATCAGCGAAGTAAGTGATGCGTTTACCGTGGTTGTATCAGAAGAGACCGGAGCGATTTCCATAACTCAGCACAGCGGGTTGACAAGAAATATTACGGCAGATGAATTAAGAATTTATCTGCAGACGTTTTTGACCAAACCGACCGAAGGAAAACGTTTCAAATTATGGAAAGGCAGGGAAAAAGATGAAGTTAAAGATCACTGATAATCTTTTTTTGAAGATGCTTTCCGTGATCATTGCCATCATTCTCTGGATTGTGGTGGTGATCATCAGTGATGCAGAATCAACAGATTCATTTATGATTGAAGTTGCATTGAAAAATACCGATGTAGTAACAGAGAACGGAAAAGTGTTCTGGGTAGAAGATGGCAGTAATGTGGTAAAACTGACCGTTCATGCAAGACGTTCTGTATTGGAAGATCTGAAAAGTTCCGATTTTGTGCTGACAGCAGATATGGAAAAAGATTTAAGATATGACAGTCTGATCGGTATTAACATAGAATGTAAAAATAAAAATATTGATATTGAGGAAGATATCTCTTTAAGCCGCAGTAATGTAAAGGTCAGCATCGAAGATGCTGCAACAGAGCAGTTTCCGGTTTATGTAAATTATACAGGAACTGTGAATGACGGTCTGGTAGTTGGCAGTATGGTGCCGGAACAGACGATTATTAAAGTCACAGGACCGGCCTCAATCGTAGAGAGGATTAAAGAAGTAAAAGCAGTTGTAGATGTGACAGGACTTCCGGCAACGGCAGTGAAAAACTGTTCTTTGAAACTTTATGATGGTGAAGGAAATCCTATCGATACGACTTATTTGAATTATGTAGGAAAAAATGATGGAATTGATGTAACAGTTTCCATGTTGAATACAAAAATGCTTCCGCTCGTATTTGAATATTCGGGTACACCGGCAGAAGAATACGAAGTAACAGAAATAAGCTGGAAACCGGAAGTAATCGAAGTTGCAGGAAATTCAGAAGTATTATCTTCTATGAAGAATCTGCAGATTCCCGCAGAAGCAGTGAATGTGGACGGGATTGAAGAAGAATTACAACTGATCGTAGATATTACAGAGTATCTTCCGTCAGGAGTTATTTTAAAAGATGAGACCAATGCTTCCGTCATGGTAATCGTAGAAATCAAAGAGAAAGAGCCGGAAAAAGATACAAAACAAAAAAGCGGCTCGGAAAAGGAGAACAACAAAAATGACAAAACAAAAAGTAGAGGTTAAAAATCAGACAGGACTTCATTTAAGACCAGCGGGAATCTTATGCAAGACAGCAATGCTGTACAAATCTCATATTACACTGATTCATGGTGATATTACAGCAAATGCTAAGAGTGTATTAAGCGTGTTAGGTTCCGGTGTAAAAGCAGGTGATGAAATCGAAGTAGTATGCGAAGGTGAAGATGAACAGGAAGCATTAAAAGCGATCGTAGATCTGTTTGCTTCTGGATTGGAATAACATATGCGGGAATTACTGAGAAAATATAGGAAATATGCACTTTGTGCATATTTCCTTCTCTGTGTAATCTACTGTGCTATTAAGATTGCTGTACCGGTAGAAACAACCAGAGGAGAAGGGCTGCAGGATCTGGGCAGGCGACAGATCGTAGAGCGTACAGCTTATTTAAATGAAGGAGATCATATTTTATTTACTTTGCCGGTAGAGTCAAAGGTTCTGACTTCTATTGGCTTTTATTTAAATACCGATGAATTGGTTCTGGATGGAAAACTGAATCTGAAAGCCTGTGATCAGGAAACAGGAGAACTGTTGGCAGAAAACAGCCTTCTTTTAGAGGAGATTGAAGTAGATCAGTTTGTACAGATCCCCATCGATCATTATACCGATGGTACGGTTCTGGTAGAACTGACGGTAGAAGATTGTGAACAGGGACCAAGATTCTGGCTGAATTCTACCACAGAAACAGAGGCAGAGAGCCGGTACAACGGAAAAGAACTGAATTATCCGCTGGTTTATAATGCCGGATTTTCCGTAATGACCAGAAATGTAAAAGATGCTGTTGTGAAAACTTTGCTGGCAGTGCTTTTCGGAGTTTTGCTGTTACTGGTGACCGGGGCAAAGCCTCAGGAACAGAAAAAGAAAAATTCTGAATCCATCAGTAAAGCAGCACTTTTTTATAAAAAATATCGTCCTCTTTTGGGCGGCGTTTTATTGGCCGGTATCATTGGAATCTTATTTTTTTATGTATATGATACGCAGATCCGTATTGTAATGAATACGACGGAGCGGGAGCCGGTCATTACCGCATCTGAGCCGGAAGTGCTATTGTTTTCGGATACCGAGGAAGAAATCGTTCAGGTGGTTCGGTGTGAGGAAAACACACTGACAGGACTGGGAGTGCAGCTGTATGTACCGGAAGATGCCGTTCTTGCCGGAACTTTATCCGGTACGGTCACAGATCTGACGACAGGAGAGGTGTTAAGTGAAAATACACTGGATATGACCTCTGCCATTGACGGGGAATATATCAATTTCCTCTTTGTTCATGAAGTGGAAGACACCAGGGAACATTCTTTTGAAATCCGTTTAACCGCTTCTAAAGAATTGAAGGCAACCAAGCTTGGAATCTATACAACAGAACAAGGGGAACTTCTGACACAGGCGCACCAATATTTTCATATTTTCCTGAAAAAGTATTTCTTTTTCATGTTCCTTGCAGTGGAATGTTTTGCACTGATCATTTATTGGATGGCATTCGTTAAAAAATGCAGGATAGAAACTACGGTGCTGGTATCGGTTTTATTACTGGGGCTGGTTTATAATTTCCTGTTGCTGCCGTATATGTCTCCGGATGAACGGACGCATATTGATATGACTTATCGCTACAGCAATGAGCTTTTGGGCGTGGATGCTACCGGCAGCGAGATCACCATTGCAAAGCGTATGGATGATACAAAACCGGGCCTTCTGGAAAGTCCGGAATTATCGAATTATTATACAGTATACCATCATTTCTTCGAAAAGGTTCAGGATGACAGTCTGGTCGTGACCAATGCAACGACCAATACCTATGCACCGATGTTTGTATATCTTCCGGCAGTGCTTGGAATGTCTGCAGCAAGGCTTTTGGGATTCGGTACGATTCCGATGCTGATGCTTGCAAGATGGTGTAATCTGGCATTTTTTGCAGTTTGCATTTGGTGGTGTATGAAGAAACTTCCGTTTGGGAAAATGCCGCTGGCAGTTATTGCACTGTTTCCAATGACCATTCAGCAGTGCAACTCTTTTTCCTATGATGCGGTGATCACAGGAGTATTGTTTTTATTCAGTACGTATATGATCTGCATGACCTATGAAGAAGGGGAGATTAAAGTTTCGGATGTGCTTATTGCAGCAGTGTTAAGTGCTTTGCTGGTTTATGGAAAAAGCGGGGTTTATCTGCCGATTTGTCTGGCAGCACTGCTCATTCCGGCAAAGAAATTTGGAAAAGCGTGGAAAAAATATGCATCGGCTGCCGCTTTTATGGGCATCGGTCTGTTAAGTTATATTAACCGGAATTCCGGTACAGTCACACAGGTGCTGACAACCACCGCAGAAACCAGTGCAGTAGGAAGCACTGCAGGAAATGCAGTGGATATGGGATATACAGTAGGATATTTCCTGCAGGATCCGTGGAAACTGATTCAGATGCTTGCCAATACAGTTGCAGATAAAGCAGAATTTTATCTGGAATCTATCGTAGGACAGAAAATGGGCTGGATTGATGTGGAAATTTCCAGAGTGGTAGTCATTGGATTTCTGGTGCTGTTTTTCGTATCGATGCTTAAGGTAAGGGGCGAAAAGCAGTATGTGACGCATGGACAGAAATGGTGGATTTCTATCGTATGCCTGATGAGTGTAGGCATGATCCTGATGGGAATGCTGCTGACCTGGACACCGTTTGGACATGTTTCTATCGAAGGGGTACAGGGCAGATATTTTACACCATTGCTGTTGCTGGCAAGTCTGCTTGGAAGAAACAATGCGATTCTGCTGAATCAAAACAAAGATCGGGGCATTTTCTGTACCGGTATGTTTCTGCAGCTTTTGTCAGTGATCTATTTGATCAAAGCACTGATCGTGATTGCATAATTTCGTAAGGAGCATTTATTTTGGATAAAAAAAGATTAGTCATCAATATGACGGCACAGCTGACTGCTTTTGTGGTAAATCTGGGAATCAGCTTTGTGCTGACACCGATCGTTGACCGGATGATTCCGGATAGTTATGGATTTTTAAATATAGCAAATCAGTTTGTACAGTGGGCGCAGGTGGTCGTATCTGCGCTGAATACTCTGGCAAGCCGTTATATTACGATACATCTTCATAAAGGTGAAGATCAGGAAGCAAGTGAATATTTTTCTTCCGTATTTTTTGCCAATCTGTTTATGGCAGCGGTATTTTTGGTTCCGGCTATTTTTGTCATCGTATTTATTAACCGGATTTTCCAGATCTCTCCGGGAATTGTGACGGATATTCAGATCTTATGGGCATTTGTATTTTTAAATTTCTTTATCAGCATCATAACCTCTGTGTTCAGTACAAGTACTTATAGTACGAACCGTTTAGAGTTAAGCTCTATGGCAACCATCGTGACAGAGCTTGTCCGACTGGCGGTTCTCTATATTGCATATCGGTTTTTTACACCGTATCTGTTTTACATAGGAGTTGCTTCTGTTGTTAGTACCACGTTGACGGCAGCAGCCAATGCAGGATTTACAAGAAAATTACTGCCGGGAATTCAGATCAAAGCAAAGAATTTCCGTATGGATAAAGTAAAAGAGCTGGTATCTTTGGGGGCATGGAACTCTGTTACCAGATTGGGACAGATGCTGCTGGACGGTCTGGATACGATGATCGCAAACATTTTTATCAATGAAGCAGCTATGACTACGCTTTCTCTGGCGAAGGTGGTGCCGACGACTCTTTCCAGCCTGATGGGAACAATGGTAGGTGTTTTTGCACCGAGCATTACCATTGCCTATGCAAAAGGAGATAAAAAAGAGCTGATGGATGCATTAAAAAGCTCTAACAGGATCATGATTTTTATGATGAGTATTCCGATTGCGTTTGTAACTGCTTACGGAGATAAATTTTTTAAACTGTGGCTGCCGTATAAAGATTCGGCGGAAGTGACGGAAATTTATCATTTGGCAGTGCTTTCTATGGGCGTATTGTTTGTCAGTGCCAGCATTCAGGTGCTGTATCAGGTGTTTATCATTACGAAAAAGATTAAATTAAATTCAATCGTAGTGGTAGCCAGCGGTGTGGTAACGACAGCAATCGTATTTCTTTTGCTGCAGACTACAGATTTAGGGTTATATGCCATTGCAGGGGTCAGTGTTGTCGTAGGCCTGCTTCGAAATATGGTATTTACTCCGCTTTATGCGGCAAAATGTCTGGAAGTGAAATGGACTACATTCTACAGTGATATTTTTATGGGACTTGCTTCGATTGGAATCATTACCGCAGCAGCCATGTTCAGCAAGCTGTTTCTTCCGATGGACAGCTGGATTACATTTTTTGCATCAGGCATTTTCATGGGCTGTGTAGCACTGGTTCTGAATTTCTTTATCGTTCTTCGAAAAGCAGAGCGGAAGATGGTATTTGATAAATTGCGAAAAATGATACTTTTTCGCAACTGAATTTTTATAAGCACCATCCCATGCCCCCCTATTTGTGCTCCGCAGGGCGTCGTCGGCTTCAACTAATCCAAGTACTTCTAATCACTCGCAGGAGAGCCTGCTTCGCGAAGAAGTACTAGGATGGATTTTCCGCCTCCTTTGGCCAAATGCATCGCAAAACAGGGGACAGATGCTGGTGCATGGCAAAATTTGCCGTACACAGCCATCATTATGGGCTGCTGTCAAAAGCGGAGCGTTAAGCGGATGAGTCCGAAAATCACTCCTTAGAACTACTCCACGAAACACCCATTGGTGTGAGTGGCTAGTAGTTCTTACGGAGAAGCCCCGGAGGAAGGAGCCTGCACAGCGTTACAGCACCCGTAAGATGGCGTGAATCATAGGTTGCGGAAAAGTATATATTGTTAGAAGGGGAATCATATGATGGAAATTTATTGGCGGACGCTGGTGTCTTTGCCGAAAGTACTCTGGTGGAAAATAAAATATCTGGGAAAATGTCAGCTGCCGTTGATCCAGTCTCTGGGACATCATACAGAGCTTCACATCAAAAAGGGAAAAGCATCTTTCGGAAAAGAGCAGATTACCCGTGGTGAAGCAGTATTTCGCGTGGAAGGCGGAGAACTGACCATTGGAGATAAATGCTTTTTTAATAAAAATGTCAGTATTACCTGCAAAAAAAAGATTGTGATCGGTGATCGATGTCAGATTGCCAACAATGTGGTGATCATAGATCACGATCATGCTGGTTGTGAAAACTGGGGAAGTTACATCGAAGATCCGGTGGTGATCGGCAATGATGTGTGGATCGGAGCAGGTGCAGTGATCCTGCGGGGAACGACTATTGGTGACAAAGCAGTCATCGGTGCAGGAAGTATCGTCAAAGGAGATGTTCCGGCCGGCAGTGTATTTTATCAGAAAAGGGAGCGTGTGATTCGAACATGATCAGCATCGTTGTACCGGTATATAAAAGTGAAAAAACATTGGGAAAATGTCTGGAAAGTCTGATGAATCAGACATATCCGGAGATTGAAGTGATCTGCGTAGTAGACGGGTCACCGGATCAGTGCGGAGAAATCTGTGATTCTTATGCGGAAAAAGATTCCAGGATCAAAGTAATAAAACGGGAAAATGGCGGAGTATCTTCTGCAAGAAATCGCGGCATCGAGGAAGCGGCAGGAGAATATCTGATGTTTGTAGACAGTGATGATACCGTGGAGCCAGCCTATTGTGAAAAAATGTGGGATGCCCACCAAAAAACGAAAGCAGATTTGATTCTTTGTGGATTTCATCATTGGTACGTAGGCAGAGATGTGGAAAAGTCACCGTCTAATCCGGGAATTTATGCAGTGGATTCTTATGAAGCAGAGTTTTTAAGACTCTATCAGGAAGGATTTCTTAATATGCCGTGGAACAAGCTGTTTCGAAAGGAACTGGCGGGACGGTTTGATACGAGTCTGAGTCTTGGAGAAGATCTGCTGTTTAATCTGGCTTATCTGGAACAATGCCAAAAGATAGCAGTGATTCCGGATTGTCTGATCCATTACATTCAGGAAGAAAACGGAAATACCCTGTCTACGAAGAAACGGAACGATAAATTAGAAATTGCCTTAAAAGTATGTGACGGTGTGCAGGTGTATTATGAAAAGATCAGTAAAGACAGAAAACTGCATCCGGTAATCGCAGGAAAATTTGTAATGGAATTTTATGACGATTGTGAAAGACTGCCTTTTGACCGTCAAATGACCAAAAAAGAAAAACTTCAGGCAATTAAAAAACTCTCCATAAATCAGAGATTTATGGAAGCCAATGCAATAGCAAAAATTACAGTGCCGGATTACCGGATGCTGCAATGGTGTTTCCGGCATGGAATGTGGCGGCTGGTCTATCCGTTGTGCAGTCTTAGAAAATGGGTGGTAATCGCAGCGAGGTGTTTATGGAAGCGTTGATCAGTGTGATCATACCTGTGTATCAGGTAGAAAAATATTTAGAGCGCTGTGTAGAATCGGTTCTTGCACAGACGTATAAAAATGTGGAGATCATTTTGGTAGATGATGGTTCTATGGATCGTTGTCCGCAGATCTGTGATGCATATGCGGAACAATATGAAAAGATCCGTGTGATCCATCAGCAAAATAAAGGACTTTCCGGTGCGAGAAATACAGGAATTGATGCAGCCAACGGCGCATATCTGGCTTTTTTAGACAGTGATGATCTGTGGTCTCCGTATTTTTTGGAGAGTTTGGCAAAAGCAATGACAGAAACGAAGGCAGACATCAGTCAATGCCGATGGGAATACATGCATGGAGATCAGTTAAAGGAGCCATATGATCCTGATGCCAAACGGACATGTTTCAGCGGAAGGGGAATGCTTGCCAATCTGTATCTGCAGACCGGAGCATATTATGTGGTGGCATGGAACAAGCTGTATCGACGGGAACTTTTTCAAAGGATCCGTTATCCGGAAGGCAGGATTCATGAAGATGAAGCGACCACATATCGTCTGTTTGATCTGGCAGAAACCTGTGTATGTGTAGACAATGCATTGTACGGATATTATGTGGGCAGCAATGGGACCAGTATTACCAGAAACGGATTTCATCTGAAAAAACTGGACTGGTGTCAGGCAAACAAAGAACGGGTACAGTATTTCATAGAGAAAGATTACAGAGAGCTGGTTGTACCGGCAGTGAAGGCATGGAATGACGGCAGCATTGATCTGTATTTTAAATGTCTGGATTTTTGCCCAGAAGCAAAACTGCAGAGAAAAGAGATTCAAAGAAACGTGAAAAACAGTTTAAAACTGATCAAAACCTATGGGAAATTGCCGTTAAAGACGATGATCGGATATCAGATGTTTGTATCGGTACCGGGGCTTTATCGGAAACTTCTGGGACATGTGGCAGACATGTCTCAGGTAGAAAAATATTCCTGACATTTACCGAATCTGACAGGAGCTGGTGCTTACAAAAATACGTTTCGTAGCAAATTTTTAACAGCACCATCGCATGCCCCTATTTGTGCTCCGCAGGGCGTCGTCGACTTCAACTAATCTAAGTACTTCTAAATCATTCGCAGGAGAGCCTGCTTCGCGAAGAAGTACTAGGATGGATTTTCCGCCTCTTTTGGCCAAATGCATCGCAAAACAGGGGACAGGCACTGGTGCATGACAAAATTTACAGAATACAGCCCCCGTAAGATGGCGTAAATGTTTCATGGTGAATGAATCTTAAAAAATACGAGAAACAGAAAGGTACAGAGATGATAGATATTAGTGTGATCGTTCCGGTGTATAATGTAGAAGCACTTCTGCCGCGTTGTATTGAGAGTATTCTGAAGCAGACAAAACAGAGTATAGAAATCATTTTGGTAGATGACGGGGCAACCGATGACAGCGGAAAAATCTGTGATGCATATGCTGAAAAAGCAGAAAATATTCGTGTGATCCATAAACCAAACGGCGGTTTGACCAGTGCATGGAAAGCAGGTGCAGCTGCTGCCAAAGGTGTTTATTTGGGATTTGTAGACAGTGATGACTGGATTGAGCCGGATATGTATGAACGATTGTGGCAGTCTGCCGTAAAATATCAGTCAGATCTGGTTGTCTGCGGTTTGGTATTTGATTACGAAGCGGAAGGAATGGAAAATCGTCAGGAAATCTCCGGATTTGAAGAAGAATACTATGATCGTCAGCAGTTAGAACAGCTGTATCCAACGTTGATCAATGACGGAAGATTTTTCGGAAGGATGCTGCAGCCGGCCAGAGTGACGAAGCTTTATCGCAGAGAACTGGTAGAAAAAAACATGAGCTGCTGTAAAGAAGAGGTAACCGTAGGAGAAGATCTGCAGCTGACATTGCCGGCAATTTTAGATGCAAAGAGCATGTCAGTGGTAAAAGAATTTTATCCGTATCATTACTGGTTTAATCAGAAATCCATGACAGGAAAGTATGATCCGTATTATCTGGAAAAAATTAAGATCATGGAAAAACGTTTGAAAGAGATCAGTGATGAAAAAGGAATCTATGATTTCTCAGAACAGATTACCAATGACTTCCTTGGACTGGCAGTCATTGGTTTGAAAAACAGCGTGATCCGCAATACTGAGGGGAAAAAATCTGCCATTGGAATGATTAAAAAATATTGTACAGATGAACAGGTGAACGATGCATTGGACCATCATACTATGGATCAGCTTCCGGCAGCGATTCGAATCTTCCTGTTATTAATGAAGAAGAAATGTTATCACATCTGTTACCTGATCTGTAAAATATTCTTTCGAAATTAGGACAATAGAAAATGACTGTAGTACAGATGATTTCAATCTGTATTACAGTCATTTTTTGAATCTGGATATATAAGGGATTAGTTATCAATCCCTGCGATTAGTTTTGGAATACCGCCCAGTGAGGCAGCGGTATCTGTAAAGGAGCTGCAGTAGCTGCCAATGATCTTTTTGCCGGCTGCCAGACAGTAAAGATCCAGCAGGGCATCGTACATACCGTCTAAAGAATCTCTGCGGAGGGTACGATTTTCATTGGAAACGATTCGTCCTGGGAAAGTTTTGCGAAGCAATGCTTCTTCTTCTTTGTCATCTGTGGCAAGAAAGAACGTAACGTTCGGATCATTTGCAATCTCCCGATTCATCAGTTCAATGAAATTTTCCGTTTTGCTGTGGGCAATAGAAGTAATCTGATCTGTTCTTCTGATATGGACACTGACCATATTTTGAGTAAAATGTTTGGTTACCTGATCGATCCGGTTCTGTAATTCTTCGGTAGGTTTAAAAAGTTTGAAATATTGGTCAGCAGGATAAAAATGTTCCCATGTAAAAATGTAAGCAGGAAGTTTGATAGAATCAAAAAAATCCTGATCCAGTGTGCCGTTTGTCGTATGATCTTCGATAGCTTCATTGTTGATCCTTGTACGGGCAGTCAGCTGGTACCAAAGTTTACGCAGATCTTTTAATGAGGTGAAATTAATGACCTTAAATTCTTTTACTGGCTGGAACAGTGCTTCAAAAGGTGCATTCAGTTCGTCGGCACAGTACCAAAGTACCAGAAGTTCGGTATTCTTGCGTTTGGCAAGCTCCAGTGAAGAATTTATAACACGCATTCTATTGCACAAACCGCCGGAAGGTTGTATTATTACCATAAGTATGTCCTCGTAATCGTTCAGTGTTTCAGCGTCATTTTGCGGCCGGAAAGCAGCAGAGAAACGTTGCCATCCTATTAGGATGGGCTGAATATTACATCACTTTCTATTTATAAAATAATCGCAGCAGTACAGAATTTTATTGTACAATGGGAATAGGCAAATGCAAAAATATGACATGCCGATCTTGAAAAATATCTGCTGCTACACGGACAGTATAACACAGGAGAGAAACCTATGAAACCTGAAAAAATGAAAAATTTATTCTTAAGTCAAAGCTATGAAGATGCATGGACTGATTATGAGAAGTCATTAAAGAAAAGATACTTTATCCACTGGGATTATGTGATATTGACTGCTTCTAACGAAGATCAGGCAAAAGCCTTTGAGGAGCAGATTGAATTTCGTTTAAAACAGGGACTGCTGCCACAGCAGACCACTTATGCAGTGCTTCCGGATCCGGACGGAAAAAGAGTCGGTTCCGGCGGTGCAACCTTTCATGTTATGAAATATATCCGGGAACAGAGCGGAGAAGAAGATTGTTTTAAAGATAAAAGGATTTTAGTCATTCATTCCGGCGGAGATTCTAAAAGAGTGCCGCAGTATTCCGCCTGCGGAAAGCTGTTTTCTCCGGTACCGAGAGAACTTCCGGACGGAAGACGTTCCACGCTGTTTGATGAATTTATCATCGGAATGTCGGGAATGCCGTCCAGATTTAAAGAAGGAATGCTGATCTTATCCGGTGATGTATTGCTCTTATTTAATCCGCTGCAGATTGATTTTCAGTTTCACGGGGCAGCAGCCATTTCTATCAAAGAACATGTAGAGACCGGAAAAAATCATGGTGTATTTTTGGGCGATGAAAGCGGTTATGTCAGACAGTTTCTGCACAAAATGTCAGTAGAGAAGCTGACAGAGGTAGGTGCGGTCAATGCCCATGGCAATGTGGACATTGATACCGGTGCGATCATGCTGGATCACAATCTGTTAAATGCACTGATGGGACTGGTAAGTACCGATGGGCAGATCGATCCGGAAAAATTTGACCGTTTTGTCAATGAAAAAGCAAGAATCAGTTTTTACGGTGACTTTTTATATCCTCTGGCTTCTGAATCTACATTAGAACAATATTTAAAAGAAAAACCGGAAGGAAGCTATTGTAAGGAACTGGAAGAATGCCGCAGACTTTTATGGGATGCATTAAATCCATTCAGCCTGAAACTGTTATGTTTATCACCGGCTCAGTTTATCCATTTTGGAACGACCAGAGAACTACTGCATCTGGTTACGGAAGGTGTCGAAGATTACGAATTCCTGAACTGGAAAAGCCAGGTGTTTGGTGTGGAAGGAAACGGCGGAAACTGTGCTTACAGCAACAGTTATATTCAGGAAGGGGCAAAAGTCAGTGCCCAGTCTTACATTGAAGACAGTTATCTGTATGGAGAGACTCACATTGCAGAAAAATGTGTGATCTCCGGTGTAACGTTAAAAAATAAAATTGTTCCGGCAGGAGTAACACTTCATGGATTAAAACTTCGAAACGGCAAGTTTGTAGTGCGTGCCTATGGAACATTCGATAATCCAAAAGGAACTTTGGAAGAAAATGCTCCGTTTTTGGGTACAACATTAAAAGAAGTTCCAAAACTGCTTGGACTTTCGAGAGAAGAACTGTGGGGCAGCGAAGAGCCATATCTGTGGTTCGCAAAGCTGTATCCGCTTTGCGATACGATTGAAGAGGCAGTAACAGAAGCACTGCGTTTGATCGATGTACTCGCAGGAAGAGAAACGGTGTCTGAAAGCTATCAAAAGAGAACGCGGATGAGTCTTTATGAAAGCTTTAATGAAGCTGATACGACACAGATGCTGGCATGGCAGGAAAATTTGGAGAAAAAGATCCGCATTTCCAGATTTTTAAAAGCTATTGAAGAACGAAAAGAAGTAGAAGAAGCTGCAAAAGCCTTTGGCGGAAAAGAAGTAAGCGAGACCTATGTGCAGACGCTTCTGGACATTGCCAAAAATTCTGAATTTGGTACGAGAATGCGTATCTATTACTATCTGTCAAAAATGACAGAAGGACATGTCAGTGAAGATCTGGAAAACAACTGTTTCCAGTATATTTGCAAGGAATTGTATGATGCAGTGGTATCCGATATTGACTGCGAAGAAGTGTATCATATTCAAAAGGATGAAGTGACCATTGAACTTCCGGTTCGCGTGAACTTTGGCGGCGGCTGGTCGGATACTCCTCCATATTGTAATGAACACGGCGGTACGGTGCTGAATGCAGCCATCAGCTTAAATGGAACACTTCCGATCGTGGTAGAAATAAAACGGATCAGCAGACCTGTGGTAGTGCTTGCAAGTACAGATCTGGGGGCAGAGGCTGATTTTACCGATATGAAAGAGCTACAGAATTGTAATGATCCATTTGATACGTTTGCACTTCATAAGGCAGCATTGATCGCCTGCGGTATCATTCCAAGAGAAGGCGAATATACGTTGGAGAACCTGTTAGAAAAAGTAGGAGGCGGTCTGTATCTGTCTACTGCAGTTCGAAATATTCCGAAAGGTTCCGGTCTGGGGACCAGTTCCATGCTGGCTGCCGCCTGTGTGAAAGGAATCTTCGAATTTATCGGGAAAGAGATCAGTGAAAATGAACTGTATTCCCGTGTGCTTTGCATGGAACAGATCATGAGTACCGGCGGCGGCTGGCAGGATCAGGTAGGCGGTCTGACTCCGGGGGTGAAACTTGTGCATACCACTCCGGGAATCAAGCAGAACATTCAGGTAGATCATATCGAGATTCCGGAAGATGCCAAAAAAGAGCTGCAGGATCGTTTTGCATTGATCTATACAGGGCAGAGACGACTTGCCAGAAATCTCCTTCGCGAGATCGTAGGAGGATATATCGGATCGAAGAAAAATTCGCTGGAAGTACTCTATGAAATTCAGAAGAGTGCCATTTTAATGAAATTTGAATTGGAAAAAGGCAATATTGATGCCTTTGCCAAACTTTTAAATGAACATTGGGAGCTTTCCAAACGTCTGGATGGAGGCTGCACCAATACTTGCATCGAGCAGATCTTTTTAAGTGTGGAAGATATGCTGGATGCCAAGATGATCTGCGGTGCCGGCGGCGGCGGATTTTTACAGGTTATTTTGAAAAAGGGCTGTACGAAGGAAGATCTAAAAGAAAGAATTCACAGCGTATTCCAGGAAAGCGGAGTCGCTGTCTGGGATTGTGAGCTTATATGAAAATAGCACAGATCAATACGGTATGCGGCAACGGTTCTGTAGGCCGCATTACCGTAGATATTTATCATGCACTGAAAAAGGCAGGGCATGAAGGAAAAATTTATTATGGAAGAAGAACTGCACCGGAAGATGTGGATGCTCAGTGTTTTGGAAGCAATCTTGATCTGGGGGTTCATGTACTATCTACTTTTTTTACAGGAACCCATGGATTTTTATCAAAAGCACAGACAAAAGAATTGATCCGGTCGTTAAAATCTTATGATCCGGATCTGATCCACCTACACAATCTTCATGGATTTTATTTAAATGTGGAGCTTTTGTTTGAATATCTGAAAGAATGTGGAAAGCCGGTGATCTGGACTCTTCATGACTGTTGGAGTTTTACCGGACATTGTGCATATTTCGATTTTGTACACTGTGAAAAATGGAAAGAAGGTTGTGACCATTGTCCGCAGTACCGTCATTCCTATCCGTACGCATTGTTCAAAGACGGAAGTCGGGAAAATTATCGGCGTAAGAAAAGTGCATTTCAAGGAGTAAAGGGACTGACCATCGTAACTCCGTCAGAATGGCTGGCGGGGCTGGTAAAAGAATCCTACTTAAAAGAATATCCGGTGAAAGTGATTCCAAACGGCATTGATCTGGAGAAATTTGCACCGCAGAAAGCACAGGTATCAGAAACATATCAGATCCTTGGCGTTGCCAATGTATGGGATCAGCGAAAAGGACTGGATTATTTTAAAGAATTGAGAAAGCGGCTGAATCGGAAAAAATATGAAATCACGGTCGTAGGAGTTTCGAAAAAACAGCAGAAAGAACTTCCGGAAGGCATGAAGGGAATTCTTCATACCCAGAATGTAGAAGAACTGGTGCAGCTGTATTCTGATGCAGATGTGTATGTCAATCCAACCTTGGAAGATAATTTCCCGACAACGAATCTGGAAGCACTTGCCTGCGGAACGCCGGTGATCACATTTGCGACCGGAGGAAGTGTAGAAGCAGTGGATGACACCTGCGGGCGGATTGTACCTCAAAAAGATATGGAGGGACTGTGCCGTTCGGTGACAGAACTTTGTGAACAGAAGGAAAACATGAGAGAAGCATGCAGAAAACGTGCACTTGCTTATAATAAATACGATAGATTTGGAGAATATTTAAAACTTTATGAAGAAAGTATCTATCATTACAACGACTTATAATGACAGCGCTGCCTTACGAAAGACGGTAGAGCAGATCAAAAATCAGGATTACGAAAACATTGAATATATCATTGTAGACGGTGCCTCCACAGATGATACGATGGAGGTAATCAAAGAAGCAGAACAATTTTTCGGGGATCGTCTGGTGTGGATTTCAGAAAGAGATCATGGAATTTATGATGCGATCAATAAAGGATTGAAACTGGCCACAGGGGATTATATCGGAACCTGTTTTGACCGATTTGCGGCCAACGATATAATCTCAAAAATGGTCGCTGTCATGGAAAAAGAAGGAACAGACGGTGTTCACGGTGATTTGGATTACATGGACGGAGAAACCGTTGTCCGCAAATGGCGTCAGGGACAGGGAGACATTCGAAAAGGCTGGATGCCGGGACATCCGACACTGTATCTGAAAAAAGAAGTTTATGAAAAATACGGTCTTTATAAGACCGATTACCGTATTTCAGCGGATTATGAATATATGATCAGAATTTTAAAAGACGGCAAAGTGAAACTTTCCTATCTGCCGGAAGTGCTGATCAAAATGGAGCATGGCGGCACAAGTACGGGAAGCCTTGGGGCATATCTAGAAGGAATGAAAGAGGGGCATCGTGCACTGAAAGAAAACGGTGTGAAAATGCCGTGGCTTGTGGATCTTCGCAGAACGCTGCGGGTGCTTGGACAATTTATGGCATAAAAGTATGCTTTTTCGCAATCAGTATTTTAATTTACGCCGTAGGATGAAGACTGTCACGCCCGGCAGGTTCCTTCCTCCTCAGCTAATCACAACCAGCTCCTAAATTCGTCAGCAAAGGCTTCCTCATTAATGAGCTGCTAGTGCTGGATCTTCGGACTCATCCACTTAACGCCGTGCTTTGGACAGTGCATCATCATAACGGCTGTGATTTGTAAAAATTCAGTTGCGAAAAAGGATACTTTTGCAGAATTCATCAATCTATTTAATATTTACGTTATCTTATGGATGCTGTATTCGGCAAATTTTGCCATGCACCAGCTCCTATCCCCTGTTTTGCGATGCATTTGGCCAAAGGAGGCGGAAAATCCATCTTAGTACTTCTTCACGAAGCAGGCTCTCCTGCGAGTGAATTAGAAGTACTTAGATTAGTTGGAGCCGACGACGCCCTGCGGAGCACAAATAGGGGCATGGGATGGTGCTAATAAAAATTTAGTTGCGAAAAAGTATAAGTTACTGTATGCAGGTTAACATTGTTGGCAAACAAGAGAAAGATATGGTACAATTAAATTTATGAAATGTTTAGTGATCATTCCTGCTTTTAATGAGCAGGAGAATATTGTAAGAGTGATTGAAAACTTAAAAAATAATTATCCCCAGTATGATTATGTGATCATCAATGATGGATCCTCAGATTCGACCCCGGAAATCTGCCGTATGAAAGGATACGAGCTGATCGATCTTCCGGTGAATTTGGGACTGGCAGGGGCGTTTCAGACAGGGCTGAAATATGCCTATCAGAAAGGCTATGATTATGCCATTCAGTTTGATGCAGACGGACAGCATCGTCCGGAATATATTGCACCGATGCTTGTGAAAATGCAGGAAGGATACGATATTGTCATTGGTTCCCGGTTTGTAACAGAGAAAAAGCCGGTTTCCATGCGGATGTTGGGGAGCAATCTGATCTCCATGGCCATGAAACTGACCACGGGACGTAAAGTAAACGATCCAACTTCCGGAATGCGTATGTTTAATAAGAAAATGATCGAAGAATTTGCATTGAATATGAATTATGGGCCGGAACCGGATACGGTATCGTATCTGCTGAAGCAGGGAGCTACGATCGCAGAAGTTCAGGTAGAGATGGATGAGAGGATCGCAGGAACCAGTTATCTGACCATGGGGCGTTCTATGATGTATATGATGCGGATGCTCATTTCTATTTTGCTGATCCAGAATTTCAGAAAACGTCAAAAAGTGAAAAAGATCGTAATGGAGGATGTCTAGTATGTCACCGGTATTTCAGGGGCTCCTGATTTTCGGAGCAGTGTTAATGACTTATTATATTTTAAAAAGGATCAGACAGTCCAAACTGCAGATCGAATACTCCATCTTTTGGATCATATTTGCAGGAATCCTTTTGGTATTTAGTATTTTTCCGTTTTTGGTAGCGATGCTGACCAGAGCGATCGGAATGGAACTGCCTGTAAACTTTATTTTCCTGTTTTTTATCTTTATCCTGATCCTGAAAGCATTCTTTCAGACCATCGAGACATCGGCATTGGAAAATAAAGTGCGGAATCTGACCCAGCGTCTTGCCATTGAAGAAAAGGACAGACAGGAAGAGCTGGCACAGATGAAACAGAAAATTGAAGAATTAGAAAAGAAGCTTCAGGAGGATCAATAACATGAAAAAGATTATCGTAACAGGATGCAATGGACAGTTAGGACGTGCCATCGGAGCACAGTATGCAGGAAGCACAGAATATGAACTGGTCAATACCGATGTGGAAGATCTGGATATTACCGATGTAGATGCAGTGCTTGCACACGTAAGGGAAGTAAAACCTTATGCGATCATTAACTGTGCCGCATTCACCGCAGTAGATAAATGTGAAACAGAAGAGGATCTGGCATTTAAGATCAATGCGATCGGTCCTAGAAATCTTGCTATTGCAGCGGCAGATGTAGATGCAAAACTGATCCATGTTTCTACAGATTATGTGTTTGCAGGAGATGCTGAAAGTCCGTATTTTGAAACCGATGTACCGGCACCTCAGAGTGCTTACGGCCGTACCAAACTTGCAGGAGAAGAGTTTGTAAAAATGTTTGCGAAAAAATTCTTCATCGTTCGAACTGCATGGTTATATGGTGACGGAAATAACTTTGTAAAGACCATGCTTCGCCTTGCGGAAACAAGGGATGAAGTAGGAGTGGTAGCAGATCAGTTCGGAAGTCCGACCAGTGCACTGGAGCTGGCAAAAGCCATCGTAAGTCTGGTTCCGACAGATAACTATGGTATTTTCCATGGTACCTGTGAAGGCATGTGCAGCTGGGCTGATTTTGCAGAAAAGATTTTTGAAAAAGCCGGAAAGAATACAACCGTGAAACATCTGACCACAGAAGAATATCCGACACCAACCAAACGTCCGGCATATTCTGTATTGGAAAACAGAATGTTTAAACTGACAGATGGCTATACCTTTGCCCAGTGGGAAGATGCACTGGATGTTTATCTGAAGGAGCTGTTAGGGTAATTGCATATGGAACAGGAAATGCATAGAAAAAAGAAAAATATTTTGTATATTGTGATTCCATGCTACAACGAAGAAGCTGTACTTCGGGAGACCGCAAAACAGTTGGCCATGAAGATGCAGATGCTCTATGAAAGAGAATTGATCTCAGAAGAGAGCCGGATTCTTTTTGTAGATGATGGATCTGTAGATCAGACATGGATGCTGATTCAGGTTCTTCATGCAAAAAATGCTATTTATACCGGAATCAAGCTTTCCAGAAATAAAGGGCATCAAAATGCTTTACTGGCAGGATTATCCGTAGCAGTAAAAAAAGCAGATATGATCGTTTCGATGGATGCGGATCTGCAGGACGATATTGATGCTATTGATGGATTTGTACAGAAATATTATGAAGGCTGCGAAGTCGTTTACGGTGTGCGCAGCGAAAGAAAAACAGATACGTTCTTTAAGAAATTTACTGCCCAAAGCTTTTATAAGATCATGCAGGCAATGGGTGTGGACATTGTTTATGACCATGCAGATTATCGTCTGATGAGCAGACGAGCGGTAGAAGAACTTTTGAAATTTAAAGAAGTCAATCTGTTTTTGCGGGGAATTGTCCCGCTGGTAGGCTTTCAATCAGATAAAGTTTACTATGAAAGAAAAGAACGTTTTGCAGGAGAATCCAAATATCCGTTAAAGAAAATGCTGGCATTTGCCATGGACGGAATTACTTCTTTCAGCATCCGGCCGATCCGAATGATCACCACGCTGGGAGTGCTGATCTTTGTTGTCAGCCTTGGAATGCTGGTTTACTCTTTGATCCGTCATTTTACAGGACATACCAGCATTGGTTGGTCCTCTATGTTCGTATCAATCTGGGCAATCGGCGGACTTCAGATCTTATCGATAGGGATCATTGGAGAATATATCGGCAAGATTTATTTGGAAACCAAAGGACGTCCGAAGTTTATTATAGAAAAAGAATTAGATGAGGAATAATTTGATGAAAACAAGAAAGTGGGAGCTTTCCGATATTCTACTGATCGCAGGTGTGACCATTTTAAGTGTTCTGATCCGACTGCAGGTGAAACATGTAGTGTCCGGTGATTGGACTATCTGGTGGGAAGGCTGGTTTCAGCAATTATATCAGGGCGGATTCAAAGCCCTTGCAGGAAATTGGTACGATTATGCACCGCCCTTTGTATATCTGCTGTGGCTGATCACGGTTCTTCCGATCAACTGCATGACAGGTTTTAAGCTGATGATGAGCGGCTTTGATTTCATGGCAGCCATTACGGCATATCTGATCATTTATGAAATCACGAAAAATAAGACCAAATCGGTGCTGGCTTATGCAGTATTTATATTGAATCCGGTGTTTATGGTAAACAGTACCCTTTGGGCGCAGTGCGATATGCTGCCGATGTTCTGGGTTATGTTAAGCACCTATTTCTTTGTGAAGGAACGTCCTTCTCTTGGAATGCTGTTTTTCGGCATTGCATTTGCATTTAAGCTGCAGCCGCTGTGGCTGTTCCCAATGCTTGTGATTCTCTGGCTGAATAAAAAAGTGGATCTGAAGCATTTTCTGTGGCTTCCGGTATGTTATTTGATCGGAATCATCCCGGCATGGATCGCAGGAAGACCGCTGGGGGAATTGCTGACCATTTATCTGAGCCAGACAGAAGCAGAAAGCTGGTCACTTGCATTAAAATACAGCAATATTTATTATCTGATCGGTGAGACCGGATTTATTGAAGAATACCATACGGCTGGAGTCTGGCTGGCTCTGGCGGTATTTATGATCGTTCTTTATTATATTGGACGAAAGAAATTAAAGATTACGGCAGAATTTATCTTACTGCTGGGAGGATTTGTAGGTCTTCTGGCACCGTTTTTCCTGCCGCAGATGCATGAAAGATATTCCTTTTTTGCGGAAGCGTTCCTGATTCTGTATGTTTTTGTAAGACCGGATAAGTTTTATCTTCCGATACTGCAGAGTCTGACTTCTTTCATGGGATATTCCATCTTTCTTGCACAGGACTGGACACTTCCGATCCAGTATATGCCGTTCATTACATTTGCGGTATTGTTCCTTACCGGATATGAAGTCTACAAATATGTGAATGATCCGGAAAATCAGGATCAGGAAACAGGTTCGGAGGTGAATTATGCCGGATAAATTTTTGAGAGATCTGGTTCACGGAGATCTTTCTGTAGGGAAACATAAAATTGCATTTTTAGATCTGCTCCTGACGGTTTGTATTACCGGTGCGGCAGTGATGATCCGCAATTCTATTTTCGGAATTTCCGGAAGCGGAGAAATTTCTGACGGAATGCGTCTGCTGCTTTGCGGTATGGATCTTCTTCTTGGTGCGGTCATGGCGGGAATCATCTGGAAAACCACAGAGAACCGGTTGAAAACTGTAGGAATTTATGCATTGACTGTGATCTGGCCTGCCATTGCTGGAAATAGTGCATTAAATGGCGGCAGAGAAATCCTGGGAGCAGTGCTTCTGATGATCATTTTGTTTGGAATTGTCAGAAAAGAACTGTACAGCAAGGGAATCTACTGGAGTTTTGTGATAGAAGCCTGTGGATTTCAGATTCTTTATGCAGATCTTTCCGGAGAAAAACTGACCAATTGCTGGCCAAATATTTATACACTTTTTAGTGAAACCGGTTTTGTGCCAGAATATGGCACCACAGGAAAGCTGCTGGTCATCGGCATTCTGCTTATGATCTTTTATTATATTTCCAAAAAGAAACCGCAGGTGTCTATGGAGCTTCTGACAGCTTCCGGACTGTTTTTTACCCTGTTTATCGTTACATTTTATCCGTTTATGAATTATAGAAGCGGATTGCTTGCCAACGTATTTGCCCTTCTGGTGTTCGTTCAGAATCAGAAAAAATGGTACGTTCCGGTGGCAATGTGTACGATTTCCTATGTTTCCTATGGATATTTTTATAATGGAACCATCGGCGTATTTTTCTGGATCTATGCACTGGCGCTGATCGCACTGATGCTGGATGCAGGGGTCGCTTTCTATAAACAGCTTCAAACAGGAAATGCAGAATGAAACAGACAAGATTAGATTATATAAATGGGTTAAAAGGAATTGGTGCAGGTATTGTATATCTGTGCCATTTCGTGTTTACATTTTACTATGGAATGTATAGTCTGGAGAGTGCAGATTGTCATTTGTTGGAGAATCTGGAAATCTACATTGGAAAGTCCCCGTTGAATCTGCTGTTCAACGGTAATTTTGCGGTGCGGCTGTTTCTTGTCATGAGCGGCTATGTGCTTTGTCTTGGATATTTCAGAACAAGAGATAAAAAAAGACTTCTGATTAGTGCCGGAAAGCGTTATATCCGTCTGCTTCCGCCGATTTTGGTCAGCAATCTTTGTATTTGTCTGCTGATGATGGTAGGAGCTTATCAGAATGTGACCGTGTCGGAGCTGACCGGATCCCTTTGGCTGGCAGGATTTAACCGCTGTAAGCCGGAACTGCTGACAGCACTGACAGAAGCGGCAGCGGGCTGTTTCTTTTTCGGAACCAATCAATATAATGGTGTTTTATGGACCATTCCATTTCTGTTTTTAGGAGCGATGCTTGTTTATGCGGCAGCATGGCTGCTGGGAGATAAAAAATGGCGCTATGCGGTTTATGCAGTGCTTGGAATTGGACTGCTTCTGACAGATTATGCGGGCGTATTTTATGGCTTTGTACTCTGTGATCTGATGCATACGATGCCGGAAATGGTGGAAAAGATGAAGAAACAAAAGTGGATTTGGTGGATCGTTTTTGGAATCGGTGTTTATTTTAGCTCTTATCCGTCAGCGGGTACCCATTTGGAAGGAACGATTTACGGAATCCTTCCGATCGTCATGGTCGTACCGTTTCATCTGGCAGGTGCGGTGCTTCTGGTTCTTGCTGTGCTGATGCTGGAACCATTACAGAAATTTTTTGCACTGCCATGCTTTGTAAAACTGGGAAATATTTCCTACAGTCTTTATCTGGTACATTTTCCGGTCATTGCTACGGCAGGCTGCGGAATCTTTTCACTACTCTATGGAAGTATTTCCTATCACGCAGCAGTGTTGGTTACATTTGCTGTGACGACAGTGTTGACTCTGGCAATATCTGTCGTATTTTCGAAATATATAGAGCCATTGGGAAAAAAGGGAGAATACTATGTGGAACAACGGATTGAAAAAATCAAATAGCCGGGAAATATGGCTGGACATTGCCAAGTGCTTTGGAATCCTTTTGGTAGTGCTGAATCATCTTGGAAAAAACATTCCGATCGTCTCCTTTTTTGGCGGAATGTTTTATATGCCGTTGTTTTTTGTGGCAGCCGGTTATACTTACCGGAAAAAAGAAGAAAGCTATGGTACGTATGTATTTGGAAAAGCAAAAAGACTGCTGATTCCGTATGCAGTCTGCAATGTGCTGTTATTTTTATTTTTTACTTTGCGGACCGGATGGTCAAAGCCGTCCCTTCTGGGAATCTTTTATTCCAGAACGATGCTGATGAAACCGACCAGTCAGTGGAATATGGGTCTGATGAGCATCTTAAATGCGCCAACCTGGTTTTTAACCTGTCTGTTTTTATGTCTCTGCATTTATGGATGGATTGACCGAACCACAGAAACAGCGAAGAAGCGCAGGATTTTTGTGGCAGCCGGTATGGGGATCGGAATTCTTCTGCAGTATGTGTCCCCGGTGCTTTTGCCGTGGAGTCTGGAAAATGCACTGTACTTTCTGGGGCTGATCGAGCTGGGACGTTTTCTGAAGGAAGGCGGTCTTAGCCGGCTTCGAAAAAATGAATGGATCTATGCAAATTTCCTGATCCTGTTTGTAGCATTATCCTATGTCAACGGATCGGTGAATGTTTCGATTGATCAGTATGGACGTTCGATGCTGCTGTACTTTTTTACGGGGGCATTGGGAAGTGTGCTGTGTATGAAAGCAGCAGAACTGACGGAACAGTATGGAAAAGTGCTGGCGAAGCCGCTCGCATTGATCGGAAGACATACGCTGACAATCCTTTGTTGGCATTTGTTTGCCATTGAGGTCATTACCAAAGTGCTGCAGTTCTTGGGAATATGTTAGGAAGAATTTGCGGAAAATTACTTTTTTCCTAAGTAAATCTTAAAAATTACAAGGTATGATAGAACTGTTTGTGATGAAAGTATGGGAGAAAAAGGAGCGAGGAGTACCCATGAAAAAAATAAATTTAGAAAAAATCGAAAAACTCATAGCGGTATTGCTGACCGTGCTGGTATTTGGTGTTTGCGTATATCAGCTGAGATATGGGATTGATGTGCAGGATACTTCTTCGTATCTGACAAAATTCCGATACTTTTTTCAAAAAGGAACCGGAGGAAATTCCCTTTATTATCTTTTGGGAGAATTTCTGGGAAGTCTGATCTTCCATGTGTTCCCAACCTTATATGCCATGAATGTGACAGGGTTGATCGTCTGGACATTGACGGGAATCCTGATCTATCGGATCTTAAGTCCCTATTTGACTCCGCTGCCGCTGACGGCAGCCGTACTTGGAGGAATTGCGTTTAGTGCTTCCTGGGTACGCTGTGTCAACTGGAATGCATGGAGTATGCTGTTTTTGACTATGGGAATCTTATTTCTGCTGTATGGGTTTGAAACAGAAAAAAAACGCTGGTTTTATGCATCAGGACTGATTCTTGGAATCAATGTGTTTGTCCGTTTTCCCAATATTGCAATGTTAGGTGCTCTGGCACTGATCATTCCATTCTATGAACTGATGGGAAAAACATCTGATGCAGCAGTTTCAGAACAAAGAAGAAAAGAAACGGTCTGGAAAACCATAGGAAAAAACTTTGGGATGATGGTAGCAGGCGGTGCAACGGCAGGAATTGCCGGATGCCTGTTTGCAGTCTGTTTCCTTGGAGTTGATAAATTTTGTGCAGATTTATTATGGCTGTTAGGTTCTTCCGGAGATAAAGAGTCGAAGCACAACCTGTTTGATATGTTTGCAAAGCTGTTAAGCGGTGCCATGGACGGTGCAAGACAATGGGTAAAATACGGCATTTTGATCGGTATCGTGATCTTACTCTGCGTTTTTGTCCGCAGATGGTGGAAAAAAGAGATGACCCTGTTCGGTGCTGTTTTGGCAGCAGGGATTGCGGTGATGATTGGCAGCAGATTAGAGGTAGTGACCAGCAGCGTTCCGGCATTGCTCAGTGTGCAGAATTTTATTGCCTACGGCGGTGTGCTGTTCGGCATCTTAGGATTTGTAGTGTATGGAAGAAAAGGAAAGATGCAGGATCGGCGGTTTGCCATTTTGTGTCTGATCGAAGCAGTTTCTGTGCTGGCATTGACGGTGGGAACGGATACGGGAAGCATTTTCTTTCGAGTATATATGGCAATGCCTGCCGCAGTGATCGGAGCATTTTTCTGGAAGCTTCCGGTCAAAGAACTGCGGATCATGGCGGTGTTTGCGGTCGTGCTTACGCTGGCAGCAGGACAGAATTGTAATGTCAATTATGTGTATCATGATGGAGAGAATGGGGAAGCACTGAATGCAGTCATTGATGCAGATGTATTTGAAGGAGTCTATACTACGGCATCCCGTGCAGAATATGTCAATCGTCTGATGGAACTTTTGGAACCGTATGAAGAAAAAGAACTCCTGACCATCGGTGCATTTAATATCGGACACAATGTAACGGATATGAAAACATTTTTTGACAGTGCATGGTCGGATCTGGATTATCTGTCAATGGATGAATTTAAGAGTGTTTTGGAACAGAAAATGAGTGCCGGTAATTTTCCGGTGATCGTGATCGCAACGACAGAAATCAATGGAGCTTACTGGGTTCCGGAAAAAATAGAGATTCTGGAAGAACTGATACAAACGGAATATTATGAAACAATTTACAGTGACCAGTGGTACAGTGTTTCAGTGCCAAAATGATAATTTTTAGAAAGATGCTGTCAATGCAGCAGAAAGAAGCAGTGAACGGGAAACACGTTTCGGGAGGAGTCAGAATGTATAAAATCGTACAGGAACAGGATGTACAGAAGTTATTAAAATATTATGAGCAGGATCTGAAAAACTGTCTTTACAGCTATATCGATCTGAAAAAGTTCGGTATCAGCAATCCTAATCTGACCGTATGGTTTGACGATTCTGACGGAATCCGGTGCAGTGCCTTAAAATATTACGAGGGTCTGCAGTTATTTGATGCAGAAGGCAAAATGGATGCAGCAGGTACGGCAGAATTGATCCGAACACTGAATTCTCATATTGTAAGTTCTACAGTGGAAGTGATCGAAACTTTGTATCCGCTGTTAAAAGATCATTATGATATGGAAATCGGATATGTGACAGAAATGCTGACCTTGCCGGAGGGAGAGATTTCTGAAAAAGTACGTCCGGCAGAAGAAAAAGAATATGAGGAGATTGCAGCCCTGATCTGCAGTGATGAAGGGGTTGGCGGTCATTATGAGAAAGAAGAACTGAAAGAACAGCTTTTGACCAGAAGAAAAGAAGGATTTGGAAGAAATTATATTTTAAAGCATGAAGGAGAGATTATTCATCATGCGGCAACCTATGCAGAACTTGAAAATCTGGCAGTGATCAGCGGAGTTGTCACCAGAGAGGACTGGAGGGGCAAAGGTGTTGGTACACTGGCAGTGAGGAAGCTGTGCTATGATCTGTTAAAAGAAGGAAAGAAACCATGTCTGTTTTATTATACAAAGCAGGCCGCTGGATTTTATAAAAAGATTGGTTTTGAGGAAGGCACCGGCTGGGCAAAGCTGGTTCTCAGAAAGGAGCAGCCATGTACTATGTAAATGAAGATATAAAAAATTGTGTGCGTGTATTTCCGGAACAGGGAAGATATGATTACGCCAGATATGATATGAATGAAAATCCGGAAGGACTTCCCCAGTGGTTTGTCGATGAAGTGCTGCAGGAAATCACACCGGAATTTCTGGCCACTTATCCGGAACATGATAAATTTCGGAAAATGTATGCAGAATATATCGGAACAGCACCGGAAAATGTAGCGGTAACCAATGGGTCCGATATGGCAATCCGCTTTGTTCTGGAAGTGTTTGCAGAAAAGGGAAGCAGCGTAGTAACGGTTGCCCCTTCTTTTGAAATGTATTGGGTCAACTGTACAATGCTGGGGCTGAAACATGTACCGGTATCTTATGAAGCGGATATGACCATCGATGCAGAAAAAATCGTAGCAGCCATCGATGAGAACACCGATATCGTTGTCCTGTTAAATCCAAACAATCCGATTGGTACGGTATATACAGAGGAAGAAGCAAGAAAGATCATTGAACGTGCCAGAGAAGTAGGTGCAGTGGTGATCGTAGATGAAGCATATCACTATTTTTATAAACATACTTTTTTGCCATTCATTCACGAATATGACAATGTGGTAGTTTTCCGTACATTTTCTAAACTGTTTTCCCTGGCAGCAGTCAGACTGGGAATGATGATCGCAAATCCGGAATTGATCGGTTATGCGAGAAAATCCATGCCTAGTTTTGAAGTCAATGCGGTTGCATTAAAATTCGGAGAACATCTGATGCAGCATACAGAGCTGATCGAGGAACTGATGAATACGGAAGCAGAAGGTAAGGCATGGCTTTTGGAAGAACTTCAGAAACATGGCTACGAAACCAAGCCTTCCCACGGCAATTTTATCTTTATCAAACCGAAAAAATCTGCCAAAGAAACAGAACGTCTTCTTCGGGAGAAAAAAATACTCATTAAGACATTTGGAAATGAATTTTTGAAAGACTATGTAAGAATTTCCACAGGATCAAAAAAAGCCATGAGTTATTTTCTGGATGCCTTTTTGGAAGCAGATCATGTAGAGTCATAAAGATTAGAATAGAAAGTGAAAAGCAAACAGATCTATAGGGAGAAAAAACAATGAAAGCGATTATTTTAGCAGGAGGCGTTGGCAGCCGTATCAGCAGAGAAGTCAATAAACCGAAAAGTTTGCTGGATATCGGAGATGGAATGCCGCTCCTTCGTTATACCGTGGAAATGCTGCAGAGAAAAGGAATTGATGTAAGCATTGTACTGGGATATAAAAAAGAAATGTTTTATGAAGTGTTAAAAGGATTGGATGTCCATTTTTATTTTAATCCTTTTTACCGTGTGACGAACAGCATTGCATCTTTATGGTTTGCAAAGGATGCCATTACAGAAGAGGAAGATTACATTTTTATGAATGCAGACGTTTATCTGGAACCGGAAATTCTGGATAAGATGCTGGCATGTCCGGAAACCATCAGTATGCTGGCTGATTACAGAAAAATATTAGAAGGGGATTATTTCTTCCACTGTGATGAAACAGGACTGGTGCGTAAATACGGAAAAGAAATGCCGGTAGAAGAACGTACCTGTGAATATGTAGGTGCTGCAAAGATCGGGAAAGAATATGTGGCGGAATTTAAGCGCGTTATGGAAGAAATGGTAGCAACCGAGCAGTATACGACCTGGTGGGAAACCATCCTGTATTCCAGATGCTATGAGATTGACATCCATACCATTGATTCAGCGCCGTATTTCTGGTCTGAGATTGATTATATTGAAGATTACGAAAAGATCGTTCATTTTGTAAAGGAAAAACATAAAAATGGCTTTTGATAAAGACAAATTTCTTGCACATGTAAGAGAACCGATTGCATATCACCTCTATGGAAAGAAAATGCAAAAACAGCTGAAAAATAAAGAATTTACGATCCTTTCCTGCAATTGTGCAGCAGGAATCATCTATCACCGGTATGATCAGCCTTTTCTGACCCCGACCATTAATCTGTGGATCGATCAGAAAGAGTTTCTGAAATTTGTATCAGATTTGGACTATTATCTGGCACAGAAGCTGCATTTTATCAAAACGGATGCAGGATATCCGGTGGCAGAGTGCGGTGATATTAAGATCTGGTTCAATCATTATACCAATGAAAGAGATGCAGAAAAAAAGTGGGAAGAGCGAAAAAAAAGGATTCGAAGAGATAACCTGTTTTTGCTTATGAGTGAAAGAGACGGGATCACCCGTGAGGATATTTTGAAATTCGGCGAGATTCCGTGCAGAAACAGAGTGATCTTTACGTCCCAACGATATGAGGATATTCCCTATGCCTGCTTTTTGCCTCCTTATGAAGGGGAAGAACAGGTGGGATATTATCTGCAGAAAAATCCGATTACGGATCAAACGGTCATGGAACGGTATTTTGATATTACAAAGTGGCTGAATTGTGAGGAAAACAACGAATGATCGAGTGGATAAAATCAAAACCGAAATTATATGCGTTTTTCATGGGAATCTTAAAAATTTATAGAAAGATCCATGAAGTATTTATGCGTCTGGCATGGCATTTGTTTGTACATTTTCCGTTAAAGACGAAAAAAGTGGTATTTGGAAATTTTTACGGCGGTGGTTTTGGAGACAATCCTAAATTTATTGCAGAAGAAATGCTTCGCAGAAATCTTGGATTTGAAATGTACTGGATGCTGGAAGATCAGAGCAGTCCATTGCCAGAAGGAATCAAACCATTGAGACCCAATACATTTGCATTTGCATATCATATGGCAACGGCAAAATTCTGGGTGGATAATACGAGAAAACAGCATTATCTGATCAAACGAAATGAGCAGTATTATATCCAGACATGGCATGGCGGTCCGGGGTTGAAAAAAGTGGAGCTGGATGTGGCACATTCGATTTCCAAAGAATATCAGGAATATGCAAAAGCAGATTCTAAGAGGATTGATCTGTTCTTATCCTGCTGTCAATGGTGTTCTGACCTGTATCACAGAGCGTTCTGGTATGATGGTCCGCTGTTGGAAAAGGGCATTCCGAAAAACGATCTTTATTTTCGCGATCCGGCACCGATCCGAAAAAAGGTACTGGAACGTTTTCAGATTCCGGAAGATGCAAAGCTGGTCATGTATGCACCGACCTATCGGGATGACCGCAGTACTGATATGTACAATCTGGATTATGAGCGTACTCTGACAGCACTTCATCAGCGGTTTGGCGGAAACTGGTATCTGCTGGTGCGGCTTCATCCAAACTGTGCAGCATCTGCCGGAGAAGTGACCACGGGAGAAAATGTGCGTAATGCAACGTTGTATGAAAATATGCAGGAGCTGCTTGTGGCATGTGATATGATCATCAGCGATTATTCCGGCTGTGCATTTGATTATCTGATGCTGAAACGTCCGGGATTTTTATATGCAGAAGATTATGAAAAGATTAAAAAGGTAAAAGATTATTATTTTACGTTAGACGAGCTTCCGTTTGATCTGGCATTTAACAATGAGGAACTGGAAGCATTTATTTTAAATTTTGATCCGGTACAATACGAGCAAAAATGTGATGAGTATTTGAAAAAGATCGGATATTTTGATGACGGACATGCTGCGGAAGCAGTGGTGGATGTGATCTTGGAAAAGGCAGGAATTCATGAAAGAGAGAAATAGCTCCATTGATGCAGTCAAAGGAATCGCCATTGTTCTGGTAATGATCGGTCATGTGTTTGTACATAACCACATGGAAGATCCCTATGTTTATGATGTGATCAAGGCCGTGCAAATGCCACTGTTTATGTTGATCAGCGGTTATTTATGCGGGCATGGAAGGATCATTTCGGATGTTTCATCTTACAGAACGGTCATGAAAAAACGGGCAGTTTCCTATCTGGTTCCTTTTTTTGCATGGCTGACACTGATGCATTGGAGAAATCTTCCGGAAGCCTATCATAGAATTTTTACAGAGCTGGATTATGGTCTGTGGTTTCTGGCAGTACTGTTTCTCCTGATATGGATGGTCTATACCGCCCAGCTTTTGGCAGGAAGATTAAGAAAACGCCATAAATGGCTGTCAGAAGCAGTCTTTTGGTCTGTTTACGGATGTTTTTGTCTGGTACTGGTCTGCCAGATTTTAACAGGGAACAACTTTTTAAGCCCTTATTTAATCATTATCTATGTTCCATTTTATATGGCAGGGTATGTGACCGGTCATTATGGAATGTCGTATCTTTGCTGGGGAACGGGAGAAGCAGGAAAAATAGACTGCAAAAATAGTCGATGGATCCGGGCTGCCGCAGTTATTATGGGAATCCTCTTTCTGTATCTTGCGGCCGCGTTTGATTTAAATTCCATGGAATCTAAACTGGACACGCTCCTGCAGATGACAGCCTCCGTGTTTGGCAGCGGAGCGATCATTTACGGAGTCCTTTGGTGGAAAGAGGGAAAAATAAAAAACATATTTGCAAAAATCGGAAGATATACGTTGGAAATTTACGTTATCCACTATCATTTTGCAAATATGCTTCATTTTCAGGATCGAGTCTATGATTTTTATACGTTACAAGGATTTTTCTTTGTAGTGGCAAGTTTTATCGCCATGAGTGCGGCAACGTTTTGTGTGATCTGGCTGATGAAAAAGGTGAGGATTCTGGATTTCCTGTTCTTTGGCATGAGTAGATCAGCAGCGGGAGGAAAAAGATGATCACGTTATAAGTTGGTCTTGTAACAGGATCAAATTCGTACAGGCTGCAGAAAATAAAATATACCGCAGTAGGAATTATTACATCCCAACCCTTTTTCAGGGATACGAAGATCAGTGCGAAAAAGGCAAGGAAGAAAAGTCCGGCCCAAAGGTACCCGCATTCATAAAAAATACGGAATGCGCCCAGATCAAATAAGGTACCGTCATCCGGAAAGCGGCTGCTGAACATGAGAATCGGATGTCCCGATAAAAAATCCAGTGCCTGCTGGATTCTGCCGGTTGTGATCTTCCAGTCAAAAAGCTGGGAATTTAAGCTCCAGTGTACCGCAAAATCCCATGTGAAATATACATACAGAGCGTAGACGGAAAGAATTCCGGCCATGGCACAAAGTTTTACAAACAGGGTGTGCATCAGCTTGGACAGATATTTGTAAAAGATTACAAGGATTAGGAAAAACCATACTGCCAGCAGTCCGGTACGGGAGATGGACAACGTATAAATAAAATAATTAAATACAAATAAAATCAGTAAATGAATAATATTTAACTTTTGATAATAGCCGATGCAGGCGAAAATGATGCAGCGGGCAATGGCCTGATGCCAGATGTTCGGATGATAGAGTCCGAAACAGTAACGGGTTTCCACTACACCTCGTCCGAAGTCCTGCGTGATCTGCATCGGACTTCCAATCTGAAACAAGGACAGGATCCCCACTGCGGCAACAGTCGACAGGGTACTGTAAAACAATATTTTGAAAAATACAGGATAGTCAACATTTTTCATGGCAGCCATGACCAGTACGGCATGAACACAGTAAATATTCCCGGATCGGGTATAGTTATAAAGTGCGAGAACTGCCAGCAGGGAAAGAATCAGAAATTCCTTTTTCCGATATCTGGTAAGGATCACGCTGCCGAACAAAAGCCACATGCCTGCAAGACGAAGGGTACGGCTTCCGGGACCGATGACATGCAGGATCAATAATTGAATGCCGCTGTCAGAAATGGCCAGAAGTGCGATGCCCAGATAAGCAAGGATGGCAGAAAGCCGTTTGACAGAATCCTGAGTAAATAAAGAATGATTCATAATAAACTCCTTAAAATATGCTACTCACATTATACATGGTCAAATGTGACAAAGTAAAGGAGATGTGCTATACTTTTTGAAACCTATGACAGAGAACATGTACTTGTGAAAGGAGAACTTTGATATGACAGAGAAGCTGACCATCAGTTTTGAAGATTATGTGAAGTATTATATAAAAAAGTGGAAAATGGCAGCCCTGGTGGTAATTTTATGTGCAGCAGTGTTTGCTGTTGGCTCCAGATTTCTTGGAGAAGAAATCGTGTCTGAGCCAAGCGAGGAATATCTTTATTATGAACAAGAATCTGCCTGGCTGGAACGCTATCTGAAAGAGTCTGTTCTCATGCAGATCAATCCGACAGAAATTCCGGAGCGGACATTGTATCTGAAAGATATTTCTGTGAAAGAAGAAACGAAGGACTATGTGCTGTCCAGAGCAATCTGGGAAAACTATATCACGGATCGGAATACTGATTATTTTTATGAGCTTTTGGACTGGCAGGAAGAGGAAGATGGAAACGTACAGCTGACGATCCGCCATGTCACAGAAGAAGAATGTCTGGATGCTGCAGAATATCTGAAGGATCGTCTGGAAAAAGAAGATGCCTTTATGGAAGTGACTATAGGGGAATCCAAAATGACAAAAGACGAAGAACTTCAGGATGAACAGCTGCGCTGGTATGACAGGATAGATTATTCCAAAACATTGCTGCTGGATTCGCAGGCAGGATATACCATTCAGGTAAATCCGGTGGTATCCGCACTGACAGGCATTTCGGTAGGCGGGATTTTATCCATCGTGCTGATTTTTGTTCTGTGTCTGAAGGAACGGAATCAGAAGACGGAAGCGTAAGCGTTTACAAATCGATATGTGGTAAAGGAGAAAGGTTTGAACCGGTTAAAAGAAGTAATTACCATAAAAAATATATTGGAACTGGCGGCAATGCTCATACTCTATGTTGTTTTTGATGCCGGCGGTATCAAAAAATATGCAGCGGCAGGAGCCTTTTGTCTGCTGTTTCTCTTTTTGGGACGAAAAAAGAAATGGTCTATGGAAGCAGTGGCCTGTACGGGACTTCCCATGGCGGTCTATCTGGTGCTCGGCTGTATCACGGCACTTTTAGGAGCAGGAGCACAGGGAATGACCTTAAAGATCATTTTATATGTACTCATGCCCTTTGTACTGGTATTTGCCATGTACACATTTTACGGAAAAGATATGAAACATCTTGTAGATGTTCAGTTTTTGGGATGTATTTTGGCCTATGCATTGTTTGATGCCCCGACATTTGTGAAAATATTCCGTTGGGAATCCGTATTTGCTTTTTCTTTTGGAATCTTTGCTCTGTACTATATTTATGAAAAGAATTGGAAGTGTTTTCTGGCGGCAGTTCTGTTTATGCTTTTTGCAGAAAAGAGAATTGCAGTGGTTGCCATTCTTGCAGCGTTGGCGGCCATGGGGATTTTGTGGCTGTTTCGTTACAGTAAAAAACTGGTATTGCTGCTTTGGACAGCGATTTCCGGCTGCGTATATTTGTATGTATATATGATCTATTCGGGAGCTTTGGAAGCATTTTGCTGGGGAGCGAATATCAATACCAACGGAAGAGTGGAAATGTATGGGCGTATGGCACAGGAAGCACGTTTTTCCGTCGGTTTTCTTGGAAAAGGTCTGGGTTATGTAGAACAGCTGCTGGAACATTGGAATATTCTGACTTATGTGAATCTTCATAATGATCTTCTGAAATTTTATGTGGAGCTTGGATTTTTGGGACTGTTATGTTATCTGATCAGCTATGGTGTGAGCCTGCATCTGGCAGATCGGAATTTTGGTTCTGTGAAAATGAGTTTTTTATTTGTATTACTGGTATATACCATGCTGATGTTTACGACAGATAATGTGAGCATTTATATGTTGTATCTGGTGCCGTTTTATAGTATCTTTTTTGCGGTACTGGAAGGAAACAGAAAATCTGCAGAAAAGATAGAGGCAGATCAGAAAAATAAGAAAGAAAAGAGTTTACGATGATCAAAACGATTTTGAATAAATTAAAAGGAAACCGCTTTATTTCCAATACAATGTGGGATATCGGCGGAAAAATATTTCAGATGGGACTGACTCTTGTGGTCGGTATGCTTACTACAAGATATCTGGGACCGTCGAACAGCGGCGTGATCGGTGAAACAGCATCTTACGTTTCTGTGTTCCTTGTATTCTGTCAGTTAGGTTTTACCAGTACAGCAGTAAAGGAAATCATGGATAATGGAGACCGGCAGGGAGAAATCCTTGGAACAACGATTTTTTTCAGAGTCGTTACCAGTATTTTATCGACGATTGCCATTACCTGTCTGCTGTATGTGCTGAAAGACGGGGACAAGACCATTGTTCTGGTTGCTTTTTTACAGAGTTTATCGCTGATCTTTCAGTCCTTTGACATGATCCATTACTGGTATCAGTCCAGATTGGAAACACAGGTCAGTGTTAAGATCCAGAGCCTTGCTTATCTGATCATGGCAGTTTATAAAATTGCAATCCTTGCCCTTGGAAAAAGTGTCGGATGGTTTGCTTTTTCTACCGCCTTGGAAGCGGCGATCGTAGCAGTATTTTTATTGTTTGTTTACGGTAGAAGTGACGGACAGAAATTGACAGTCTCCTTTTCCGCAGGAAAAGAGATTTTGAAACGAAGCTACCATTTTATTCTGTCCGGATTAATGGCTACCATTTACAGTGAAATGGATAAGATCATGATGGGACAGATGCTGGATGAAGCAGCGGTGGGATATTACAGTGCTGCTACGAAAATCTCTAATATGTGGAGCTTTATTCTGACAGCGCTGATCAATTCAGCACGACCGCTGATCATTGAAAGTAAATATAAAAGTGAAGCACTTTATATCAAACAGAATAAACGGCTGTATGCAGCCGTGATCTGGAGTGGGATTGCAGCAGGACTTGGCATTACAATCCTTGCCAAATGGATCATTCTCATTATGTACGGAACAGAGTATCTGCCGTCCGTCAGCTCTCTGCAGATTTCAGCCTGGTATACTGCATTTGCCATGTTAGGTTCTGCAAGAGGAATCTGGATCGTTTGTGAAGATAAAGCCAAATATGTAAAATATTATCTGGGGGTTGGTGCGGTATTAAATGTGATCCTGAATTACATTCTCATACCAATGTATGGTCCTGGTGGTGCAGCAATGGCGACATTGATCACACAGATTTTTACTTCCGTATTTGCACCGGCAATCTTCAAAGAAACCAGAGTGTATACCAAATACGTATTGGAAGCCTTTTTCTTAAAAGGAATCCGATAGCGGATGCCTGTTCCGTGTGAGGATACTTGCATGGCAATAGGTTTCGTGGTAAAATAAAATGATTATGAGGGAGTATGTCCTGAGATGACTAAAGGGGATCAGGAATACCGGAGAACTGATAAATGGAAAAAAGAACGTTCTTTTTTCTGCTTTCGATACAGAAAGGAAAATACAATGACAAAGATCATGCCGAACCGCCTCAACAGAGGTTTTGAAAAATATCAGGAAGAATTTGAACAGAAGGCTTTAAGCGTACTTCGCAGCGGCTGGTATGTTTTAGGAAATGAAGTCAAAGAGTTTGAAAAAGAATTCGCAGCTTATACAGGTGCAAAGCATTGTGTTGGTCTTGCCAGCGGATTGGATGCCTTGTGGATCGCATTCCGTGTACTGGGAATCGGCCCGGGAGATGAAGTTCTGGTTCAGGGAAATACTTATATTGCCAGTGTCATGGGGATTACCATGAACGGAGCAACACCGATCTTTATCGAACCGGACGAATATTTTAATATTGATACGAAAAAACTGGAAGAAAAGATTACAGAAAAGACAAAGGCGATTCTGGTCGTTCACTTGTACGGACAGGCATCAAAGATGGATGATGTGGCAGCTCTTTGTAAAAAATATAATCTTCGTCTGGTAGAAGATTGTGCCCAGTCTCATGGTGCATGTTTCAACGGACAGATGACAGGAACCTTCGGAGATGTAGGATGTTTCTCATTCTATCCTTCCAAAAACATCGGTGCGTTCGGCGATGCCGGAGCAATCGTGTGCAATGATGATCAATTAGCAGAAGATTTCAGAGTGTTTAGAAACTACGGAAGTGAAAAACGCTATTATAATAAAATCGTAGGAGCGAATTCCAGACTGGATGAGCTTCAGGCAGGACTTTTAAGAGTCCGTTTAAGCCATGTGAACGAAATGGAGGCAGAGCGTCTGAAGATTGCAGAACGATATTCAGCAGAGATCAAAAATCCAAAGATCGAGCTTCCGAAGGTACGAGAAAACTGTACTGCCGTATGGCATCAGTTCGTGATCCGCTGTGAAGAGCGTGACCGACTGATCGAATATTTAGATGAACAGGGAGTCGGAACCATCATTCATTATCCGATTCCGCCACATTTATCAGAAGCATATGCATATTTAGGATATGAGGAAGGTTCTTTCCCGCTTACCGAAAAATATGCAAAAACCGTTCTTTCCATTCCGATGTATAACGGAATGACAGAGGAAGAACAGACACAGGTAATCAATGCGATCAATGCATTCGTATAAGGAGAATCAAATGCAGCATGTAACAGAACAGTGCAAGGTACTGAATTTTAAAGATTTGGGAGACGAAAGAGGAAAACTGGTAGTAATTGAAGGTCATCAGGACATTCCTTTTGATATTCAGAGAGTTTTTTATATGTATGGTTCTGACTCAGAAGTGATGCGAGGACAGCATGCAAACAGAAAGTCAGAATTCGTACTCATCAATGTAGGCGGTACTTCCAAGGTGCGTATCGATAATGGACACAGTGAAGCTATTATTGAGCTGAACAAGCCAATGATGGGACTGTATATACCGACTATGGTATGGAAGGATATGTATGATTTTTCGGAAGATTCGATCCTTTTGGTTCTGGCAAGTACCCATTATGACGGAACCGAGTATATCAGAGATTATGAAGAATACAAAAAAGAAATGGGAGTATTGAAATAATGAGCAAAATTTCAATTATCATTCCGGTGTATTGGAATTCTGATACACTGATGGCTCTTTATAAAGATATGCAGGAAAAGATCCTGGATCAGTTGGGAGACTACGAGATCGTTATGGTAGATGACGGTTCAGGAGATCATTCTTGGGAAGTCATGAATCAGATCAAAGAAATGGATTCCAACGTAAAACTGGTGAAGTTATCCAGAAATTTTGGAGAACATGCAGCACTGCTGGCAGGATTTCATCATTGCAGCGGTGATTGTGCTGTAACAAAACAGGCTGATCTTCAGGAAGATTCTACCCTGATTTTGGAAATGTATGAAAAATGGAAAGAAGGCAATAAAGTCGTAATGGCCATCCGTGAAGAACGGGACGATCCGGCGTTGAAGAAATTCTTTGCAGGTATGTACTATGCACTGGTACGTAAGTTTATCATGAAAGATATGCCAAAGGGCGGATGCGACTGCTATCTGATCGACCGGCAGGTCATCGAAGTGCTGGAAATGCTGGATGAGAAGAATTCATCTCTGACGTTGCAGGTAATGTGGGTTGGATTTAAACGTGCCGAAGTATATTTCCACAGAAAAGCAAGAGAAGAAGGAGAATCCCGCTGGACGTTAGGCAAAAAAGTGAAGTTGGTGGTAGATTCCATGATGAGCTTTTCTTATGCGCCGGTGCGGATCATGTCATCGGTAGGAAGTCTGTTTTTCTGTGCTTCGATCGTATGGGCGATCGTGATTATTTTACAGACACTGACCCATGGGGCAGATGTGGCAGGCTGGGCAAGCCTGATGGCACTGATTCTTTGTTCCTCCGGCTTGATCATGCTGATGCTTGGCATGCTGGGAGAATATATCTGGAGAGCTCTGGATGAAACGAGAAAACGTCCGCCGTTTCTGGTAGATGAAACAAAAGGATTTGATGAATCACATGAATAAAGCATTTATTTCCAAGGTTGACAAGTCGCTCATACCTACATGCAGGATCATGGGAGTCAGCCTTGCAGCCATCAATATGACATGGCTGATCGATTTTACAAAAAAATATATCAAAGAACTGTCAGGGGATTACTTATGTGTAGCCAATGTTCATACCACCGTTATGAGTTATGAAGATCCGGCATACTGTGCGGTTCAAAATGGAGGAATTATGGCGATCCCTGACGGGGGACCGCTTTCTTCAGTTGGGAGAAAACGTGGATTTTCGGAAATGGAACGGACGACCGGTCCGGATTATCTGAGAGAAATGTTGGCAATTTCAGCGGAAGAAGGCTATCGCCATTATTTTTATGGATCTACGGAGGAAACTTTGGAAAAGCTCCGTATAGTTCTGGAAAAAGAATATCCGGGTGTGCAGGTAGCAGGAATGTACAGTCCGCCGTTTCGCCAGCTTTCCGAAGAAGAAGATCAGGAAGTGATCCGGAAGATTAAGGAAAGTCAGCCTGATTTTGTATGGGTAGGCTTAGGCGCACCGAAACAGGAACGATGGATGGCAGAACATCAGGGAAGAGTAGAAGGTTTGATGGTTGGTGTAGGTGCAGCCTTTGATTATCTGGCCGGCAATATCCAGCGCGCACCGATGTGGATGCAGAAAGCCAATTTAGAATGGCTCTATCGTCTTCTTCAGGAACCGAAACGATTATTCAAGCGTTATTTTTATACCAATACAAAGTTTATCTGGAATGCGGTGATTCGGGGAAAATGATGTCAGAACAGAAGGAAAGAGTACTGATCGTACACAATTATTATCAGATTCCCGGCGGAGAAGATACCGTAGTCTTCAATGAGAAAAAACTTTTAGAAGATCACGGACATCAGGTATTTTTGTATACCCGTCATAATGGGGAATTAAAAGAGTTTTCCAAACTGCAGAAGTTACTTCTGCCGTTTTCAACTATTTTTAATCTGAGAACTTATCGGGAAGTGAAGCAGCTGATCCGAAAGGAAAAGATCGATGTGGTGCAGGTTCACAACACGCTGAATCTAATCAGCCCGTCGGTATATTATGCGGCATTTCATGAAAAAATTCCGGTGATTCAGACGATACACAATTTCCGGCTGTTATGTCCGGGAGCATCTTTTTACCGGGATGGGCATATTTGCGAGGATTGTGTGTCTAAAGGGCTGAAATGCGCCGTAAAACATCGCTGTTATCGAAACAGCAAAGCACAAACACTGGCATGTGTAATCAATACCCGGATTCACAGAATGCTGGGAACCTATCGTAGATTATCATATATCTGTTTAACAGAATTTAATCAAAAGAAACTGCTGCAGCTGCGGCAGATTTCCAAAGAAAAAGTATTTGTAAAGCCGAATTTTGTACCGGCGGCAGAAAAGATCCTGCCTTATGAATCAAGGGAGAAGCGGTTTGTTTTTGCGGGTCGGCTGGATCCGCTCAAAGGGGTGGATCTGCTTTTAAAGGCATGGAAAACACTGGATCAGGAATCCTGCCGACTGGTCGTATGCGGTACCGGTCCCATGGAAGAATGGTGTCGTTCCTATGTGAAGGAGCATGCACTGAACAACGTGGAACTGAGAGGATTCGTAGAAAACAGGGAAGTGAAAAAGATCATTGGGCAGTCCAAAGCACTGATCCTTCCTACCAGATGGTATGAAGGATTTCCGATGACCATGGCAGAAGCTTTTGCAGCGGGAACGCCTGTAATCGCTTCGGATCTTGGAAATGCAGGAAGTCTGATCGAAGAAGGAAAAAACGGATACAGATTTTCAGCAGATTCGGAAGAAGATCTGTGCAGAGCAGTTAAAAAGCTACAAACTTCTTTTCAGGGAATGGAAAAGGAGCAGATTGAACGATATTCCGAAGAAAGTAATTATGAGCAGTTGAGGAAAATCTATGAAACATGTTGTGATCATCACTAATATTCCGGCACCGTACCGTGTGGATTTTTTTGATTATCTGCAAAAAAATGAAACAGATTATCAATTTACCATTCTTTATTCCAGCCGAAATGAAGATAACAGAAGCTGGAATGTGGATGAATCGAAAATGAACCAAAGCGTTTTTTTAGATTCTAAGACGATTAAGATCAAAAAGCGTTATGATACCAAATATATTCACATTCCGTGGGGTGTTTCCAACGTGCTAAAAGAACTGAAGCCGGATGTGGTGGTCGGATCAGAGTATAATCCGACGATTCTGCAGGCAGTCAGATTTTGCAGCCGTCATCAAATTCCTTATGTCAGTTGGACAGACGGAACATTGTTTTCGGAAAGAAAGATCAATGGGCTGCAGAAACTTTTCAGAAACTATGTGATCTCCAGAGCCGCTTCCTATATTGGAAGCAGCACAAAGTCAAGAGAAGCACAGATTTTTTATGGAGCGGAAGAAAAGAAATGTCATATCAGTTTCTTATCGGTCGATGTGGAAAAATATCTGCAGGAACCAAAAGGCTGTGGAAAAGGCAAAATTCTCTGTGTGGGCAGTTTGATCCAGAGAAAAGGAGTGGATCTGCTGCTTAAGGCACTGACTTATGTGGATTGTCCTTATGGATTGTATCTTGCCGGTGAAGGGGAAGAAAAAGAAGCACTGATCCGACAGGCAGAGCAGCTTGGAATCAGAGAAAAGATCTGTTTTTTAGGTCAGCTTTCCAGAGAAGAACTGGTAAAACATTATGGAAGCAGTGATCTTTTTGTACTGCCAACCAGAGAAGACTGTTTTGCCTTGGTCTTATTGGAAGCAATCTGTGCAGAACTTCCGATTATCAGCTCCTGTTATGCAGATGGTGCCTATGATCTGATCGAAGAAGGAAAAAATGGATTTATTGAAGATCCTTATGATGCAGAAAAATTTGGAAAAAGGATTGCACAGGTATTGAAAGACCGGAAACTTTCCATGGAATTATCTGCAGGTTCCAAAGATATCGTAGAAAAATTCCGGTTTGAATCTATTGCCAAAGGTTATATGGCAGCAATCAAAGAAAGTATAGGAAAGAAATAAGCATGAAAAAGACAGTATTAGGGCTGATGACCTGCTATAATCGAAAAGAAAAAACAGTAAATGCACTGCAGTGTCTGATTCAGGGAAATCCACAGATCGGATTTTCTTTTCTGGTAGCAGATGACGGAAGCACAGACGGAACCTATGAAGAACTGAAAAAAATGCCGGAAACAACAATCCTTCGGGGAAACGGAAGCCTTTTTTACAGCGGTGGAATGCGTCTTGCCATTGCAGAAGCAAAAAGAGCAGGAAAAGAGTATGATTACTGTCTGTTATTTAATGATGATGTGGATTTTACAGAAGGTGCCGTCGAAAAGCTTTGCCGGAAAGAAAATACCTGTATTTGGGTAGGACCGACCGCTGATGAAAAAGGGGCGCTCTCTTATGGCGGAATCGTAAAAAGATCCGGCTGGAGACCGAAAACAGAGATCATCATGGGCAAGGATCACGGAGGCAGCAACTGCGATACCTTTAATGCAAACTGTGTACTGATCCCTTGGAAGATCTTCGAAGCACTGGATAATATTGATGAAGTTTACACCCATTCCATGGGGGATTTTGATTATGGATTCTCAGCGGTGAGAAAGGGATTTACGATCAAAGTCTCTGATGAATTTGTGGGAACGTGCCCGGATAATCCGGTGGCAGTCAGCTGGAGAAATACAGAACTGTCGAGAAAAGAGCGGCTGAAACGGAAAGAATCACCGAAAGGGCTTCCGGGAAATGAGTGGTTTTACTATCTCAAAAAGAACTACAATGTGCTCACTGCCGTAATCTATTCGGCAATCCCATACCTGCGGATTCTGCTGAAAAAGTAGGATTCTGCATTTTGGGAAACGCGGCGATGCCGGTAAAGGTACTGTGAAGATAGAAAGGAAACATTTTAGATGATGTCTAAATTAAAAGAAACATTAAAAAAGAATTCGTTTATTTTTGAAATGCATCAGAAATGGCAGAAGGCTAAGTTTCAGATGGTCAGCAGTTTGTCCCCGGTGGCACCGGCGCTGGTCAGTAAGATCCGCTATAAAAATGTATTCGGAAAAAAATTAGATCTGAAAAATCCAAAGACTTTTAACGAAAAACTCATGTGGCTGAAATTAAACCAGTATGCCAATGATCCTTTGGTCAGCCAGTGCTCGGATAAATATGCGGTTCGTGAATATGTGGAAAAATGCGGTCTGGGACATACGTTAAATGATCTTCTGGGAGCATGGGATCATGCGGAAGAAATTCCATGGCAGCAGCTGCCGGAACGATTTGCCATCAAATGCAATCATGGCTGCGGTTATAACTTGATCTGTCAGGATAAATCCGGTTTTGATACGAAAAAAGCGGAAGCACAGTTAAATGCATGGATGAAAGATGATTTTTGGAAAGAATATGCAGAAGTACATTATCGGACGATTCCGAAAAAGATCATCTGTGAAAAATATCTGGAAGGAAAAGGCAATGCACTTCCGGTAGACTTTAAAATTTACTGTTTTAACGGAGAGCCGGTTTATATCGGAAACTTTATTGAACGTGATATCGTTACAGATGAAATTTTAAGAGGTTATTTTACACTGGACTGGAAACCGTCACCGGTATTTTGCGGAGAAATGCAGCCGGAATTATTTGAACGGCCGAAAACTTTGGAAACGATGTTGGAATATGCAAGGATTTTAGCAAAACCGTTCCCGTTTGTTCGTGTGGATTTCTATGAAGTAGACGGAAAAATTTATTTTGGAGAGCTTACTTTTACGCCAACAGGCTGTCTTGCAACTTACTATACAGATGAGGCGCAGATGAAACTGGGAGAATTACTGCATGTTAAATCATAAAAAAAAGACGGTAGGGATCATTGGAGGAATGGGACCTGCTGCCACCTCGCTGTTATTTCAAAAACTGATCAATGATACAGAGGCAGCCACAGATGCAGAACATATGCATATTTTGATTGATAATAATCCGGAAATTCCGGATCGTACGGCAGCCATTTTGCGGGGAGATCATACGCCGGCAGATGATATTGTGGAAAGTGGGAAAAAGCTGGAAGCCTGCGGTGCAGAGCTGCTCTTGATTCCGTGCAATACTTCCCATTACTTCTACGATGAGATTCAAAGCAGACTTCAGGTTCCTGTGGTAAATATGATTGCAGAGACTGCAGAAGTATGTCGGAAGCTGGGATACAAAAAAGTAGGAGTACTTGCGACAACCGGAACCTGCAGTACCCATACCTATGACAGGGAACTGGAAAAAGCAGGGATTGAAGCCGTCTATCCGGACGAGGAAGGACAGCAGAAGGTTATGGAGATCATTTATGATCAGGTAAAGGCCGGAAAGAAGATCAATGCCGTGATCCTTGATCAGACATTGAAAAAAATGAATGCAGAAGGGGCAGAAGCCTTTATTTTGGGCTGTACAGAGCTTCCCTTTGCGATAAAAAATGGAGATTTCGGTTATCATTTTATGGATTCGCTGGATATTCTGGCAAAGAGAACCGTAGAACTGGCCGGATATCCGCTGAAAGGAAAGAAAGAATGCTGACATTTTGTACCTTGTTTGATTCCAATTATCTGGATAAGGGACTGGTTCTTTATGATTCCATGAAAGCAGTCATGGAGAACTTTACATTATATATTTTGACCATGGATGAAAAATGTCATGAAATTTTAACAGACATGAAATTGTCCCATGTGGTTCCTATTTCCCTGAAGGAATTCGAAGATGAGGAACTTCTGAAGATCAAAGCAGAACGTTCCAGAGCGGAATACTGCTGGACTTGTACGGCAAGTCTCATTGATTACGTTTTTGAAACATATCAGGAAGCGTATTGTACGTATATCGATGCAGATCTTTATTTTTTCAAAGATCCGACAGTGCTGTTGGAAGAAATGATCAATGCAGGATGTTCTGTACAGATCGTAGAACACGGATTTGGACAGGGAATGTTTGCAGAGGAAAAGATTAAAGGTGCCGGAAGATATTGTGTAGAATTTAATACGTTCCGGAATGACAAAGACGGCAGAGCCATCCTTTCGACCTGGAAGGATCAGTGCAGAAATCACTGCAGTATGGCACCGGGAGAAATGGGCGATCAGAAATATTTAAGTGACTGGGCAGAACGCTACGAGAAAGTGCATGTGATTTCCCATCAGGGCGCAGGTGTGGCTCCGTGGAACGTATTTCGTTTTCGGAAGACCGGACAGGAAGGCTGGCTCATGGATCGAAAGACAAAAGAGCGTTTTGAAATGATCTTTTATCATTTTCATCATTTAGAATATATAGATGAGACGACCGTGAATCTGAATGTCTTTAAAAAAGAACTGGGGGCAGAACAGGCACTGGTTTATGAGATTTACCGCTGTTATCTGAAAAAACTGGAAGCAGTAAAGGAAATGCTTTCAAAAACCTATGGTATCAAACCATTGCTGAAAAAGCATCCGGGACTGGTGGACAGAACCAGACAGGATAAATTAGAAGAGTTAAAACGAATGAATCCAAAAGAGCTTCTTTACAGGGTTCATGTGAAGATTGCCTATACTGTAGGGAAAAAGGCAGATCAGATCGATCTGAGCACTTTTAGAAATAGAAATAAGTGAGAAAAACATGGAAAAGAAACATAGAAATGCACCGGTCGTTTTGTTTGTTTATAATCGTCTGGATCATACGATCCATGTACTGGAATCTTTGGCAAAAAATCTTTTGGCAGATCAGACCGATCTGTATGTATTTTCTGATGCAGCCAAAACAGAAAATGGTTTGGAAAAAGTAACTGCGGTAAGAGAATATATCCGAAAAGAGGAATGGCGTAAAAATTTTCAAAATGTGACGGTAGTTGAGGCAGAAAAGAATCAGGGACTGGCAAAGTCGATCATCGGCGGTGTATCAAAGATCATAGAAGAATACGGAAAAGTGATCGTTTTAGAAGATGATCTGGTGCTGTCACCGTATTTTCTGCAGTATATGAACGGTGCGTTGGAATATTATCAGAATGCAACAGAGGTTTGGTCTGTCAGCGGTTATTCCTTCCCGATGAGGAGTCTGAAAAAATATCCTCATGATGTATTTTACAGTTACCGGGGCTGCAGCTGGGGCTGGGCAACGTGGAAAGACCGTTGGGAAAAGACGGACTGGGAAGTGAAAGATTATCCGAAGCTGATGTCGGATGCAGCATGGCAGAAACGGTTTAACCGGGGCGGTGCGGATCTGACCGGAATGCTGACGATGCAGATGGAAGGAAAGATCAATTCCTGGGCAATCCGTTGGGTATTTGCACAGAGTAATTTGGAAATGTACACGGTTTACCCGAAATTTTCCTATATTTTAAACGATGGATGTGACGGCAGCGGAACCCATGTGGGAACGACCGAAGAATACCGGACAGAAATTTCTGAGGGAGTCTGTCAATGCCGGTATGAAAGACTGGAAATCGACGGCAGGATTGCTAGAGAATTCTGGTACAAATACAGCGATACGCTGGATAAAAAGATTAAGAGAAATTTAAAGAAACTTTTGAAAATTTCGTAACAACAGGCCATTACAATGGTCGGGAAAGAGATTGAGAACTTATGATAAAAATGATAATGAAACTGATGGAAAAGTATCGTTCCCTGATTTCCTATGGGTTTTTTGGAGGATTGACCACAGTTGTAAATATTGTCACATACAGTGTTTGCTATGAAGGGCTGAAGTTCAGCAATACCGGAAGTAATGTGGCAGCCTGGATCTTGTCCGTGGCATTTGCCTATGTAACCAATAAATTATGGGTATTTGAAAGCAGATCCTGGGCATGGAGTGTATTGAAAAAAGAGATTCCATCGTTCGCAGGATGCAGACTTGCAACCGGGATTATGGATCTTTTGATCATGTATTTTTTTGTGGATGTAATGGCATGGCCGGCAATGCTGATGAAACTGATTTCCAATGTGCTGGTCATTGTCCTGAATTATATTTTTAGCAAACTGGTGATTTTCAAGAAAAACAGTTAGGAAGGTGTCTATGAATACACAAAGAAGGTCTTATTCACAGTTTATCATTCTGGATCTGCTGTGTATGAGCATTGGTTTTTTCCTTGGGATTTATATTCGTCATGGGAATTTTGCGATTATGAATACGTATTCTGTTTACAGAGAAGTTTTTATTGTGCTGGCACTTTCTTCCATTGCTACGGCATTTTTCTTTAAACCGTATGAAGATATTTTCCGAAGAGGCATGTGGGTAGAATTTATCAATGTATGGAAATGTCTCTGTGTACAGATGGCTATTGCAGTAATGTATATGTTCCTTGTGCAGAGTGCAGGAGATTATTCGCGTTTGGCATTCGGATATGCATTTATCAGCATTGCGCTGTTTACCTATGCCGGCCGTATCGTTGCAAAGCTCTTTTTGGAAAAATTTGCAGATAAGGTAAGCTATCGGAAGAAACTTCTGGTAGTTACCGCAGCAGAAAGAGCGGAAGAATTGTTGGAAAAAAGCAGAAGTGAGCTGGAATTTAATTATGAGATTTCCGCATTGGCGATTATGGATCAGGATCTGACCGGAAAAATGATCGCCGGAGTTCCGGTCACTGCCAGTGCAGCAACCTTATATGACGATGCCAGATTGACGGTGGTAGACAGTGTACTTATTGATTTAGAGCCGGAGGATCCGGAATTTGGGGAAACGATCAATCTTTTTCATGCCATGGGTGTAGAAATCAATATTTCCCTTGCGGAATACAATCTTGGGATTCCAAACCAGCAGATCGTCAAAATGGGAGATCTGACAGTACTTTCCGGCAATGGACAGACGGAAGCGCTGGGAGATATCATTGCAAAGAGGGCATTGGATATTGCAGGAGGACTGGTAGGACTTCTGCTGACCGGAATTTTCACATTGATCATCGGACCGATGATCCTGATAGAATCTCCGGGACCAATCTTCTTTTCCCAGACCCGAGTGGGGAAAAATGGCCGAAGATTTAAAATTTACAAATTCCGTTCGATGTACGCAGATGCAGAAGAACGGAAGAAAGAGCTGATGGAGCAGAATAAAATGTCCGGGCTGATGTTTAAGATGGATGATGATCCGAGGATCACCAAAGTCGGAAAGTTCATCCGCAAAACGAGTATCGACGAATTTCCACAGTTCTGGAATGTATTAAAAGGGGATATGAGTCTGGTAGGTACAAGACCGCCGACAGAAGATGAATTTAAGCAGTATAAGGCTCGTTATAAAAAGCGACTGACGATGAAACCGGGAATCACAGGACTCTGGCAGGTCAGCGGAAGAAGTTCGATCACAGATTTTGAAGATGTGGTAAAACTGGATGTGCAGTATATCGAAAACTGGTCTTTTGGCATGGATCTGCGGATTTTACTGCAGACGGTGCTGGTAGTGCTGAAACACGATGGGGCACAGTAAAAGATAAGAATGTGCCGAAGCTTCCGCAGCTTACAGAAAGCTGCGAAGAAAGATGGAAGTTATGCAAAAGAAAAAGAGATGGATGTATGGCTGGTATGCAGCAGTTTTTTTCCTGTTGCTGGTCTTTTTGCTGCTGGCAGGAAAAAGTGTGCTGAAAAATAAGGTGTATGTCGTAGAGGCACCGGGGAAAAACTTAAGTGCTGATTTCTGGCTGGATTCTGAAGGCATTCCATGGTATCAGGTAAAGCGTGGGGAAAAGGTGCTGGTGGAAGCATCCAAAATGGGAATCTCCACGACTTTCGGAACCTTAAATTCGGATTTTTCACTAAGTTCAGCAGAAAAAACTGCATATAGCGGAAACTGGAATCCACTGGTGGGAGAACAAGCAGTGATACAGGACTGTTATGAACAGACCCGGTTCTGGCTGAAACAGAAGAATACCGGGTGGGAGCTTGGAATCGAACTGCGGGCTTACGACGAGGGAATTGCTTTTCGGTATTTATTGCCGGAGGCAGCGAAGGAAAATGAAGAATATAGAATCTTAGAAGAACATACCCAGTTTGCATTTCCGGAAGGAACTACGGCAAATACATATCTTTATTCTAATCAGACGGTTCCGGTGCAGTTAAGTACGTGGGCATTGACAGAAGATGTTTATACAAAACCGATGACGATTCAGTATCCGGACGGTCAGCTGATGACGATTTGTGAAGCGAATCTGGAAAATTACAGTGCGATGAAGCTGGTCAGGGAAGAAGGACAGCAGGGCTGTCTTGGAATCCATCATGGAAAGGTGATCGTAACACCGGAGGGACCTTATGAGACACCATGGCGGGCAATGGTTATCGCAGATCAGGAAACCGAGCTTTTGGAACATGCGGTTCTGGTCATGAATTTAAATGAATCTGCGGACGAGGAAACTTATGGATATTCTGAATGGGTTGAGTCAGGAACCGCTGTTATGCTGTGCGGAACGATGACTACGGAATCGGTAAAAGCAGAGATTGAAAAAGCGGCAGACCACGGCATCCACTATGTTCTTCTTGACAGCGGCTGGTATGGACCGGAACAGGATCTTGTCTGTGATCCCCGTCTGGATCCGGAAAAAGTGCCGGAAGACAGTATTTTAAGAAATTATCTGGCTGATGAGGGCGGCTATGAAAATACAGGAGAAGGTGTGTTTTCTTCGGGAGAACAAGGCTTTTCTATGTACGGAACTTTGGGAGAATCCGGTGACTGCAGAACAGAACTGGATATTCCGGCGGTTTGTGCGTATGCAAACAGCAAGGATGTGGGAATCCTATTGTATGTAAATGGAGTGTTTTTGCCGGATGACGGCAGGGAAGAAGCACGGTTTACGGTAGATGAGTTGTTTTCGTATTTTGAAAAATGGGGCGTAGCAGGGGTAAAACCTGGATTTGTTGATACAGATTCCCAGTTTGCAGAACGATACCTGGAAGAAGAAGTGATCAGAAGTGCAGCGGCTCATAAATTGATCCTGACGATCCATGATGAATATGTGACCACAGGAATTGAAAGAACCTATCCTCATATTCTTGCAGTGGAAGGCATTTTGGGGGATGAAGGGATCGGCATAGAAACACCGCAGGCGGCAGAAGATATTGCCAATATCTTCATCAGAACAGTGCAGGGACCGGTGGATCACACCTTCTGCTACCCGGGAAAAGCGTCCAAAGCATATGCATTGGCTTCTCCGATCGTATTTCGTTCCGGTATCAGCATGCTTTACTGGTATACCGATCCGGAAGATGTTCCCAAAGGGGATCGGGAAAAAATGGATCTGTGGGATGATCTGCCACAGACTTGGGAGAAATCTCTGTATTTAGAAGGAAAAATGTATGAATATGCCACAGTTGCCCGAAAGAGCAAAGAAGGCATATGGTATGTGGGAAGTCTTTCCGCAGTTGACCGAAGACTGGAACTTCCGCTGGATTTTCTGGAGGAAGATACTGTTTACGTGGCAGAGATCTATGCAGACAGCATGGAGGCGGATCCGTTTCTCGGAAGGTCTTTAGGCGGTTATAGTAAAAAATCAGATCAGCTGTTAGAAGAGAAACAATATCTCGTAACAAAAGAAACTGTGTTGTCACGGGAATTAAAATATGGCTTTGGATATGCGGTAAAACTGACAAAAGCAGAAAATATGCAGATGAATTTGCAAAATTATTAAAAATATGTTACATTAATAAATAACTATGTATAAAACTATGGAGGAAATTCTAATGAGAACTTACTTAGTAACAGGCGGTGCCGGATTTATCGGTTCCAATTACATTCATTACATGTTCCGTAAATATGATAACGAAATCCGTATTATCAACGTTGACTGCTTGACTTATGCAGGAAATCTTGAAAATTTAAAGGATGTGGAAAATAGAGATAACTACACATTTGTAAAGGCAAATATCTGTGATAAAGCAGCCATTGAAAAGATTTTTGCTGAAAATGATATTGACCGTGTAGTACATTTCGCAGCGGAATCTCATGTAGACAGAAGCATCAAAAATCCGGAAGTGTTCGTAGAAACAAACGTATTAGGAACACTGGTTATGTTAAATGCAGCAAAAGCAGCATGGGAATTACCGGATGGAACCTTCAAAGAAGGAAAGAAATTCCTTTATGTTTCTACAGATGAAGTATATGGTTCTTTAGAAGAAGGTGATACTTATTTCTATGAAACAACTCCGTTTGATCCGCACAGCCCATATTCTGCAAGCAAGGCTTCCGGAGATCTTTTAACAAAAGCATATTGGGATACTTATCGATTCCCGATCAATATTACAAGCTGCAGCAACAACTACGGCCCATATCAGTTCCCGGAAAAGTTGATCCCATTGATCATCAACAATGCATTACAGGGCAAAAAGCTTCCGGTTTATGGAGACGGAAAAAATGTTCGTGACTGGTTATATGTAGATGACCATGCAAAAGCAATCGATATGGTTCAGGAACAGGGTGTTCTTGGAGAACGCTATAATGTAGGCGGACATAACGAAAAACAGAATATTGAAATCATTCACATTATCTTAGATACACTTCAGGAAATGCTTCCGGAAGGAGACCCTAGAAAAGAGCTGGTAAGCAAAGAGCTGATCACTTACGTAGAAGACCGTAAGGGACATGACAGACGTTATGCCATTGCTCCGGACAAGATCAAAGCAGAGATCGGCTGGTATCCGGAAACCATGTTCAAGGAAGGCATTAAAAAGACCATTGCATGGTTCTTTGAAAATGAAGAATGGATGAAGAACGTAACAAGCGGTGATTACCAGAAGTATTATGAAGAAATGTATAAATAAAAGAATCAGCAGTGCCGTTTTGGCACTGCTAGTTCTGCTTTTTGCGGTCGACATTTTGGGGCATGTTTTTGATCGATCTGAGGGGTTTGATCTGAAACAATATGCCAATGCAGACGCAAAATTTTATGACGAATTTATCATTACCAGTGTAGATGAAGGAATTCAGGTGCTGGATTTTCGGGGAAAGATTGTGAAACAGTATGAAGGGCTGAAAGCATCCTGGCTTTATACTTATGCAGAAGAAGGATTGGTCGTATACAGCAATCATGACAACGAAACCCATTTGATGAAATTAGATGAAAATATGAATTTGATCTCAGACGAAGTGATTCTGACCACAGATCTTCTGGCCATTGATCCGACGATCTGTAAAACCACAGATCGGTATCTGGTCACTCATACAACGATTGAGGGAACCATTAACAATCCGGATCCGGAAGGAGAAAACGGAATTTATACACTGGAATTATACGAATCGAAAAATTTGCAGAACTGGGAACATCGGACAACGGTGATTTCGGAACAGCACGATATCGAAGATATCGATCTGTTGTATGAGGAGGGAACCTTATACTGCATTTATGAAAAAGAAGATTATGACAAAGGACCTTCCAAAATCTGTATGAAAACATCAGCAGATCAGGGAATGACATGGAGTGAAGAAAGGATTCTGATCGACAACGGCGGAGACAATGAACCGGCATGTCTGCTTCGGGAAGCAGAAGGATGGCGGCTGTATTACAGCAGTGATCGGGAGAATCCGGGCAGTTCCTATAATGGAGCATCTGCTTATTCTGCTCTTTTTGACGATGATTTTACCTATATCAGGGAATTTGATGTCAAAGCAGCGATGAAGGAGAATGAAGGCATTCGTCTTTATGAGGTGCAGCAGAGGGATGGAAGTCTGTATCTGATGTACGCGCACAATTTTATGACTGATAAGGACTTTGTTTTACGAAAAGTGGAGATAGATTAAATGAAAAAACAGTTAAAGAAACTGCTGATCGCAGAATTTCTGCTGACAGTGGTGTCTCTTGTACTTTTGTTTTTCAGCGGCGGAAATGCACAGAACCGATTGGACATTCCATTGGATCAGTGGTATTCCAATTATGCAGAATTGAAAGAAGGCCAATGGCAGATCAGCGGTGACAACGATCTGAGCGGTTCGGTGACATTTCTGCATGGACCGGTAGCAGAAGTTGAAAAAGGGGATTATACAGCAACAATCTGTTATGAGGCAGAAGAAGACCAGAGCTGTCAGCCTTACGTATATAAGACCAACAAAGGATACGTAAAGAGCAGTCCGGTCATTTTAGATAAAAATGCCAATATCCTTTCCTTTGATTTTCAGATTACCGAAGATATCGATAATTTTGAGCTGACATTCTGGTATAACGGAAAAGGTGATTTTTCTGTTTCCGGGATCAGCATTGACAGAAACCAGAATGCTCTGAAGCGAAGCGTAGTTTATCTGCTGTTGTTGCTGATGATGATCAATTTTGGATTTTATTACAAATGGTCTTCTCCGGAGAAGAGAAGATATCTGCTGGCAATGATTGGAATCTGGTTTGTTTCTTCTATTCCGGTATTTTATACCGGCTTGGACGGACATGACCTGAAATTTCATCTGACACGTATTGAAGGGATTGCCACAGAGCTAAGTTACGGACACTTTCCGGTACGGATTTCTTCCGTATGGATGGCAGAGCACGGATATCCGGTCTCTATTTATTATGGAGATGTGCTGTTATATATTCCGGCACTGTTCCGATTATTTGGATTTACCATTGATCAGGCCTATAAAGCATTTGTATTGATCTTAAATGCAGGAGGAGTACTCATTGCAGAGAAATGTTTTAGGAAGATGTTTCAAAAACGTTCCACCTCATTGTTGCTGACACTGGTCTATATGACCGCATCGTACCGACTGGTGGATGTATATATCCGTACAGCAGTGGGAGAATATTGTGCACTGATCTTCCTTCCAATGCTGGCTTTGGCGGTAAAACGTATTTATACGGAAGAGCAGAATGATACGTGGAAGAAAAATCTGAAAAATGCGACCATTCTGGCGGTTGGTATGACGGGAATCTTAACTGCCCATACGTTGTCCGCAGAAATGGCAGCATTGGCACTGGGACTTGTGGTGATCGCTTTTCTCAAAAGAAAAGGACTTTTTACAGTAATCCGAACGTATGTCATGGCAGTGATCGAAACCCTGCTGTTTAGTGCAGGATTTCTGGTACCGTTTTTAGACTATTATGTGAATGTTCCGGTGGAGATTACAGATACGGTAACCGGAGAAGCGGCAAGAACGATTCAGGAAAAAGGTGCGAATATCGGTGATTTTTTCGCATTTTTCAGCAATCCTTTTGGAGATTGGTATACAGCACTGTTTAATCCGGGACTGGTTCTCATGCTGGCATTGGCAGCGGGAATCACTTTGTGGGCAATGAAAAAAGCGGGAAAAGAGATCAAAGTGCTGACCGTATTATCCGGTCTGATGCTTTTTATGGCGACCAATGTATTTCCGTGGAACAGCCTTGCTCATGACTTAAAGCTGTTTGATCTGCTGGCGCAGGTGCAGTTCCCTTGGAGATATGTGGGACTTGCGATCATTTTCCTGACCGTACTGTTAGGATTCCTAGTAGAAACGATAGAGATAGAAGCGTACTTAAAAGTCAGCAGACAGGCGGTGATTGCGGTCTGTGCAGTGATCAGTGTAGGAATGACCTTCCTGTTTACCGGTTATTATGCGGATTGTCTGGAACGAAATGTGTATTATGATACGGCTAATATCGGTACCTGGGCAGTGATGGGAGAAGAATATCTGCGCTCCGGTACCCATATAGAAAATCTGGATGGAAAACTCCACATAGATGACGGTACGGAATATGCAGAATTTCTTACAAGAAAAGGCTGTGATCTGGATGTTTCCTGTAAAACAGGTGCAGAAGAAGGAACTGTAATCTTTCCGGTATTGAATTACAAAGGTTATCAGGTAACAGATGATCAGGGGAATTCCTATGAGATCAGTGACAGTGAAGAAAATCTGATCTGTGTAACACTTCCGGCCGGATTTGAAGGAACACTGTTTGTAAGATTTGAAGAACCGGTCTCCTGGACTGCTTCTTTTGCGGTTTCAGTGATCGCAGCAGGCAGTGCAGCAGTGATCGGACTTTTGTGGAAGCGAAGAGAATCGAAAGCTGTTTTAAGATAAACATCGATTTTATTCATTAGCGTTGTGAAAATAAATAAAAAAAGTGAGGAAAAACAAATGAAGGGAATTATTTTAGCCGGAGGATCCGGTACAAGACTTTATCCGTTAACCAAAGCAATTTCCAAGCAGATCATGCCGATCTATGATAAACCAATGATCTATTATCCGCTGTCCACTTTGATGCTGGCAGGGATCAGAGAAATTTTGATCATTTCTACACCGAGAGATCTTCCTACTTTCGAAGAACTTTTAGGAGACGGAAGCCAGTTAGGACTGGAAATGCATTATGCAGTACAGGAATATCCGAGAGGACTGGCAGAAGCATTTATCATTGGTGCGGATTTTATCGGTGATGATTCCGTCGCAATGGTATTGGGCGATAATATTTTCTATGGACAGAGTTTTTCGAAAGTATTAAAAGAAGCGGCATCCCGTGAAAAAGGAGCAACGATCTTCGGATATTATGTAAAAGATCCAAGAGAATACGGTGTGGTAGAATTTGACGAAAACGGTATGGCACTTTCCATCGAAGAAAAGCCGGAACATCCAAAGTCAAATTATGCAGTGCCGGGACTTTATTTTTATGATAATGATGTAGTAGAGATTGCAAAGAATGTAAAACCGTCTGCCAGAGGTGAAATTGAAATTACAAGTATCAACAACGAATATCTTCGCAGAGGCGAACTTCATGTAGAAACCTTGGGACGGGGCTTTGCATGGCTGGATACCGGAAGTCATGACAATCTGCTGGAAGCTGCAAACTTTGTGGCAACATTCCAGAAACGTCAGGGAATGTATGTATCCTGCATCGAAGAAATTGCTTACAGAAGAGGATTTATTGACAGAGATCAGCTGCTGGCATTGGCACAGCCGCTGTTAAAAACTGCATATGGACAGTATCTGGTAGATATTGCAAACGGATTATAAAAGGGAGTAGAGAACAATGGGTAAGATTACAGTAGAAACATGTGAAATTGAAGGATTAAAGGTGATCACACCGACCGTCTTTGGGGATTCCAGAGGATATTTCATGGAAACCTACAATTATAATGATTTTGCAGCAGCAGGAATCGATGTGCAGTTTGTACAGGATAATCAGTCTGCATCTAAAAAAGGGGTACTCCGCGGTCTGCATTTTCAGATCAATTATCCGCAGGATAAGCTGGTACGTGTCGTTAACGGAGAAGTGTTTGACGTAGCAGTTGATTTAAGAGAAGGATCTGCAACCTATGGAAAATGGCACGGAGTGATTCTTTCTGCTGAAAATAAAAAACAGTTCTTTATTCCAAAGGGATTTGCCCATGGATTTTTAGTATTATCAGATTATGCAGAATTCGCTTATAAATGTACTGATTTTTATCATCCAAATGATGAAGGCGGTCTGGCATACAATGATCCTGAAATCGGTGTGGAATGGCCGATTCCGGAAGGAATGGAACTGATCATGTCTGATAAAGACCAGCAGTGGGGCGGTCTTTCTACATTAAAGAAATAAGGAATAACAAGTTTTATGATAAAAGAATTGTTACAGTTTCCGAAGATGATACGGGAAAACCGTGCTTTGATCTGGAAGCTAGCAAAAAATGATTTTAAGACAAGATATGCAGGTTCTAATTTCGGGGTTCTTTGGGCAATGGTACAGCCAGTTATGACAGTTTTGGTCTATTGGTTCGTATTTCAGGTAGGTCTCGGAAACGGAACGCAGGTATTAAAGGAAGGTTTGGAAGTTCCGTTTGTCCTTTGGCTGACTTCCGGTCTGGTGCCATGGTTCTATTTTTCAGAAGCATTGACCAATGGAACCAATTCTTTGCTGGAATATAATTATCTTGTAAAAAAAGTTGTATTTAATATTGATGTTCTTCCAATCGTAAGATGTGCAGCAGCACTATTCATTCATGCATTTTTTGTACTTTTCATGCTGCTGTTAAATGTTCTTTACGGATTGTGGCCGGATCTTTATATGCTGCAGGTAGTATATTATAGTTTTTGCCTGTTTTTACTGATTCTGGCGATCTGTTACTGGACCAGTGCCATTGTGATCTTTTTCAGAGATCTGTCGCAGATTGTAAATATCTTTCTGCAGATCGGAATCTGGATGACACCGATCATGTGGTCATTGGACATTCTGACACAAAAGGGATTTGGCTGGCTTGTGCCGATCTTTAAGCTGAATCCGCTTTATTACATCGTATACGGATATCGTGATGCGTTGTTTTATAAAGTGTTCTTCTGGGAACGCCCGGTATTATCGATTTATTTCTGGGTTGTGGTACTTCTCCTGCTAGGAAGCGGTATCCATGTGTTTAAGAAGCTGAAAGTACATTTCGCAGACGTATTATAATACGGTTTAAGAAAAGTTCGAAAAGAGAATGGGACAGCATGTACAGAGTATAGAAGGAGAACTATGAACGATACAGCGATAAAGATTACAAATTTGACAAAAATTTATAAATTATATGACAGAAATCGTGACAGACTGAAAGATTCTTTAGGATTATCCAAGAAGGTCTGCTATAAAGAACATTATGCTCTGAAAAATGTGGATATGGAGATCAAAACAGGGGAATCTGTGGGAATCATCGGCGTCAACGGTTCCGGAAAATCCACGATTTTAAAGATTATTACCGGAGTATTAAATGCGACCTCCGGAGACGTTCAGATCAATGGGCGGATATCAGCACTGTTAGAGCTTGGCGCTGGCTTTAACATGGAATATACCGGGCTGGAAAATGTGTATCTGAACGGAACCATGATGGGATTTTCTGAAAAAGAGATCGATGAAAGACTGCAGGATATTCTGGAATTTGCAGATATCGGAGATTTTATCAATCAGCCGGTCAAGACTTATTCCAGCGGAATGTTTGTGCGTCTTGCATTTGCGGTAGCCATTAACATCGATCCGGAAATCCTGATCGTAGACGAAGCATTGTCTGTAGGGGATGTGTTCTTTCAGGCAAAATGCTATCATAAATTCGAAGAATTTAAAAAGCTGGGAAAGACCATTCTGTTTGTAAGTCATGATCTGACCAGCATTGCAAAATATTGCGACAGAGTTATTCTGTTAAACAAAGGTGTGAAGCTCGCTGAAGGAAATCCAAAAGACATGGTCAACATGTATAAAAAACTTCTGGTACATCAGTTAGATGAAGAAACACTGGAAGATGTCAGCGGAAAGAGCCGCATTGGAGAAAAAAGTGACAGCGAGCAGGCGTGGAAAGATCATTTTGAGATCAATCCTACCATTACCGATTATGGTGAAAAACAGGCAGAAATCGTGGATTTTGCCATGATCGATCAGTACGGTGCTTACAGCAGTATCATTGAAAAAGGCTCTGTTTATCAGGTGAAAGCGAAAATCTATTTTCATGAGACCGTAAAAAATCCAATCTTTACCATTACGATCAAAAATAAACAGGGAACAGATATTACAGGTACCAATACCATGTTTGAACGAATCGAAACCGGCACTGTACAGGCAGGGGAAGAGCGAATCGTAACCTATGAGCAGAAAATGAATCTGCAGGGGGGCGATTATCTGCTGTCTTTGGGATGTACCGGATATGTAGGTGATAATTTTGTGGTTTATCACAGACTGTATGATCTGGTAAGCTTCAATGTCTTATCAGATAAAAATACTGTGGGATTCTTTGATATGGATTCTCACATTACAGTGGAGTAAAAGCGGGGTGACTGTATATGGTGGAAACCCATCTGAAAAATAATTATATGGACTGGCTGCCGGTAAAAGAACAGGAACGGCTGCTGGTAGTGTCTGAAACTCTGGACAATCTGCAGGGAATGTGGGATTACATCGTGGTAAGTGATGCTTTTCCAAAGATTGCTGCCCACCTATCAGGAAAAGATCCTTATGGTCAGTTTTTTGAATTGTTGAAAACCCATTTAAATGCGAAAGGGCATGTGATCCTTGCAGTAGATAACCGCTATGGACTGACCTATTTTGCCGGCAGCAGGGAGCGGAATACAGGCACGTATTTTGAAGGTCTGGAAGGATATCCGTCCGGCGGGGCGGTTTGTACCTTTTCTAAAGAGGCAGTGTTGGAAATGGCGAGAGAACATGGCTTTTGTTTTGCAAGAACCTATTATCCGTATCCGGATTATCATTATATGACAGCACTGTATACAGACGAGCATCTGCCTTCTCCGGGAGATCTGCACAGAGGACTGCGGAATCTGGAAGAAGAAAGAATCCTGCTTTTTGATGAAGCAAAGGTGTTTGACGGTTTGATCAGGGAAGGCAGATTTCAGGAATTTTCCAATTCCTACCTGTTTGATCTGACGCTGGAAGAACAGCAGCCGGAGGAAACACTGCTGTTTTTGAAATATTCCGTGGAACGGGACGAAGCTTATCGAATCCGTACGGAAATTGTAAAAAAATCGGATGGAACGAAAGTAGTCAGAAAAATTCCTTATGGAGAACAGGCAGTTTCCCATGTGAGAAATATGAAAAAATGGGAATCAGTGCTGCAGGAACAATATGCACCGGAAGGGGTATTGGTTAATCGGTGTACACTAACAGAACGAGGCGCAGAGTTTGAATTTCTCAAAGGCGAAACTTTGGAAAGCGTACTGGACCAGCATTTGGAACATCATGATTATGCCGGTTTTTTATCAGAACTAAAAGACTACGTAAAAAAAATGGAACGGCTCTTAAAACCGGAGCCTTTTAAAGCCGGAGAAAAATTTCAGGAAATATTTGGCGATGTTTCGTTTGAACGTCCGCAAACGGCAGCAGCCATCAATAATATCGACCTGATCTTTTCTAATATCATTCTCATGGATGGAAAATGGCATGTGATCGATTATGAGTGGACCTTTGATCTGCAGATTCCGTTTAAGTTTATTATCTATCGTGGGGTGAAACTTTATTGTGAATCCAGGAAACAAATGAGTTTACAAAGAAATGAAATTTGTAGGAATCTGGAAATCTCGAATGCGGAAGAAATGACCTTTGACGAAATGGAACATCGGCTGCAGCGGTACCTTTTGGGCAATACAAAAACGATGGATGCACTTCGTCTGGAATATGGCGGAAAAGTCATTGATCTGAAAGAAATCCTTCATAGAGCCTATCAGCCGATCATGAAGATATACGAAGACTGTGGGCAGGGATTTTCCGAAGCAAATGCGTATACAGTAGAGGCGGAGGAAGATTTTTACGGAAGAAGAAGGGTTACCTTACACTTGTCTCAAGGACTGCAGGCATTGCGTCTGGATCCTTGTGAACAGCCATGTATGGTAACGGTCAATCGGATTTTAGGAGAATGCAGCGGAAGTTATGAGCTGAATCTGACTCATAACGGAAAATCTTATGAGAAGAGCATTCTTTATACAACCACAGATCCTCAGATTATTTTAGAAGGGATCGTTCCTGGAACAGGGCAGATTCATGTGGATCTGACGGTGGAATATTTGAAAGAAGAAACGGTTTATATGTGGATGAAGCTGATAGAAAAAGCGGAAAAATGCGACCGCATCGAAGCTTCCAAACCATATCAGATATTGAAAAAAATGAAAAAGGGATAGAATTATGAGCAGACATGAACAGCAGACACCGGGAAAAGATCCGAGATTTGACGGTGTCAGAGATACATGGTATTGGAAATTATCAAAACCGCTGCGTGTGATCGTACATTTCTTGATTCGTATGAGAAATGCTTATATTCATTATGGCGGTGTGAAGGGAATGTGGAAGCGTTTTCTTCAGAAAAAATTTGAAGGAAAAAAACGGATCACGTTTGGTACTGCAAGTTTTCCTGACGAAGCACAGAAAAAAAGAGAAAGAAATACAAAATTTTCGAAAGATATTAAGATCAGTATTCTGGTGCCGCTGTACAATACACCGGAAAAGTTTTTACGGGAAATGATCGACTCTGTTCAGTATCAGACCTATGAAAACTGGGAATTGTGTCTGGCAGACGGAAGTGATGACCAGCACAAAGAAGTTGGTCAGATCGTTGCAGAATACCAGAAAAAAGATCCAAGAATCAAATATGAAAAGATCGAGAAAAATTTAGGAATTTCCGGAAATACCAATGTGTGTTTCCAGATGGCTACCGGAGATTATATCGGTCTGTTTGATCATGACGATATTCTTCATCCATCGGTTCTTTTTGAAAGTATGAAACGAATCTGTGACGAAGGTGCAGATTATGTATATTGTGATGAAGCAACTTTCCAGTCTCCGGATATTAATGACATCATTGTACTTCATTTTAAACCGGATTTTTCGAAAGACAATCTTCGTGCCAATAACTATATTTGTCATTTTTCAGTATTTGATGCCAAATTACTGGAAAAAACCGGATTGTTCCGTTCTGAATATGACGGAAGTCAGGATCATGACATGATCTTGCGTCTGACATCTCAGGCGAAAAAAATCTGTCATATTCCGAGAATCCTGTATTACTGGAGATCCCATCCGGCTTCCGTTGCAGCAGATATCAATGCGAAAACGTATGCCATTGATGCAGCAAAACGCGCGGTGCATGATCATATCCGGGATACAGAAGGGATTGAAGTGCAGGTAGAAAGTACCAGAGCATTTCCAACGATCTTTGAAATTAGGTATCCTTTAAAGGGCGAACCAAAGATCAGCATCATCATTCCAAACAAAGATCATGTAAAAGATCTGAAACGCTGTGTGGATTCTGTATTAAATGAATCTACCTATCAGAATTATGAAATCATCATTGTGGAAAACAATAGTGAAGAACCAAGTATCTTTGCTTATTATGAAGAACTGAAAAAGAATGAAAAAGTAAAGATCGTCACTTATGAAGGCGGATTCAACTATTCGAAGATCAACAATTTTGCAGTGCAGTCCGCAGAAGGTGAATACTTACTCTTCTTAAACAATGACACAGAAGTGATCACTGCAGAATGGATGGAAAATATGCTCATGTATGCCCAGAGAGAAGATGTGGCAGCAGTGGGTGCAAAGCTTTATTATGGTGATAATACGATTCAGCATGCGGGAATCGTTTTGGGACTGGGAGCACACAGAGCTGCAGGACATACACATTATAAAGCGCCTCACGAACATCTGGGATATATGGGAAGACTTTGCTATGCACAGGATGTGTCTGCGGTGACCGCAGCCTGTCTGATGGTAAAAAAAGAATTGTTTGCACAGGTGGGAGGATTTGATGAATCCTTTACAGTGGCATTTAATGATGTGGATCTTTGCATGAAATTCCGAGAAAAAGGATATTTGAACGTTTTCACACCGTTTGCTGAAATGTATCATTATGAATCCAAGACCCGCGGTATGGAAGAAGGGGAAAAACTTCGCAGATTTGAAAGAGAAGTTGCAGCATTCCGTGGAAAATGGAAAAAAGAACTGGATGCAGGAGATCCATATTATAATCCGAACTTTACGCTGGATGCAGCGGATTATTCGTTAAAGATGGATTAAAATCAGGTTAAATATATGAATGAGAATAATAATACAAAGAAATTTCTAAACGTGATCATCAACTTTTTGATCATTTACTTTGCTGGTGGAAATCGTTTGCCGAACTGGTTTTTTACAGCAGTCAGCGGCGTACTGCTGCTGTATCTGCTTTGGAAACAGAAATCATGGAAGATTGATCTTGGTTTTGGACTGCTGGCATGTACTTTAGGCTCTTACTATGGAATTGTCCATGGCATCAGAGGGTTATGTTTTATGATTCTCTATCTTCCGTTGTTTTTCTATTTGTTGGCGGAACATTCTGCAGTAGAATTTCGGAAAATGGAAACTTGTAAGGCGAAAGAGGGGATCACGGTCCTTTTCCTGACTTTGATTTGCGGATTTGCACTTCATGGAATTTTGAATGCTTATATGTATTATGCAGGTTATGTTGTTCCGGGAACGAGACGCTGGCATGATTTTTTCACCGGAGAGATCGTACCGGGAACTCAGCATACTGCTTATTTTCTTCCGGTGCTTGCAGTCGTTGTACCGGCGGTTTTATATTTCAAAAGCAGCAAAAAGTATTGGTGGATGAGAGTCCTTGGTGGATTGACAGCAGTTTTTTTTCTATATACCTCTCTTGCGACCAGATCCAGAATGCCTTTGGTCATCTTTGTGATCGTAGGCGGGCTGCAGGTTCTTCTTTTTTGTATTTTTGAAAAAGAAAAAGTCAGAAAACTGTGCAGGGATCAACGGTTCTGGGCAGTGGTGCTGATTTTTTGTGTGGTAGCAGTGATTGGACTCTTTTTGGTCAAAGACAGTCTAGTGATCGTTGCCTTTATAGAAAATATGGGAAAAGGCGGCGGAATTCTGAATAATGTCCGTTTTCAGGCACAGCGGCAGGCGTTACTTCAGCTGTTTGATCATCCGCTGGGCGGAAGACAGATGGAGCTTGGAAGAACTTACTGTCATAATACGTGGCTGGATATGGCAAATGCCGGAGGCGTGATTCCGTTTTTTGCATTTGCGGCCTATACGGTTTATAGTTTCTATCAGTTGATTTGTCTGCTTCGGAAAAAAGAATTCAGTTCAGAATTAAAATTGGCAGCAGCAGGACTTTATATGGCATTTTTCCTTTATATGAGTGTGGAACCCCTGTTTGACGCTCCGACGGAATTTCTGGTACCGTGGATCTATATCAATGGACTGATCAGCGGGCTGCTCCGGAAAGAAAATGCTTAAGAACAGAAAGGAATTTTAGAATATATGAAAGAAAAGTTACAGCAGAAAAACGTGCAGACGATTTTCTGGTCTGCGGTCATGGTATTTTTATGCTGTTATTTCATGATGTTGTTTGATTTTCCCAATCGGATTACCATTTTGATCGGCTCTTTGATCTGTCTGATGCTTTTGATCAAACAAAGAGCATTTCGTCTGGATCTGAATACGGGATTATTGACAGTGACCATTGCATCTTATTATATCATCTTGTATGGAACCAGAGCATTTACCATGTCCCTTCCGTATGTAGGGATTTTAATGTATGTTCTTGGAAATTATCTGTCAGCTGAAGTGGGAGAACGACCGGATTCTGAAAAATTTTATAAATGGTTTCTGATGATGCTCATTGCAGGACATGCGATTCATGGGGTGCTGAATTCTGCACTTTTTCTGGATGGTCAGTTGTTTGAAGGCGATATTCGGGTATGGAAAGATATCTGGATGCCGTTGACGATCCCGGGAACCCAGCAGATCGTTTATTTTCTGCCGGCACTTGCCATGGTATTTCCTTCAATGATGTATTTTAGACAGAAAAAGATCTTAAGCAGTGTGATGATTGTGCTCGCATTCTTTTTTATCTATATTTCCATGGCTTCCCAGACCAGAACTTCGGTATTGATCCTGCCGTTGGTGTTTGCGGCACAGCTGTTCCTTTATATGATTTTAGAATGGAAAAAAGTAAAAAAGGTTCTGTCTCATAAAAATACGAAGATTATCGGAGCTGTTCTGCTGGTTGTATTGGTTGGAGTTATTTTTATTTTAAAAGATCATCCGTTCGTCAGTTCTTTTATCGGAATTATGGGACGTGATGGAGGGATTTTTAATAATATCCGTTTTAAACTGCAGAGAAGTGCCCTGCAGCAGCTGGTGTTATATCCGATGGGCGGAGATCAGATGGATTTTATGGGGTATCCCTATGCACATAATGCCTGGCTGGATATGGCAAATATGGCAGGCTGGATTCCGTTCTTTGCATTTACAGGTTATACATTTTATGTGATCTGGGAATTGATTTGCTGGCTGAGAAAAAAAGAGATTCCCACGGAACGCAAACTGATCCTGGCAGGTATTTTTGGGGTATTCTTCCTTTATTATACGGTGGAGAGAGCCTTTGATGGATCCATGCATTTTATGACACCATGGTTTTTTATCAATGGATTGGTTCATGGCGAATTAAAAAAGCAAACAAAATAATGGGTAGTAAAAGAGTTTATTTGGATGAGAGGACAGAGCAGGAGAAATGTCACTGCGTACAGAATCGAGTTTGTCCTCAGTTTCTTAGTAAAAATCCATAATAAACTCTTTTTGTTTTGGGAGGAACTGAACAGTAAGCTCTTTTTTTGCGGTTTTATTGATTTAAGACGAAAAATGATGTATGATGTAGAATGTATGTATAGAATTCAGAGTGGGTAGGTAGGACTATGAAACAACGTATAATGAAAAAGGGCATGAACACAGTGAGTCTGATGCTTGTGCTTTACGATATGATTGCGGTGAATCTGGCATATCTGATCGCATTATGGCTGCGGTTTGACTGCCATTATAACAGCATTCCGGAAAAATACTTAAAGCCGGCATTTCAGATCATGCCGCTGCATACAGTAGTGATGCTGGGAATGCTGATTGCAATGAAACTGTATCAAAGTGTCTGGCGTTATGCCAGTCTTCCGGAATTATTTCGTATTTTCTGGGCATCTCTTGCCGGAGGTGCAGTACAGATCGTGGGAACCCTTCTGTTCCTTCGCAGAATGCCGATTTCTTATTATTTTATTGGATGGATGCTGATGTTTTGTGCTTTGGCGGTTTCCAGATTCGGATATCGTGCGGTACACATGATCTATCGGGAAAAAAGCAGAGGAAATCATTCTGGAAAAAATGTGATGATCATTGGAGCCGGGGAAGCAGGAAAACAGCTTTTAGATGAGATGCTTCGAAGCAACCGTTTAAATGCTCAGGTAAAATGCTTTATTGATGATGATCCTGCAAAACAGGGAAAATATATCAGCGATATTCCGATCGCCGGCGGAAGAACGGAGATTTTGGCAGCAGCTCACAAATATGAGATTAATCAGATTATTATGGCGATTCCGTCATTGAATACAAAGCAGAGAAGAGATATTCTTTCAATCTGTAAAGAAACCGGATGTGAGCTGATGAGTGTGCCGGGCATCTATCAGTTAGTGACAGGAGAAGTTTCCGTCAGCAGTCTGAAAAAAGTTTCGGTAGAAGATCTGCTGGGAAGAGATCCGATCAAGGTAAATATGGATGAAATCCTTGGTTATGTAAAAGGGAAAGTAATCATGGTAACTGGCGGAGGCGGTTCCATCGGTTCAGAACTTTGTCGTCAGATCGCAGCTCATGAGCCAAAAAAACTGATTATTTTTGATATTTATGAAAACAACGCCTATGAAATAGAACAGGAATTAAAAAGAAAATATCCGTCCCTGGATCTTTTGGCATTGATCGGATCAGTCAGAGATGCAAAACGGATCAATCAGGTATTCGAAACTTATCAGCCGCAGATTGTTTACCATGCAGCGGCTCATAAGCATGTTCCTTTGATGGAAACCAGTCCAAATGAATCCATTAAAAATAATGTGATCGGTACGTATAAGACTGCATTGGCAGCAAAACAGAATGGATGTGAACGATTTGTACTGATCTCTACAGATAAAGCTGTAAATCCGACCAATATTATGGGAGCCAGCAAACGTCTGTGTGAAATGGTCGTACAGACACTGGATCGGGTTGGAAAACTTCAGGCAGCCGGTGCAGAAATTCAGGAGCCTGTGCTTGGTGTTCATACAGCAGAACAGAAAACACCAAAGAAGACAGCAAAACCAACCGAATTTGTAGCAGTCCGTTTTGGGAATGTATTAGGATCCAATGGCTCCGTAATCCCATTATTTAAAAAACAGATTGAAGCAGGCGGTCCTGTGACCGTTACTCATCCGGATATCATTCGTTATTTTATGACCATTCCGGAAGCAGTCAGTCTGGTTCTGCAGGCCGGTGCTTATGCAAAGGGCGGTGAGATCTTTATTCTGGATATGGGAGATCCGGTAAAGATTGATGATCTGGCAAGAAATCTGATCAAACTTTCCGGATTGATTCCGGATGTGGATATTGACGTGAAATATACGGGACTTCGCCCGGGAGAAAAACTTTACGAAGAAAAACTCATGGCCGAAGAAGGAATGCAGAAAACAGCCAATAAGCTGATTCATATTGCAAAACCGATCGAATTGGATGTAGATAAATTTTTTATCGATATCCAGGAATTATACCGGTTAAGCTACGATAACAGTGAGCAGATCCGGGAAGCGGTAGCTAATATGGTAGATACGTATCATTTTAAAAAATAATCGAACTGTTTTAATATTCGGATAAAAAGAAAAATTTTAAGTAGAGAAGAAAGAATGAAGAAACATAAAAAAGGGTTTTATGAACGATTTATCAAACGTCCTCAGGATTTTTTGTGTGCGCTGGCAGCGTTGATTCTGTTATCACCGGTAATCGCTGTGACAGCAGTGCTTGTGCGTACAAAACTGGGAAGTCCTGTCATATTTAAACAGGAGCGTCCGGGATTAGATGGAAAGGTATTTTGCCTGTACAAATTCCGTACGATGACAGATGCAAAAGATCAAGATGGAAATCTTCTTTCGGATGAAATCAGATTAACAGAGTTTGGAAAAAAACTGCGTGCCACCAGTCTGGACGAATTGCCGGAGCTTTTTAATATATTAAAGGGAGATATGGCAGTGGTAGGTCCGAGACCGCTGTTGGTTCGTTATCTTCCACGGTATAGTGCGCATCAGGCAAGACGTCATGAAGTAAGACCTGGATTTACCGGTTATGCACAGGTCAATGGAAGAAATTCCATTACCTGGGAAGAGAAATTTGATAAAGATGTTTACTATGTAGATCATGTGAGTTTTTTTGGTGACTGGAAGATCATTTTTCAGACCGTGGGTACGGTATTGAAAAAAGAAGGAATCAGTTCAGATACTTCTGCAACGATGGAAGAATTTATGGGAAGTGATTTCGAAACGATGTCACAGTCGACAGAAGAATAAGATTGCAGACGGATTCAGATGAGAGGGGTAACAGATGAAAGTATTGTTTACCAGTGTCGGAAGACGAGTAGAGTTAATGCAGGCTTTTAAAAAAGCGGCAAAAGAATTAGAAGTTGATTTGACGATTATAGGAGCAGATATTTCCAACACTGCTCCTGCATTGTTTTTCTGTGATGAAACAGAGATTGTATGTAAGATCAGAGAACCGGAGTATATTCCGCAGCTGTTGGAAATCTGTGAAAAGAAAAAAGTGGATTGTCTGATCCCTACCATTGATACGGATCTGCTGATCCTTGCAGAAAATAAAGCACGTTTTGAAGCAATCGGTACAAAAGTATTGATCAGTGCACCGGATAAAGTAGGTTTATGCAGAGATAAACGATTTACTGCAGACTATTTTATTTCACTTGGATTAAAATCACCGGTTCCGACGGACGATGCAGCAAAATATCATATGGGGTATCCGGCATTTATTAAACCGAAAGACGGAAGCTCCAGCATCGATGCCTATAAAGTGAATACGGCAGAAGATTTGAAAAACTATTCTGAAAAGGTAAAAGATTATATTGTGCAGCCATTTATTTCAGGAACGGAGTATACCATTGACATTTTCTGCGATTATGAAGGAAATCCGGTATATATTACACCGAGAGAACGTATGGCAGTTCGTGCAGGAGAAGTTCTCCAGACCAGAATCTGCCAGGATGATCAGATGATTGAAGAAATGAAAACACTGATTGCTGATTATAAACCTTGCGGACAGATTACGGTACAGCTGATCAAAGAAACAGCGACTGGGGATAATTATTATATTGAGATCAATCCGCGCTTTGGAGGCGGTGCGCCGCTCTCTATCAAAGCAGGTGCGGACAGTGCCAAAGCAGTACTTCGGATGCTGAAAGGAGAAACACTTTCCTACGAAGAAAAAGCGGCAAAAGATCAGGCAGTTTACAGTCGTTTTGACCAGAGTATCTGTGTTTTTGAGGGAATCTGATGATTGAGATTACAAAAATTCTGGAAGCGGAAGAACAGATCCATGGTCTGAAGGCAGTAATTTTTGATATGGATGACACGCTTTATGGAGAAAAAGAGTATGTAAGAAGCGGTTACCGGAAAATTGGGGAAGCATTTCCGCAGATTCAGGGTGCGGAAGAGAAACTCTGGAGATTGTTTGAGGAGAAAAAACCTGCAATTGACGAATTTTTAAAAGCGGAAGGATTGGATACACCGGAAAACAAAGAAAAATGTTTGCATATTTATCGTTATCAGCAGCCGGAGATCCATCTTTATCCGGGAGTCAAGGAAATGCTGGAACGGATCCGCGAAAAAGGAATTTCTCTGGGGCTGATCACCGACGGCAGACCGGAAGGTCAGCGGGCGAAGATTCAAGCATTGGGATTGGAAGCCTTGTTTGATCAGATCATAGTGACAGATGAACTGGGCGGAGCTGAGTTTCGCAAACCTCATCCGCTGGCATTTGAAATGATGAAAGAACAGCTGGGAGTGGAATATGCTCAGATGTGTTATGTCGGTGACAATATCAAAAAAGATTTTACAGCACCGGATCAGCTTGGAATGAAGAGTATCTGGTTCCAAAACAGGGACGGTTTATATACGGTTAAGTAGGAACATTTTACGAAGACAAAACGTCGGTGAAATGGATAGAAAAAGGAAGTTGTTTATGAAGATCATGATTTTGGCGAATAATGATGCCGGTTTATATAAATTTCGAAAAGAACTTTTAGAAACGCTTTTAAAGCAGCATCAGGTGGTAATCTGTCTGCCGGATGGAGAATATATAGGTGATCTTGTTCAAATGGGGTGTCAGTTTATTGACTGCAGTCTTTTGGAACGAAGAGGAATGAATCCGGCAAAAGAAATTCAGCTGATCCGTTTTTATAAGGATCTGCTGAAAAAAGAACAGCCGGATCTTGTATTTACCTATACGATCAAACCGAATGTTTACGGCGGAATGGTATGCGGAAAACTGGGAATTCCATATGCAGCAAATATTACCGGACTTGGGACTGCAGTGGAAAATGACGGTCTGATGCAGAAAATTACATTAACGCTTTATAAAATCGGATTAAAAAAAGCCAAAATGGTCTTTTTCCAGAACGAGGAAAATAAGAAATTTATGGTAGAGCGTCAGGTAGTCAAGGGAGCTTATACCCAGCTTCCGGGATCAGGCGTGAATTTAGAACATTATCAGGTGCTTCCTTATCCGGAATCAGAAACGGTGGATTTTGTATTTATTGCCCGTGTGATGAAGGAAAAAGGAATTGACAATTATTTAGAAGCAGCGCAGAAGATCAGAGAAAATTATCCGGAAACAAGATTTCATATTTGCGGATTTTGTGAAGATGATTACAGCGATCGGTTGCAGAAATTGCAGGAAAAAGGAATCATTCAGTACCACGGAATGGTGCGGGATATGACGGAAATCTATCAAATGATCTCTTGTACCGTTCATCCGACTTATTACCCGGAAGGACTTTCCAACGTACTTCTGGAATCTTCTGCATCCGGAAGACCGATCATTACCACAGATCGTGCAGGATGCCGCGAAGTCATTGAGGAGGGTGTCAACGGTTATATCTGCAAACAGAATGACAGTGAAGATCTGATTCGTCAGATTGAAAAATTTATGAGATTATCCAGAGAAGAGCGAAAAGCCATGGGGCTTGCCGGAAGAAGAAAAGTAGAAAAAGAATTTAACCGTCAGATCGTCATTGACCAGTATCTGAAGGTGGTTCAGTCGATATAAGAGGTAACAAACGTGAAAAGATATGTCTTTTTCATAGGAACACTGTGCAATGGCGGTGCAGAGCGGGTCGTTTCTGTGCTGGCCAGTCATATGGCAAAATTGGGAATGCCGGTAGAAGTATTGACCTATTATGACAGACCGGTTTCCTATGAGTTAGATCCAAAAGTGAAATTGACTGCAGTAGAAACGATGACGGGCAGTAAAAATAAGCTGAACAATCTGCTGCAGATTAGAAAATATTTGAAAAAAAATGCAAAAGCAGTCATTTCTTTTCTGGCGCCGTTTAATATGATGGCGATTGGAGCCAATCTTGGTTCTAAAACGCCGATCATTGTAGCTGATCGGAATGACCCGACCAAAGTGCCGTCGAATCCTGTCGTGCGAAAATGCAGAGATTTTTTATATCGGTTTGCAGACGGGGTAGTTGTTCAGACGATGAAAAATCAACAATATTTCAGCAGAGCCGTACAGAAAAAGAGTCAGGTGATCTATAATCCCATCGATCTGAAAGAAGCTGCGGGAATTGCATTAGATACAAAAAAAGAAAAGAAGATTGTAACGGCCGGTCGTCTGATGCCGCAGAAAAATCAGAAAATGATGATCTGTGCGTTTGCAGAGCTTTTGAAAAAAGAGCCGGAATATGAACTGGTAATTTTTGGAGAAGGTCCGGAAAGAGAGGCTTTGGAATCTTTGATCCATCAGCTGGGAATTCAGAAACAGGTAAAGCTTCCGGGCAATGTGGCAGATGTGCATGAGCAGATCAAAGATGCCCAGATGTTTGTTTTGAGCTCGGATTATGAAGGAATGCCGAATGCATTGATCGAAGCGATGTGTCTGGGACTTCCGGTGATTTCGACCAAAGTTTCCGGTGCTACGGATCTAATTAAAGATCATGAAAACGGCATTTTAACAGAATTAAATGATCAGACAGCGTTTACAGCGGCCATGCTGGAGCTGATCAAGGATCAGAAATTGAGAAGATCGTTGGCCGGGCAAGCAGTAAGATTAAATGAGGAACTGGAAGTTTCTAAGATTATGCAGCAATGGCTGAATCTGATAGAAAAGACTGCAGTGGAGAAATAAAATGAAAAAGATCAAGGTGCTTCAGTTCATTCATGGATTTTCCATGGGTGGTGCAGAAACATTGACAAAAGAATACTGTCTGAAACTGGACAAAGAAAAATTTGACGTATCGGTGCTCTGTTTTCACAGATATCATACGCCATATGAAAAACAGTTGGAAGAGGCTGGAATCCGGGTCATCTATGCCAGTGACCATATAAAAAATTATGATAAGATTGCATTTCGCTATCCGGGACGCCTGTTTATGCTGGCAAAACGGTGGCTTTTTTTGAAAAAAACCATCCGGGAAGAAGCACCGGATGTTCTGCATATGCACATGGCACTGAGTATTTATGTATTGCTTTCGAATCTTAAGAAAGATACGAAAATCATGCGCACCATGCATACGGAGGTCAGCCGCCATTGGAATCAGAGTTTTGGACGGAAACTGGATCTGTGGGCAACGAAAAAGCTGATGAAACAATATCCGATGCAGATGATTGCACTTCATGAAAGAATGAGAGACGAACTCAATACAATGTTTGGAGTGGAAAATACGGTAGTTTTAAACAATGGGATTGATTTTACCCGTTTTGAAACTACAGTGAATCAGAAAACCGTGAGACTTCGTGAAGGAATCCCGGAGGATGCATGGGTGATTGGTCATGTAGGCAGATTTAATGAAGTTAAAAATCATCGCTTCTTAATTGAAATATTTGCAAAACTTCATGAGAAAAATCCGAACGCATTTTTACTGCTGATCGGAAATGGGAGTCTGCAGAAAGAGATAGAAGCGCAGTTAGATACACTGGGACTGAATCAATGTTATCGAATTTTATCTCATCGTACGGACATTCCGGAATTGCTGAAGGCAATGGATTGTTTTGTTTTCCCATCTCTTTGCGAAGGTCTGGGAATTGCAGCCATTGAAGCTCAGAAAGCAGGAATTCCAAGTGTAATTTCCTCAGCAGTGCCAAAGGAGGCAGTGGTATCTAATTTGGTACTTCAGTTGGATCTGCAGCTTTCAGCTGAAGTTTGGGCAGAACGGATTTTTAATTTTCATCCGACAGAAGTCATCTACGACGGAATGGATGCATGGGACATGAACAAAATCGTAGGTGCACTGGAACAATTATACACAGAAAGGTAATGCTCCATGAGAACGTATGTATTCGGAATCCTGACTTATCATCAGGAACAATATATTGTGGAAACACTGGAAAGTATTAAATATCAAAAGATAGAATATGGAAAAGATCTGGAAGTTTCCCTGATCATTACGGATGATGCATCCAAAGATCGTACCGTTCCGGTATTAAAGGAATGGATTCAAAAGAACAGAAGCTATTTTAAAAATGTGGATGTGATCGTTAATGAAAAAAATCAGGGAATCGTGCCGAATTTTTGCAAGATCGTTCAGATGGTAGATACAGAAAAAGAATACCTGAAGATCATTGCCGGGGATGATCTGATCTCCCATAAAAATGTATTTGCAGAATATGATGATCTGAATGACAGAAAATTAAAAACTTATTTCAGAGTAGAGCTGTGTGACGGAAAAATCTCTTATCGGGAGAAGTACCTGATCGAATTTTATTATCATATGACGCACAATCAGGCGGGCAGAGCGTATAATTTAAAATATTTTAAACGAGGACGTTATCTGCATACCCCATCTACGTTATATACAAAACAGCTGTTTTTAGATGCAGCATGTGAAAAGAATCTGGAAGGATATCGTTTATATGAAGATGATCCGATGTGGTATAGTATGATCAAAAATATCAAAGATCTGGAAATTGAATTTGTACCGCAGGGAATAGTGCTGTACCGCATGCATAATCAGTCGGTGAGTAATGTACCGAATCCTATCTTCCAGAAAGATAAAAATCGTTTAAGAGAGCAGTATCTGACAGAAACAAAGGGCTTGGAAAAGCTGTATCTGCTGGTTCGAAAATATTGCGGCGGTCTGCCGATGTATCTGAATCTCAGTTTATATATTGACAAACTGGTCAATATCAGACGAAAACAAGTATGTAAAAAAGATCCGGGATATCAGAAATTCAAAGAACAGATCGACAGACAGGTACGGGAAGAGCAGCAGTTTTATGAAATGATCATGAAAAAGATTTCTTCATAATCGCTGACATGTTATAATGAAAGACTGGATAAGGATCAAAGGATAAGAAGAAAGGTCAATGCCGGAAAGTGCATTGATAAATGAGATAGAGTTAGATTTATGAAAAAATCAAGAGTTTTAACAAATTTGATGGTCAGCTTTGGAAGTAAGATCTTAACGATCGCGTTGGGATTTATTGTTCCAAGGATTGTGTTGATGAATTACGGATCTGATGTGAATGGAATCATTAACAGTATCACGCAGATTTTCAGCTATATGTCTCTTTTGGAAGCGGGAATTGCCCTTGCAACAAGAGATATGCTGTATCAACCGATTGTGGAAAAAGATCAGGATGGAATTTCTTATGTAGCCAGTGTATCTAAGTCTTATTTTAAAAAATTTACCATCGGATATGCATTGGCGGTAGTGCTTTTGGCAGTGATCATTCCGATCACCTGGAAAAGCAGTGTAGATAAGTCCATTATCTTCAGTTTAATCTTTTTCGAGGGAATGTCAGGTGTACTGTCATTTCTGTTTACCCAGACCGAATCCGCCATTTTAAGAGCGGATGGAAAAGATTATGTTTTTAGTGGTGTAACCGCATTAAAGACGACGCTGGGACAGCTGGGAAAGATCATCGTTATTTCTTTGAGTATTCGAATTGATGCACTTCAGATGGTATACTGCTTTATTACCATCGTTCAGATTCTGATCTATAGAATTTACTTTAAGAAGCACTATGGCTGGATCAATTACAAAGCTGCACCGAAAACGGCGAAATTGAAAAACAGAAGTGCTTATGTAACAGCGGAGATTGCCTGGGTTGTATTTTCTTCTACCGATATGGTTGTTCTGTCTACATTTGTAAGTACTGTAATCTCCAGTGTATATTCGATCTACAATCTGGTTTTTGGAAGTTTGACAACGATCTTAAATACCGTTTATAACAGTGTGGTATATCTTTTGGGACAGGCTTATTATGAAAGTCTGGAAAAATATACGAAGCTTCATGACATCTTTATGTCCGCGTTTGTAGGAATTCCGACCATCTTAATGAGTGTTTGCTATATTTTGATCCTTCCGTTTATCCGTCTCTATACGGCGGGAGTTTCGGATGTGAACTACATTTATAAATACGCACCGCTGTTATTCTGTATCGTACAGCTGCTTTCTTACAGCAGTTATGTAACCAGAAATCTGACCAATATCGGAGGATATGCAAAGCAGAGCGGAATCGTGGCAGTGATCGAAGCAGCAACGAATCTGATCTTGTCAGTAATCCTGGTAAAATGGTTTGGAATTTACGGAGTACTTTTGGCGACAGTGGCCGCATTGCCGTTAAAAGTCGTGTATTGTGCATATATTTCAGATAAAAAGATTCTGAAACGTTCCTGCAAAAAGACGGTGAGCATTTTAGGCGGAAATTATCTGTTCTTTGCAGCAGTTGTGTTTGCGGAACGCTACATTCATCTGGAAATTCAGAATTACCTGGATTTTATCGTGGCAGGAGTGCTGACGACAGCGGTATGTTCTGCGGCAGGAATTCTGGTCAATGTGGCAGTGAATCCGCAGTGTGTTGAAATTGTAAAAATTTTTACGAAAAGGAAAAGTTAGGTAAGAATATATGCAGAAAATTTTGGAAGAGATGAAAAAGAAAGTAAATTTAAACTTACTGAAGCAATGCTTTTTATATACTTATATTTGGGGATTTGCTGCTCATGGATACTGCTTTTTGAATATGCTGGTATGCCATGATTCTTTGAACTCTTTTAGCATTGCTTCGCAGTGGCCGAAAGCACGATTGGGAAGAATTTTTTATGTATTTTATATCGAATTTACAAGAGGAAGAATCGTACTGCCTTGGGTAATCGGTTTGTTGACCTTATTATGGATTGCTTTAGCAGTTTATGTGATCGTGAGAATTTTTGATATAGAAAATAAATGGCTTCTTATTTTGATCGCAGGTATCTGTGTGACGAATCCATCGGTTTATACGATCGCTGCAACTTATCTGCACGATCTTGATGCGGATGCATTTGCAATTCTTCTTTCTGTACTTTCCGTATTTTTATGGAAAAAAGCGGTAAAAGAGAGTAAAACAGGAAGAAAATGTCTGTTTTTATTTGCGGCATCCGTTTTATTATCAATTACATTAGGAATTTATCAAAGCTATCTATCCATTGCGATTACTTTAATCATATTTGTATGTATCAAAGAACTTTGGGAAAAAGAAGAAAGTCTGCTTGTTTTGAGAAGAGGGCTGTCCGCAGTTGGGATGATCGGAGTCGCAGCGGTATGTTATTTCGCTGAATTAAAAGTTTCTGAAAGATTTAGCGGGGTTGAAAGTTTTAATACCAATGATTATAACAGTCTTGGAAATATGTCCGGTCTTTTTTCAGAAAATATTTTTGAAAAAGTATGGAATACGTATGTGGATTTTTTCGAAACGGTAAAGGGAGTCATGCTGATTTCAGATCCGGAAAAATTATACATCCTTATTTTTGGACTGATTATGATCAGTATCTTAGTACTTTCCCTGATCTGTCTGAAAAAAATGGATTGGCTGGGTCGTGTCCTATTCTGTCTTTTGTGTGCAGTGATGCCGTTTGGAATGAATATCACGTATTTTTTAAGTGATGGAAATTCTCATATACTGACACAGTATGCGATATGGTTGTTATTTATGCTTGCTTTGCTGATGGTAAAATGGTTTTATGATCATAGTCATTGCCGGATAAATTTTAGAAAAAATCTTATGCTGTTGATCGGAGTCTGTGTATTCCTGATCAATATGGAAAATGTGCAGGCTGCGAATACCATTTATGTGAAAAAGAATCTGGAAGCAACCTCTACGTTATCTTATATGACAAGGGTTGCAGATGCAATGGAAGAACAGGAAGAATATATTCCGGGAGAAACGCCGGTTGCATTTATCGGTGAAAATGTAATTGGTCAGGAGAGAAGAGGATTTCAAAAATATGAAATTCTTATGGGTGTAGGTTACAGAAGCCCGATTACCTACGAATCGACCTATGGAAAATATTTTATGTTTATGCTTGGAAGACCAATGGTAAGTGCGGATGCATCTGAATTTGAAAATAGGGAAGAAGTTCTCGAGATGCCTGCATTTCCAAAAGAAGGCAGCATTGCCATGATTGACGGAACCCTGGTCGTAAAATTACAATAAATATTCTGGGAGAAAGCGATGCAGAAAGTAGAATTAAAAGGAAAGACCGTACTGGTTACGGGTGCAGCCGGATTTATCGGTGCAAATCTTGTTAAAAGACTGTTAAATGATGTGGAAAACATCAGGATCATTGGGATTGATAATCTGAATGACTATTATGATGTGACGATCAAAGAATATCGTTTAAAAGAGATTGAAACGCTGGCAGAACTGAAAAAAGACAGTCAGTGGATCTTTGTCAAAGGAACAATAGCAGATTCGGAAGTTATTCAGGAACTCTTTTCTGTCTACAAACCTCAGGTAGTGGTAAATCTGGCGGCACAGGCCGGTGTCCGTTATTCTATCACCAATCCAGATGTTTACATTGAATCGAATCTGATCGGATTTTATAATATTCTGGAAGCATGCAGACATTCCTATGATCAGGGAGAAGGCGGAGTAGAGCATCTGGTATACGCGTCCAGTTCCTCAGTGTATGGAAGCAACAAGAAAATCCCATATAGTACTGAAGACAAAGTAGATCATCCGGTATCACTTTATGCGGCAACGAAAAAATCCAACGAGCTTATGGCACACGCTTACTCGAAGCTGTATAATATTCCATCTACCGGACTTCGATTTTTTACAGTTTACGGACCGGCAGGCCGACCGGATATGGCGTATTTTGGATTTACAAACAAATTAAAAGAAGGAAAGAAAATCCAGATCTTTAATTTTGGAAATTGTAAAAGAGATTTTACGTATGTTGATGATATTGTAGAAGGTGTACTGCGTGTAATGCAGGGAGCACCGGAAAAACTGACAGGCGAAGACGGACTTCCGGTACCGCCGTATGCAGTTTACAATATCGGAAATAACCAGCCGGAAAATCTGCTGGATTTTGTAGATATTTTGCAGCAGGAACTGATTCGTGCCGGTGTTTTGCCGGAGGATTATGATTTTGAAGCTCATAAAGAGCTGGTACCGATGCAGCCGGGAGATGTTCCGGTTACTTATGCAGATACAACCGCACTAGAGCGGGATTTTGGATTTAAACCGTCTACAAGTCTGCGGGACGGACTGAGAAAATTTGCTCAGTGGTATCAGGAATTTTATGGGAATGAAAACTAAGGATACCCCGGAGAATTACGAGAGGACAATGATATGAATCGTATAAAAAACGAAGAAAAAAGATATCTGATCAGAAAATTGGAAGTGCTGATTCAGCTGCTTTTATTTACCATATCCTATTATATTACCTGGCTGCTTTGCTATCAGGAAGTGACCTTCCCGTATTTAGGAAGAGGTAAATTTGTATTGATGGGAATCTATGCCGTGTTAACTTCCATCTTATTTTATTATTCTGATGGATTTAATTATGGGCATTCTAAAATGGCAGACATTACGGTATCCCAGTGTATTGCCATGTTTCTGGTTAATTTTGTTACTTATTGGCAGCTGTCTTTGATCTCGAATGTGATGATCAATCCGGTGCCAATGCTTCTGCTGACTGCAGTGGATCTCTTTTTATGTATCTTCTGCTGTTATCTGTATACTGCGGTGTATCATAAATATCACACACCGAGAGATTTGGTGCTTGTATACGGAACGGAAAGTGCACTGTCCTTGGAAGAAAAGATGTCAGTGCGCGGGGACAAGTACCATATTACAGAAACCATCTCTGCAGAAAAAGGATTTGAACAGATTTGTCAGGAGATCAGAAACCATGAAGCAGTATTGTTGAATGACGTGCCGGCGCAGCTGCGTAATGATCTTTTGAAATTTTGCTATACCAATGCAATCCGATTGTATATGACACCAAAACTGTCTGATATTGTAATCAGCGGTGCAGATAAGATCAATACCTTTGACACGCCGATGCTTTTGATCCGTGGAAATGGTCTGAATATTGAACAGCGATTCATTAAACGGGCAATGGACATTTGTTTATGTGCTATTGCCATGATCATTGCAGCACCGATCATGCTGGTGGTAGCCATTGCAATTAAGCTGGAAGATGGCGGACCGGTATTTTTTAAACAGGTTCGAGTGACCAGAGATGAAAAACGTTTTGAGATTCTGAAATTCAGAAGTATGATCGTAAATGCGGAAAAAGCGGGAGAAGTACTTCGGGCCACAGATCATGACCCGAGAATTACGAAAGTAGGAAGAGTGATCCGTGCGACAAGAATTGATGAACTTCCTCAGATCATCAATATCCTGAAAGGGGATATGAGTATTGTAGGTCCGAGACCGGAGCGTGTGGAGCATGTGGAAAAATATCAGGAAGAAGTACCGGAATTTGTATATCGAACCAAAGTGAAAGGCGGTCTGACCGGATACGCCCAGATTTACGGAAAATACAATACTTCTCCTTATGATAAACTGCGGCTGGATCTGACTTATATTGAGGAATATTCCATTCTTCTCGATATTAAGCTGATTTTGATGACATTGCAGATTATGGTAAGAAAAGAATCCACAGAAGGTTTTAAAGAGGAAAAATGACTCAGAAAATAACGAAAAAAAAACATATTCTCGTACTTTGTCAGGTATTTTATCCGGAGCAGTTTCGGATCAATGATATGTGCTGTGAATGGATCCGGCGCGGATATCAGATTACAGTGGTGACAGGAATTCCAAACTATCCTCAGGGAAAGTTTTATGATGGGTATGGGTTATGGAAAAAACGGAAAGAATGTTGGAATGGGATTGAGATTATCCGTCTTCCGATTGTTGCCCGTGGAAAAAGTGCGATCGGAATGATCCTGAATTATCTGTCCTTTCCAATCAGCGGTTTTTTCTGGAACTTATTTACGAAAATAAAAGCAGATGCGGTCTTTATGTTTGAAACGTCTCCGATGACACAATGTGTGATCGGAGTTTGGTATGCAAAGAAACATCAAATTCCGTTGTATCTGTATGCCCAGGATCTTTGGCCGGAAAATGTAGAAGTCGTTACCGGAATCACCCATCCGATGATCATAGAACCAATCCAGAAGATGGTGGATTATATTTATAAAAACTGTACGGAGATTTTTGTGACTTCTCCAAGTTTTGTAAAAGCAGTATGTAAAAGAAAAGTGAAAGTGCCGGAAGAAAAGGTACATTACTGGCCTCAGTATGCAGAAGAATTTTATGTTCCGATGGAAAAAGCGAACGTACCGGAAATTCCGGAAACCGATGTTTTTAAAGTGATGTTTACCGGAAATGTAGGATATGCACAGGGGCTGGATATTCTTCCGAGAACAGCAAAGATTTTACAGGAAAAGGGAAAAAAGGTACTGTTTTGTATCGTTGGTGACGGAAGATATTTGGAAGAATTAAAAGAGGAAATCCGGCAGCAGAAAACAGAAGACTATTTCTGTCTGATCAAACGACAGCCGGCAACAGAAATTCCAAGACTTTTGTCAGTGGCAGATGCAGCATTTCTGTCATTTATGGATACGAAACTGTTTGAAATGACCATACCGGCAAAACTGCAGTCCTACATGGCATGCGGTATGCCTGTGGTGGCAGCGGCGGCAGGAGAATCCAAGCGAGTGATCGAAGAGGCAGAATGTGGACTCTGCAGTCCGGGCGGCGATGCAGAAGCGTTGGTCAAAAATCTGGAGAAGATCATGCAGTGTACGTTCGAAGAACGAAAACAGATGGGAGTCAATGCCAGAAGTTATTTTGAAATGCATTTTGAAAAGAACAAACTTTTAGATCAAATGGATCCATATTTCATGAAGATTGTTAAGTAACAGCGAAATGCGGAAGGAAACCGCAGCAGCTGTGAGGGAGCAATGTGTAGTTTAGGAGTGATCATTATGAAAAAAAACAAAGAAAAACGACCGTATCAGATCTGTACCCATTGTGTTATGGATACCACAGATTCTAAAATCGTATTTGATGAAAAAGGAGTCTGTGATTTCTGTAATGACTATTATGACAATATTTTGCCAAGCTGGAAACAGGGCGAGGAAGGTCAGCGGGAATTAGACGAAATTGCAGAAAAGATCCGAAAAGAAGGAAAAGGAAAAAAATATGACTGCATCATTGGTATGAGCGGTGGTGTAGACAGTTCTTATCTTTGCTATGTTGCCAAAGAAATCATGCATTTACGTCCATTGATCTATTGTGTAGACACCGGCTGGAATTTGAAACTGGCAGATGAAAATACAAAAAGGATCGTTGATGCGCTAGGTCTGGATATGTATACAGAAGTCATTGACTGGGAAGAAATGAAAGATCTTCAGCTGGCATTTTTTAAATCCCAGGTTCCGTATCAGGATCTTCCGCAGGATCATGCGATTTTTGCAGGACTTTACAATTATGCAGTAAAAAATAAGATCAAATATGTACTTACCGGAGCCAACAATGCCACAGAATGTATCCGTCCGCCAGTAGAATGGGTTTATCAGAATGACATTGTACTGATCAATGATATCCATAAGAAATTTGGTAAGGTGCCGTTAAAAACATTCCCGAAATGCGGTCTTTTAAAGAGCAGACTGTATTATGCTTATTTTAAAGGAATGAAGAGAGTTGCACCGTTAAATTATATTGAATATGACAAAGAAAAAGTGAAAAAGTTCTTGCAGGATCGTTTTGGCTGGGTTGCTTATGACCAGAAGCATTACGAAAATGTATTTACCCGTTTTTATGAAGGCTATTATCTGCCGCATAAATTCGGCTATGATAAACGACGCGTATATTATTCCAATGAGGTTCTGGCAGGAACGCTTACCAGAGAACAGGCATTGGAAGAATTAGAAAAAGAGCCGTATCCGATGGAACAGATGATGGAAGATAAGGCGTATATTGCAAAAAGACTGGGAATCAGTACTGAGCAGTTTGATGCTTTGATCGAAGGGGAAAACAAAACCTATCAGGATTATAAAAATTCCTTTGGTCTGATCAGCCTTGGAACGGTAGTACTTAGGAAACTGGGAGTGGAGAAAAAGAAATTCAGATGATGCAGTTACGTAAGAGTTATACAATTTTATTGGCAATCTATCTGCTGACCTCCCTGCTGATTCCTTTGACCGCAGCCAATAAGGTAATCTTTGTCCTTCTCCTGGCAATTTATGCAGGTTATCTCTTGTTTGTAAAAAAAGAGCAGAAATTCGAGTTTCTGCAGTTTACGATGGCACCGCTGGTGATCATTGCAGTGTTTGGCTACGGTTTTGTACTGGGGATGCTGGGAAGAGCTGATCTGGCACTGGCAAAGCAGTTTTTGCTGGCAGTGGGAGTATTGCTCCTAATCTATCCCATCCGAGAATTTGAAATCAATCTGAATGGTGTGATAAAACAGGCTGCAAAGATCTATATTATATTTTTTGCAGTTTATGTAGTTTATGCGATCAACCGTATGGACTTTGCTCTTCCGGTTTGGATGAAAAATGGGGTGCATCTGCTGGATAACGGAGTTACCCAGTTCATTGGAAATGGTCTGCATGAGCTTTGTTCCGGAATCCTTACCAAACGCTCCTTTTTTGGAGGCAGCGGGATGCAAATTTATCTTGGAACAACCCCGTTTTTGCTGATTCTGACCGATGTGTTGTTTGTGGATGTACTGAAAAATAAAAAATATTCCAATTCTATTTTTATCGGGCTGGCGATGCTTATGACCTTTACCACAGGTTCCAGAACCTTGATATTGCTGATGCCGGTTTCTATGTGTGTGCTGTTTTGGGTAGGACTGGACAGAAAAAAACAGATTCTGATCGCAGCGGTGTTATGTGCAGCAGGTGCGGCGGCAGTAGGATATTTGTTGTTGTTTTCCAATTTCTTTTCTTTGTCTGAATCGTCCAATTTTGTGAAAGCAGGACATATCCGTTCTTATTTTGAACAGTTGGATCTGAAAAATGCTCTTTTGGGAAATGGATTGGCAAGCTTTTATGATTCTGCAGGTACCATGTACAAAGTTGCTCATACGGAGATTACATTTTTAGATCACTGCAGATATTTCGGCATTCCTCTGGCCGTTTTGGTGTGGTTTTTGTTGATCGTGCCGAACAGAGGAACGGACTGGAAGCAGATCAAATGCTGGAGAGTCTGGCAGATGAAAGAAGAAATGATGATCTTTCTCATGTATCTGTTCTTTGCACAGACCAATCCGGTATTGTTTAATTCCTTCGGACTGATGGCGGTACTGTGGTATTGGAATGTCTGGATGAATGCAGGAATACAGAAAAAAGGAAGAAATTTATGACAAAGTGCGTCATTATCGTAACTTATGAGCCAGAAGAGGAGCAGATCAAACAGTTAACTGCGTGTGTGGAAAAAGCAGGGTTTACCCCTGTGATCGCAGATAACTCAGAAAAGCATCCGGTTGGTGCAGAAATGGTATCAGAAGAGACGAAGCTGATCAGCCTTCATGGGAATGCAGGTATTGCGGCTGCTCAGAATGCAGGGATTTCTTATGCTTTGGAGCAGGGAGCAGAGATTCTTGGATTTTTAGATCAGGACAGCGTAATCAATGAAACTCTTTTGAAGGTACTGGAAACGGCACTGGAACAGCTGGGAGAATGTGTGGCTGCACCGATCGCAGTAGAGAAAGAAACCTTAGAAGAATATCCGGTACAACGCTTAGGAAGATGGGGCTATCCGAAAGATATTTATGTCAAAGGAGAAAAACAGCCGGTTCGGGCAGATCTGGTCATTTCTTCCGGAACGATGACAAGAGCATCGGTTTTCCGAAAGACAGGAGGGTTTGATGAATCCCTCTTTATTGATTTTGTAGATGTAGAATGGTGTCTGCGATGCAAGAGAGCCGGAATTCCGGTGTATGTGATTCCGGAGGCGGTATTGTGCCACAAGATTGGCAGTGAAGAGATCACGGCAGAAGGAATGACGATCACGGTACATAGTCCGGTGCGTACTTACTATAAAGTGCGAAATGCATTTCTGATGCTTCGTAAAAAGGCAGGATTTGTATTTTCCGTAAGACAGATTCTTCCGGCACTGGTACACAATTTTCTTCTGCTCTTTCATGTAAAGAACAAAAAGGAATATTTTAAATATTATATGACAGGAATCGGGCATGGAATCCTTGGGATTACCGGCCGTTATCCGAAAGGAAGATAAAACAGGATGCGAAAAGAAAAGATCAGTGTCTGTATGGCATGTTATAACGGAGAAGCATATATCAAAGAACAGATCGATACGATTCTTTCCCAATTAGAAGCAGAAGATGAGCTTTTGATCATTGATGATGGTTCGAAAGATCAGACTGCACAGATTATTCACAGTTTTTCCGATGAAAGAATTCAATATGTGAAAAATGAAGCCAATCTTGGAGTGAACCGCTCCTTTGAAAAAGCCATTGGTCTTGCAAAAAATGACTATCTTTTTATGGCAGATCAGGATGATCTCTGGGTAGAAGGCAGAGTGGATCGGATGCTGGAAAAATTAACATCCGGAGTCATGCTGGTATCGGGTAATTCTGAGGCCATCGATGGAAAAGGACAGCCAAGTACCTATGATCTTGGAACTTTAAAGGCAGAAGCATCGGAAGATCATGTGGGAAATGTGGTACGGATCTTTACCGGAAAGGCTTATTATTATGGCTGTGCCCAGGCATTTCGAAAAGAACTGGAAAAAGTAATTCTGCCGTTTCCGGCATATATCGAATCCCATGATCTTTGGATCGCCATGGCAGCCAATCTGTTAAAGAGTAACTGTCATTTGGAAGAGATCGTTTTAAAACGCAGGATTCACGGAAAAAATGCCAGTGTCCTGCAGAGAAGCCTGAAAGAAAAACTGTATGCCCGCTGGATCTTTGTAAAATCCTGGGGTGAATTAAGACGGAGGATCAAAAAGGGTGAAATTTAAAAAGAGCGTATTGGTGCTGACCCATTCTGATTATGTGCATACAGATGCCGGCGTGGAAAAGGTTATTCAGGGACAGGAGAAACTTTTTCTGGAACAGGACTTCAATTTTATCGCAGTTTATCCGATCAGAAAAGATCTGCAGATTTTAGGAATGACTCACAGCCATACCATGTCTGATTATGGTCTGATCGTCAATGGGGAAGCAAAAGGCAGGATCAATCAGAAATCCTTAGAAACGTTGGTTTCTAGGGAAGACCTTCAAGGGGTGATCATACACGAATTAGTAACTTTTAAGAAAAATGACAAGCTGTTTGCGTTTTTTGACAGGATTACCTGTCCGATTTACTATTTTGTGCATGATTATGCCATGGTGTGTTATAATCACGTGCTGATGCGCAATAACAAAGAGTTTTGCGGAACAGAGCCGCTGTCATTTCAAAAGTGTAAAAACTGTCGTTTTTATCTGGAAGGCAAATTCAATGAAGCATGGCAGAGAAAATTTGTAAAACGGTATCCCCAGATCATGTATCTGTTTCCATCTTTGGTGGTACGGGAAATCTGGCAGAAGCATTTTCAGGCGGACAATGAATTTCGGATCGTACCCAATACCAAATTTGGTACAGAAACCAAAGAATATCCGGAGCGGGTTCAGAATCAGCCGTTGCGGCTTGCATTTATTGGTTACGGAAGAGTGGAAAAAGGATGGGATATCTGGCAGGAACTGTGTCAAAGGTATGATCAGTGGTATGAACTGTATGTCTTGGGAGATGGGGAATGCAGTGCAAATGTGAAACAGATTCCGGTCTCTGTGGCAAAAGACGGTCCCAATGCCATGATTGATGCCATCAAAAGAGAGAAGATCGACATTGCATTTTTATGGTCTCTGGTACCGGAAACGTATTCCTATACTTTTTTTGAAACCTTTGTCAGTGGCTGCTTTATCCTTACAAATCCACATAGCGGCAACATTTATACAATGACAGAACAGTTAAAATGTGGAAAAGTCTTCGAAAATAAAGAAGCCCTGTGGATATTTCTCGATCAATATGAGCAGGTATGCCGCAGAATCGAGCAGATGTATCAGGAAAGAAAGAATTATCCGTTAAAATTAGAAAATAATGATGAGATTTTAAAAATCATCAGAGGACAGCAATGAAAGAGATCAGTGTAAGTATTATTACAGTATGTTACAATAGTGAAGCGACCATCGAAAGAACCATTCAGTCGGTGTTGGCACAGAGTTATCAAAATTTGGAATATATCATCGTCGATGGAAAATCTTCCGACAGAACGATGGAGATCGTAGGCCGGTATGAGCCAATGTTTCAGGGGAGAATGAAAGTGATTTCAGAACCGGATCATGGAATTTATGATGCGATGAATAAGGGAATCCGAAAGGCTTCCGGGGAACTGATCGGAATCATTAACAGTGATGATTATTATGAGCCGGATGCGGCAGAGAAGATCGTTCGTGAAATGACAGATGCAAAATATCAGATCTTATATGGGATGCTGAGAGTGAGGCATGGGGAGATTGAGACAAGGATTACCATGCCAAAGCATGAAAATTTGGAAAATGAGATGATTGCTCATCCGACCTGTTTTGTTACAAAGTCTGTGTATGAAGACTTTGGAATGTTTGATCTCCGATACAGATCCTGTGCAGATCATGATTTTATGCTTCGTATGCGGAAACATCCGGAAATCCAGTTTGTGCCGGTCTATGAAATTCTTGCAACTTTTTCCGAGGGCTATGGAATGTGCTATCAAGAATCATCGGTGATCGAAGCTTTAGGAATGCTTGCAGAGCATGGGCTGATCGAAAAAAATAAGTATCGATGGATCCTGCTGAAATACAGGATCAAAAAGTTGCTGCATTTGGCAAAATAGAGCAGAAATGTAACTGCATATGAAAGAGGATTTTATGAATCAAAAAACAGAAATTCCGGTGGTGTTTGCAGCAGACAGAAATTATCTGGCACCATGCTACCTGGCGTTATTTTCCGCAGTCAGCCATCAGAAAGAAAATACGTCCTATTTGTTTTACCTGCTGCTTCCGGACAGTATCAAAAAAGAAGAACTAGCTTGTTTTGAAAGCCTGAAAGAGAAACAGCAGCGGATAGAGCTTCGTTATTGTTTTATCTCGGAAAAAGATCTGCAGGTAAATTTAAGCAGGGAAGAAGCGGTAGATCATATTTCAAGCACGACCTATTATCGTTTCCTCATTCCGGAGCTTTTGGAAGAACATGAAAAATGTATTTATATTGATGTAGATACCGTTATTCAGAAAGATCTGAGGGAGTTGTATGAAACAGATCTTGCAGACTGCTATCTTGCAGGAGTAAAGAATGTATTTGCAGATACAAGACCGGGAAGTTCCCGATATGAAAAACGGTGTCAGGAACTGGGCGTTGCCTCTTTAGAAACGTATGTCAATGCAGGGGTATTGCTCTTAAATTTAAAAAAACTGAGAGAAGATCAGATTCAGAAACAGTGGCTGAAGCAGGCTGCCGAAAAATCCTATCTGTACAATGATCAGGATATTATCAATTCGGTGTGCTATGGAAAAATCCGGCTGCTGGATTACAAATACAATGTGTTTCCGGATTACTGCCAAGATGCAGAGGAAACCAGCCGTTTCTTACAGGCAGATTACAGGGAAGCTGCGAAAGACCCGGTGATCATTCATTATGTTTCCAAAGAAAAGCCATGGATCTCCCGTAATTTCTTTATGGCAGAATTCTGGTGGAACTATGGAAAGGAAACGGACAGAGAATTTAGAAAAACACTTTTCAACCCATTTTTAAAAGTCAGCAAAAAAAAATTAAGCAGAGTACAGCATTTGAAACTTTGGATCAAACAGAGAACTCCGGTAAAAATGCTGATGGGGTAATGGAGGTACCGAAGCTTTGTCACGAGTAGAAGAAACTGTAAAAAATTCAATGGCATCCCTTGGGATTCAGGCAGCAACGGTGCTGTTAAGTTTCATTTCCAGAACGGTTTTGATCAAAACCATGGGAGAACAGTATCTTGGGATCAATGGATTGTTTGGAAATATCCTGAATATGCTCTCTTTGGCAGAGTTGGGAGTCGGATCCACGATCACTTATTTTATGTATCAGCCGATGGTGGATCAGGATGAAGAAAAGATCCGCATCCTGACCGGGGTTTATGCGAAAGTTTACCATTTGATCGGGGTTCTGATTCTGGCAGCAGGCTGCTGTATTGCGCCGTTTTTAAGATTTTTCATGAAAGAGGTGCCGGATATTCCGCATCTGACATTGATCTTTCTGTTGTATGTGATGAATATGTCTGCTTCGTATTTGTGGGCATATAAAAGTTCGGTGATCAATGTTGCACAGAAAAATTATATTGTCAACATGATCAAATTTGGATTTACGGTGATCCAGAACCTGATTCAGATTCTGATCTTAGTTCTGACAAAGAATTACATTGCTTATTATGCCTGTGCCATTTTATTTGCGGTGCTTGGCAATCTGGCGGTGGCAGTAAAAGCAGATCAGATGTTTCCGTATTTGAAAAAGCCTGCCAAAGGCGGTTTGACGGAAAATGAAAAAAGGCGAATCATAAAAGATATTTCAGCCATGTTTTCCCATAACATCGGTTCTTTTGTTGTGACCAGTACGGATAATATGATCATTGCAAAATTTATCGGGATTGTGGAAGTTGGATTGTATTCGAACTATACAATGATCCTGACAGCGGTTCAGACTTTTTTAAATCTGCTTTTCGAATCTTTGACCGCAAGTGTGGGAAATCTGATGCATTCGGCAGACCGGGAGCGATGCCACGATGTGTTCCGGAACGTGTTTTTTGCCACCTGCTGGCTGGTAGGATTTTGTTCGGTCTGTCTTTATGTATTGTATAATCCGTTTATTACATTGTGGCTGGGAGAAAAATATACCTTTGACATGTATATTGTATTTTTTGTTGTCGTTAATTTTTATCTGTTGTTTGTGCGCCGTCCGGTCAATATGTTTAAGCAGACCGTAGGGCTGTTCTGGAATGACCGACATAAACCGATCATTGAATCTATCTGTAATTTGGCATTATCGCTGATCTTAGTAAAATATCTTGGAATCTGCGGTGTATTTATCGGAACAACTATTTCTATGGTAACCATATGTGTGTGGCTGGAGCCTTATATTTTATATAAACATTTTTTCGAAAAAAGTGTCATGGAATATTTCCGATTATTACTGGAATATATCGGAGTAACGATTTTATCGATAGTGATCATTCAGGGAGTTTCTGCCCTGTTTACGAAAGTAACGATTACCAGTTTTCTGGTACAGATTCTGCTGTGCATGATCGTGCCGAATCTATTGTTCTGGGTAATTTTCAGAAAGACGTCTGAAATGGAATATATGAAAGAAAACGGAATCCGTTTATTGAATAAAGTAACAAGAAAAAAGAAAGCATAAAAGTTTGTAAGGAGGAAGTCAGAATGTCAGCTTTTGAAGGAAAAACATTATTGATCACGGGAGGTACCGGTTCATTTGGAAATGCTGTACTGAACAGATTTTTGAAAACAGATATCGGAGAGATTCGTGTATTTTCCAGGGATGAGAAAAAACAGGACGATATGCGTCATGAATTTCAGGCAAAAATGCCGGAAGCGGCACATAAAATAAAATTTTATATTGGAGATGTAAGAGAACTTTCCTCAGTCAAAGCAGCAATGCATGGAGTAGATTATATTTTTCATGCCGCAGCCCTAAAACAGGTTCCGTCTTGTGAATTCTTCCCAATGGAAGCGGTAAAGACTAACGTGATCGGCACAGATAATGTGCTGACAGCAGCCATTGAGGAAGGGGTAGAGTCTGTAATCTGTCTTTCCACAGACAAAGCTGCTTATCCGGTCAATGCCATGGGAATCACAAAGGCATTGGAAGAGCGTGTTGCAGTTGCCAAATCCAGAACAGTTGATCCGGAAAAAACAAAGATCTGCTGTACCCGTTATGGAAATGTAATGTGTTCCAGAGGTTCTGTAATTCCGCTGTGGATCGATCAGATTAAAAACGGTCAGCCGATCACAATTACAGATCCATCGATGACAAGATTTATCATGTCTTTGGAAGAAGCGGTAGATCTGGTGCTCTTTGCCTTTGAGCATGGAAACAGTGGAGATATTTTGGTTCAGAAAGCACCGGCTTGCACGATCAAAACACAGGCAGAAGCGGTTTGTGAATTATTCGGCGGCAAAAAAGAGGAGATCAGAATCATCGGAATCCGTCATGGAGAAAAAATGTATGAAACACTTTTGACCAATGAAGAATGTGCAAAAGCAGTCGATATGGGCAATTTTTATCGTGTTCCTGCAGATCAGAGAAGCTTAAACTACGATCAGTATTTTAGTAAAGGAGATGCGGAACGCAATACGTTAACAGAATTTAACAGCAACAATACCCAGCTTCTGGGCGTAGAAGAAGTCAAGGAAAAACTGCTGGCACTTTCTTATATTCAGGAAGAACTGGCAAAAATGGAGAAATAAGCATGGCAGCATTTAAAAATAACGGGAAATTAAAACTTCTGATCATTGTGGGAACCAGACCGGAGATCATCCGTCTCTCCGCTGTGATCAAAAAATGCAGAAAATATTTCGATACGATTCTGGCTCATACAGGTCAGAATTATGACTACAATTTAAATGGCGTATTTTTTAAAGATCTGGAACTGGAAGATCCGGAGGTCTATCTGAATGCAGTGGGAAATGATCTGGGAGAAACCATGGGAAATATCATTGCAAAGTCTTATCAGCTGATGGCAGAGATTCAGCCGGATGCAGTGCTGGTGTTGGGGGATACGAATAGTTGTCTGTCCGTGATCGGTGCCAAGAGACTGCATATTCCGATTTTCCATATGGAAGCAGGAAACCGCTGTAAAGATGAATGTCTTCCGGAAGAAACCAACCGCCGTATCGTGGATATTATCTCTGATGTGAATATGGCATATTCTGAACATGCAAGGCGTTATCTTGCAGACTGCGGCCTTCCGAAGGAACGCACTTATGTGACCGGTTCTCCGATGGCAGAAGTGCTTCATGAAAATCTTGCCAAGATTGAAGCCTCTGACATTCATGAGAGACTGGGATTGGAAAAAGGAAAATATATTCTCTTATCCGCTCATCGGGAAGAAAATATTGATACAGAAAAAAACTTTACAGCGCTCTTTACAGCCATCAATAAAATGGCAGAAACCTATGATCTTCCGATTTTATATTCCTGCCATCCAAGAAGCAAAAAGAGACTGGAAGCATCCGGGTTTGCACTGGATCCAAGGGTGATCCGTCATGAACCGCTGGGATTTCATGATTATAACTGTCTGCAGATGAATGCATTTGCAGTGGTTTCTGATTCGGGAACCCTTCCGGAAGAGTCTTCTTTCTTCCAGTCTGTGGGACATCCATTCCCGGCAGTTTGTATCAGAACATCCACAGAACGTCCGGAAGCACTGGATAAAGCCTGCTTTATTCTGGCCGGAATTGAGGGGGACAGCCTTCTGCAGGCGGTGGAAGTTGCCGTAGAAATGAACAAAAACGGAGATTTGGGTATTCCGGTACCGGATTATATCGAAGAAAATGTATCTGACAAAGTAGTAAAGATCATCCAGAGTTATACGGGTGTAGTCAACAAAATGGTATGGAGAAAATGATGAATCTTTTAGTAACAGGGGCAAATGGATTTGTTGGAAAAAATCTGGTAGAAAATCTGAAAAATATCAAAGAAAACAAAAATCGTACAAGACCGGAAATTACCATCGGTGAGATTTTTACTTATGATCTGGATACAGATCCGGCATTATTAGAGGAATATTGTCAGAAAGCTGATTTTGTATTTCATCTGGCCGGCGTGAACCGTCCGAAAGATGCTTCGGAATTTATGGAAGGAAATTTCGGTTTTACAGGAAAATTGCTGGAAACATTGAAAAGATATGAAAATACTTGTCCAGTCATGTTAAGCAGTTCTATTCAGGCAACGCTTATGGGACGCTTCGGAGATTCCGAATATGGAAGATCAAAGCTTGCCGGAGAAAATCTGTTCTTTGCATATGCAGAAGAGACAGGGGCGAAAGTACTGGTTTATCGTTTTCCAAATCTTTTCGGAAAATGGTGCCGTCCAAACTACAATTCTGCAGTAGCAACCTTCTGCAATGCGGTGGCCAATGATCTGGATTTTACCGTTAATGACAGAAGTACCAAACTGGAACTTCTTTATATCGATGATCTGGTAGAAGAACTGCTGGATGCATTGGAAGGAAAAGAACACCGCTGTGAATATGAAGGAATGGAGCCGGCAGCAGAAGAAAACGGAAGTTACTGCTATGTTCCTACAACTCATACCGTTACTTTGGGAGAGATCGTAGATCTTTTAGAACAGTTTAAACAGCAGCCGGAAACTCTGCTGATGCCGTCCATCCCGGAAGATAGTTTTGGAAAGAAACTGTATTCCACCTATTTATCTTATCTGCCGAAGGAAAAGACCATCTTTGATCTGAAGATGAACTGTGATGACAGAGGGTCTTTTACAGAGTTGTTCAAAACCGCTTCCCACGGTCAGATTTCTGTCAACATCAGCAAACCGGGAATTACGAAAGGGCAGCACTGGCATAACAGCAAATGGGAATTTTTCATTGTGGTGGCAGGACATGCCCTGATTCAGGAACGAAGGATCGGATCGGATGAGATTATGGAGTTTGAAGTTTCCGGTGAAAAGATCCAGGCAGTCCATATGTTGCCGGGATATACCCACAATATCATAAACTTATCGGAAACGGAAAATCTGGTTACGGTCATGTGGGCCAATGAACAGTTTGATCCTAAACGACCGGATACCTTTGGAGAGAATGTAACGTGAACAAAAAAAGAAGTGATCTGACAAAAAGAAAAAGAGACCGGGGGCTGCTGATTCTGATCTGTATTCTGCAACTGTGCCTGTGTCTGCTTTGGACAGGAAAGAAAACCTATCTGGCACCGGATGAGCTGTTCAGTTATGTTTCAGCAAATAATCCGGAGTATATCGGTACTGTTCCGGAACAGACCTGGTTAGATGAAGAATGGTATGTGGATTATGTATCGGCACAGCCGGAACATCGGTTTGAATATGCGATTCCCTATCATAATCAGGATCAGGATGTGCATCCGCCGCTGTTTTACCTTTTCTTACATACGGCCAGCTCTCTGATTCCGGATCAGTTTTCCTATTTTACCGGAACCGCATTTAATATTCTGTTTTTTATGATCTGTACGGTAGTGCTGTATTTTATGGGAAGAGAAATCTTTGAAAGCAGAAGCTGCGGACTTTTGATCGCCTTTCTTTTTGGAATCAGCTTTGCCGGACTCAATACGGTAGTTTTTGTAAGAATGTACATGCTGATGACCTTACTGGTATTGCTGCATGCATGGGTTTATATCAAATATATGGAACAGGAAAAAATTCCGGCCAAGGGATACGTGTTTCTTGGAATTACATTGACAGCTGGAGTGTTGACCCAGTATTACTTTGTGATCATTGCATTCTTCTTTGCTTTATGGTATGGGATCCGCTTTTTACGGGAGAAGGATTTCAAAAAAACAGGAAAATTTGTTGCTGTATTTGCCGTAAGTGCGGCAGCCAGTATTGCACTTTATCCGACGATGCTTCACCATATCTTCGGTACCAGCAGAGGTGTGGAAGCAAAGAAAAATTTCAGTGCCGCCGGTGGATATCTGGAAAAGATAAAGGCCATGTGGGGACTTTTAGATTCCCAGCTCTTTACCAATCTGGGAATTCCGGTACTTTTGGCGCTACTCCTTCTGGGAGGACTTACAGTAGTTTATAAAAAAAGTCCGGAACGCCGATGGCTCCAAAAGACAGCAGTTCTTCTCTTTGCCTGTGCAGGATATTTTCTGGTAGTGACGAAGATTGCACCGTATCAGATTGACCGATATCTGATGCCAATCTATCCGTTGCTGTATGTGATTGCGGCAGGATGGGCAGTAAGCCTTCTGAAAGCGTGGATTCCGAAAAGAGCAGCGGCAGTGTTATGTATCCTTGGATTTGGCGGTTTGTCATTGATCCATATGGTACATTCTTCGATTCCGTATACCTATGCGAAGGATGGAGTGGTAACACCAAGACTGGAACTGGCAGAAAGTCATGAGGAAAGCTATGCATTGTATTTCGGAAAAGAAGAGGATCTGTATGACTATTATGAAGCGCTGCAGGTACTGAAATATTATCAGGGATTTTATCACATCAGGACGCTGTCGGAACTTTCAGAAGTAAAAGAAGATTTGGCATGTCTGGAAAATGAGAAGAGTGTTCTTGTATATATCAGTCATGAGATGGATGGGGCAGCAGTCGCAGTGTATCTCAATGAATTGTTTCCGAACAGTGAGTTTCAGATGGATGATCCGGTACAGACAGATGAATCATGGGATGTTTATCTGCTGAATCCGGAAAGCAACTGATTGAAGGAGCGTTTATGTATAAAAAATGTATCGCAGGAGCCAGTATCCTACTGCTCCTGCTGGTTCTTTTCTTCACAGCAGGTTTGCAGAAAATCAAATTTGCACTGTTGAATCCGGTTTCTTCCGTCCTGTCAGAAGAAATCTGGAATGGTAAAGTGAGAGCAGAACGGTTTGCTTTGGGCGGTCTTTTCTGCAATGGAGTTTTGCTGGCAGAAGATTCTGTGGAAAAGACGTTTTATGTGCCGGTGGATATGGAAAATGAAACCTGGGAAAAAATGGAATTTACGGTGGAAGCTCCGGGATATGAACTCCTTTTTTCAGAAGATTTTACAGAGTATGATAAGCAGCAGGTGATCAGGGAAGGCTGGGATATTGAATTTCTGATTTATAATGATACAGAATTTTCTACCTATCATCTGGTATTTACCGGCTTGCCGGTCATTTCTCTATCCACAGTGGAAGGTTTGGAAAATCAGAAAGAAATCGCAGGAAATGCAGTATTTTATGATACCAATTTTACTTCTCAGGGCATTCAGACCTCCGCATATGAAGGACATGTCCGCGGAAATACCAGTACGCTGTATCCGAAAAAGGGATATAAGCTGAATCTGAAAAAGCAGTATGCAGACGGAAGTATCCGGAAAAATAAATTGTCACTGTTTGGAATGCGGGAAGATGATGACTGGATCTTATATGCTATTTATAACGATGAGTCAAAGCTTCGTGAAAAATTAAGCCTGGAACTTTGGGATGCGTTTGGTTCCAAAGAAATTTCAGCAGGAGCTGTTTATAACAGTGCCATGACTTACGTGGAAGTGCTTGTGGACAATGCTTATTATGGCTTGTATGGATTAAAAGAACCGATCGATGCAAAACAGCTGAAATTAAAAGAATCAGATTATCTGTATAAAAGAGAGGATCACGGAGATTTTTCCGAAGAAACATTTTTGCAGGCAAAAGATCCGTTAGAACATGTGCTGGGATTTGAGATTAAATCCGGTGTGTCGGATGAAGATGTATGGCTTCCTATGGCAGCATTTTCAGCAGTTCAGACCGCTTCAGATGAAGTATTTAAAGAAACGGCAGGGACATGCATGGATACCGACAATGCCATGCGCCTATGGCTGTACATTCAGGTTGTAGCCGGATATGATCAGTGGAAGAAAAATGAATTTTATATCGCAAGAAAACAGGGAGACGGATATTATTTTACATTTGCACCGTGGGATCTGGATCTGACCTGGGGAAATCGTTCTGACTCCAATGCAGATACCTGGTATACGGCGTATGACGATTCCCTGATCGAAAAGTATTATTACTGGGAAACCGGGGATCGTCTGGTCAGACTGAATGTGGACAATGCAGAAGCAAAGGTACAGAAGCTTTACAAGGAATTGCGTCAGAATGTCCTTTCCGATGATGCCTTAGAACAAAGGATCATGGAAATCGACCATGTCCTTCGGGATTCCGGTGCATATGAGCGGGAACGGGTACGCTGGCCGGAAAGTGCACTGGCAGAGGATCCGCAGATTGTATTAAATTTTGCAAAAGAACGTATGAATTATCTGGACACTGCTTTGTATGATCTGAAGCAGTTTATGGTTCTGGATTAAATAATGGCCGAAAGAAAAAGGAGATCTCCGTGAATACAAAAAGGATTGGTATGAAAAAAATTCTCATATTGCTGAGCGGAATTTTGTTTCTGCTGCTGGTCTGCCATAAAGTAAAGCAGGAATCCGGAAGCTGCATGGGGATTCCGGTGCTTTCCGAAACCGTGCTGGAAGAAATGCTGAAGCAGGAAGTGGTTCTGGATTCTCCGGTGGAGATGCAGGGACAGGCAGTTCCCTATGCAAAAGAATCAAGAACATTATATATCCCGTGCAGTACGCAGGGAATAAAACATTATCATCAGTTAAAAGGAACGTTAAAGAGCAGCCAGCCGGAATATCAGCTTTATTTTTTATGGGAAGAAGGGTTTGAAACATTTTCGGAAGCAGTCCGCAGCGGTTGCAAATTTACATTGTATGCCGTAAATGATGCAGGAGAATACAGCTCTTATGGGGTGTTCTTTACAACCATTCCTGTATTGGAAATGCATGGAAAATGTATAGAGATCGATGAAAGAGAACGGGAAGTGTACGAAGGAGATCTGACGTTTTGGGAACAGACTTCTAACGGTCAGGTTATGGCACAGACCAGCCGGATCCGGTGGCATGTCCGTGGTTACAGTTCCATGAGTTTTCAGAAAAAATCATTGCGTTTATCTCTGAAAAAGAAAAACGGAGAAAAACAGAATTTATCACTGGCAGGACTTTCCTCTGATGATGATTATATTTTAAATCCGATGTGGTTTGACGATGTAAAAGTGCGGGAAAAACTTGCCATAGATCTGTGGAACGAGATTGCAGCGGAAAAATCCAGTACTCTGAAAATGTCCGGAGGGGAATACTGTGAAGTGATCATCAACGGAAAATACGAAGGGCTCAGACTGCTGCAGAATAAGATCGAAAAGAAATATTTAAAACTCGGGGCAGAGGATCTGTTGCTGAAAGGGAAGAATGTCAATCCAAGTGAAGGACGTAAGCTGGAAGAAGCTTATGAAGTGATCTATGGAGAAAACGAGCAGAAAACGCTGGAAACAATGGAAGGATTCTTTACCGAAACCGATTTTTCCATGCTGGATCTGGAAAACTGGATCGACATACAGCTGCTGATCCTTTTGGGAAATATGAAGGATAACCTGAATTATAAAAATATTTATTACGTACTGCAGAAGGAAGGCGGAAAAGAGACACTTCGCCTGATTCCGTGGGATACAGATATGTCGTTCGGTGTTTACTGGCAGGATGGCAGCGGATTTCAATATTTGCCGGAAAGTGTGAAGATCATAGAATACCGCATGGAATATGATGCATTAAAAGAACAGTATCCGGAACTGGAACTCCGGATGGCAGAACGCTGGCAGCAGCTGAGAAGTACCGTTTTTTCCAAAGAAAACATGTTTGGAAAAATCGATGCATATCGGGGGAAAATTGGAGAAAGTGCATCGGAAACCAGAGATTTTTATGTCCTTGGCTGGCATGCCTGGGGAGAACAGGATACGGTGGAGCAGCTGAAATCGTATATTGAACAGCGTCTTCAGATTTTGGATGAACATTTTGGAACGATGCAAAAATAATCAAAAAAAGCACACAGTGGAGAAAACGAGAACGGGTTTTCTCCACTGTGTGCTTTTTGAATAAATAAAATTTCCTCGTATGAACCAAAAAGCTTTTTGTCAGGATCTTTGTTTCATCAGAAAATCCTGACAGAAGCTCCCAAGATTGATCAGTGGTATTTGAGAATGCCGTGTACTGCGTAGCTGCAAAAGCACAGCAAAGATTTCAGCATTCCAAATCCCATATAGCGGTATGCTTTGAAGGTCATTTTTGCTGATTTTAATTTGCTGCCGGATTTTCCGGTAGCGCTTAAACGGTAATTTAACAGTGGCTCATTGATACCGCAGGCACGCTTATATTTTTTCAGGATTTTCAGCCACATAATATAGTCTTCATGACTGTCTTCGTGTTCCATTGGAAATTCAGAAGCCACTTCTTTTAATACGAGGACAGAAGAACAGTTGATGCAGTTGTGTTTTAAAAGTGTCAGATAGCTGATCCTGGATGGTACGGGGATGATCTTGTTCATGGAACTGCCGTCAGGATGAACCAGCAGTCTTGCAGTACTGCATAAGACAGCATGTTCTTTTTCCATCAGTGCCAGCTGTTTTTTTAATTTTTCCGGTTCCCACCAGTCATCGGCATCGAGAAATGCAATGTACTTTCCACGAGCCAGCGTGATACCTTTATTACGGCTGTAAGCTGCCCCATGTTTCTGTGTGTTTTTTACATATCTGATTCTGGAATCAGAAGTATACCGTTCCAGAACTTTTTCGGTAGAATCAGTAGAACAGTCATTGATCACGATGATTTCCAAAGGAATCTGCTGGCATAATGCAGAATCAATGGACTGGCAGATATAAGCGGCGCCATTATGCACCGGAGTAATGACAGATACTAAAATGTCTGATGATTCGTTTGGCATTGCGTTTTCCTCCAAAATATACATAAGCATAACACGTTTTTTACGGTTTCGCAAGGAAGGCAGTTAGAATAGACAGTGAGAAAGAAATTTGCTATACTAAAGAACAATATAGTGGTTTTTTATGCCTGTTTGCAAGGTGGAATGAATAGAAAAGAGGAATCTTATGTTTGCACTGAAACAGTTTTTGAAGATGATTTTACAGCATATGATCTTACCGTTGGTATATGATTTTTGGAGGATCGTTTATTTTGGAAAAGAAAAACATCTGATCATTTTTGCAGATGCCCATCATGAAACAATGCCGTACAGTATGCAGAAGGTTTATGAGGAACTGAAAAGAAGAGGCTGTGATGTTTTGGAAGAGATCCATGATGATAAAAAAGTGTCTCAGCTAACTTCATTTTTGATGGCAGTTCGGTTTATGAGAGTTTACGCACAAGCAAAAGTGGTATTTATCTGTGATAATTTCTTTCCGGTAGTTTCCTGCAGAAAAAGCAAAAAGACCAAAGTGGTGCAGCTGTGGCATTCCTGTGGTCTGCTGAAAAAAATGGGGTATGATACCGGAGAAGATATTCCGAAGTACTATATAGGAAATGTTTATAAAAATTATGATCTGGTAACGGTCAGTGCGCCTGCAGTAGAAGCACCGCTGACCAGTGCCATGCATCAGAAACCGGGTGTGGTAAGAGCGCTGGGAGTGAGCCGTACAGATACCTACTTTGATCAGGAATGGATTCAGAAGTGCAAAGGGCAGTTTTATGAAACTTATCCGGAAGCAGAAGGGAAAAAGATAGTTCTCTGGGCACCTACCTTCCGTGGAAATGCGGGAAATCCTTACCAGGAAGGAACAGAAGCGGTGCTTCGGCTGGAAAAAGAACTGGGAGAGCAGTATTTTGTGATCCGGAAAGTTCATCCGTATGTGGAAGCAAGGGAGCATCTGTCCAATTGTGTGATTCCGACAGAGCAGCTGCTGCCGGTAACGGATCTGATGATCACGGACTATTCTTCTGTATTATTTGATTACCTGTTTTTCAAAAGACCGTATGTGCTGTTTGCACCGGATCTGGAAACCTATTTGGAAAAGCGGGGATTTTATGTGGAATATGACAGTTTATCTCCTTATGTAGTTACTGCGGGAGAACAGTTAAAAGAAACCGTTCAGAAAGCGATCGAAAGCAGAGAGCAAAGCTGGATTCAGGATCAGTATGATCTGCATATTTCTGCCTGCGACGGTCAGGTAACAGAGCGGATCCTGAAATGGCTGGGATTTTAAGTTCAAAGTCTGACAGCAGAAGAAAATGGAGGATAAAGATGAACATAGCAGTTGTTTTTGCCGGGGGAAGCGGTGTACGAATGGGTGCAGGGGTACCGAAGCAGTTTTTGGAAATTGACGGAAAACCGATTCTGATCCATACGCTTCGGATGTTTGAAATGCATCATGAAATCGATAAAATCTATCTGGCAGTGCTGGAAGAATATATCCCTTATGTCAGAGCACTGGCATCAGAATTTCATATTACCAAATTAAAAGGGGTTGTCAGCGGCGGAAATTCAGCCATGGATTCGGTGTACAATGCATTAAAATGTGCAGATCAGGAAAATCCGGAAGATGCTATTGTGCTGATCCACGACGGGGTACGTCCTTTCGTAGCCTATGACGTGATCTCACAGAATATTGCAGCGGTGAAGCAGTACGGAAGTGCCATTACTTCTAATTTATGTTATGAAACGGTTCTGATCAGCAAAGATGGCGGAAAAACGGTAGATACCATTCCGGCAAGAAAAGAGTGTTATACGGCTCAGGCACCTCAGAGTTTTTATCTGAATGAAATTTTAGAAGCACATCAGAAAATTCGGAAAACAAACCCGGAATATACAGACATTGTAGATTCCTGTACGTTAATGAAAGCCCATGGAAAAGAACCGCATCTGGTAGAAGGAAATCGTGGAAATATCAAAGTCACGACCCCGATTGATGTGTATATGTTCCGGGCATTGCTGAATTATCAGGAAAATGAACAGGCCTTTGGATTTGGTCTGACTGATAAAATGCGTTCGAAGATCAATTATTATAAGAGAAATGAAGGAATGACAGATGAATCATAAAAGGATCAATCCGGTACAGAAAGAAGATATCCGCAGTGTGGTACATTCTTCCTGGATTCCATGGGAAAGATTGAAAAAGAAAACCATTGCAGTCACAGGTGCATCCGGTCTGATCGGAAGAACTCTGATCGATACACTTTTGGAAGCAGATCAAACTTACAATCTGGGATGCCGGGTGCTTGCGTTTGTAAGAAATCAGAAAAAAGCAGAAGAACTTTTCGGAAATGAGAAGAATTTTCAGATCATAGTACAGGATGTCATGGATCCGGTGCCGACAGAAGTCTGTGCAGATTTTCTGGTACATGCGGCCAGCATTACCACTTCCAGAGTGATGGTAGAACAGCCGGTGGAAACAATCATGACAACGGTAGAAGGAACCCATCGGATGCTGGAATTTGCCTCCCGGTGTCAAATGGAGGGTGTGGTATATCTGTCCTCGATGGAAGCATACGGTATGGTTACTTCAGAACAGGGCGGATTGAAAGAAAAAGATTTGGGACGAATCGATCTGACCAATGTCCGCAATGGATATGCGGAAGGGAAACGTCTGGCGGAGTGTCTGTGTGCCTCCTATGCAAAAGAATATGGAGTGCATGTCAGAGCAGCGAGACTGGCACAGACCTTTGGAGCAGGGATTTCCAAAGAAGAAAACAGAGTGTTTGCCCAGTTTGCAAGAAGTATTTTGAACGGGGAAGATATTGTACTCCATACCAAAGGAGAAAAATCAAACTGCTATTGTTATCTTAGTGATGCAGTTTCTGCAATTCTGCTTCTTTTGTTCTGCGGAGAGGACGGTCAGTCTTACAATGTAGCAAATATGGAAACATTCTGCAGCATTCGTGGTCTTGCAGAAACATTCTTGAAGTTTGATACCACAGGAAACTGCAGCCTGCGGATTGAAATTCCGGAAGACAGTGCATCACTTGGATATGCACCGGATACGATCCTGCGGTTAAATTCCGAACGATTAATGCAGCTTGGCTGGAAACCGGAGAAAAATCTGGAAGAGATGGCCGAAAGACTGTTAAAAAGTTTAGGGCAGGAATAGAAAGAGGCAGAAAATTCATGAAAAAAGATAGAAATGATCAATTTCAGATCACAGAATTAACATGGGAACGCATTTTTTTGCATATTACGGTGTATTCAGAGAACACAGACACACCGGTGTTTTTTCTCACAAAAAGTGACGACAGAGAAAAACTGCCGGAAATGCTGAAAGAAAGCAACGAATGCATCCGGTTACAGTCAGAAAAATGCGAAAATGGAACCGTTGTTCTGACGATCAATATGGCAGCAGCCTGTGGAAGAAGTTTTTTAGAAAATGGAATCTGGAAACTGGTAGCGGTCACAAAAGAGGGCGTTTGTCCTTGCAGTGTAACCGGTGCATTGGGCTATCAGCTGGATGAAAAAAGCCGTATTTTCCCGTATGGACCGAAAAAGCAGTTTTCTTATCAGGTTTATTTTACACTGAGCTCTTCAGAAGAACAGCAGTTGGAACTGGAAATCAACAGCTGCTTTATGCGCAGGAATGATTCCTGGAAAAAGAGACGGTATGCGGCGGAAAATGCATCTCTGAAGAAAAAACTTGTGGGAATCGTGAAAGGGGCAGTCGTAGGTGCCGGCAGGTTGGCATATTGGATGCTGGAAAAATGCTTTCCCAAAAATGGAAAACGAATTTTATTCATGTCAGAGACACGGGATGCCTTGTGGGGCAATCTAAAATATATTGAAGCGCGGATGAGAGAACGGGGGATGGATCAGGAGTATGAGCTGAATTATTCCTTCCGAAAAGTCCTTAGTGCAAGACAAGGAATCCGCAGCTGGATCCGAACTTATTGTTTGATCGCAAAAAGTGATTATATTTTTATTGATGATTATGCACCAATTTTTGGACAGCTGAAATTGTCGGACAAGACGAAGCTGATTCAGGTATGGCATGCAGGAGAAGGGTTCAAATCTGTAGGATACAGCCGTTTTGGAAAAGCGGGTTCTCCGGATCCGACCAATTCCTGTCACAAAACGTATGACTATGTTACGGTAGGATCTAAAAAACTGATTCCGGTTTATGAAGAAGTGTTCGGAATTGAAAAAGAAGCATTTCTTCCGACAGGAATGGCGCGTTTGGATGATTTTTTAGAAGAAGGAAAGAGACAGTCGTTCCAACAGGAATTTTATGAACAATATCCGCAGATGAAAGGAAAAAAAGTGATCTTATTTGCACCGACCTTCCGTGGAACCGGTCAAAGAGAAGCTTATTATGATTATGATCAATTAGATCTGAAACAGATTTATGAATTCTGCGGCGAAGAATCTGTATTTCTCGTCAAAGTTCATCCGTTTGTCAAAGAAAAGATTTCCATACCGGAAGCTTACAAAGACCGGATCTTTGATTTTGCACAATATCCAAATATCAACGATCTGTATTACATCACGGATCTGCTGATCACGGATTATTCTTCGAATTATTACGAATATGCACTGCTGAAAAAGCCGGTTCTCTTTTTTACGTATGACAGAGAAACTTATGAATTGCTGCGAGGTGTTCATCGCAGCGTCAAAGAACATGCACCGGGAAAAGTGTGTGATACCTTTGAGGAGCTGATGAAAGCACTGTATGAAAAAGACTATGAATATGAAAAGATTCTCCGGTTTGTAGAGGACAATTTTGGAGAATATGACGGACATGCCTGTGACCGGATCATAGACCGGATTATTTTAGAAAATAAAGAGGTAGCAATGTGAGAGAACAGCAGAGAATGGTTTCTGTGATCATTCCGGTGTATAACAATGGAGATTACTTAAAAGAGACACTGCAGTCTCTGGAGCGACAGTCTTATCCGGATTTTGAAGTCATCGTTGTAAATGACGGCTCCACTGACGGGAGTGAAGCGATCATTGATCTGTTTACCAAAAAAGATCAAAGATTTCATAAGATCAATCAGAAAAACAGCGGGGTCAGTGCGGCCAGAAATGCAGCACTTGATAAAGCAAAGGGCAGATATGTGACTTTCGCAGACGGAGATGATACGCTTCCGAAAGACGCATTGAAAAAAATGGCGGAAACTGCCCTGAAAACAGAAGCGGATCTGATCATTGGAGGAATCAAACGAATTGACGGATTTTCCGAAAAGATCAACCAGAGAACGGAAAAACTGAAATATAAAACAGAGATAAAAAAAGATGATCTGGATCTGGTGCATGGATTGTCTTTATGTAATAAATGGTTTTTAAGAGAAATTATAGAAAAAAATCATCTGCGGCTGGAAAAATTCAGGCATTTGGAGGATGCGGTATTTTTATATCACTTTCTTCAGTATGGAGAAAAGATCCGCTATTGTGATGCCATTGTATATGAATATTGGAAGCGGATTCCGACCAATGGGGGATCTGTAACTCAGAGAGTGGAAAAAGGGCTGCTGGAAAGTGCCATTGGAGCTTATGAACGGCTGAAACAGTTAACGGCAGGGTATTCGGACGCATTTCAGCAGGAACTGGCATACCGGATCAACAGTACCACTTTTATCGGAGATTATTATAAGAAACTATGGTCGTTGGATGAGAAAACCGAAACACTGCTCTTAGAAGTGACAGACCGCATCTGGAAAATGCAGTCGGAAGATCATAGAAAACGCACCATTGCTTCTCACCCGGGACTGGAGCTGGAACGGGGACTGCGCCGGAAAGAAGAGTTGTTAAAGGAGCCGTTGTTTGCTGTTTTACTGAGTCCGAATCTATCGGAAAACGAAGTCAACCGGATCCTGCGAAGTGTCTATGGACAGGCGGTGCCGTCTTTTTGTGTATTTCTGGACGAAAGATATCGGACAGCTGCGGAGGAAGTTTTTTCTAAACGGGAGAACCTGTTCTGGATTCCTATGGGAGACAATCCAAAAGCGTGGATGGAGGCGGTTAGGGACAGGAACGCCGCTTATGTGCTGTTGATCGATGAAGATGCAGTGTTAGATTACGATACTTTGGCAAAGGCATATCAGACACTACAGAAACGGGCATGTAAGATGTTAAAGATCCGGGTAGTTTCTTCAGAAAAGAATTTGGGGCTGACCGGACTTCTGATTGAAAAAGATGCTGTATTTTCGGAGAAAATTCAATGGAATGAAGAAGGAACACTTTCCCTCAGGAAACAAACGGATGTAGTGATGCAAAAGGAAGCACCTCTGATCAGAATCCGGGATCTGGAACGGGCAGCGGAGCTGACAAAGCCGGCACTGTGGGAAAAATGGAGACGATCCCTGATAGGGCTGAAACGCCGGCTGCGAAAAGGCCTCAAACGGTAAGTTGCATAATTCGATAGAATATGATATTCTATAGGGTAGATTTGTTCAAAATGGAGGAAAAAATGAAGAATTTAAAACAGTCATTTCAGGAATTCTTTCGTTATCGGTTTTTACTTTCAGAACTTGTAAAGAAAGGAATTGTATTGAAATATAGGAGATCCTATCTGGGGATCATCTGGACAATGCTGGAACCTTTGTTAAATATGATCGTTCTTACCTTTGTATTTGGTACCCTTTTTGGAAATACGGATAAAACTTATCCAATCTATATTTTGTCAGGACGTATTTTATATACCTGCTTTTCTCAGGCAACAAAAGCAGCACTTCGTTCGATTCGTGCCAATTCGGGAATGATCAATAAGGTATATGTACCGAAATATCTGTACCCGCTTTCCGGTGTCCTGTATACGTATGTTATTTTTGGATTTTCCCTGATCGTTTTGATGGGAACTGCACTGGTACTGGGCGTGTGGCCGACCTATAAGATCCTTTATATCGGACTGCCGCTGTTTTTACTGCTGCTCTTTTCTCTTGGGGTAGGAATGATCCTTGCCACCATGGGAGTCTATTTCCGAGACATGGAATATTTATGGGACGTAGCATTAACACTGGTAATGTATATGTGTGCGATCTTCTACTATCCGGATCGTTTTATCAACGCCGGCCTGGGATGGATTCTGGATTTGAATCCATTGTATTGTATCATTGCCCTGTTTAGAAACTGTATTTTCGGAACAACGATCAAAATGTGGCACATTGTTTATTCGTTTGGATTTTCAGTGATTGCTCTTGTGATCGGAATTGTTGTATTCCGTAAGAAAGAAGATGAATTCATTTTACACATATAGGATAGAACGGAAAGGAAATTCGATATGGCAGAAAACGTGATAGAGTTAAAAGACGTTGGGATAAAATTCAATCTGAGTAAGGAAAAAGTAGACAGCCTGAAAGAATATGTGATCAAATTTCTGAAAAAAGAATTGATGTACGACGAGTTCTGGGCATTAAAAAATGTTTCTTTTTCCGTAAAAAAAGGAGAACGTCTGGGGGTTCTTGGATTAAACGGTGCAGGAAAAAGTACCTTGCTGAAGATCATCTGTGGTGTTTACAAACCTTCCGAAGGTTCTGTGAATCACAAAGGCGTGATCGCACCGCTTCTGGAACTGGGAGCCGGTTTTGATCCGCAGTATACAGGAAGAGAAAATATCTTCTTATATGGAAGTGTGCTTGGATATTCTAAAAAATATCTGGAAGAAAAATATGACGAGATCGTAGAATTTTCAGAATTGGAAAAATTTATCGATGTTCCGCTGAAAAATTATTCTTCCGGTATGAAAGCACGTTTGGGATTTTCGATTGCAACCATTGCAGATCCGGATATTTTGATTCTGGACGAAGTGCTTTCTGTCGGAGATGCAAAATTCCGCAAGAAAAGTGAGAAAAAGATCATGGATATGTTTGCGAGAGGGGTAACGGTAATTTTCGTTTCCCATTCTCTGGAACAGGTTCAGCGTTTATGTGATAAAGCGATCCTTTTACAGAAAGGAACACTGGTAGCAGAAGGAGACATCGAAACGGTGTCCAAAATTTATAAAAGTATGGTTGATTAGTACAATGCAAGCTCTCTCCAAACAGAGGGCTTGCATTGATTGTTAAAAAAGGAAATTTACGAGAAAATATATAAAGGAAAACGAAGATGCACAAAGAAAAAAATTACAGATTTAAGTTTTCAATCATTATGGCAGTCTATAATGTGGAGCTGTTTTTGGAAGAAGCCATCGAAAGCGTACTGAATCAGGATATTGGATTTCTGGAAAATGTTCAGCTGCTCCTGATCGATGACGGTTCAAAAGATCATTCCGGTGAAATCTGTGATCGTTATCAAAAACAGTATCCGGAAAACATCGTAGTGGTACATAAAGAAAACGGAGGCGTTTCTCTGGCGAGAAACGAAGGTCTGAAACGGATTGAAGGAGAGTATGTCAACTGTCTGGACAGTGATGATAAGCTGTCTGAAAATACATTGCGCGTGGTGTATGAAGCACTTAAACGATGGGACGATGATGTTGATCTGGCAGCCATTCCGCTTCGTTTCTTTGATGGAAAAAAGGGAGATCATATCCTGAACTATAAATTCGATGAAGGAACAAGAATCATTGATCTGCAGGAAGAATATGACAAACCGCAGCTTTCCATGTCCTGTGCATTTATCAAAAACAGTGTGGTATCCAAGTACCGTTTTGATGAAAATCTGGCTTATGCAGAAGACGGAAAGATCGTTCTTCAGGTGCTGCAGGAAAAAATGAAATACGGAGTGGTAGCAGAGGCTTGTTACTGGTATCGAAAACGTACTGCAGGAAATGCATCTGCCGTACAAAATTCTTTAAATAATAAAAAGTGGTATCTGGATTATCTGAAACATTTTTCCTATTGGACGATTCAGAACAGCAAAGCGAAAAATAAAGGTCAGGTACCGTTGTTTGTGCAGTATACGGTCATGTATGATCTGCAGTGGAGATTTAATTCGGAACAGTCGCCGGCACTGGTCATGAATGAGCAGGAATGTGAAGAATATTTTTCTACGCTCCATAAGATCATGAAAGAGATCGAAGATTCGGTGGTTCTGGCACAGAAAAATATGGGCAGAGAATACAAGCTGTATGCTCTGGAAGTAAAATACGGATCCTCTCCAAGGAAGAAAAAAGTGGAGAAAGACATGGAATACTGCTTTGGTGCAGATTCGTGTTTTACAGAATCTGAATTTCTAACAAAGATCGAATTTCTGAAATTCCATGACGGAATGCTGGAAATCGAAGGACTGATGTTATTTCCGGGGGCGGAAGATTCGACCGTGGAGATTTGTGTTAACAAGAACGGAAAAATCTATCCATGCAAAATGGTATCTCGTGAGATCAGCAGTGTTTCCATGGGAAACGTCATTGGTCATGGGAAAGGATTTCAGGTGTCCCTGCCGGTTTCCGGAGAGAAAAATTGTGAAATCCGGTTTGGATGCAGGATTGACGGACACTATGTGGAACGTCAGAGCCTTCGATTTGGAAAATTCAGTCCGCTGCAGAATCAGATGTGGAATTCTTATTATGCAGAAAAGCCGTATCTGCTGACTTATCGAAAAAATGCGTTATATGTGAAACCATATTCTTTCGGAAAACATCTGTATCGGGAACTTTCATTTTTGAAAGGGCTTGCAAAGATCAAAGATAAAGCAGCCAAAAAAGCGATACTGATGAGAATTCTGTATCATCTGCATCAGCTGGTACCTCATAAGGAAGTATGGCTGATCTCAGACAGGATCAACAAAGCAGATGACAACGGAGAAGCCTTTTTTGAGTATTTAAATGAAAAGAAACCGAAGGATATCGAATATTATTATGCGATTTCTTCGAAAAGTCCGGATTTTGCACGTTTGAAAAAGAAAGGAAACGTCATTGAATTTTTAGGATGGAAATATAAATGGCTGTGTCTGTGCGGGGCGAAAGTCATTTCTTCTCAGGGAGAAGATTATATTTATCGGCCGTTTCGAAATTATTCCTATTGTTATGCGGATCTGATGCAGAAGACAAGATTCGTATTTTTACAGCATGGAGTCATCAAAGATGATCTTTCCAGATGGTTAAAGCGGTATCACAAAAATATCCATATGTTTGTAACAACCACCGTACCGGAATACGAATCGATTATTCAGGGGGATTATGGTTATGATGAAAGCGTAGTAAAAATGACCGGACTGCCCCGTCATGACCGTTTGTATCATAAGGAAAAGAATTATATTACGATCATGCCGTCCTGGAGAGCTTATCTGGTAGGAGAGACCAATGTTAATACCGGAAAACGACAGCCGTCGGATCATTTTGAAGACAGCCGTTACTGTCAGATGTATTCAGAACTGTTAGGCAGTGCAGAACTTTTAGATTATGTAGAGAAAAAAAGCTACAAGATCCGGTTTATGTCTCATCCGAACATGAGTGAATGCACCGGAATGATGAAAATGGATCCACGTGTACAGGTAGTCGAGGGAGAGAAAGCAGCATATCGGGATATTTTTGCAGAAAGTAATCTGGTAGTGACCGATTATTCCTCTGTAGTATTTGATTTTGCTTATTTAAGAAAGCCGGTACTTTATTTTCAGGCGGATCAGGAAGAATTTTTCAGCGGAAGCCATACGTACGATAAAGGATATTTTGAATATGAACGAGATGGATTCGGCGAAGTTGCTTACGATACGGCAGAACTGATCGGTTTGATCAAAGATTATATTTCCCGTGATTGTGCTTTAAAAGAGCAATATGCGAAGAGGATCAATGCAACGTTCCCATATGCGGATCAGGGAAATTCAGAACGAGTATATACTGATATTTGCAGAATAAGATAATGATGGTGTAAAATACAGAAATGAAAAGGATGGACTTGAAATGAAAAGAATAATTGCTTGTTTGTTATGTACCATGATGTTTTTGCAGGGAAGTATACCAGCGGATGCTGCAGAAGCAGTGATTTTAGAAGATACTGCGGAAGAACTGTTTTGGAATGAAACTGAGGAGTCAGAGGAAACAGAAGAACTTGCAGGCTCAGAAGAAACTGAAACAGCGAAAGAAGCAGCAGAATCAGACTTATCGGAAGAAATGGAAAATCCGGAGGAAGATCCTCTGTATGGACGTGCCCATGGCTGGGTGGAAGAAGAAAGTGACGGAATCCAGCTGTACGATACGACAGATGAATATATACACGACAGCAGATTCGATGGATATACGATCCGGAAAGTCATCGATGTGTCCCAGTATCAAAAAAATATTGACTGGGTTCAGGTAAAAGCATCCGGAATTGAATATGCGTTTATCAGAGCCGGTTTCCGTGGCTATGGAGAAAGCGGTTCGCTGAATATAGATCCGTATTTTGAAAAAAATATGCAGAATGCAATTTCTGCCGGAGTAAAGGTAGGAGTTTATTTCTTTTCCCAGGCAATTACAGAAAAAGAAGCGGTGCAGGAAGCAGAATATGTGTTGGATCTAATCTCAGGATATGATGTAACTTTGCCGGTTGTAATCGATTATGAATATGCCTCAGGGACAAACGGTTTCATTGGACGTTTATACAATGCGAATCTGTCAAAAAGTCAGGCAACAGCAGTCTGTAAGAAATTCTGTTCAACTGTAGAACTTCAGGGATATACACCAATGCTGTATGCCAATAAAAATATGCTGGAACAGGATCTGAATGCAGGTGAGATTGCCAAGTCCTACAAAATCTGGCTGGCAAGATACAATACCACTGCAGATTACGCGGGAAAATACGAGTTTTGGCAGTATACCAGTACAGCGAGAGTTAACGGGATTACATTCAGCAATGGAAATGTTGACATGAATTTCTGGTATGTGGACCCGGATGGATGGAAAAATCCGGTAGGAAAGATCGTAGAGATCAGTGATACCTATGCAAAACGTCTTTACGGATCTAACCGCTATGAAACTTCGTTTGAAATTGCCAATGCACTGAAAGCGGAACTGAAGGTTTCTAAATTCAGCCATATCATTGTTGCCAATGGGACAAATTTTGCGGATGCACTGGCAGGAAGCTATCTTGCATCGATCAAAAATGCACCGATCATTATGACCAACGGAAAAAATGCGCAGGATGTAAGAAACTATATTAATAATCATGTGAAAAAAGGCGGAACCGTTTATCTTCTGGGCGGAACTGCAGCAGTACCGGAAGGCGTAGGTTGTGGTCTGGGAGAATATCATGTGAAGAGATTGTCCGGAAAGACAAGATATGAAACCAACCTTGCTATTTTAAAAGAAGCAAAGATTTCCAGCAGTGAGATTCTCGTATGCACCGGAAAATCATTTGCAGACAGCCTTTCTGCTTCCGCAACCGGAAAACCAATCTTATTAGTAAATAAAGAGCTTTCTCAGGAGCAGAAAAATTATCTGTCCTCTTTATCCGGAAAAACATTTTATATTCTGGGAGGTACCAGTGCAGTCAGTGAAGCACTGGAGCAGGAGCTGACACAGTATGGAACTGTGGAACGAATCGGCGGAGCCACAAGAGCAGAAACTTCTGTGATGATCGCAGAAAAGTTTTTTAAATCACCGTCTTCCATCGTTTTGGCATCCAGCGGAAATTTCCCTGACGGACTTTGCGGAGGACCTTTGGCAGCGAAAAAGAAAGTACCTATGATCTTAACAAAGACAGGTTCTGAATCTGCTGCAAAAGCCTATGCACAGGCAAACGATATTCATGAAGGTCTGGTTCTGGGCGGAAATAACGAAAAACTGATCACCAATAAAACAGCAGGAAATATTCTGGGATGGATCTCTCATATGAAATAATAAATTTTTAGAATGAAAGAAAATAAGCTGATGTGATCACAATTTGCAAACGTAAAGGAGTAAACCAGCATGGGATTACTGAAAAAGATAGATAAAAAATTATGGAATCATAAAATTTATCGGTTATGTGTTTTTCTACCGAGAAAAGGGATTCATTTCTGGAAAAAAGTAAAAGAGAAGACTGCGGATTCTTTTTCAGAAAAGACAGCAGGATTCCGTTTAAAGCATGGAGGAGCTGTGCCTTTGGTTTCTATCATCATGCCGGTGTATAATGCGGAAAAATATGTTGGACAGGCATTGGATTCTTTGCTGGAACAGAGCGTAAAGTATATCGAGATTATTGCAGTGGATGATGGATCGACCGATGGATCTTTGGAAATTCTGAAGCGTTACGCAGAAAAAGACCAGCGTATCCGGGTCTATACCCAGGAAAATCAGTATGCAGGAGCTGCCCGTAATCTGGGAATGACCTATGCCAAAGGCGAGTATCTGCTTTTTCTGGATTCGGATGATTTTTTTGAGAAAGATCTGATTAAGGATACTTACTATAAAGCAAAAGCGAATCGTGCAGATATTATTTTGTTTGGGGCGAAACATTATCATGACCAGACAGGAGAGACCAGCATTGGAAATTACCTGGATTTAAGTTATGCACCAGGGAAAGAACCGTTTAGCTGGAAAGATTGTCCGGATACCATCTTTCAGATTGGCTCAGACTGTCCGTGGACGAAGTTGTTTAAACGTTCCTTCATAGAGAAGACGGGGCTGCAGTTTCAGAAGCTTTATAATGCCAATGATATCTTTTTCGTGCTGTCAGCGATTGCCATGGCAGATCGGATCGTTACGTTGGATCAGCCATATATCAATTACAGGATCGGCTTGCAGAATAATCTGCAGAGCAGCCAGAAAAGATGTTTTCTTGAGGCATATTATGCATGGCATGACCAGCTGAAAAAACTGGGACGTCTGGATTTTGTGCGGAAAAGCTATGCAAATTGTATTTTGAACGGATGTACACATAATCTGCGAAAAATTACAGATTTGAAGTTAAAAAGAGAATTATTTGAACAGTTGAAAAATGAAGCATTTCCTTATTTGGAGATTACCAAAAGGGACAAAGAATATTACTATAATAAAAGAAATTATAGGGATATGATGCGTGTCTTTTATGTGAGTTTTGAAGAGTATCTGGCAGCTTACGGGCAAAGCGGAGAAAACAACTGAAAAAGAAATGGAAACAAGTGATGAAGAACAGATTGAAAAAAATCGATCAAAAGCTGTGGAATTGCAAGAGTTATCGATTTTTGGTAAGCGTTCCGCGAAAAGGAGTGCATACGTATAAAAAAATAAAAAAACTGGGATTTCCCGGCTATTGGAAGGATCGAAAGATTCAATTTCATATGAAATTCGGCGGAACAGATCCGTTGGTATCGGTTGTTATGCCAGTGTATAATGCAGAAAAATACTTAAAACAGGCGATCGATTCTATTTTAGGGCAAAGTGTAAAACATATAGAACTGATCGCGGTAGATGATGGTTCTACAGACAGTTCTCTTCAGATTTTGAAGGAATATGAAAAAGCGGATCAGCGGGTGCACGTATTGAGTCAAAAGAATCAGTATGCAGGAGCTGCCCGTAATCTGGGACTTTCTCATGCCAAAGGAGAATATGTAATCTTTCTGGATTCGGATGATTTCTTTGAGAAAAATCTGATCAAAGATACATATTATCATGCAAAGATGAACGATGCGGATGTGGTTTTATTCGGCGGCAGACATTATGACCAGCAGAGCGGAAGGTCTTGGATTGGAGATTATCTGCTGGATGTCAAAAGTGCGCCGAAAGTACAGCCTTTTAATTGCAAAGACTGTCCGGATAAAATTTTTCAGATTACGTCAGCTTGTCCGTGGACCAAACTTTTTCGGCGTGAATTTATTGAGCGTACCGGACTGCAGTTTCAGACGATTCATAATGCCAATGATGTATTTTTTATTTTGTCGGCGATTGCCATGGCAGAACGGATTGTGACTTTGGATCGACAGTATGTAAATTACAGGGTAGGATTAAAAGGAAATCTGCAGAGCAGTAAAAAAAGATACTTTTTTGAAGCATATTATGCATGGCATGATCAGTTGAAAAAGCTGGGACTGCTGGATCCGTTAAGAAAAAGTTATATGAATTGTGCAATGAACGGCTGCCTTTATAATCTGCGTGCAGTCAGTGACCCGGAAGCCAAAAAGGAAGTATTTGAACGATTAAAAGGGGAGGCCTTTGAGTATCTGGAAATCACAGGTTATCCGGCAGAAGATTATTATGATCAGAGAAATTATCAGCAGATGCTTCGGGTTCAGTCAGAAAGTTTTGAACAGTATCTGCAGTAAAACAGAAAATGAGTGGTGCAATGATGAAACAAATAAAATCCTATGTATTAAAGAAATTAGGGATTCAATCCCTGAGAGAAAAAGCGGAGGAAGAACAAAAACAGCGAATCGCCCTGCAAAAGCGTATGAATGATGTGGAAAAACGTCTGAAAGATTTACGGGATGTGGAAAGACGCTTAAATGATCTTACCGAAAACAAAGCAGAGCTGATGTATCGTGTCCGGGCATTGGAAGAGCTGGTATTTTTGCAGACCGGCGGTTTAAAAGCAGAGAAAAGAGCACAGAAGCTGATCGTTTCCATGACCTCTTTTCCGGCTAGAATTGAAAGTGTTTCCAATGTGGTAAAACAGATGATGATTCAGACGGTAAGACCGGATGAGATTGTTTTATGGCTGTCAGAAGAACAGTTCCCGGAAAAAGAACAGCAGCTTCCGAAAGAACTGTTGGATTTAAAAGCATACGGATTAACGATCGGCTGGTGTGCAGGAGATTTGAAAGCATACAAAAAGTTTCTTCCGGCGTTGAAGGCTTATCCGGAGGATTTGATCATGATCATTGATGATGATCTGGTGTATCCAGTTGATTTTGTGGAGAAACTTTATGAAGCTCATCAGCAGTTTCCGAAGGCCATCATTGCCTCCAGAGTTCATCAGATCGGTCTGGATGAACAGGGGAAGATCGCTCCTTATGGAACGTGGAAAAAACAATGCAGTTATGACCGGTATCAGACGAGAGACGACTGGTTCTTCACTGGAGGAGCCGGAACGTTGTTTCCACCGCACATTTTTGCGGAAGAACTGTTTGATGAAAATCTGATTCAGGAAATCTGCCCGTGGGCAGATGATATCTGGTTAAATGTTCATGCAGCGATCAATCAGGTACCGATTGTAAATACAGCGTTAAATCATAAATTGGCAAGGATTGACGGAACGCAGGAAGAATGTCTTCAGAAGATCAATTGGAATCGCAATGAAAATGATATTCAGCTGCAGAAAGTAGCGACACATTACCAAAAACAGTTACAGCATTCTATCTACGCAAATTTGTAACGCAGAGAATAGGATTTACCTGAACGTGTTCGTTTCAGGAAAGAGATAAGATTAAAAGATAAGAAAGTGTAGGAAAATGAACAAAGAGAAGAATAAAGGATTGATCATAGAGATCATCAGGATGATCCTGCTCGCTGTTTTCGAAATAGCGTTCCTTTACATATGGATCAGAGACATTAATATATTGAAGGTGAATCCTTTTGAAAACAAAGGAAACTGGCTGATCGCCGGAGTTTATCTGGTGGAACTGATATTGCTGATGAGAGTTTACGGCGGTTTGAAAATCGGTCATCTTTCCCGCTGGAACGTGATGCTGTCTCAGTATCTGGCGTTGCTGATCTGCAATGTGATCATGGGTGTTCAGATCGTTTTGATGGTGGGGGATATGAAATGGATTCCTCAGATTTTGAAAGCAATGCTGCTTTTGATGGCGGCGGATTTTGTTCTTTCGACAGTCATGGTGTATGTTTTCGATGCATTGCTGCGAAAATTGTATCCGGCCAAAGAAATGCTGTTGATCTATGATATGTATTCACCGGAAAAAATGGTGAAAAAATTTGAAAAAAGAAAAGATAAATATGTGATCCGGGAAAAAGTTGGTCTGAAATCAGGAGACATGAAGATTTATGAAAAAATGTCATCTTATGATTACGTCCTTTTATATGATATTTCTTCGGAAAAAAGAAATGATCTTTTGAAATATTGTTATATGAACAATATCGAAGTGTATATGACCAGCAAATTATCCGATACGATCGTTCGAAGTGCAGGAGATGTGCTCTTATTTGACTCACCGCTGCTCCATATGGTCAACAATGAAATGAGCTTTGAACAGCGTTTGGCAAAACGATGTCTGGATCTGGTTCTTGCAGTTCCGATGTTTCTCGTGGCATCTCCGATCATGCTGGTAACGGCAGCTGCGATCAGGGCATATGACGGAGGTCCTGCTCTTTACAAACAGGAACGCTGTACGCTCCATGGAAAGAAATTTACGATCTACAAATTCCGAAGTATGATCGTAGATGCGGAGAAAGACGGAAAAGCGAAACTGGCTTCCCAGAACGATAACAGAATTACTCCGGTGGGGGCGTTTATCAGAAAAACCCGTCTGGATGAGCTTCCGCAGCTGATCAATATCTTAAAAGGAGAAATGAGCTTTGTCGGTCCGCGACCGGAGCGACCGGAGATCATCAAACGATACGAAAAAGAAATTCCGGAATTTTCCTATCGTATGAAAGTCAAGGGCGGTTTGACCGGATATGCACAGATTTACGGAAAATATAATACAACTCCATATGACAAGCTGAAAATGGATATGATGTATATTCAGAACTATTCTTTCTGGCTGGATGTGCGTCTGATCTTGATGACCTTTAAGATCATGTTTATCAAAGAAAGCACGGAAGGCGTGGAAGAAAAAAAATCGTAAGAAGTGCTGCGGCTAAAAAGGATGTAAAGACCACATTCGATGGCTGGTGAAAACCGGCAGATCGGAATGTGGTCTTTTTAGATTGTTTTGAACGAAAAAATCGGCAGGAGAATCAGAAAATCGACTTATTTGCGGACTTTCAAGCCCCAGAATTGATTTTTTCTGGTAATTGATGTAAACCCGAAGGATTTCAGGTAAGGCTGCAAGCTGTGTTCGGAGGCAGATAAGGTGCCGTCGTAGTGGAAGCCGGCTTTTTCGATTCCTCTGGCACTGGAAGTGTTGTCCGGTGCAGTGTAGATGATGAAGTTGTTCGGTTTTTCTGCAAGAGCGACCATCGATCTTAAAAGAATTCCATAGTAGCCCTTTCCGCGATGTTCCGGTAAGGTATTGAAGTCAAACAGAATTCCGGAATCAGACCGCTTCATCGAAAATTCATAATCAGTTTCCCCAATATAAAAATGAGAGCCGTAAGCCAGCCATCCGGTAGAAACTACCGTTTGGGTATCGTCTACCAGACACCAGAAAGAAGAACCGTCAGAAAGACGCTGAAGGTCTTTTTCCCGCAGTCTGATCTGATAGGTTTTGCAGAATTCCCGGTAATCTTCTGGTGTTTCGATGGAGATCAATGTGAGTCCTTCCAATTTTGGCTGTGGACAGGAACTCATGGAATAAAATAACTGTGACTGCTTCTGGAGTTTTAACCAGCGTCTGTAACGATGACGCATTTTATCTGTTAAAGTCATGGAATCCCAGGTTTTTTTTATATAAAAATGAGAGGTCATTTCCTTTAAAAAGTCATTAAATTCAGTTGTCACAGAATGATAACCTACTGCATAACGCTGCTCCTGTGGATTCCAGTAAGAATAGGAGCGGATGGCCTGGTTCAGACGCTCTTCTGCGAGAGGGGATGCTTTCTGTACGTAGGGAAACAGCGGCAGCAATCTTGGATTGTTCAGTACCTTTTCCCGGTGATAAGGCTCGATAAACAGCCGAAGTTCCTGAAAACTTCCTTTTTTTAAAAGATTTTCTGCGGCTTTCCCCAAAGCCTTATGGTCACGATGCTGGGCAGGACCGTTGTCAGGACCGATGGTGCAGACAATTGCATCTTTTCCATATTGATCTACATAGAACTGGATGATCTTTTCTGCGGCTTCCACAGAAAGGGAACCATCGATGGAACGATTCGGATGAATGTGAATATTGGTGTCAGCAAGACCAAGAGCGCGGCAGCTGTCGGTAAATTCCAGATCTCTTGCCTGAATAAATGCGTTGGCAGACAGATCATACTGATGAATCCCTTCGTGTTTGCTGCAGGCTTTTCCGTTATTTAACGTTTTTTTGACATTGGATTTGGAACCATCCGTACATAAGATGACGTGAACCTGAGCCTTAGTTTGAAGTGAATTGATGATATCAATCCCCAAAGTCAGCAGTTCATCATCCTGATGCGGTGCAAAATATAAAAATGTTTTTGATGTTTGGATCATAAGTAACCTCCGTGGACACTCCTCGTGATGTGTGATACAATATATTGTATATTATTTAGGGAGATAATGCCACATGAGAATCAAAAAGGTACGCAATCCGGAAGAATTAGAACAGATGAATCCAAATTTTATTTACAACAGATACGATCTGTTTTGTAAACCGGAGGAATATAGAGCAGTAAAGATCATAAACGGTAATGAGACAAAGATTGTAGAGTATCGTTTGCAGAAGGAACAGGCAGAATTAGGCATATGGCTGATGCAGATCACGAAAGAAGAACTGCAGAAACTGGTTTCTTACATCGGAAAAAATCATCCGGAAGTAAAAAAGATTACCTATAAAAATGCCACACTTGCTTATGGGAAAGCGAGAGCACAGAACCATTTCAGAATTGTATTTCCGGAAACGGTAGAGGAGATGGAACATCGTATTTCTTATAAATCCCGTCAAAAAATGCGGAAGAAACTGCGTTTTGCGGAAGAAGCCTATGGGAAAATGGAAATTCATGAATATCAGAGAAATGAAATACCGATGGAAGTGGTGGAAGCATTTTTTACATTTAAATATGCGACCAGAAACAGAGTTTATCAAATGACTCCGGAAGAATATCTGGATCGGTATCATGTTTCGGATTGTTATGTGTTTACCTTCGGCGGCACGATTGGAGCCGTTCGTTTTTCCTGTGAACAATGTCCGATCGTATATGGAGAAAATTTTGCATATAATCCGGATATGCGGGACTATTCTTTGGGAAAAGCGGTATTTTTCCATCATCTGGTAAGAATGGTTGAGAAAAAGCATACAGAACTGTTTTTTGCAGGCGGAGATTTTGAGTACAAAACACATTATGGAAGTATTGAAGAAACTGTTTATGACGGTACCATTCCGGTGACCAGAGAAAGTTTCCGGAAGAAAGTAAAACGTCATTTGAAAAAGCTCCTTCCGGGAAAAGTGCTCAGAGGATTGCAAAAATGCAGAAAAAAACTGGGAAAGATCAAAAAGAAGTAGCAAAGATCCGGAAGGAACAGAATGATTTTTGAAGTGAAACAACGGCATCAGAATTGAAATTTACAAAACATCAAATAAAAAACAGGTCATGCGACCTGTTTTTTATTTGGTAAAAATCTTTAATCTCTTTGGAAAAGATCCCTGGTATAAACTTTTTCTTTGACGTCATCCAGACAGCTGTCATAACGGTTAGCGATGATCGCACAGCTTTTTTTCTTGAATTCATTCAGGTTGTTGACTACTTTGCTGCCAAAGAAGGTCGTTCCGTTTTCCAGAGATGGTTCATAGATGATCACGGTAGCACCTTTGGCTTTGATTCGTTTCATGACTCCCTGGATACTGCTCTGACGGAAGTTATCGGAATTGCTCTTCATCGTCAGACGATAAACACCAATGATCACTTCTTTTTCTTTTTCCTGTTCCCAGAAACTGTTGGCTTCATAAGCACCGGCAAGTTCCAGTACACGGTCTGCAATAAAATCTTTTCGGGTACGGTTGCTTTCTACGATGGCTGACATCATATTCTGCGGTACCTGATCATAGTTTGCCAGAAGCTGCTTGGTATCTTTTGGAAGACAGTAGCCGCCGTAGCCAAAGGAAGGATTGTTGTAATGGGTACCGATTCTTGGATCTAAGCAGACACCGTTGATGATATCTTTGGTATTTAAGCCTTTGGATTCTGCATAGGTATCAAGTTCATTAAAGTAGCTGACACGCAGGGCAAGGTAGGTATTTGCAAACAGTTTTACCGCTTCTGCCTCTGTAGAACCCATAAATAGGGTATCAATTTCTTTCTTTAAAGCACCTTCCTGCAGGAGAGAGGCAAAGATATGAGCGGCTTGATCCAGCCGTTCGTTTTCCGGATCCGTGGAAACGATAATGCGGCTTGGATATAAATTATCGTAAAGTGCCTTGGACTCTCTTAAAAATTCCGGACTGAACAAAATGTTTTCTGTGTGGAATTTTTCACGGACACTTTGGGTATATCCTACCGGAATGGTGGATTTGATGACCATGATCGCATTCGGATTTACTTCCAACACCAGCTGAATCACAGATTCTACTGCACTGGTATCAAAATAATTTTTCTTGCTGTCATAATTGGTCGGAGCTGCAATGATGACAAAATCTGCGTCTTTGTAGGCAGAAGCGCCATCGGTGGTAGCAGTCAGATCCAGTTCTTTTTCTGCCAGATATTTTTCAATGTATTCGTCCTGAATCGGAGACTGTCTGCGATTGATCATCTCTACTTTTTCAGGAATAATATCTACCGCAGTTACATGATTATGCTGTGCCAGCAGGGTAGCGATCGACAATCCTACATAGCCGGTACCGGCAACTGCGATGTTTAATGGAGAGAATTTTTTAGCCGCAGCCTTTCCTTCCTTTTCCACAAACATGGAAATCGGTTCAAATTCAAGAACTTCCCCTAATTTTTCTAACTGTGGTATTGAAGGCAGATAATCCTTCTTTTCCAGACGACTGATCATGGCACGGTTAATTCCGGTCAATTCTGCCAGCTGCTGCTGGGTCATATTTTTTTCTTTTCTCTTCTGCGAAACTGTATTTGCCAGTAATGTAAATGATATTTTTTTCATGAGATCTGTCGTTCCCTTCTTATAAAAAGTTATTCAGAATAACAAAAACGAGTTGTCTTAACAACTAAAATAGTAACACAAGTTGCTCATAATATCAATCGAAAAAGATGAAATCAATCTTTATAAATCGTAAAATTGTCAACAACCGCCCAGGAATCCGCATCGTAAGTGGTAATGGTAAAAGAATGATCGGTAACATCTGCACGGCTCAGCTGTGGAATTTCATTCTGTACACATACGGCAGCCCATGGATAGTTTTGGTCCGGCTGTCGAAGAAGCGCATCGGTAGCGCCGTTGAAGATGACATAGATCGGATATTCCGGGTTATAAAATTCAGATTCCACAGCAGTGGAAGCCGGCTGGAAGTTCTCATCCATCAGATAGCTTCGTGTATAAATATGATCATGTCCTCCAAGGAAAAGGTCAATGTCGTAAACTTTTGCCATATAAGCATAGGAAGCTTTCACGGATTCTGCGGCACCCTGATATTTTTCTACCATGGAGGCTGGTGAATAGTGACTGATGATCACACGCCATCTGGCATCCGGATTTTGCTGGATCGCTTCTTCTACGAAACATTCATGTTCGGTACTGTGGGTTGGGGACGGGTTATTTAAAACCATAAATAATGCAGAGCCTTTGGTAAACCAATAGTTCCCGTCTCTGCCGTTTGCTGTTCCGATGGCATTTAAATTCGGAAGAGAAAAATGATCTCCGAAAAATCCGCTTCCGACATCATGATTTCCCACCACAGGCATGAGAGCCATGGAGTACAGAACAGAGTTGTCCAGAAAATAATCATAATGGACAGCAGAAGCAGGATCTGCAATCTGATCTCCCATAGTAAGCAGAAAAGAAGATTCCGGAATCTGGGATTTCATACGGTTTAACATTACACGCCAGATACTGCGGTGTCCCGGAAGGACTTCCGGGTCGCCAAGACCAATCTCAGGATCACCTGCAATGGTGAATGTGAAATCAGAAGAGAAAAGATCACCGGTATGATAACTGTAAGTAGGCGATACACTGTGTCCGTTTTTGACATAATAAGTATAATCGGTATTGGATTCCAGTCCGGTGACCAGTGCACTGTTGCGGTAATATCCGTCCACGGAAACACTCGGTTCGGTGGTTGCCTTGACCGTAATGTCATTTAACAATCCTTCCCGATGAAATTTGACTTTTCCACGGGAATTCGATCTGGAAAACCAGGTGATAAAAAGTTCATCCGGCTGGTTTCCAAGCTGAATGCTTAAATTTTTAATTTCTCCGTCAGCTGCCAGTAATTCCTGATCTAAATTATAGTCATGCAGCTCCCACCAGTAAGGAACTCCCTGCGCCGAAGGCTCAGAAGGTTCAACGGCAGGTTCTTCTGATGGAACTTCTGCCGGCGTGTCCGGGGTTGGTGTCGAAGAACTGTCAGATGGTGTTTCAATGACAGGATCTGTCGAAGTTTGCGGAGCATCTTCTCTGCAGCCTGTAAGGCAGACCGAAAAGAGAATTAAGAAAGAAAGCAAAATGCTGTATCGTTTTTTCATAAAATCCTCCTGTTGATTTTGATAGTTACAATGTAAAAGGTATGTGAAAAAAAGTCAAAGCCTGAGCGTAAAATTAATAAAAATATAAGAAAATAGTTATAATATTTGAATTATAATAGGTCAAATGCTATAATGAGACAATATATGAGGAAAATAAGATGAAAAAGAAATTGTTTCTGCTTGCCAGCGTTTTTTTGCTGATCAGCAGTTTTATTTTGATAGACCGGCTGCAGGATAAAAATTTTGCAGTGTTTAACACCGTGTCGAAAAGAGAAGTACAGCTGATTCAAAAGACGCGGGAAGAAGCAGAAAAACTGCAGTTTACGGCGCTTTTGTGTAATGAGACCAGAGTTCCTTTCGATGATCCCGGAAACACATTCTATGTCCCGTTAGATATGGAAGAAGAACAATGGGAAAAAATGGAATTTGTCAGCGGCCAGCCGGAGTATAAAATATTGTTTGCAGACGATATTTCGGACTGGGATAAAAAAGCAGCCATTGCAGAGGGAGAAAAGTTCCCGATGATCGTTTACGATGATACTTCCTGGGCTGTTTATTATGTCGTATTTACAGGGCTGCCGATCATTGATCTGGCTACCAATGAAGGATTTTTAACAGAAAATATTACCGGAACAGCGGTATTCTACGATACGGATTTTTCTCTGCGGGGAGTTCAGCAGTCGGATTATAACGGTCATATCCGGGGAAATACGAGCAGAATGTTTCCTAAAAAAGGATATAAGATCAATCTGACCAAAGAAAACGGAGAAGAAACAGAGAAGAATAAACTGTCGTTGTTTCAGATGCGAAAAGATGATGACTGGATTCTGTACGCAATTTATAATGATGATACCAAGGTGAGAGATCTGCTTTCCATGGAAGTATGGGATCAGTTCGGGGCAAAGGCGGTATCAGAAAAGAGTTATTACGGACCGAAAATGACCTATGTAGAAGTGTTTGCAGATAACAGTTACTGCGGACTTTATGGTCTGATGGAACCGGTAGACAGAAAACAGATGGATCTGAGTGAAGAAGATTATTCTTATAAGAGAAAGGATCCCGGTGGTCTGGTATATCAGTATGATACGTTCAAAAATGAAAAAGATCCGGAGGCAGAAGTAGAAGGATTTGCCATCAAAGATGGAGTTATGGATCAAAATGCATGGTCTGCAATGGCGGATCTCTGTGCAGCACTGACACTGCCGGATGAAGAATTTGTAAAGATTCAGCCGGAGATCATTGATACAGACAGTGCCGTTCGAATGTGGCTGTTTGTACAGATCATTACAGGACATGACCATACCGCAAAAAATGTATTTTTTGTAGCCCGATATGATGAAAATCTTTCCAATTATTATAAATTTTATTTTGCACCGTGGGATATGGATCTGACCTGGGGAAATGTTTCGGTAGGTGAGATTAATCCTCTTTATACAGAATATCAGGAAGATACGGTAGATAACAGAGTAATCTGGGAAATTGGTGACCGGCTGCTTTCGTTAAACTGTGACGGAGCCAAGGAAAAGATGCAGGATCTTTATCAGGAACTTCGGGGAAATGCACTGAGTGATCCGGCGATCGAACAGATGATATGGAATCTGGATCATCAGGTAAGGGATTCCGGAGCGATGGGCAGGGATGCCATCCGCTGGCCGGATAGTGCACATGCAGAAAGCTGTGACTATCTGATCGATTATGCGAAGAAGAGGCTGGCATTTTTGGATAAAGCACTGTATAATTCCAGTTATTTGGAACAATGATCAAGGAGTTTGATATGTTGGAAAAACAACCGAAAGTCAAATATCGTCATGAGCTGAAATATATCTGTACAGCAGCCCAGCTGGCGCTGATCCAGGGAAGGATCCATCATCTGATCCCATTGGATTCTCATGCCGGGGAAAATGGCATGTATACGATCCGCAGCTTATATTTTGACGATTATTATAACAGATGTTATTATGAAAACGAAAATGGAACGGATCCCCGTGAAAAGTTCCGTATCCGTATTTACAACGGAAATAAAGACAAGATCAGTCTGGAACTAAAAAAGAAAGAGCGTGGAAAGACTTTGAAACTGTCCTGCCCGCTGACAGAAGAACAGTGCCGTACATTGATGAAGGGAGAAGTACTTCCGGACAGCAAAGAATATGACCCGGTACTGCAGAAACTGCTGCTGGCGATGAAAACGTCCTTAATGAAACCGAAGATCATCGTCGAATATGACCGTGTCCCTTATGTTTACCGTCTGGGAAATGTAAGAATCACATTGGATAAAAATATTTCTTCTTCTTATCAGATTGATACATTTTTGGAAAAAGAGATCTATAAAAGACCGATCATGCCGGCAGGCTGGCACGTTCTGGAAGTCAAATTCGATGAATTTCTTCCGGACAGCATTAAGAGTGTGCTGCAGCTGGACAGCTTGCGGCAGACAGCATTTTCTAAATTTTACTTATGCAGAAAATATAATGTATAAAAACAGGAACAACTGATACACACTGAAAACAGATGGCATCGTTTACAAAGAAAAAGAAACGGACAAAAAGAAAAGGAGAGTACATAGGAAATGGCAAAATTTTCAGACATTTTTAAAAAATCCTTCCTGGAAGGATTCACAGGAGGAGATATCAGTACAGGACGTATTGCTGCAACACTGGCAGTGACAGTACTGATCGCAATTTACATTTTTGTGATCTATCGGGTGATCACAAGAAAAACATTTTATTCTAAGACATTTAATATCTCATTGGTAGCACTTTCAGTAATTACAGCATCAATCATTCTTGCAATGCAGTCCAATCTGGTCATTTCCCTTGGTATGGTCGGTGCGTTATCTATCATACGTTTCCGTACAGCGATCAAAGATCCGATGGATCTGGTATTCCTGTTCTGGTCCATCAGTATCGGTATCATCTGCGGTGCAGGTCTTTATGAGATCGCTCTGCTTATGTCCCTGTTAGTAACCGTAGGAATCATTTGTCTGGATCTGGTGCCAACTTCAAAAGCACCGATGATGCTTGTAGTCAATGCCACAGCATTAGATGCAGAGAATGCAGTTGTGGAAGCTGTGAAGGAAGTCGGAAAAGTCTGTAAAATCAAATCCAGAAATTATACAGAAGGTCATCTGGATATGATCATTGAAGTGAGAGTAAAAGAAGAAGCAAAACTGGTACAGGCCGTATCAGCCATCGAAACCGTGAGAAGTGTATCTTTAATCTCTCATGATGGAGAAGTAACTTTCTAGGAGTAGATTCATGGCGAAAATAGTTTCCATGATGTCCCGTCTCAGCGGAGAGATCAGAAAAAACGGAATAAGCAACACATATTATAAGATTAAAGAAAAAAGAGCCAAGAATCTGGCGTTAAAGGATTATGAAAAGGAACGGCTGACGGCACTTCCGTCAGCGGAAACTTTGGAAATGCAGCGGAAAACAAAATTTTCCAAAGACATTACATTCAGTATCGTCGTGCCGACCTATCATACACCGGAACTGTTTTTGCGGCAAATGACGGAGTCTGTCTTAGGACAGACTTTTTGTCGTGTAGAGCTTTGTATTGCGGATGGGAGCAAAGATGACAGTGTAGAAAAGATCATCCGGGAGTATGCGGCTTCTGATCCCAGAGTTAAATATCAAAGACTGTCGGAAAATAAAGGAATTGCAGAAAACAGCAATGCGGGACTGCAGATGGCATCAGGAGAATATATCGGACTTCTGGATCATGATGATCTGCTGGAACTGCATGCTTTATATGAGATGCGGAGGGTACTGGAACAATTTCCGGATGCAGATGTAATCTACACGGATGAAGATAAAGTAACCTTTGATCTGGAACATTATTTTGAACCGCATTACAAACCGGAATTCAATCCGGATCTTTTGCGGAGCAATAACTATATCTGTCATTTTCTGGTCATGAAAAAGACATTGCTGGATTCGGTAGGATATTTTCGTTCGGAATATGATGGGGCACAGGATTTTGATCTGGTGCTGCGGCTGACAGAAAAAGCCCGGCGGGTAGTACACATTCCAAAGGTTCTGTACCATTGGCGCAGTCATCCGGCTTCTACGGCGGCCAATCCTATGAGCAAGCTGTATGCTTATGAATCCGGAAGAAGAGCTGTGGAGGCACATTTGCAGCGCTGCGGAGAAAAAGGAAGTGTGGCAGATACCCGTTTTTATGGTTTTTATCAGACAACTTATCAGATACCACGGGATTTTTCTGCAGATTTCATCTTTTTTTCATGCAATGACCAAAATCATAAGAAAATATTAAACAATTTTTCGGGTGAATTTCATAGACAAAATGCGGGAAATGTTATATATTATGATAATGAATTTAATAAATTTGTAATAATTTCCAAGGATCAGAGATTTGAGGAAGAGGTACTTATATTTGCAGAAGCGGGACTGGAAGCAGTATCCCCGGAAGCAGTATGGCAGCTGGCGGTAAATTGTCTGCGTACCGGCATTGGTATGGCAGGCGGAAGAATCCTCTCTGATCGGGGAGAACTGCTCTACGGAAGAATGGAGCAGACAGAAAACGGTACTTTGGCATATGCAGATGCAGGACTGCCAAAGGGGTTCACAGGATATTTTCATAAAGCTGTGTTACAGCAGAATACAGATGGGGTTTCTTTCCGCTTTTTTGCAGTGAGAAAAAGTCTTTTCATGAAGTGGAAACCGGAAAGAACAGATTCTTCAGAAGCAATGATGATGCAGTTGTGCAGATTTGTAAAGGAATCAGGCTATCGGATATCCTATGTGCCGGCAGCAACAGCGAAAATGAAAAAGGGACGGTCAATATGAGAAAAGTATCGATTGTAATCCCAAACTATAACGGAAAACATTTTTTAGAAGATTGTTTAAAAGCAGTTTTCGCACAGAGGATAGAAGATCAGGAAGTCATCGTGGTAGATAATGGTTCTACCGATGGCAGTTTGGAATATTTAAACACAGTTCCGGAAGTTCGTACGATCAGATTGGATCAGAACTACGGATTTTGTCGTGCTGTCAATGAAGGAATCAAAGCAGCAGACAGCGATTATGTTATTTTGCTGAATAATGATACAGAAGTTGATCCGGAATTTGCTTCTGAGCTTTTACGTGCAGTGAAGAGTGATGAGAAGATTTTTTCCTGTTCTTCCAAAATGATCCAGTTTTATGACAGAGAGCATATGGATGATGCAGGAGATTATTACTGTGCACTGGGCTGGGCGTTCGGAAGAGGAAAAAATGCGCCGATACATCAGTATGAGCAGCCTGCAGAGATATTTGCAGCCTGTGCTGGAGCAGCCATTTATCGGAAAAAACTGCTGGAAGAGCTGGGATACTTCGATGAAGCACATTTTGCTTATCTGGAAGACATTGATATCGGGTATCGTGCCAGAATTCATGGCTATCGCAACGTATATGCGCCGAAAGCAGTGGTGTATCATGTGGGAAGCGGTTTTTCCGGTTCTGCCCACAATGCGTTTAAAGTAAAGCTGTCTTCGAAAAATAGTGTTTATCTGGCTTATAAAAATATGCCATTTCTGCAAATAATATTAAACAGCCCGTTCCTGCTGACAGGACATTTGATCAAATGGCTGTTTTTCCTGAAAAAAGGTTTGGGAAAAGAGTATCGGGAAGGTGTGAAAGCAGGTTTTGCCCTTTGCCGAAAAGAAAAAAAGGTCAGATTTCAATGGAAAAATCTGCCGAATTATGTGAATATTCAGCTGGAACTTTGGCTGAATATGGTACGAAGATTGAAAAATTAACAGGTGAATTTTATGATTAAAGATAATCAGAGACATTTTAACCGTCTGCATGTGTTTATCGATGCAATTTCGGTTATTGTGTCCTATCTTTTGGCATGGGTCATCCGATTTCTGGTCATGCACGGTCATCCGGGACTGCCGTTTCGGGATTATTGCTATATGCTGATTCCACTGGTTCCGTATACCTTGTTTGTCTATTTTGCGTTTAACCTGTATACAGCAAAGCGGGTTAAGGGCAGAAGACTGGAAGCCGGACATGTGGCACAGGCAAACCTGATTGTACTGATTTCAGTGCTGGTCTGTCTGCAGATTTTCAATAAAGAGCTTCCGATCTTTGCAAAAGATTTCTCAAGAGGTGTTCTTGTCATTTTCAGTATTTTAAATACGCTGGCAGGAATCCTGGTAAGAAATATTATCCGGTATATTTTATGGGAGATCCGCAAAAGCGGATTTAATATGAAGCACATTCTGCTGGTAGGATACAGCAGGGCGGCCGAGGAATACATTGACCGTATCAAAGGAAATCCACAGTGGGGATATGAGGTGTGCGGAATTCTGGATGATAATGTACCGGCAGGTGAAGAATATAAAGGAATCAAGGTCATCGGGATCTGTGACGATCTGCAGTATATTCTTCCGGCCAATGAGCTGGATGAGATTGCGATCACGCTGGGACTGAATGAATATTCAAAACTGGAGCATATTGTAGCAGAATGTGAAAAGTCCGGGGTTCATACCAAGTTTATCCCGGATTACAACAACATCATTCCTACAAGACCATATACCGAAGATCTGATGGGACTGCCGGTCATCAATATCCGGCATGTACCGCTGACCAATACATTTAATGCACTGGTGAAACGGACAGTAGATATCGGAGGTTCGATCTTTGCGATTCTGCTGTTTTCGCCGATCATGCTGATCACAGCAATTGCAGTCAAAACTACCTCGAAAGGGCCTTTGATCTACAAGCAGGAGCGTGTAGGGCTTCATAATCAGACGTTTCAGATGTACAAGTTCCGTTCCATGGAAGTACAGGATCCGAAACAGGAAAGAAAAGGCTGGACCGTGAAAAATGATCCCCGTGTCACTACCGTTGGAAAGATCATTCGAAAGACCAGTATCGATGAACTTCCCCAGTTGTTCAATATACTGAAAGGGGATATGAGTCTGGTAGGTCCAAGACCGGAGCGGCCATTTTTCGTGGAAAAATTCAGAGAAGAGATTCCAAGATATATGGTCAAACATCAAGTGCGGCCGGGACTGACCGGTTGGGCTCAGATCAATGGATACCGTGGAGATACTTCGATCAGAAAACGTATTGAGCACGATTTGTACTATATTGAGAACTGGACCCTGGGTCTGGATTTTAAGATTATATTTTTAACCTTTTTCAAAGGGTTTATTAACAAAAATGCGTATTAGCAGTGAGAAAGGAATCAAACATGAGCAGAGAGTTAGATACCAAAGGAAAGAAAACCTCAGGACAGAAAACAGGTTCAAAGAAGAGAAGCAAAAAGAGAAAACGTGCGAAAATGATCACACTTGCAGTAGAAGCAGTGATCTTAGTGTTATTGCTGATCGGTTTATATGTATTGAGCCGTACAGAACTTTTAAGCAAGGTTGCTTTCGAAGATAAAGTTGTAGAAGATTCTGTAAATGAACTGACCGAAGAAACTTTGGAAACGATGGAAAAATATACCAATATCGCATTATTTGGTCTGGATACCAGACAGGCAGGTTCCCTTGGAAAAGGCAACAGAAGTGATACAATCATGATTGCAAGCATCAACAACGAAACAAAAGACGTAAAACTGGTATCGGTATACCGTGATACGTATTTAAATCTTGCAAATGACAAATATAAAAAATGTAATGAAGCATATTCCGTAGGCGGTCCGGAACAGGCCATTGCCATGCTGAATATGAACCTTGATTTAAATATCAGTTATTATATGTCTGTAGACTTTTTGGCTGTTTCAGAAGTAGTAGATTTGATGGGCGGAATCGAAATCGACGTTGATGAATACGAAATCGAACATCTGAACAACTATACTGTAGAAACTTCAAAAGTTACAGGAAAAACAACAACAAAATTAAAAACAACAGGTCTTCAGCTTTTGGACGGTGTACAGGCAACTTCTTACTGCCGTATCCGTTATACCAAAGGGGATGACTTTAAACGTACAGAAAGACAGCGTGAAGTGTTAGAAACGATCGTAGCGAAAGCAAAGACATTAAGTCCGACGACATTAGACAGCATTGTAAAAGCAGTATTCCCAATGTGTGCAACCAACATGACAGTGGATCAGCTTCTTGCGATCGCAGCAGATGGTTTATCTTATAATATTAAAGAAAATTCAGGTTTCCCATTTGACAAGGAAAGCGCAACCATTGGCAATGCTTCCTGTGTTGTTCCGGTAAATCTGGAAGAAAACGTAAAACAGCTTCATGAATTCCTGTTTGATAGTACAGATTATGCACCAACAGAAAAAGTAGTAGAGATCAGTGATAAGATCAAAAACACAACAGGTGTTTATTAAAATCAACAGAAAGAACAATGAGCGAGGAAATCTATCCTCGCTCATTGTGCAGTCAAGAATATGATGAAAAATAGAGAAAAAAGAATTGATGCAGTGATTCCGGTGTATCGTCCGGGAGAAGAATTTTTTGAACTTTTGAAACGTCTGAACACACAGCGCTGTCCGATCCACAAGATCATTTTGATGAATACGGGAGACGCACCGTGGAAAGAAAAGATAGAACAGCAGTATCCGAACTGTGAAGTACATTTACTGACTAAACCGGAATTTGACCATGGAGGAACCCGACATCTGGCAACAACATTTTCCGATGCAGAGTATCTGCTGTTTATGACCCAGGATGCCATGCCGGAGGATGATCAGCTGACCGAAAATCTGCTGAAAACTTTTGAAAAAGATGAAAAGATCAAAGCCGTTTACGGGCGTCAGCTTCCCAATGCGGACTGCAGGGAAATCGAGCGTTATACGCGAAGTTTTAATTATCCGGAACAATCCTGTGTAAAATCAAAAGAAGATCTGCAGCGATTGGGGATCAAAACCTTTTTCTGCTCCAATGTGTGTGCCATGTATGAAAAAGAAGCCTATGACAGAAAAGGCGGATTTATCCGAAGAACAATCTTCAATGAAGATATGATCTATGCAGGAGGTCTGATCAAAAGCGGTTATAAGATTGGGTATGCAGCGGATGCAAGAGTGATTCATTCCCATAATTACAGTGCCAAAGAGCAGTTCCACAGAAATTTTGATCTGGCAGTTTCCCAGGTGGATCATCCGGAAATATTTGCAGGAATCCGTTCGGAAAAAGAAGGGGTACGGCTGGTAATCAATACTGCAGTACATTTATGCAGGAAAAAAAAGCCGTGGCTGCTGTTTCCGCTGGTCACAACCAGTGCGGGAAAGATTCTTGGATATAAGTTAGGACAGAATTATCGTAGACTTTCTAAGCATTTCATATTAAAATGTACCATGAATCAGGCGTATTGGAGGAATGAAAATGAAAAAGACTAAAATGCTGGCTTTACTCCTTGTCATAAGCATGGGGATATCCGGATGCGGCGGAAAGTCGGATTCGGGAGAACGGCAGCAAGCCTTAAAAGAGCAGGGGATGGAGCTTCAGATGGCAGGAAATTACAGAGAAGCCATTGAAAAGTATGAAAAAGCACTGTCACTGGCCGACATGGAAGCAGGGGCAGAGGAGATTGATCTGGCATACTACAAAGCATCAGCTCAATATCAGAGCGGTGATCTGACCGCAGCCATTGATACGTATTCTGCAATTCTGGCACTGGAAAGATCAGAAGAATCTTATCTTGGCAGAGGAATGCTTTATCTGGCAGCAGGTGAAACAGAGAAAGCGCAAGCGGATCTGCAAAAAGCACTGGAACAAACCAAAGATCTGCTGGTAAAAGGAATCATCTACAGCGTAACCGATGAAACGGTAAAAGCGAAAGAGTGCTTTGAAAAAGCATATGAGGACGGAGATTCCAGAGGGCTGTTTTATCTTGCGAATATTTATGAAAAAGCAGGAGATGAAGAATATGCCATGATTCTTTTAGAAAAATACATTAACAGCGGAACCGCAGGAGCAGAAGGCTATCTGAGTGTGGCAAAAAAATATTTTGACACCGGAGCCTATGAGGATGCACTGGAGCAGGTTCAGGCAGGGATTGCTTTGGGCGATTCGGGCGTTATGAAAAATCTTCTGCAGGAAGAAATCGCCTGTTATGAAAAGCTGGGGAATTTTGCCGGCGCAAAAGAAAAGGCAGAAAACTATCTGGAACTTTATCCGGATGATACAATGATACAGAGAGAATATGAATTTTTAAAATCAAGATAAAAGGAGATTAAGATTATGATCAACAAACTGGTAGAAAAAATCACAAAAACACATGCACCGATCGTGGTAGGACTGGATCCAATGTTAAATTATGTACCGGAGCATGTACAGAAAGCCGCTTATGCACAGTATGGCGAAACTCTGGAAGGTGCTGCAGAAGCAATCTGGCAGTTCAATAAAGAGATCATTGATAAAACCTATGATCTGATTCCGGCAGTAAAACCACAGATCGCAATGTATGAGCAGTTTGGAATTCCTGGAATGATCGCTTATGAAAAAACAGTCAGCTATGCACAGGAAAAAGATCTGGTAGTGATCGGGGATATCAAACGTGGTGATATCGGCTCTACTTCAGCTGCTTATGCCGTAGGACATCTGGGCAAAGTACAGGTAGGAAGCCACAGCTACAGCGGATTCCATGAAGATTTTGCAACTGTAAATCCATATCTTGGTTCTGATGGTATCAAACCATTTATCGATGTATGTAAAGAAGAAAAGAAAGGATTATTTATCCTTGTAAAAACATCTAACCCATCTTCCGGAGAATTTCAGGATCAGCTCATCGACGGAAAACCGCTGTATGAATTAGTCGGTGAAAAAGTTGCTGCATGGGGAGAAGAACATATGGGAGACCAGTACAGCTATATCGGAGCTGTTGTAGGAGCAACTTATCCGGAAATGGGAAAAGTACTTCGTAAAGTAATGCCGAAATCCTTTATTCTGGTACCGGGCTACGGTGCACAGGGCGGAAAAGGAAAAGATCTGGTTCATTTCTTTGATGAAAACGGACTGGGTGCAATCGTAAACTCTTCTCGTGGTATTATTGCAGCTTACAAACAGGAAGCTTATGCAAAATTCGGTGCAGAAAACTTCGGTGATGCATCCAGAGCAGCAGTAGAAGCAATGATCGCAGATATTGACGGTGCATTACAGAACGCAAAATAGGAGAGATATGATGGCAGAGAACAGAAAAAAAGAAAATGCAGTGGTACTCTCTCAGGAGATGCTTGCAGAAGGAATTTTCAGTATGTGGCTTCGCACAGAAGCTGCCAAAACTGCAAAACCGGGACAGTTTATTTCGATGTATACCAATGACGGATCCAAACTGCTTCCAAGACCGATCAGTATTTGTGAGATCGATGGTGAAAACAGTGCTTTGAGAGTGGTTTACCGTGTGACAGGAGAACATGCCGGCACAAAACAGTTTTCAGAAGCAAAAGCAGGGGATACGATTCCGGTAATCGGACCTTTGGGAAATGGATTCCCATTAGAAAAAGGGGAAGGGAAGAAAGCCTTTTTAATGGGCGGCGGTATCGGTGTTCCTCCGATCTTAGAACTGGCAAAACAGTTGAATGCAGAAAAACAGATTCTGGCAGGATATCGTGACAGTCATACATTTTTAAGTACACAGTTTGAAGAAAACGGTACGCTCTACATTTCGACAGAGGACGGAAGTGTAGGAACGAAAGGAAACGTCATGGATGCCATTCGGGAAAACGGTCTGGATGCAGAAATCATCTATGCCTGCGGTCCCACACCAATGCTTCGTGCCATCAAAGCCTATGCAGAAGAACATGGAATTGAATGTTACATTTCACTGGAAGAACGTATGGCATGCGGAATCGGTGCCTGCCTTGCCTGTGTATGTAAATCAAAAGAAAAAGATCATCATACCAATGTAAACAACAAACGGATCTGTAAAGACGGGCCGGTCTTCTTATCTACGGAGGTGGAAATCTAATGAACATGAGTGTAAATATTGCAGGAGTAGAATGGAAAAATCCTGTGACAGTTGCATCCGGAACTTTCGGTTCCGGTGCGGAATTTTCAGAATTCGTAGACTTAAACCGCTTAGGTGCAGTAACGACCAAAGGGGTTGCCAATCTTCCTTGGGCAGGCAATCCAACACCGCGTGTTGCAGAAACTTATGGCGGTATGATGAATGCCGTAGGACTTCAGAATCCGGGGATTGATCTGTTCTGCGAAAGAGATATTCCATTTTTAAAAAATTATGATACAAAGATCATTGTCAATGTTTGCGGAAAATCCACTGAAGATTACTGTGATGTGGTGGAACGACTTGCAGAGGAAGATGTGGATATGCTGGAAATCAACATCTCCTGCCCAAATGTAAAAGAAGGCGGGATTGCGTTCGGACAGAATCCAAAAGCTGCGGAAGAAATTACAAAAGCAGTGAAAAAATATGCAAAACAGCCAGTGATCATGAAACTTAGTCCAAATGTAACAGATATTACGGAAATGGCAAGAGCGGTAGAAGCCGGCGGAGCAGATGCCGTGTCTCTGATCAATACATTGACTGGTATGAAGATCGACATTAACCGCAGACAGTTTGTGATCGCAAATAAAACCGGCGGTGTTTCCGGTCCGGCCATTCATCCAATCGCAGTACGTATGGTATATCAGGTAGCCAACGCCATTGCACTTCCGATCATCGGCATGGGCGGAATCGCCAGTGCAGAAGATGCCATTGAAATGATCCTTGCAGGAGCAAGTGCAGTATCTGTAGGTACAGCGAATTTCTATCAGCCGGCGATCACGATGGAAATCGTAGACGGAATCGAAGCTTATATGAAAAAATATGGTTTCGAATCGGTTGCTGATATGGTAGGAATCGTAAAATAAAAGTGTATATTAGAAAAGGAGAAACAAGCCATGTATGAAAGAAGAAATTATTTAAAAAGAGCATTTTATCATTTAATGAAGATCGAGATGAAGATCAACAAAGCACTGGCATTTGAAGGATATCATGAAGCAAATGCAGAACTGGCAAGAATGTTTGCAGAAGGTGAAGTATTTGAAAGCAGTGTGATTTATGTAGAAGATGGAATGTTATGTATTACCATGGATTTCCTCAGATTAAGCAGAAAAGAACAGGATGCACTGATCAAGTTTTATACACAGGAACTGGAAGAAACAGAAGCAGAATAAAAATGGCATAAAGGAGATTATGAAATATGGAACAGTATAAACAGGAGTTTATCTACTTTATGGTGGAAAGCAAAGTACTGAAATTTGGAGAATTTACATTAAAGAGCGGAAGAAAATCTCCGTTTTTTATGAATGCAGGCGGTTATGTGACCGGTTCCCAGCTTCGTAAACTGGGAGAATATTATGCAAAAGCAATCCATGATAAATACGGTGATGATTTCGACGTATTATTTGGACCGGCTTATAAGGGAATCCCTCTGGCAGTGGTAACTGCAATGGCTTACAGTGATCTGTATGGAAAAGAAGTACGTTATTGCTCAGACCGTAAAGAAGAAAAAGACCACGGCGCAGATAAAGGAAGCTTCCTTGGAAGCAAACTGCAGGACGGCGACAGAGTGATCATGATCGAAGACGTAACAACTTCCGGAAAATCCATGGAAGAAACCGTTCCAAAGGTTCGTAATGCAGCCAATGTAGAAATCGTAGGTCTGATGGTTTCCTTAAACCGTATGGAAGTAGGAAAAGGCGGAGAAAAATGTGCGCTGGATGAGGTAAAAGATCTGTATGGATTTGAAACTGCTTCCATCGTAGACATGAATGAAGTTGTAGAATGCCTGTACAATAAAGAAGTAAACGGAGAAGTGCTGATCGATGACGCATTAAAAGCAGCCATTGATGCATATTATGAACAGTACGGTGCAAAATAGGAGGTTCTTTTGATGAACGAAAAATTATATAAAACTGTAAGCGTATCAGGAGCAGGCAACATCGTCCTCGGCGTGATCTCAATCGTAACAGGTGTGGTCAGCGGAGTGTTACTTATTGTCAGCGGAGCAAGACTTTTGAAAAAAAGATCTGATATTACATTTTAATAATGAAAAAGCGTGATAAAAAAGAAAAATCTGCAGCATGGTTAGGCAGAGTTCTGTTTGGATTCTATCTGGCAGGACTCTGCTATTTCCTATTTTTTGCAGAAAATTATGGAAGAACAGGACAGGAAATCTATCGGTACAATCTGGTACCGTTGAAAGAAATAGAGCGATTTTGGAAATATCGCAGAGAACTTGGGATTCATTCCTTTTATAATCTGGTCGGTAATGTACTTATTTTTATACCGGCAGGTTTTTTTATACCAATCTTATGGAAAAATAAAAGAGGATTTTTGTTTACCGTATGTATTGCATTTGAAATGAGTCTTTTAGTGGAATTGATACAGCTGATCACCCGGGTAGGAAGTTTTGATGTGGACGACCTGCTTTTAAACACTTTGGGAGCCATTGTGGGGTATCTGCTGTTAAAAGTGTACGAAAAATGGAGGCGGCATGGCTAGATATCGATCCTATAAATTTACAGATAAACACCATTCCAAAGGTGGAATCCGTTCCAGTATTGCAGGAGCAGTTTCTCTGGTGTGCAGCATCTGGGCGGTTTATTGTGCATTTGCAGCCAAAGGAAATGCAGGTGCCTATCTGGTGATCTTTGGTGTGCTTGCGATCGTCTGCAGCTGTTACGGACTGGTAACAGGGCAGAAAAGTTTTAGAGAAGAAGAATGTTATTATCTTTTTTCAAGATTGGGGACAGTGATGAATCTGCTGCTGGTGATCTTCTGGATCGCAGTGACAGGATTGGGATATTTCCTGAAGTAACAAACCGGAAGGAACGTCTGAATCATTGGAAAACAGAACAAAGAAATGAGGTTGTTTATGAAAAATAGAGAAATCTACAGAGAAGAAAATGAATCCGTTGCAGAACGTTATGAACTTGCGATGGACAGGATTCACGGAATCTGTACAGAACAGATGAAAGAGGAAGGTTTTCAGGCATATTTTACGAAAACTGCGGAATTTATCTGTCAGATAGAAACATTGGTAAATCAAATAGAAAAAGACTGGCTGAAGACTGCTTCAGAAGAAGAACTGCAGAAAGTAAATCAGGAATTATATCAGGATATTTTGCCGGAATCCTATGAAAAGAGCTTTGCAAACCCGGATTATGCAGTTTCTGTGCTGGGGGAATCCTATGGAAAGTTATTCAGCTTTATTTATACAGAAATCAGAGCTATGATCGTTTATGCATTTGAAGAACGTAAAATGGACATTACGATCTTATGTGAGCTTTTTGTACAGCTGTACACCTGTTTCGAAGAAGAAACACCTTCTTATGAAGAATTAAAAGACATTGTGTACTGGCATATGAGTGATTACTGTGATGTAAAACTGGAACAGAGAGTTCGGGACATGGTAGATCCGGAGATGAGCTTTGCCAGAGATATCATTATGGAGGAAGATCTTCAGATGACCAGATATCTGTATCTTTTCGGAGAATATGTTTCTGAAAGTGAACTTCGGACGGCACAGTTCTTAAATACACTTTCGGAAGAAAAGATTGTAAAACTGGCAGAAACATTTACAGAAGGTTACAGAAAAGGGTTTGAAATGGCAGGAATCGATCTGTCAAAGAAAAAAACAGTAAATATCCGTTACAGTCTGGGATTTGAACGGATCATCAGAGAAGCTGTAAAGATGTTTGAATCTATGGGATTACAGAGTGTGATCTATCGTTCCGCAGTAGATTCCCTGAATAAAAGACAGGCATTAAAGATTGGATATTATGGCTGTATCGCAAATCCACAGTATGAATACGATCATCGTGCCGATTCTGCGATTTATCTGGATAAGGCATTTGTAGAGAGAAAGCTGGGGGCACTGCGCCATGCCTACGATCTGTGCAAAGACCTTGCCAAAGTACATGCCGGTCCTGCCGTTCTGGAAGTATTCGGAGAAACGCCGTTTGCACCGGTCAGCAAAGAAACCGTATGGAATCTGGATGAAAAACAGCAGAAGCTGCAGGTTTATTATCAGGGTGTTTCCGGACAGATGGTCAACGAATATATTCCGGGAGATGAAAGAAGCTTCACCTGCATGGCACTTCCGGTACCGGCAGTAGGAGATCCGTATGAAGAAATCTTTGAAGAAATCGTAAAGATCAATACATTGGATTATCAGCTTTACCAGAAAATCCAGCAGTGTATCATCGATGCATTGGATCAGGGAACAGAAGTGCATATTGTAGGAAAAGACGGAAACTGTACGGATCTGACGGTAAAACTTCATGAATTAAAGAATCCGGAAAAAGAAACTATTTTTGAAAACTGTGTAGCAGATGTGAATATTCCGGTCGGAGAAGTCTTTACTTCGCCGGTGCTGGAAGGAACCAATGGTCTGCTGCATGTCAGTGAAGTCTTTTTAAATGAATTAAAATATACAGATCTGAAAGTTTGGCTGAAAGACGGAATGGTTGCAGAGTATTCCTGCGGAAATTTTGAAGATCCGGAAAAAGGAAAAGAATATTTCCTGGAAAATGTGCTGTATCACCATGAGACACTTCCAATCGGAGAATTTGCCATCGGAACCAACACCACTGCGTATGTTATGGCTGAAAAATATCAGATTTCCCATAAACTGCCGATTCTGATCGCTGAGAAGATGGGACCGCATTTTGCATTGGGAGATACCTGTTACAGCTTTAGTGAAGAACAGAAGCTGTACAATCCGGACGGAAAAGAAATCGTGGCAAAAGACAACAGCTGTTCTATCCTTCGAAAAGAAGATATGTCCAAAGCATATTTTAACTGTCATACAGATATTACCATTCCGTATAAAGAGCTGGGACTGATCGAAGTGATTCATGCCGATGGAACAAAGACAGAGATCATTCGGGATGGAAGATTTGTACTTCCGGGAACAGAGGAACTGAATCGTCCGTTTGAAGTTCAGGCCTAACATGCGGTTTACTTATCAATAGTTATGAGTAAAATTACATTGACATAAAAAGAGCCAGTATGTAAACTGAGCTTATAAGTAGAGCTTTGCTTATAAGAAAAAATAAACGAAAGCTCAGATCATTTTAGACAATGATGATTTTTTAGTGGTTCAGCAGGAGGAAAAATTATGGATTACAAAAACGCAGGTGTAGATATTGAAGCAGGATACAGATCCGTGGAATTAATGAAAAAACACGTAAAAGAAACAATGAGACCGGAAGTTTTAGGCGGACTCGGCGGATTTTCAGGTGCATTTTCCATGAGTGCATTCAAAGATATGGAAAAACCTACCCTTGTTTCAGGTACAGACGGTGTTGGTACAAAATTGAAACTTGCATTTTTATTAGATAAACACAATACAGTAGGTATTGACTGTGTTGCAATGTGTGTGAACGATATTGCATGTGCAGGGGGCGAACCACTGTTTTTCTTAGATTATATTGCATGCGGTAAAAATGAACCGGAAAAGATTGCAGATATCGTAAGCGGTGTTGCAGAAGGATGCAAACAGGCAGGAGCAGCACTCATCGGCGGTGAAACAGCAGAAATGCCGGGATTTTATCCGGTAGATGAATATGACCTTGCAGGTTTTGCAGTAGGTGTTGTAGATGAAAAAGACCTGATTACGGGTGCAAATATCAAACCGGGAGATGTTCTGGTAGGAATGGCTTCTTCCGGAGTACACAGCAACGGATTTTCTCTGGTGCGTAAAGTATTTAACATGACAGAAGAAAACTTAAATACTTATTATGAATGTCTTGGAAAGACACTGGGAGAAGCACTGATCGCTCCGACAAAGATTTATGTAAAAGCATTAAAAGCAGTAAAAGAAGCAGGTGTTACGATCAAAGGATGCAGCCATATTACAGGCGGCGGTTTCTATGAAAATATTCCAAGAATGCTTCCGGACGGCGTACATGCAGTGGTAGAAAAAGACAGCTATCCAATCCCTCCAATCTTCAAAATGCTTCAGGAAGACGGCGAGATTGCAGAAGAAATGATGTACAATACCTATAACATGGGAATCGGTATGATGCTTGCATTAGATCCGGCAGATGTAGAAAAAGCAATGGAAGCAATGAGAGCAGCAGGCGAAGAACCATATATCGTAGGTAAGATCGAAGCAGGCGAAAAAGGAGTGACTTTATGCTAAAAGCTGCAGTCCTTGTTTCCGGAGGCGGAACGAATTTACAGGCGATCATTGACGGAGTCAATGCAGGAACGATTACCAATACAGAAATTTCTCTGGTGATCAGCAACAATCCAAATGCCTATGCACTGGAACGTGCCCAAAATGCAGGAATTCCTTCGATGTGTATTTCTCCGAAATCCTTTGAAAACAGAGAAGAATTCCACAAGGAACTGACAAAGACATTAAAGGAGTCAGGGGTAGATCTGATCGTACTGGCAGGTTTTCTGGTAGCCATTCCGGAAATGCTGGTGAAAGAATTTCCAAGAAAGATCATCAACATTCATCCTTCCCTGATCCCATCTTTTTGTGGTGTGGGCTATTATGGACTGAAAGTGCATGAAGCAGCACTGGAACGGGGCGTAAAGGTGACAGGTGCTACGGTACATTTTGTAGACTGCGGTATGGATACCGGCCCGATCATTTTACAGAAGGCCGTGGAAGTACTGGAGGGAGATACACCGGAAATCCTTCAGAGAAGAGTCATGGAACAGGCAGAATGGGTCATTTTACCTCGGGCCATTGACATGATCGCAAATGGAAAAATGAACTAGAGGAATAAAAGATATGAAAATTTTAGTAGTAGGAAGCGGCGGAAGAGAACATGCACTGTGCTGGAAAATCGCACAGAGCAAAAAAGTCGAGCAGATTTACTGTGCACCGGGAAATGCCGGAATTGCAGGTGTGGCAGAATGTGTTGCCATCGGTGCGATGGAGTTTGAAAAGCTGGCTGATTTTGCAGAAGAAAAGAAAATCGATCTGACGGTCATCGGTATGGATGATCCGTTGGTTGGCGGAATCGTAGATGTATTTGAAGAAAGAGGACTTCGGATTTTCGGACCGCGTAAAAATGCGGCAATTCTGGAAGGAAGCAAGGCTTTTTCGAAGGATTTAATGAAAAAATATCAGATTCCGACAGCAGCGTATGAAAATTTCGATGATCCGGAACAGGCACTGGCTTATCTGGAAACAGCTAAATTCCCAATCGTATTAAAAGCAGATGGCCTTGCCCTTGGAAAGGGTGTTTTGATCTGCAATACGTTAGAAGAAGCAAAAGAAGGAGTCAAATCCATCATGCTGGACAAAGCTTTCGGCAGTGCAGGAAATCAGATGGTCATTGAAGAATTTATGACCGGACGCGAAGTCTCTGTTTTAAGCTTTGTAGACGGAAAAACCATTAAGATCATGACTTCCGCTCAGGATCACAAACGTGCACTGGACGGGGATCAGGGATTAAATACAGGGGGCATGGGAACCTTTTCTCCAAGCCCGTTCTATACAGAAGAAATTGATACATTCTGCAGAAAATATATTTATCAGGCAACGGTAGATGCGATGAGAGCAGAAGGAAGAGAATTTAAAGGAATCATTTTCTTCGGATTAATGTTGACAGAACAGGGTCCTAAGGTGTTAGAATATAATGCACGATTTGGAGACCCTGAAACACAGGTAGTACTCCCAAGAATGAAAAATGATATCGTGGAAGTATTTGAAGCATGTGTAGATGGAACTCTTGATCAGGTTGAGCTGGATTTTGAAGACAATGCAGCAGTCTGTGTTGTTCTTGCCAGTGAAGGCTATCCTGTCAAATACGAAAAAGGGCTGCCGATCGAAGGACTTGAAAATTTCGAAGGAAAAGACAGCTATTTTGTATTCCATGCAGGAACCAAATTCAATGAGGGAAAAATTGTTACGAATGGCGGACGTGTATTAGGCGTAACAGCGACAGGTGCTACATTAAAAGAAGCCAGAGCCAATGCATACGAAGCAACAAAATGGGTTACATTTGATAATAAATATTGCAGAAGTGACATTGGAAAGGCAATTGACGAAGCATAATTCGTGAGAAAGGAATGTTGCCCACATGATGAAAAAGTTAATAAAGAGAGTGTTGCCGCTGATGTTTGTAATGCTCTTTTTCTGCAGTGCTTCATTCGCTGCAGAGGCTGCGGAAATCGAAGATTCCGCGCAGCAAACAGAAGAAACAGCAGCGGAGAGTTCACCGCTGGGATTTGAGATCGCAAATTTTTTCTATGAGATTGTAGAGGAAGCAACGCAGGAAGATATGCCGGTTGGATTTACGATTGCAGACTGGGAATATCATGGCGTAGCTGTTAAGGCAGGGTTTACAGAGAATTCTGACATGGTCTGTGTCATGGGAAAAGATTTGGAGAACGGAAATCAGTATCGTTTTATTTATGATCCAAATCATGAACTGTTTGTTCCGTATTTTGGAACAGAGATTAAAAACGGATATGTTTATACGATTCCGGTCTATGAAGGTGCAGAAGTGCCATATGGATTTGTAGATGCTTATTTTGTGTTCCAGACAGTGCCGATGTTCTGTTATATGCGTGAAGATGCGGAACTGACCCAGGAAGAAATTGCAGTAGGATCCCTTTCGGAAGATAACTATCTGGTATTGTTGATGATGAATGAAGAAGGGGAAGAAGTTCACTATACGTATGATCTGATCGATCGAACCTATCAGAGATCACTTCTTCAGAAAGTAGATGCAGAGAAGGTTACAGAATTGAACGAAACCATCGATAAGCTTTCAGAAGATATCGGAACCTTAAATGCGATCAATGCAGAGCGTATGAACCAGCGTCTGATGATCATTGGTGGTTTAATAGCAGCAGTCATTGTGATGGCTGGTGTGATTGTAAATCTTCTGTTGAAGATCGGAAAATTAAAAAATTTATCAGAAGATTGGGAAGAAGAAGCAGAAGAAGAGGAAAATGCAGAAAATGCGAATACCACAGAGCCTGTGAAAGCAGAAGGATCTTCTGAAGCGGAAACAGAAGAAGACGATGATGACGATATGGAAATCATTGACCTGGATCTGGAAGATGAATAAAAACATTCAGAAACACGTAAGAGCTGCGGCAGAAATGCCGCAGCTTTTTGCGAGGAAGGAGAAGCAGAATCTGACCATTGTGTATCCTTTGCAAAAGCGGGTTTTGACACGGGGGAAGAAAGAGGTTATCTTGCAAAAACAGTGTGGAAATGATAACATAAAAAGTCAGGAGGCATGAATGTATGAAAAACCAATATACGGAAAAAGCAAAACAGGCCTTAAAATATGCAGAAAAAATCTCGAAAGAGCTGGGGCATTCCTATACAGGAACAGAGCATATCCTGCTGGGACTGCTGAAGCAGAAAGATTCTCTGGCAGGAAGTGTGCTGACAGGGTTTTCTGTAGATGAAGATAAGGTTTTAGATTATATAGATCAGTTGATCGCGCCGGTAGAACTGGCAGTGTTCGCACCTGTGGAAGGATATACTCCGCGGGCAAAGAGTATTCTTGCAGAGGCTCGTATGGAAGCCGATCGTTTTCATGAAGAAAAGGTAGGAACAGAACATCTTTTGATTGCAATCTTAAAAGATTTCGAATGCATTGCATCAAAATTATTGAAGACATTAAATGTCAATGCCAAAGAAGTTTATCTGGAAATTCTAAATTCCATGGGAGAACAGGGCAGAGCTTATAAAGAGGAACAGGTCAGAGAGAGTCAATTAAAAGAAAAAGGCTCCTGTCTGGAACGTTACAGCCGTGATCTTACGGCACTGGCAGAAAAACACCAGTTAGATCCTGTGATCGGAAGAACCGAAGAAATTAGTCACTTGATCCGGATCCTCAGCCGCAGAACCAAAAATAATCCGTGTCTGGTAGGCGAACCGGGGGTCGGAAAAAGTGCGATTGTAGAAGGTCTTGCACAGGAAATCATCGCAGGAAATGTGCCTGACAGTATGAAAAATAAACAGCTGATCATGCTGGATCTGACTTCCATGGTGGCCGGAACCAAATATCGTGGTGAATTTGAAGAACGTATTAAAAATGTCATTGATGAAGTGCGTGCCAATGGAAATTTATTGCTTTTTATCGATGAAATCCATACGATGATCGGTGCCGGCGGTGCAGAAGGGGCAATGGATGCGTCAAATATTTTGAAGCCATATCTTTCCAGAGGAGAGATTCAGCTCATCGGTGCAACCACACTGGGAGAATACAGAAAATATATCGAAAAAGATCCGGCATTGGAACGAAGATTTCAGCCGGTTACAGTAGAAGAGCCAACCAAAGAAATGGCCATGGAAATTCTGAAAGGACTGCGTCCGGCGTATGAAGCACATCATCAGGTACAGATTACAGATGAAGCACTGGAAGCAGCCGTCAAATTGTCAGAACGGTATATTCATGATCGTTTTCTGCCGGATAAAGCCATTGACGTAATGGATGAAGCAGCATCCAAAGTCCGTCTAGGCAGCAGTAAGAGCAAAATCCTCTGCTATGCGGCAGAAGAACGGATTCGGGAATTACAGCAGTTACGGGAAGAAAAGATTCTTTCAGAGGATTACGAAGAAGCGAAGAAACTGCGGGAAGAGATCCATACGCTGGAAGAACAGATGAAAAAAGAGAAAAAGGCGGAACAGCGCAGCAAAAAAAATCTGCAGGTACGGGAATGTGATGTGGAAGCGGTGATTTCTGTCTGGACAAAGATTCCGGTAGAGAAGCTGGCAGCAAAAGAATCCGAACGGCTGAAAAACCTGGAAATGATCCTGCACAAAAGAGTGGTAGGACAGGATGAAGCAGTGACCGCTGTTTCCAAAGCTGTAAAACGCGGAAGAGTAGGATTAAAAGATCCGAAACGTCCGATCGGTTCGTTCCTGTTTTTAGGTCCGACGGGAGTTGGAAAAACAGAGCTTTCCAAAGCGCTGGCAGAGGTTTTATTTGGAAGTGAAGATGCGATGATCCGTGTGGATATGTCCGAATATATGGAAAAACACAGTGTATCGAAGCTGATCGGTTCGCCGCCGGGATATGTAGGACATGAAGATGGCGGACAGTTAAGTGAGAAAGTTCGAAGAAATCCGTATTCGGTCATTCTTTTTGACGAAATCGAAAAGGCACACCCGGATGTGTTTAATATTCTTCTGCAGGTATTGGATGACGGCCGGATCACAGATTCACAGGGAAGAGTGGTAGACTTTAAAAATACAGTGATCATTATGACTTCCAATGCAGGGGCAGGAGCCATCATTTCTCCGAAAAAATTGGGATTCGGTGCTAAAGAAGATGCAAAAGCGGATTATGAACGTATGAAATCCGGAGTGATGGAAGAAGTAAAGCGAATCTTCAAGCCGGAATTTTTGAACCGAATTGATGATATGATCGTATTCCATACGTTAAAAGAAGAACATTTAAGCAAGATTGCAGGTCTGCTGCAGAAGGAATTGGCAGTACGCTGCAGGGAACAGCTGGAAATTGAACTGATTTTCAGAAGTACGGTAAAGAAACTGATCGTAGAAGAAGGAAAAGATGAAAAATACGGTGCAAGACCATTAAAGCGTGCTGTACAGACGAAGATAGAAGATGCATTGACCGATGAAATCCTGAACGGCCATGTGAAATCCGGAGATACGGTTGCAGTAGGTGTTGCAGGAAAAAAATGTGTCTTTCATGTAAAGGACAGCCAATAAAGGAGTAATTTATGGCAAAGGCAAAAACAAGTGTATTTTTTTGTCAGGAATGTGGATATGAATCTGCCAAATGGATGGGACAGTGTCCGGGCTGCCGGGCGTGGAATACGTTTGTAGAAGAAAATGTGGTCAAAGGTTCTTCGAAAACGGTTTCCCGTTCCGTCACAGCGGTAAAGCCTGTCACATTAGATGAAATTGAAACTTCAGAAACAGAGCGGATTAGTTCCGGAATTCAGGAATTTGACCGGGTGCTGGGAGGCGGAATCGTTCCCGGTTCTCTGGTGCTGGTAGGTGGGGATCCGGGAATCGGAAAATCTACGATTCTGCTGCAGGTATGCAGAAATCTGGCGGCAGCTAAAGTATCGACCCTTTATGTATCCGGAGAAGAATCTTTAAAACAGATTAAAATGCGTGCTGCACGAATCGGAACTTTTACTTCAGATGTGAAGTTTATGTGTGAGACCAGTCTTTCCCAGATTGAAGCAATGATCTTAAAAGAAAAACCAAGAGTGGCAGTCATTGACTCAATTCAGACGATGTGCAATGAAGAAATCTCTTCTGCACCGGGCAGTGTATCACAGGTACGCGAATCCACATCGGTACTGATGCAGCTGGCAAAAAAACATGGAACGATGATCTTTATCGTAGGTCATGTTACCAAAGAGGGAACGGTAGCAGGTCCGAGAGTCTTAGAACATATGGTAGATACGGTTCTTTATTTTGAAGGAGACCGTCATGCAGCATATCGGATTCTTCGAGGTGTAAAAAACCGATTTGGTTCGACCAATGAGATCGGTGTGTTTGAAATGCGGGAAGACGGGCTGGCGCAGGTTTCCAATCCATCAGAATATATGCTCAGCGGAAAGCCGGAAAATGCGTCCGGTTCCGTCGTAGCCTGTTCCATGGAAGGAACCAGACCAATCCTCATCGAAGTACAGTCTCTGGTGTGCCGCACCAGTTTCGGGATTCCGAGAAGGACTGCGGCAGGAACCGATTTTAACCGTGTAAATCTCCTTCTTGCAGTGCTGGAAAAGCGTCTGAATATGCCGTTATCTTCCTGTGATGCCTATATCAATATTGCAGGCGGAATCCGTATGAATGAGCCGGCCATCGATCTTGCCATCGTTTTGGCCATAATTTCCAGTTATAAAGACCGTCCCATCGATGAAAAGACCATTGTGTTTGGTGAGGTTGGACTGAGCGGGGAAGTACGTGCAGTCAGCATGGCAAGACAGCGTGTGATGGAAGCGAAAAAGCTTGGGTTTCAGCGGGTGATCCTGCCAAAGGTATGTGCAGAGTCTATGGAGCCGGTAAAAGGAATTGAAATTTTGAAAGCAGCGACCGTGATGGACGCTGTCCGATATATTTAATATGAATTCTTTCATATCAATTCAGATTTTTTTAATAGGAAAAACACAGAATCGTCACAAAACACTGCTACACTAGGCTACAGAAATAAAGAAAAGATAACGAAAGGAGATGTTTTCCATGAGCGAATATAGATTTACAGGTCCATTTTATAACGACAATGAGGAAAACAGTTATCAAAATCAACAGCATGCAGGTACTGAAACTGCAGCCCGGGAAGAAGGAGCACAGACAAACGAAGGATTTTATTCAGAACCAAATCCGGGAGCTGCATTCTACGGAAGCGCTGCAGAAGCAGGCGTTTCTGAAGAGCCGAAAAAGCAGAAAAAACGACTGACAGGTTTTAAGAAAACATTATTAAAGACCGCATGCATTGCACTGGTTGCCGGTGTGGTAGGCGGAGGATCCTTCCTTGGAATCCAGTACTATGGAAAAAATGTTCTCGGGGTAGGAAAAACAACAACGACTGTTGCAGAACTCCAGAAATCAAAAACCACACAGGCGATCAATACTTCTGTCAAAGACAGCATTGATGTATCCAATATTGTAGATGCATGTATGCCGTCTGTTGTATCCATTACCAACAAAGGAGTTCAGGAAGTACAGAGCTGGTTCGGAACTTATCTTCAGGAAACCAGCGGAAGCGGTTCCGGAATCATCATCGGTGAAAATGATACCGAGCTGCTGATGGTAACCAACTATCATGTAGTTTCAGATTCCACAGAACTGAGCGTATATTTCAGCTTTGAAGAAGATTCCGATGCTCAGAATGTAGTTAGTGCAAAAGTAAAAGGATATGATTCCTCCAAAGATCTGGCTGTGATCGCAGTAAAATTAGATGATATTCCGGATGAAGTAAAATCCCAGATCGTAATCGCAACCATCGGGGATTCTTCTGAATTAAAAGTGGGAGAACAGGTAGTTGCCATCGGTAATGCTCTTGGCTATGGACAGTCCGTTACGACAGGAATCGTCAGTGCTCTCGGAAGAGAAGTAACAGTTCAGGGCAGCAATGGGGAAAACGTAACCAATAAACTGATCCAGACAGATGCAGCCATCAATCCTGGAAACAGCGGCGGTGCGCTGATCAATATGAGAGGTGAAGTGATCGGTATCAACTCTGTAAAATTCTCTTCGGAAGAAGTAGAAGGTATGGGATATGCCATTCCAATCTCAGATGTAGAATCAATCATCGGTGATCTGATGAACAAAGAGACCAGAGAAAAAGTAGCAGACGGAAAATCCGGTTATCTCGGTGTCAACTGTATCAGTGTAGATTCTGAGGTTGCACAGGTGTATGATCTTCCGATGGGTGTTTATGTCAAATCTGTAGTAGAAGGCGGTGCAGCGGAAAAAGCAGGAATCCGTGCAGGTGATGTGATCGTGAAACTGGATGGAAGCAGTGTGGCAAGTTCAGAAGAACTGAGTGAAGCGCTGGGATATTATGAAGCAGGGGAAACCGTAGATCTGATCGTAAAAACAAGAGATTCCGGCTATCAAGAACAGACGATCACGGTAACACTGATCAGCAAAGAGGATGCAGGCATAAAATAATCAAATCATGTCTGTCAGAAGCTTTGAATCCGAAAATAGAAAACATAAACGAATCATAAAATATTTATGAAGAATTGAAAGAGGTATAGGCATCTATGCCTCTTTTGTGTTAAGATAAAACGTAGATTTACAGAAAGGCAGTTAAGTAATGGAAATCAAAGACGAAGAATTAAAAGACATTGATGATAAAGAAGTAAATGAGGAATATGAAAAATATTGTTTTGTATGCCGACGCCCGCAAAGCAAGGCAGGAAAAATGATCACCATGATGGAAGGCATGTATATCTGCCCTGATTGTATGCAGAAAACGATGGATGCAGTCAGCAAAAGCCCTTTGGATCTGGATAAATATACAGAAAACAGCGATGAACTGGAAATGCCAAAAGGCGGTCCGAAGATCAGTATGATCAATCTTGCGGATTTGCAGGGCATGATGTCACCGCGTAAAAAAGTAAAAAAGAAAAAAGCAAACAGTCAGCCGGCCATTAATTTAAAAGATATTCCGGCACCTCATAAGATCAAAGCACAGTTAGATGAATATGTGATCGGTCAGGAACTGGCGAAAAAAACGATCTCTGTAGCAGTTTACAATCATTATAAACGGGTTGCGACCAATACGATGGACAGCATTGAAATCGAAAAATCCAATATTTTAATGATCGGACCGACGGGCTGCGGAAAGACTTATCTGGTAAAAACATTGGCAAAACTGCTGGATGTGCCGCTGGCGATCGCAGATGCCACAACATTGACCGAAGCCGGATATATCGGTGATGATATTGAGAGTGTTGTATCTAAACTTCTGGCAGCAGCAGATAACGATGTAGAAAAAGCAGAACGAGGAATTATTTTCATCGATGAGATCGATAAGATCGGGAAAAAGAAAAACCAGAATCAGCGAGATGTTAATGGAGAAGCGGTACAGCAGGGGCTGTTAAAACTTTTGGAAGGCGCCCAGGTAGATGTTCCGGTGGGATCAAACAGCAAGAACGGTATGGTTCCGATGGAAACTATCGATACCAGAAACATTCTCTTCATCTGCGGCGGAGCATTCCCAGGATTGGAAGAGATCATTAAAGAGCGTTTGAATAAACAGTCGTCCATCGGATTTAACGCAGATCTGAAGGACAAGTACGATCATGATAAAAATATTTTGCAGAAAGTGACTGTAGAAGATGTGAAAAGTTTCGGCATGATTCCGGAATTTATCGGTCGTCTGCCGATTCTGCTGACGCTGGAAGCATTGACAAAGGATATGCTGGTCAAGATCTTAAAAGAGCCGAAAAATGCCATTTTGAAGCAGTATCAGAAGCTTCTGGAGCTGGATGAAGTAGAACTGCTCTTTAATGAAGATTCTCTGGAAGCAATCGCAGAAAAGGCCATGGAAAAAGATACCGGAGCCAGAGCGCTTCGTGCGATCATTGAAGAATTTATGCTGGATATCATGTATGAAATTCCGAAAGATGACAATATTGGACGAGTTACCATTACCAGAGAATATATTGAACATACCGGCGGACCTATGATCGAAATGAGATCCACCCACGTATTAGAACAGAAAAAGGAAGACTGATCGATTAAAAAATCAATGGATGTCGTGTGAAAACGTGTCAGAAAGGCGGATGATAAAAATGAAATTTACCAAAATGCATGGAATTGGAAATGATTATGTATATGTGAATTGTTTTAAAGAAACAGTAGAAAATCCTTCCGAAACAGCGAAGTTTGTCAGTGACAGACATTTCGGAATCGGATCTGACGGATTGATCCTGATCAAACCATCAGAAAAAGCAGACTGCTATATGGAAATGTACAACGCAGATGGCTCCCGCTCCGCAATGTGCGGCAATGGAATCCGTTGTGTGGCAAAATATATTTATGATTACGGTCTGACCGATAAAACAGAAGTAGATATTGATACTGCAGCAGGCGTAAAACATATCGTACTGACGATCAAAGATGGAAAAGTAGAAAAAGCATGTGTCGATATGGGAGAGCCAATCCTGAAACCGGAGCTGGTGCCGGTTATCGGAACCGGTGAAAAATTGGTAGATGAACCGATCCTTGTAGACGGTCAGGAATATCATATGACCTGTGTTTCTATGGGAAATCCGCATGCGGTCGTTTTCATGGAAGAAGATGTGAAAAATCTTGAAATCGAAAAGATTGGACCGAAATTTGAAAATCATGAGCGTTTTCCGGAAAGAACCAATACAGAATTTATGAATGTTCTGGATCGCAGCACGATGAAGATGCGTGTATGGGAACGTGGCTCCGGAGAAACCTTTGCCTGCGGAACCGGAACCTGTGCTTCTGTTGTAGCAGCAGTTTTAAATGGTCTGACCGAGCGAAAAGTACTGGTTCATTTATTAGGCGGTGATCTGGAAATTTACTGGAATGAGCATGACAATCATGTTTACATGACAGGAACAGCCACTACCGTGTTTGATGGGGAAATTACGTTATAAAAGATAAGTTACAAACGATCAGAGGTCAGGTTCCGGATTCAGAACCTGACCTCTGGTCATGCTTATAGAAAAATAAAATAAGATTCTTACAGCAGTCGGATGCCGTGATATTCTGCTTCTGCTCGCATATCGTCCGGCCAGATAGAACACTGTACTTCTCCAATATGAGCTTTTCGAAGATAGAACATACACAGACGTGACTGTCCGATTCCGCCGCCTACGGTGTATGGAAGGGTTTCGTTGATCACAGATTGCTGGAATGGAAGTTCAGCACGTTCTTCGCAGCCGGCAAGAGTCAGCTGACGCAGCAGCGAGTCTTTATCAACACGGATTCCCATGGAAGAAAGTTCCAAAGCACGGTTTAAGACCGGATACCATACGATGATATCGCCGTTTAAAGACCAGTCATCATAGTCCGGTGCACGGCCGTCGTGACGTTCTCCGTTCGACATTTCATCTCCGATTCCCATGATAAATACGGCACCTTTTAATTTGGCAATCTTATCTTCTCTTTCACGGGAAGAATAGCCAGGATACATTTCTGCCAGTTCTTCGGAAGTGATAAAGAAAATATCTTTTGGAAGAATTTCTTCTATGTAATCATAGCGGATGGACATATATTTTTCGGTTTTCTTGATCGCTTTGTAAACTTTGCGGACAACTTCTTTTAAAGTGTCTTTGTTGCGCTGTTCTTTTAAGATGATCTTTTCCCAATCCCACTGATCTACGAAAATAGAGTGAATGTTATCTGCTACTTCGTCTCTGCGAATCGCGTTCATGTCGGTATAAAGACCTTCCCCCGGATGAAAACCGTATTTTTTCAATGCATAGCGTTTCCATTTTGCAAGGGAATGAACGATCTCAGCAGTCTGTCCGTTCTGTTCTTTGATGTCAAAAGAAACCGGGCGTTCGACACCGTTTAAGTTATCATTCAGACCGGATTCCGGTGTAACGAACAGTGGCGCAGTTACACGAAGAAGTGTCAGCTGTTCTGCCAGTGCCTGTTGGAAAAAATCTTTCACTGTTTTGATGGCTTCCTGCGTTTCATAAAGGTTTAATTGTGACCGATAGTTTGCAGGGATTACTAAATTTTCCATAATATCTCTCCTACGCTGCCTAAAAGTATTTATAATTACAAATTATAGCACCATATCTCAAAATAACAAGGAAAAATTCAGGGAGATTTGTTTGACCCCCTAGGGAAACTGTGCTAAGATGAAGCTATGTTTGGATCGAAAGTTTGAAATCCGGCATAGATATATTTTAGGAGGTACCGTAATGAACAAAGGTACAGTTAAGTGGTTTAATAATCAGAAAGGATACGGCTTCATTTCTGATGAAGAAGGAAATGATGTGTTTGTACACTACACAGGATTGAACATGGACGGATTTAAAACGATCGAAGAGGGCCAGGCAGTTGAATTTGAAGTAGTTAACGGAGCAAAAGGCCCACAGGCTGTAAATGTAACAAAGCTCTAATTTTTTGTTGATATATTTATAAATATAAAGCAAAAGGTTTGCAGGCTGCAAATATGACAAAGCTCTGATTTTTGTTATAATGTAAAGCAAAAGGGAGTATCGCAAATAACTGAATTGAACAGCTATTTGTGATACTCCCTTCTTTTTTGCATTTCCTTATTCACTGATCTCATAGATTACATTTAACTTAAGATTATCATCAAACTGATAAGAGAAGGTGTAAGAACTGTCAAGGACGGCACCATAAAGCACGTTCTGTACCTCTTCCGTTTCAAAATAAAATGTAGATTCTACACCGTCAAAAGAAAAGATGGCAGTGTGATTATCTTCCAGTCCCTGAAAGGTACCGGTAACCCGGATCATTTCCGGAGAATCAGATACCATTTCTTCATTTGCTTCTTCAGAAAGTACAACACCTTGCAGAGAGGTATCTTCTAAGGTTTCTGCATCGTTCGAAGAATGATAGGCTGGTGCAGATTCTTCTGCGGCAGCAATTTTTGCCAACGGAGCAGCGGTTTCAGGTGCTGCAGTATCTTTAGAACTTCCGCAGCCGCAATATAAAAATAAAGTGAAAAGTAGTAAAAGCAAAAGAAAAAAGGTTTGCCTTTTCATGAGAATGCCTCCATGATTAAAAATTTGAGATATAAATGATCGGTTTCATTGTATTTTTTGTAGATTTATACTAGGTCTAGTTTATAAAAAAATTGACAAAAGAACAAGAGAAAATCGTTTAAGATTTTATGAATCTTTTGCTATTTATGTGCAATCGGGGTATAATCAACGTAAATGTTTGGACAGTGACGGTGTCTGTAAAGACATCATTGGGGAAAAACAGAGTCTTTAGGAGAACGTATAACGATGAAAAAAGAAAATAAACATTTAAAAATGTCGCATGTGCAGATCATTGCCTTGGGCTTCTTTTTGATCATTATGACCGGAACTGCATTGCTGATGCTTCCGGTATCAACAAAAAATGGGGAAGGAGCCGCTTTTCTGGATGCGCTGTTTACCGCAACCTCCGCATCCTGTGTAACGGGCCTGATCGTACAGGACACTTCTCTTTACTGGAGCGGATTTGGTCAGGCAGTGATCCTTTTGATGATCCAGATCGGCGGACTTGGGTTTATGACCATAGCCACCATGTTTTTTATGTTTTTGCGAAAAAGAGTTCATTTGCGGGAAAGAGAACTTTTATCAGAAAGTATCAGTGTCAGTCAGGTAGGCGGGATTATGCGTCTGGCGAAAAAGATTCTTTTAGGAACCTTTTTGATCGAAGGTACCGGTGCCCTTCTTTTAATGATCCGTTTTGTACCGCGGTACGGAATTCAGGGAATCTGGATGTCTGTGTTTCATTCGGTATCTGCATTTTGCAACGGCGGATTTGATCTGATGGGGCAACACACGGGAGCATATTCTTCTCTGACTGCTTTTTCAAAGGACTGGCTGGTCAGTACCGTGATCATGGTTCTGATCATTGTCGGCGGTGTAGGATTTGTCGTATGGGATGATGTACTCACCTATCGTCTGAAATTCAAAAAATATCATCTGCACAGTAAAATCGTTCTTTTTATGTCTGCTATTCTTGTTTTTGGCGGTGCCGCTCTGTTTTTGCTCATAGAAAGAAATGCGACCGGTGCAGGATTGTCCGTAGGTGATCAGATTCTGGCAGCATTGTTTGATTCGGTCACTGCAAGAACAGCAGGATTTAATACTGTAGATACGGGAGCACTTTCCGATGCAGGAAAGCTTTTGACCATCATGCTGATGTTTATCGGAGGAAGTCCGGGATCTACCGCAGGCGGTGTGAAGACCACCACGATTATGGTTCTGATGCTGTATTCCTTTTCTTATATGAGAAAAAATCGTGGAATGTCTGTGTTTGGAAGAAGTCTGGAAGATGATGCGCTGAGAAAAGCAAGTGCGGTCTTTTTTACGAATCTGATGCTTGCACTGGCAGTTACGATCACGATCAGTGCTATTCAGCAGCTGCCGATGCTGGATCTGATGTTTGAAACATTTTCTGCTATCGGTACTGTGGGAATGACCACAGGACTTACGAGAGATTTAAACAGTATCTCAAGGATTCTGATCATTTTCTTAATGTATTGCGGACGTGTAGGCAGTCTGTCCTTTGCCAATGCTTTGGCAGGAAAGCGAAAAACAGCACCGGTAAAAGATGCGGTAGAAAAAATTACGATAGGATAGGAGTTAAACAGTATGAAATCTTTTTTGATCATTGGAATGGGAAAATTCGGTCATCATATGTGCCAGAATCTGGCAACACAGGGAAATGAACTGATGATCGTAGATGAAATAGAAGAAAAAGTAGAAGATCTGGTAGATATTGTAACCAGTGCAAAAGTAGGAGATTGTACCAAAACAGATGTACTTCAGTCCTTTGGAGTGGCTAATTTTGATGCCTGTATTGTATGCATCGGAGAAAATTTTCAGAGCAGTTTGGAAATCACATACAATCTTTCCGAGCTTGGAGCAAAACGGATCATCAGTCTTGCCTGCACCGACATTCATGCCAAATTTCTTTTGCGGAACGGGGCAGATCATGTGATCTATCCGGAACGGGATATGGCGGAAAGACTGGCGGTATCGATCAGTAATGACAGCATTTTTGATTATATTAAACTGAGTGAAGAATTTTCAATCATGGAGATCACACCGATCAAAGCGTGGTATGGGAAAAATATCATTGAAGCAAATATTCGTGCCAAATACCATGTCAATGTGCTGGCAATCAAAGAAAGCAACGGAAAAATCCATATGCCGGGTGCAGAGTACCGGTTCAATGAGCGGGATCATGTGATCGTCATGGGAAAACACGAAGATATCAATCAGCTGGTATAAAGGGATTTTTAGGCAAAAGTTATCGTGTACAGTAACCGTAAATATAGTATAAATTCTCATGGATAGTATAAGAACATTTGATTTTGTCAGGTTAGGAGGACGAAATGCTGGGAGAATGTCATGCCCATGTGATCATGGACGGAGTGAATTATAAAGAAGCTGTGAGTGTTCATAAAGACGGCGTTGTGGAGGAAAAAATCCATGATTGTTTTCGAAAATACCGGGATGCAGGGATTTCATTTATCAGGGACGGCGGAGATTCTTATGGTGTTTCTAAGAGAGCCAAAGAAATTGCACCGGAGTATGGAATCGAATATTTAACGCCGCTGTTTGCCATTCATAAAAAGGGACATTACGGCGGAATCGTAGGGAGAAGTTTTTCTGACCTGCCGGAATATAAAGCACTGGTAAAAGAGGTCAAGCAGTCCGGCGGAGATTTTATTAAGATCATGATCAGCGGATTGATCGATTTTGAACAGTATGGTGCTTTAACAGAAGAAGGGCTGGATGCAGAACTGATTTGTGATATGATCCGGATTGCCCATGAAGAGGGGATGGCAGTAATGGCGCATTGCAATGGAGCGAAAACGATGATGGCAGCAGCAGAAGCAGGTGTTGACAGCATAGAACATGGTGCGTATAGTGATTTAGAAGCACTGCAGGCCATGAAAGAATCCGACGTAATCTGGACACCGACAGTATCACCCATCGGAAATCTGACCGGCGGCGGAAGATTTGCGGATGAGATCACAGAACAGATCCGGAGATTTCATATGGAGCAGATCCGCAGATTTGTACAGATGGGCGGAAAGATTGCACTGGGCAGTGATGCGGGGGCTTGGAGAGTGCCGCATGTGACCGGTTTGGGGACAGAATTCAATTATTTAACAGAAATTGTGGATAAGAATCATCTGAAAAATTCAGAAATGATAATAAAGAAAAGATTTTCAAGGGAGCAGATAAATGGAACAATATAAAGAAATAGAACGAGCATTGATCAAAAAATTCAGAAAGCCAATCTGGCGAAAATTTACGCAGGCGATCAATGACTATGACCTGATTCAGGAAGGAGATAAGATTGCAGTCTGCATTTCCGGCGGAAAAGATTCCATGCTTTTGGCAAAGCTGATGCAGGAGCTGCAGCGACATGGAAAATTTCCTTTTGAACTGGTATTTCTCGTAATGGATCCGGGGTATACTCCGAAAAATAGAAAAAAGATTGAAGATAATGCAAAGCTTTTAAATATTCCGATCACGATCTTCGAAAGTCCGATCTTTGATTCGGTGGTGGAGATCAAAGACAATCCGTGTTATCTGTGCGCTCGTATGAGACGAGGATATCTCTATAAAAACGCACAGGATCTGGGCTGTAATAAAATTGCCCTGGGACATCATTTTGATGATGTGGTAGAAACCATCCTGATGGGGATGCTCTACGGGGCGCAGATTCAGACCATGATGCCAAAACTGCACAGCACCAATTTCGAAGGAATGGAGCTGATCCGTCCAATGTATCTGATCAAAGAAGAAGATATTCTGGCATGGCGTGATTATCACGAACTGCAGTTTTTACAGTGTGCCTGCCGATTTACAGAAAAGATTTCCGAAGCAGAAGATGGGGTAGGTGAATCCAAACGTCAGGAAATGAAAATGCTGATGAAGCAGTTCCGTGCGACTAGCAAACATATTGAAATGAATATTTTCAGAAGTGTGGAAAATGTAAATCTGAGTACGGTGATCGCATATAAAAAAGATGGCGTGGAACATCATTTTCTGGAAACCTATGATCGGGGAAGAAAATTCCGCAGAACAGAATATGGAGATATTCCAGCCGTAATGACTCTGATCCGTCAGGCACAGCAGTATATGAGAGAACAGGGCATTGACCAGTGGCAGAACGGTTATCCAAATGAAGCAGTCATTGCAGAGGATATTTCCAAAGGATACAGCTGGGTCATGGAAGAAAATCATAAGATCATCGGCACCATGGCAGTGCTTTTTGACGGAGAACCGACCTATGAGAAAATCTATGACGGTCAGTGGAAGAGTGAAGAACCATCCTATGCAGCAATCCACAGAGTTGCGGTAGATGCAGAATGCAAAGGAAAAGGAATTGCCGGAGCCATGGTAGAAGAAGTGGTGCAGATGTGCCGTCAGAGAGGAATTCGAAGCATTAAAAATGATACCCATAAAGATAATCAGTCCATGCAGAGAATGCTGGCAAAGAACGGATTTGAATATTGCGGAATCATTTACTTGGAAGACGGTGCAGAACGGATTGCATTTGAGAAAACGGTGGAAGCTGAATTGTAAAAGTGTGGTATTAAAAAAATCCCTTCGGAGGATCTGGCGGATCAGAACCTTCGAAGGGATTTCCTTCTATTTTACGGAAGTTTCCGCATATGTGGTGGTAACAAGTGCATCATAAGGAACTTTCTGATCCAGTTCTCCGGCTTCCATCAGGATATCCTGTAAAAGTTCAAAGGCATCCTGTTCAAAAATGAGATTTTCTTTCCAGGTATCCTGATCATAATATCGCTGAACAATGGCGGTAATGGTAGAAAGCTCAGTTTCTTCAAACTGCGGCTGGATTACTTTTGCGATTTCTTCCGGGGAATGACTGTTTACATAGTCCATTCCTTTTTGAAGTGCATTGGTAACGCTTTGGATGATCTCAGAATGTTCTTCCATGTAGCTTTTCTTTGCAGAAAATGCGGTATAAGGTACATAACCGGAAGCTTCCCCTAAAGAGGCAACCACATAACCCACGCCTTCTGATTCTAAGGTGGTAGCAGAAGGCTCAAATTCCACGGTAAAATCACCTTTTCCGGAAGAAAATGCAGCAGCAGTGCTTCCGAAATCAATGCTCTGGTCGATTGAAAGATCTTTGGCCGGATCAATGCCGTTCTTTTTTAAAACATATTCAAAGACCATCTGCGGCATACCACCTTTCCGGCCGCCAAGTACAGAACTTCCTTTTAAATCTTTCCAATCAAAATCAGGCATTTCTTCTCTGGCAACCATAAAGTTTCCGGCACGCTGAGTCAGCTGTGCAAAATTCACAAGATAGTCATCGGAATTTTGTGCATAAACGTAAATGGTACTTTCTGAACCCATAAATGCAATATCTGCTTCTTCGGAAATGACTGCGGTAGTGACTTTATCAGCACCAAATGCAGTCACAAGTTCCAGATCAATCCCTTCTTCTTTAAAATATCCTTCTTCGACAGCCACATACATAGGAGCATAAAAAATAGAATGTGCAACTTCACTTAAAGTAACTTTGGTAAGATCAGCGTTTTGATTGCTTTCGCAGCCAGTCAGCAGGGATAAGATAAAAATGAAAGAAAGAGCAAGTGAAAGAAATTTTTTCATGAAAAACTCCCTTTAATTTGTTACTAGACAGTATATGCAGCGAAAGCGAGGTGTGTGACGGGAGCAGGAACTGCCTATTGAATTTGAAAAAATATTAGCATAATATGAAAGATGAATGGAGAGTCGGGGGCAGAGAGAAGATAAAAAGAATCTTGTTGTGACCGGTAAGACTTACAAGGAAGCGATTGCTGCTTATTATCAGATTCTTGAAGAAAAGAAAAAAGGAAAAACAACGATTTACCGACAAGTTGAATATAATACCTATATTCGTGATTTCTTTACAGATAGTCAAGGGAAATCTTTAGATGATGTAATTAAGTGTTGGAAATATAAAAAGCAATTGCAAGGACATAATTGCTATGAAAGAGCTGACCGTATAGCTCTCGAATAAAAAAACGGAAATTGATGGAGGATAATCAGACGTGAAAATTGAGCATATTGCCATGTATGTAAATGACCTGGAGGCAGCAAAAGATTTTTTTGTTAAATACTTTGGCGCAGCCTCAAATAAGGGGTATCATAACAGGAAGACAGACTTCCGGTCTTATTTCCTTACCTTTGATGGGGGAGCCAGACTGGAAATAATGAACAAACCGGTAATGGAAGATGCTGAGAAAACACTGGCACGTACAGGATTTATTCATATAGCATTCAGTGTTGGCAGCAAGGAAAAAGTAGACGAATTGACGAAAAAACTGAAAGTGGATGGATACGAAGTAGTCAGTGGACCGAGAACAACAGGAGATGGTTATTATGAAAGCTGTGTTGTGGCTCTTGAAGAAAATCAGATAGAAATTACAGTGTAACCACTTCCTAAAAGCTTATATTTTTTAAATCCATATGCGAACAGACTAAACTGGTGGTTAAAAAAATCTAAACTAATTGTATCGGCGATACCTTCTTTATTCCCTAATTCTTTATATAATATAGATACAAAAGGAAAACGGAGGTACAAGAAATGAAGTTATCACTTCCTGCTAATATAAGCAAATTACGAAAAGAACATTCCATGACACAGGAGCAGTTAGCGGAAGTCTTGGGTGTTACCTTCGCTTCTGTTTCAAAAGGGGAGCGTGGTGTAGCGACACCAGAATTAAATATGAAGTATGACAAAGGTGTAGAACTGTTAAAACAGAATAATCCTTGTCGAATGAACCATCCGTTGATCGGACAAACGCTTGCATCTTCGTGCAATGATCCGGAGGGCGCATTGCCGTATCTATCAATGGCATTGCTCGATTTAACAGTGATCCAAATGGAAGTTGTAATGGGCTATCTCAACGTTTTCTGCAAAACAAAAGACTATCACAATGCTTTGGCACTTGTGGATTGGGCACTTGCTTTTCATCCCGGATTAAAAAATTCAGAAAAGCGAAGTTACATGGACAAAAACGAAGCATTTCTTTGGGCAATCCGAGCGGATATTCAGTTGTCGCTGGGTAATAAAGAAGAGGTAATAAATAGTCTCCATCAAGCAAAAAATATCGCCTCTCGATTCCTGCAACAGCCGTTGACGATTTGGGCGATACAGCGATGCTTGGTATTGACGATTATATAGAGAGTCAGGAGAAAGACGAATTACTTAATTTGTGGAGGAGGGTCAAAGACGAAGAGTAAGCTTAAAGCCGAACGTAAAAAATACTTCATTTGTTTTGTTATTGTTGTCAGGCAATCTGCTACGCTCCGATCTATTTCAAATATTCTTTAAGCAGATTGCCTGAAATCATTGCTTTCGTCGAAAATGTACTTGTTCATAGAATCAATTCCTCAGTATAATAAATGAAAAGTCTAATCCCCCAGCTATGCTGGGGAGAATAGTGTAAGTGGAAACGGTGAGGATATCAATAAAAAACCTCCTATGTTATATTGAGAATGGTGTCGCAAGCCAAACTCAAACATAGGAGGTGGTCCAAATGGACAATAGAAGCATATCACATACTCGTTGGAAATGCCAATACCATATCGTATTCATTCCGAAGTACCGTAAAAAGGTATTGTATGGGAAAGTACGAGACGCTGTCAAAGAGATAATCAGTTTACTTTGTAAGTATAAGGATGTGGAGATTATAGCTGAAGCAGTTTGCATAGATCATGTGCATTTAAGTGTGGCGATTCCGCCAAAGTTGAGTATCTCGAATTTCATGGGATACTTAAAAGGAAAAAGTACATTGATGATTTATGATAGACATCCTGAGTTACAAAGCAAATGGGATAAAGCATTTTGGGCACGAGGATATTATGTTGAAACAATTGGTAATATCACTGACGAAGCTGTACAGAAATATATAAAAGAGCAAGCAGAAGAGTCAAGAAAAGAAGATTCACGAAGTACCGCTTTATAGCGGACCAGTAAAAGTGCTTGCGATACCGCCCTTATGGGCGAGCAGTAACATAGCCCTTTGGAGGGCTAATCATAAACCACCACTTGAAGTGGTGGTTGCTAACTTTAAGAAAACGAAAACAGAAGCGCTACAGGGAGAACCGGGCGTGGTATATACACCAATCAAAGGAAAGGTGATTTCGTTAAAAGAGATCGCTGACGGTGTGTTTAGCGAGGGAATCCTTGGAGACGGATGCGGAATCGAGCCTTCAGAAGAAGTGGTAAGTGGTATGTGCCCCATTTGCTGGAAAAATCGTACAGGTTGCAGATACCGGTCATGCGATTGGTATTATGAGCAACGATGGCATGGAGCTTCTGATTCATGTGGGAATGGATACCGTTGATATGAATGGAAAAGGTTTTCGAATTTATGTCAAACAGGATGATGTAGTAGAGCAGGGACAAAAATTGATGCAGTTTAGTCTTGATGAGATAAAAAAAGCAGGGCATCCGGCAACTACAGCGGTGATCCTTTGCGGCAGCGAAGAAGGCGCGATCCAAGAGGTCATAACAGGAGACCGCAAAATTGGAGAAGTGCTGTTTCAATTGACAGAAAAGTAAGCAAATATGTAAAATCGAAAAAATAAGTAATTACTGCCAGCAGAGGTTGTCTGCTGGCACTTTTAGATTTTCTGAGTGTGTATCATCGATCATCAAATCAAAATCTCCTATTGAATTAGAAAAAATATTGGCATAATATAGGGAATACAGGGAAACTGTTTCTTGTACAAAAGAAAAAATTTCTTTTTCTGGGGAGCATTGGAAAAGACAAAGAATAATTCTTACGGAGGTAAGAGCAGATGTGGTTTGTATTGGCATTATTATCTGCAGTATTTGCAGCGTTGACTTCGATACTGGCGAAGGTGGGGATTGATGGAGTAAACTCAAATCTTGCAACAGCCATCAGAACGATGGTTGTCGTAGTTGTGGCATGGGGAATGGTATTTCTCACTCATGCACAAAATGGGATTTTTCAGATCAGCAAAAAAAGCTGGTTGTTTTTAATCTTATCAGGATTAGCTACTGGTGCTTCCTGGCTTTGCTACTATAAGGCGTTGCAGGTGGGAGAAGCATCGAAAGTAGTTCCTATCGATAAGCTGAGTGTCGTTATTACATTGGTATTGGCTTTTGTCTTTTTGCATGAAGAATTTACGATGAAATCTTTGATCGGCTGCATATTGCTGACCGTAGGAACACTGATCATGGTGCTGTAGAAAAATTTTGAGAATGTTTGGTGTAAAATACAGCAGCGCTTTTACTTGGGAAGGGCAGCAGGCAATCAATTAAGAGCGATAAACATGTGTATATGGCAAATGGCAGAGAGAGGATTGGGGGATTATGAACGAATTAGAAAAATGTATGGCCGGAGAATGGTATGATTGTCATGACGCGATTTTTTTAAAATATAAAAATGATGCCAGAAACTTGCTGGATCAATATCATAAATTGTCGTACAGTCAGAAAGAAAAAAAGACAGAACTATTAAGACAGCTGTTCGGCAGTATTGGCAGCAATGTATCAGTAGGGCTTCCATTTCTCTGTGATTACGGAAAAAATATTTATATTGGAGATAATGTATCTGTTAATATGAATTGTACTTTTGTTGACTGCAATAAAATCGAGATTGGAAATCATGTTCTGATTGCTTCTAATGTACAGATTTATACTGCAGCACATCCGGTGGAACTTTCAGAACGGCTTACACCGAATTGGAAGCCGGAAAGCGGAGAGTATTTTTGCCGTACCTATGCATTGCCGGTGAAAATCGGAAACGGATGCTGGATTGGCGGCGGCGCCATAATTCTTCCGGGCGTCACTATCGGAGACGGTTCGGTAATTGGTGCGGGAAGCGTGGTTACCAAGGATATACCGGAAAACTGTGTTGCGGCCGGAAATCCATGCAGAGTGCTTAGAAAAATTAATGAGTAATTTGTAAAAAAGAGATCAGAGGATGTCAGATTTTGAAATAAAAAACTTTACATGTAGTTTTCAATACTATATAATATAGACAAAGTGCAGCATGATAAATGAAGGAATGTCGCTAAGTGGAATGCTGTGCTGTTGACAGGACTGTATGTGAGGTGAATATTTTGAAAATAGAATCTGACAGAATTATAGAAAGTATCATAGAAACTCTGGATCAGATGGAATACGTAAAATCATCGGAGATTCCCAATATTGATCTTTATATGGATCAGGTGCTGACGTTTATGAACAGTCATCTGGAAAATGCGAAGCGTTATGACGGTGACAAAGTTCTGACGAAGACCATGATCAACAATTATGCAAAAAATCATCTGGTTCCTGCACCGGATCGGAAGAAGTATTCTAAGGAACATCTGATGGTCATGATGTTTATCTGTTATTTTAAAAGCTTTTTATCCATTGGAGATATTCAGAGCATTTTAAACCCATTGACAGAGAAATATTTTATGAAAGGCAATGGATTGAATCTGGAAGAAATCTACGAAGAAGTCTTTGGACTGGAAGCAGAACAGATTGAACATTTAAAAGTTAGCCTGAAAAGAGATTTTGAAAGAGCTGGGAAAACTTTTACAGAAGAATCAGAAGAAGACAAAGAATACTTGCAGCTGTTCTCATTTATCTGTATGCTGAGCTATGATATTTATATCAGAAAACAGATTATTGAGAAGCTGATTGATGAATTTCCGAAGAAAAATGACGAAAAATAAAAAAATATGAAAAAAATTAAAAAAAGTTGTTGACAACCCCACATGTTACGTGGTATAAATGTGGGGTAGCAGTCGCGAAGGGATATAGTTCAGTTGGTAGAACGTTGGTCTCCAAAACCAAATGTCGAGGGTTCGAGTCCTTCTGTCCCTGCTAATGCTGAAAGCCATGATCGAAAGGTCATGGCTTTTTTTGTATACATTGTGTCCGGCGAAGCCGGATCACACTTGCCAGTGAGGGTTGTATATTCTGCTGGATGTAAATGGTAAGTAACCTGTCAATGAACACAAAGGATGTTTTTCTGATGAATAAAAAAGGAACAGCAGTTTTTGAAAGGAATGAATTGTAGCTGTGGCGAAAATTATAAAAAAAGTATTAAAAAAAGACTTAACAAGAACCGATTTTAGTAGTAGAATAGAAACAATTTATCAAAAAAATACTAGAGGAGAAGTACGATGAAATTATTAGAAGAACGTATCCGTAAAGACGGTGTTGTAAAACCTGGAAATGTATTAAAGGTAGACAGTTTTATTAATCATCAGATGGACGTAGAATTATTCAACGAAATGGGAAAAGAATTTAAACGTCTGTTTTCTGATAGACCGATCAATAAGATTTTGACGATTGAAGCTTCAGGAATCGGTATTGCTTGTATCGTAGCACAGCATTTCAATGTACCGGTGGTATTTGCGAAGAAGACGCAGAGCATTAATCTGGACGGAGAAATGTATACTTCCAAAATCGAATCGTTTACGCATAAACGTGTGTATGATGTAATCGTTTCAAAGAAGTTTATTACTCCGGAAGATCACATTCTGATCATTGACGATTTCCTTGCCAATGGATGCGCAGTGAAAGGTCTGATCGAACTGATTCAGGCAGCAGGCGCAACCATCGAAGGTGTGGGCATTGCCGTTGAAAAAGGTCAGCAGATCGGCGGAAAAGAACTGCGTGAACAGGGATTAAAAGTAGAATCGCTGGCAATCATCGAAAGTATGGATGCAGAGACCGGAGAAATCGTATTTCGTGAACAATAAGCATACATACAGACCGTGAACAGGAGCGGTCATACAGATGAGGAGAGAAAATTATGAATAGCAGAGAAAAAGCAGATATTAAAAATATCTATAATCTGGACGGGAAAGTGCCGGTTGGCAAAGCCATTCCTTTTGGAATTCAGCACATTCTTGCCATGTTTGTATCCAATTTAACACCGATCACACTGATCGCAGCAGCAGCACAGCCGGCACTTTCGACAGAAGAGATTGCCATGCTTTTGCAGAATGCCATGTTTGTTGCAGGAATCGCAACATTGATCCAGCTGTTCCCAATTTGGAAAGTAGGTTCCCGACTTCCGATCGTTATGGGTGTCAGCTTTACGTTCGTAACGGTTCTTTGTACGGTTGCAGCAAATTATGGATATCCGACGGTAGTCGGTGCTGTATTGGTTGGCGGTATTTTTGAAGGAACCTTGGGAATTTTTGCAAAATACTGGAGAAAGCTGATCAGTCCGATCGTAGCGGCATCCGTAGTAACAGCCATCGGCTTTTCCTTATTTACAGTAGGTGCCCGTTCGTTCGGCGGCGGTTATAATGAAGATTTTGGTTCAGTACAGAATCTGATCATTGCAGGTGTGACATTGCTGACTTGTCTTGGATGGAATATTTATGCCAAAGGTTATGTTCGTCAGCTTTCAGTTCTTGCTGGTTTGGTAGTTGGTTATGTGGTAGCAATTTTCTTCGGAAAAGTAGATCTGAGCATGATCATGTCCGGTGGAATCATTGCATTACCAAAGCTTCTTCCGTTTAAACCGGAATTTAATCTGGGTGCAATCATTTCGACAGCGATCATTTTCTTAGTATCTGCAGCAGAAACCATCGGAGATACTACTGCTATGGTTGCCAGCGGATTAGATCGAGATATTAAAGATGAGGAAATTTCAGGTTCTCTTGCCTGTGATGGTTTTGCATCTTCCATTTCTTCTTTATTCGGCTGTCCTCCGGTTACGTCCTTCTCTCAGAACGTAGGTCTGATTGCAATGACTAAAGTTGTAAACCGTTATACCATCGCAACAGGTGCAGTTGCCATGCTTCTGGCTGGTTTATTACCGCCGGTAGGTAATTTCTTTGCGTCTTTGCCGGATGCGGTGCTGGGCGGATGTACCATTATGATGTTTGGTACGATCTTAACTTCCGGTATGGAAATGATCGCAAAATGTGGATTTACACAGAGAAATATTACAATCGTAGCATTATCCCTGTCGATTGGAATCGGTTTTACAACAGCCAGTGAAGTAGGAATCTGGGCAGCGTTCCCGGAAGCTGTACAGACCGTATTTGCATCCAATGTAGTTGCAGTCGTGTTCGTAATGGCAATTATTTTAAATCAGATTCTTCCACAGGATATGGAAATGAAAAAAGTAAATGACTAATCAAGATGCCGTCATGGGAAACTGTGGCGGCATTTCCGTAAATTTCGGGAGTTTCTATCAGAAATGGTAATAAGGATTAATTAATAAAAATAGGTTGACGTTCCTTTGGGAAATCATTAATATTAAAAATAATAGCAAAGTGTTTGTATTTGAAAGGAGATTTGATCATGGCGTACTATTATAGTGAACCATCTCATACATTTAGTGAATATCTGTTAGTGCCGGGGTATTCAAGCAGTCAGTGCATTCCGGCCAATGTTAGTTTAAAAACTCCATTAGTAAAATTCAGAAAAGGCGAGGAACCTGCTTTATCTTTAAATATTCCACTGGTTTCAGCAGTGATGCAGTCTGTATCCAATGATACGATGGCAGTGGCGTTGGCAAGAGAAGGCGGAGTTTCTTTTATTTATGGCTCTCAGCCAATCGAAGCACAGGCTGAAATGGTAAGAAAAGTTAAAGCTTATAAAGCAGGCTTTGTAGTAAGTGATTCCAATCTTGTACCGGATAACACATTGGCAGATGTTCTGGCATTAAAAGAAAAAACAGGACATTCTACCATGGCAGTGACAGAAGATGGAACACCTCACGGTAAATTATTAGGTATCGTTACAGGAAGAGATTATCGTATTTCTCGTATGTCTATGGATACCAAAGTTGCAGAATTTATGACACCATTTGAAAAACTGGTGACAGGTCACAGCGGAATGACATTAAAAGAAGCAAATGACATTATCTGGGACAACAAATTAAACGCACTTCCGGTGATCAATGATGATCAGAATCTGGATTCTATCGTTTTCAGAAAAGACTATGAATCTAAAAAAGCAAACTTAAACGAACTGTTAGATTCTCAGAAGAGATATGTAGTAGGTGCTGGGATCAATACCAGAGATTATGCAGAACGTGTTCCGGCATTGGTAGAAGCAGGCGTTGACATTTTATGTATCGATTCCAGTGAAGGTTTCAGCGAATGGCAGAAGCTTACCATTGACTGGATTAGAGAACATTACGGCGATACTGTGAAAGTAGGTGCAGGTAATGTAGTTGATGCAGAAGGATTCAGATTCCTTGCAGAATGCGGCGCAGATTTCGTTAAAGTTGGTATCGGCGGTGGTTCTATCTGTATTACCCGTGAAACAAAGGGAATCGGACGCGGACAGGCAACTGCAACCATCGAAGTAGCAAAAGCAAGAGACGAATATTATAAAGAAACAGGTATTTATGTACCAATCTGCAGTGATGGCGGTATCGTACATGATTATCATATGACCCTGGCACTGGCAATGGGAAGTGATTTCATCATGTTAGGAAGATATTTCTCACGCTTTGATGAATCACCGACAAACAAAGTGATGATCAATGGTCAGTACATGAAAGAATACTGGGGCGAAGGTTCTGCACGTGCAAGAAACTGGCAGCGTTATGACCTTGGCGGCGATAAGAAATTAAGCTTCGTAGAAGGTGTAGATTCTTATGTACCATATGCAGGTTCTTTAAAAGACAACGTTGGTCTTTCTTTAGCAAAAATTAAATCAACAATGTGTAACTGTGGCGCACTGACAATTCCGGAATTACAGGAAAAAGCGAAGATTACACTGGTATCTTCCGTAAGTATCGTAGAAGGCGGTGCTCACGATGTCGTGTTAAAAGATTCTACAGCATCACGTAATCAGTAATCAATCAAATGACTTGGTTCGGGGTGAGGCTCTGAACCGAGTCTTTTGTCGTAATAAAGAGGTAAATATATGAGAACAGCAATTATTATGGGTTCCACAAGCGATCTTCCAAAGATGGAACCTGCAGTTGAAATTTTAAAATCCTATGGTGTGACCGTAGATGTCAGATGTCTGTCTGCACATCGTGCTCATGCAGGACTTTCCGCTTTTATTGAAGAAGCAAATCAGAACGGCACAGAAGTGTTTATCACAGCCGCAGGTATGGCAGCAGCACTTCCGGGTGTAGTTGCATCCCAGACAGTATTGCCGGTCATCGGTGTTCCGTTGTCAGGTTCGGTACTGGACGGCATGGATGCACTAATGTCGATCGTACAGATGCCGCCGGGAATTCCGGTTGCTACGGTAGCGATCAACGGCGGAAAGAACGCAGCATATCTGGCACTGCAGATCATGGCAGTCAAACATCCTGAAATCAGAGAAAAGCTTCTGGCTCACAGAGAAGAGATGGAAGAAGCAGCAATGAAAGCAAATCAGGAAGTCAGTGAAAAATTTGCATAACAGCCGGTGTTTGGAAACCGGAAACAGACAACCGCTGGTTTTGAAAATTGACACTGTCAGGCAGTAGGAAGCATACTGCATTTAAGGAGGATGAAAAAATGAGTGGATTTTTTGGAGTTGCATCAAAAGAAGATTGTGTAACGGAATTGTTTTATGGAGTAGATTATCATTCCCATTTGGGAACCAGACGTGGAGGAATGGCTGTTTATAACGAAGAAACCGGTTTCAGCCGTGCGATACATAATATCGAAAATGCACCGTTCCGTACCAAATTTGACAAGGACTCTAATGAAATGCACGGCAACATGGGAATTGGCTGTATTTCAGACTTCGAACCACAGCCTTTGCTGATTCAGTCCCATCTGGGGAGTTTTGCGATCACTACCGTCGGTAAGATCAACAATGCAGATGAACTGATCAAAAAGGTATATGAAGAAGGAACCTGTCACTTTCAGGAAATGAGTGGCGGTATGATCAATGCAACAGAGCTGGTAGCAGCGTTGCTTTGTTCTAAACACAGCATTTTGGCAGGAATTCGTTATGTACAGGGTCTTGTACAGGGTTCTTTGTCCATTATGATGATGACAAAAGAAGGGATTTATGTAGCAAGAGACCGTCTGGGCAGAACTCCGGTGATGATCGGACGAAAAGAGGGAGCAATGTGTGCTTCTTTCGAAAGTTTTGCTTATATGAATCTTGATTATGAAGATTATTATGAATTAGGCCCGGCAGAGGTTTATTTCTTCGATGCAGACGGAGGAAGAACCATTGGAGAACGGGGCGATGAGATGAAAATGTGTACCTTCCTTTGGGTATACTATGGATATCCAACAGCAACCTATGAAGGAGTCAATGTAGAAGATATGCGTTATCGCTGCGGAGAAATGCTGGCAAAACGGGATGCGGGAAAAGTATTTCCGGATTATGCTGCCGGAGTTCCGGATTCCGGTCTGGCTCATGCCATTGGATATTCCAATTCTACGGATATTCCGTATGCAAGACCGTTTATCAAATATACACCGACCTGGTCACGTTCCTTTATGCCGACCAATCAAAAACAGAGAAATCTGGTGGCACGTATGAAATTGATTCCGGTGCATAAACTGATCAAAGAGAAGAAGATTCTTCTGATCGATGATTCCATCGTGCGCGGAACACAGCTGCGTGAAACCACAGAATTTCTTTATAAAAATGGTGCGGAAGAAGTCCATGTAAGACCGGCATGTCCGCCGTTGCTGTTTGGATGTAAATATCTGAATTTCTCCCGTTCCAAATCGGTAATGGATTTGATCACCAGAAGGATCATTCGTGATTTTGAGGGCACAGAGGACGTATCCGATGAATTATTAAAGGAATATGCAGATCCGGATAACCCGAAATATAAAGCAATGGTGGAAGAAATTCGTAAACAGCTGAATTTTACATCATTAGAATTTTTAAGACTGGACGATATGCTCGAAGCGATCGGAATCGAACCGTGTAAGCTTTGTACGTATTGCTGGAATGGAAAAGAGGATTAATGGAAAGAACAGTACAGCCGGGGCAGTTTTATAAACACTTCAAAGATCGATATTATCAGATCATTACGGTGGCAGAGCATTCTGAAACCGGAGAAAAAATGGTTGTTTATCAGGCATTGTACGGGAGTTTCCGTACGTATGTAAGACCTTATGAAATGTTTCTCAGCGAAGTGGATCATGAAAAATACCCACAGGCAGCACAAAAATACAGATTTGAGCTCATAGAATCGGAAAACTTTGGAAATACTGTAATCAGACCTGAAAAATCTGAAGAAGCAGAGGAAAAAGGAAACTCTGAATGTGAGCAGGAGCCGGAAATAGAAGGAGTCGATCCGAATCTTCTGGCATTCTTAGAACTTGACACGCTGGCAGAAAAGCTGGAGCTGTTAAGAGATTTAAGGAGTAAGATGAATGACCGTCTTCTGGACAGCATTGCTGCTTCTCTGGATATTGTGGTTGAGGAAGGTCCTTTGCCGCAAAGATATCAGGAAGTATTAAACTGTCTGGAAACGATGGAGCATTTCGAATGCAGTCGCTTCCGGTAGAAGGAGCTTCGAAATGATCAGAAAAACAAAAATTGTATGTACTCTGGGTCCTGCTGTAGAAGAGGAAACGATCCTGCGGCAGATGATTTTGGAAGGAATGAATATTGCCAGAGTGAATATGTCTCATGGAGATCATGCAGAGCACGGAAAACGGCTGGAAATGCTGAAACGTCTGCGAAAAGATCTGAATCTTCCTGTGGCCACTCTTTTAGATACGAAAGGGCCGGAAATCCGTCTGGGAGATTTTGAACAGAAACAGGTGATTTTAAAACAGGGACAGATGTTTACGCTGACGACCCATGAGATTCTGGGAAACAAGGAGAGTGCATACATTACTTACAGTGGTCTGCCTTTCGATGTGACTCCGGGAAACCGGATTCTCATTGATGACGGACTGGTAGAAATGGAAGTCGAAAGCGTAGTGGGAGAAGAGATTCGCTGTCTGGTAAAAAATACCGGCGTGATTTCTTCCAGAAAGGGAGTAAATGTCCCCGGAATTGCGTTGAGTCTTCCATTTATTAATGAAAAGGATTATAATGATTTAAGATTCGCCGTAGAGCAGGAATTCGACTTTGTGGCTGCTTCTTTTACAAGGACTGCAGAAGATGTGAAGGAATTAAAACATCTTTTACGGGAGCTTGGAGGAGAAAAGATCAAAGTGATCGCCAAGGTCGAAAACAGTCAGGGGGTAGAACATCTGGATGAAATCCTCCAGGCTGCAGACGGAATCATGATCGCCAGGGGAGATATGGGTGTGGAAATTCCGCTGGAGGAAGTTCCGGTCATTCAAAAAGAGATCATTCAAAAAGTCTATGGTGTGGGAAAACAGGTCATTACTGCAACCCAGATGCTGGATTCCATGATTCAGTATCCCCGTCCGACCAGAGCAGAAGCCAGTGATGTGGCAAATGCCGTGTATGACGGTACCAGTGCAGTGATGCTTTCCGGAGAAACTGCTTCCGGAAAATATCCTTTGGAATGTATTCGTACCATGGTGCGGATCGCATCACGGACAGAACTGGATATTGATTACAGAAAGCGTTTTCTTCTGAAAAGGGTTCCAACAGAAGGCAGTATTACCAATGCCATTTCCAAGGCAACCATCAATGCTGCCATGGAGCTGAATGCCAAAGCCATTGTGACGGTGACAGAATCCGGAAGAACTGCCTATATGATCTCCCGATATCGGCCGTTTTGCCCTGTGGTCGCCTGTACTTCCAGAGAACAGACCTATCGCCAGCTGTCCTTGAGCTGGGGAGTGATTCCGCTTCTGATCGAAGAAAAGGAGTCTGTCGATGAACTTTTTGAAGAAGCAGTCAGGGCGGTGAGAAAAGCATCGTTGGTCAGTGAAGGCGATCTGATTGTATTGACCGCAGGAGTTCCGATGGGGACTTCCGGTACGACGAATTTATTAAAAATACGTTCGATAGAATCATGATAAAGATACGAAAGTGAGGAAACTAATATGTCAGAAAAAGAATGCGCAAGCAAAAGCACCTGTTCCAGAGAAAGCTGTGAAGGATGTCCAAGCAAGAACAATCCACAGAGCTTTTTAGTAGAACAGAACAGTTATTCAAATGTAAAACACGTGATCGGTGTTGTCAGCGGAAAAGGCGGCGTTGGAAAATCTTTTGTTACAGCATCCTTAGCAAACCTTTTAGCAAAACAGGGATACACGGTAGGAATTTTGGATGCAGATATTACAGGCCCGTCCATTCCGAAAATGTATGGTGTACACGGACCGGCAATGGCATCTGATGATGGAATCGAACCGATGCTGACTGCAAACGGAATTCGTTTAATGTCCATTAACCTGCTTCTTCCGGATGAAGAAAGCCCGGTCGTATGGAGAGGTCCGGTTCTTGCAAATATGGTAAAACAGTTCTGGAGTGAAGTAATGTGGGGCGAAATTGATTATCTTCTCGTAGATATGCCTCCGGGAACAGGGGATGTTCCATTGACTGTATTCCAGTCCCTTCCGGTAGACGGAATCGTAGTAGTTACTTCTCCGCAGGATCTGGTAAAGATGATCGTAAAGAAAGCATTAAACATGGCAAACATGATGAATATTCCGGTGCTTGGTCTGGTAGAAAATTACAGCTTTATCAAATGCCCGGACTGCGGCAAAGAATTTGCAGTTTTCGGTAAGAGTACCATTGATGAAGTTGCAGCAGATGTTAATCTTCCGGTACTTGGAAAACTTCCGATCGATTTAAGTCTTGCAGAACTAGCAGATGCAGGGGACTTTGCACAGGCAAATGTGGAATATTTAACAGCTGCAAGAGATGCAGTAGAAAAGTTTGAAAAATAATGAATTATAAATTATTACTGCAGTATGACGGTACCAAATTAAACGGCTGGCAGAAGCAGGGAAATACAGGCAATACCATACAGGGAAAGCTGGAAGCAATTCTGGAACGGATGTATGGAGAACCGATTGAAATTCATGGTTCCGGCAGAACCGATGCAGGAGTACATGCGCTGGGGCAGGCGGCAAATTTTCATGCCTCGGCGAAGTTTTCTCCGGAAGAGATCAAGCAGATCTTAAATGAATATTTATCAAAAGATATCCGGGTGCTGAGAGCGGAACCCGCAGAGGAAAGATTTCATGCCAGATTGACGGCAAAAGGAAAAACTTATGAGTACCGGATCGACAATGGCGAAACAGCCAATCCTTTTACAAGAAAGTACACAATGCGGGAAGAACAACCGCTGGATCTGGAAGCGATGAGAAAAGCCGCAGCGTTTTTGCTGGGAACCCATGATTTTAAGAGTTTCTGTGCCAATAAGAAAATGAAAAAATCCACAGTACGCACCATTACGAAGATTGTTTTGGAAGAAAAAGACGGAATCGTAACCATTCGTTATACAGGGAATGGATTTCTTTACAATATGGTGCGGATTCTTACGGGAACGCTGATTGAAACCGGCAGAGGTTTGAGAAAACCGGAAGAAATGTGTGAGATCATCGAAGCGCAGAATCGGGGTGCAGCAGGATTTACAGCTCCGGCACAGGGGCTTTTTTTAGTAGAAGTGGATTATAGCGTGTAAAGCACATAAGGAGAGAAAGGATGTTCAAAGATTGTAAAGGTGTCATTTTTGATTTTAATGGCACATTATTTTTTGACAGTGAAAAACATATTCTGGCATGGGGAAAGATGGGAGAAGAACTTCGTGGATTTGCCATCGGAAAAGAAGAAATGCAGCAGCATTTTTATGGAGTGCCGAATAACCGTGCCATTGAATATCTGCTTCAGAAAGAATGTGAAGAAGCAGAGCTTACGAAATATTCCGAGCTGAAAGAAGCTTATTATCGGGATTTTTGTAAAGCTGATCAGGAAAGTTTTCATCTGGTAGCAGGAGCTGCGGAATATTTTCAGAAACTGAAAGAAGCAGGAATTCCGTTTACCATTGCAAGTGCATCCATTAAGCCAAACATCGATTTCTTCGTAGAATCTTTTGAACTGGCCCAATGGTTTGATCCGGAAAAGATTGTCTATGATGACGGAAGCTATGAAAATAAACAGAAAATGTTTCAGCATGCAGCGGAAGTAATCGGTGTTCCTTTGGAAGAATGTCTGATCTTTGAAGACTCTGACAGCGGAATTCGTGATGCTTACGAAGCGGGCTGCCGAAATATTGTAGTCGTAGACAGTATGGGAGTAGCAAAAAAGCATGAAGGAAAAGCAGGGGTCAAAGCGATCATCAAAGATTTTCAGGGACTGAAACCTATGGTCTGCTAGTGGAAGGTGATTGTGGAAAATTAAGTTTTCATGGAACACAGCATCAGAGTTTTGAAAGAATTCAGCAAATAAATGTATAAATTGGTTGACAAATACATAAAAATAGTGTTATAAAGTAATAAATAATTTAATAAAGTAAACCGTTGAAGCGGAGATAACGGCAGTGATGCCTTTACAGAGAGCCTGTGGTGCTGAGAGTCAGGTAAGAAACAAAATGTCAAATGGACCGCTGAGGGTGTGGATGAAATGTCATATGACAAAGTATTCTGCAACGTTTTGACACACGTCAGTTGTCGGAGATATGTTGGTATCTCGCAAAGAGCATGGGCACCCATGAAAGCAAGGTGGCACCGCGGATAAGATTTATTCGTCCTTGACAGAAGTCTATTTCTGTCAAGGGCGTTTTTTTTATCAAAATTTTGATGGAGGAAAAAGTAATGTTATTAACAAAACGATGGCGCAGTAACATTTGAGGAATAGAAACTGCAAAAAAAATCTGCAGAATACAGAAGTTGGAACAGCAAAATAAGCGTATAAAATTTTGAGATATTTGGAGGAACGAAAAATGTTATATAACGGAATCGATTTTGATACTTACTTTAAAAACTACCCGGATGCAAATGGATACTTTGGAAAATATGGCGGTGCTTATATTCCGGAAGAATTAAAAAAGGCTATGGAAGAGATAAATGAAGCCTATTTTACAATCTGTAAATCCCGTAAATTTATTGCAGAGCTTCGCAGGATCCGTAAAGAATTTCAGGGAAGACCGACACCAATCTCTCATTTGGAACGTCTTTCTAATTCCATTGGAAATGTACAGCTTTATGTAAAACGTGAAGATTTAAATCATACCGGCGCTCATAAGTTAAACCATTGTATGGGAGAAGTATTGCTGGCAAAATACATGGGAAAAAAGAAAGTGATCGCGGAAACAGGTGCAGGGCAGCACGGTGTGGCCATGGCAACAGCAGCAGCATATTTCGGCATGGAATGTGATATTTATATGGGTTCGGTAGATATCAAAAAACAGGCACCGAATGTGGCAAGAATGAAGATTTTAGGTGCAAATGTAGTAGAAGTGACACATGGACTGGCAACATTAAAAGAAGCAGTAGATGCAGCATTTGAAGCATACAGCAGAGAATATAAAGATGCGATTTACTGTATCGGTTCTGTTGTAGGGCCGCATCCGTTTCCGATGATGGTTCGTGATTTCCAGAGTGTGGTTGGGATCGAAGCAAGAGCACAGTTTATGGAAATGACAGGAGAGCTTCCGGATGCAGTCGTTGCATGTGTGGGCGGCGGTTCCAATGCTGCCGGAATGTTTGCCGGATTTTTAAATGATCCGGTAGATATTTATGGTGTAGAACCTTTAGGGCGCGGAACAGCACTGGGGGATCATGCGGCCAGCCTCCAGTATGGTACCGAAGGCATTATGCATGGATTTAACAGCATTATGTTAAAAGATGCAAATGGAAATCCGGCACCGGTGTATTCTGTTGCAAGCGGTCTGGATTATCCGTCTTCCGGTCCGGAACATGCATTTTTACACGAACTTGGAAGAGTAAAATACGATGTAGTCAACGATGACGAAACCATTGATGCATTTTATAAGCTGTCCCGATTAGAAGGAATTATTCCGGCGATTGAAAGCGCCCATGCAGTTGCTTATGGTATGAAGCTTGCAAAGAAAATGGGAAAAGGTTCGATTCTGATCAATCTTTCCGGAAGAGGCGATAAGGATATGGATTATATCATTGAAAAATACGGAATTCCGGAAAAATAATTAAGATTGCATGAGCTGTTCCGGTAAGAATGAAGCTTCATGTGTAAGAAATTAAAAAAATAAAAGAAACGATCAAATAAAGAGACGGGCAGTTCATAAGAACTGCCCGTTTTTTCAATCATTCATTTCACCGCGAAGATTGGTTTCCATTAAAAGTTTAACTCTGTCAGCATCGTAGCCGCAGCTGAAAAGATAATACAGTTTTGCAATAGCAGCTTCCGTAGTCATATCACTGGCAGAAACAGCACCGGATTCTACCAGATCATTGCTGGTTGCATACGTACCCAGTGTAGTGCCGCCGCGCTGACATTGAGAAGTGACCGTAATGATCGTGCCATGGGCAGCGGATTTTCGGATTCCTTCCACCAGAGCTTTATTGTTCGTAGGAATATTTCCACTTCCAAAAGCTTCTAAAACAACGGCTTTTAAATTGCTGTTGATCATACTTTCAAAAAGTTCAAACCGGAATCCCGGAAATAATTTTAAAACACCGATTGGAAAACTTTCCAGTTCTGTCAGATGAAACGTCTTCGGACGGCTCGGCAGGATCATTGCACTTTCATTATAGCAAAGATCAATGCGGATGCTGGCAAGTTCCGGATAGTCAGGGGAATCAAATGCCTGAAGTTCTGTCGATGCGATCTTCGTAGAACGGTTGGCACGAAGGACTTTTCCGCCAAAGCAGACACACACTTCTTTTAAAATCCCTTCCCCGGCTAATACGATGGAGTTGATCAGATTATCTCTTCCGTCACTGCGCAGCTCGCAAAGAGGAATCTGTGCACCGGTAAAGATGACCGGTTTGTTCAATCCTTCCAGCATAAAGGACAATGCAGATGCGGTATAGGACATGGTATCTGTTCCGTGAAGCACTACAAATCCATCATATTGCTCATATCTTGCTGCAATCTCTCTTCCTAATTGATTCCACTCCTCGATACCGATATTGGAAGAATCCAGAAGCGGATCAAATTCTATGACTTCCCAGGAAGGAAGTGCAGGACTTTGCAGCTGATGGATTTCACTTAAAAGGGACGAAAAATAATCTTTTTTCGGGGCATAGCCATGTTCGGTAGGAATCATGCCGATGGTGCCGCCGGTATATAAAATACATACTCTTTTGTTAGAACTCATGAGTACCTCCATAATCTGTAATTTGGTCAATAAGACAGCATGTAGCTGTTAAATTCTTTGATATTGTATCACAAATTTCTAGGAGCGTATACTTTTTTGCAAGATTCGTTTTGCAACCTTCATTTTGAAATTTAATATCTATGCTGTATCGAATTAAAGGGGAATTTAATCCTTTTTGATTGTATTCTGTAGAACATTGGAAAATTTTTAAAAGATGTGTTTGGTATGGTATTTCGTATATTGAAAAATAAAAATTGAATATGTTAAACAAGAAAATCGTAGAGTGTTTTACTCTACGAATGCTATTTTTTACAATTTCTCTCTATTTATATTAAATTTTACAATTTAAGAATCTAATTGTCAATATCTACTATAAAAAAACTGTATTTTTCACTGTATATGAATTTTTTTAAATGAATAGAGTTCAAAAATCATCATTTTCAGTCAAAATTATAGTCAGTAGAAAGGAGGGCTGTTTTATGCCGCGAAAAGGTGAAAATATATATAAACGTAAAGACGGAAGGTGGGAAGGACGCTATATTAAGGGACGTTCCAATACGGGGAAAGCAATTTATGGTTATGTGTATGCTAAAACATATCGTGAGGTTAAGGTACGTGTTCAGGAAGCTCAAGTATCTATGCTAACGTGTGAGAAAGGGATTTCATATAATACAGAGATATTTCGTTCCATTGCAGAAGCATGGTATGAAAGTATTAAAATACAAACAAAAGAATCTACACAAAATAAGTATCGTAATATGTTGGATACGTATATATTGCCAGATTTAGGAAATATGAAATTAAATAAAATTACTTATGAAATTATCGAGAAACACTGTCAGCAATTATTAGTAGCTGGAGGTAAATCCGGTAATGGTTTATCTTCTAAATCAGTATCAGATGTTTTGTCATTAATCCGTAATATTTTAAAATTTGCAGTACGAAAAGGTAAAATAATCCCATATGATGGAACAACAATTCTAATTAAAAATACTCCTCCTCAAATGAGAGTATTTAGTAAAGCTGAACAAGAACAGTTATGTCAATATCTGTATAAGGATATTACTCCATGTAATATCGGAATCTTAGTTTGTCTTTTTACAGGATTGAGAATTGGCGAAATATGTGCTTTGCGCTGGGAAGATTTTTCTGTTAAAGAGCAGACAATTTATGTCCATCAGACCTTGCAACGTATTCAAAATAAAAATGCTTCCGAACCGAAAACGAAAATTATAATTACGAGTCCTAAAAGTATGTGTTCATTTCGAACAATTCCGATTCCGGATCTTCTTTTTAAACTATTGATACAATATAAAAACGTAGATGAAGGATTTGTTCTTACAAATAGCAATTCGATATTTATTGACCCACGAACGCTGCAAAATCATTTCAAAAAAGCATTGAAGATAAGTAGCATCGAGGACACTAATTTTCATACTACCAGACATACATTTGCGACTCGTTGTATTGAATTAGGTTTTGATGTAAAAACTTTAAGTGAAATTCTTGGTCATGCTACAGTAAATATTACTATGAATCGTTATGTACATCCGACATTAGAGTTAAAACGAGAGAATATGGAAAAGCTTTCTTCATTATTTTCCGTGAAATAAATAGTCAGCACCGCCTGAAAAGCTTGTTTTTAGCATCTTAGGCGGTGTTTTTCGTAGAGTAAAACACTTTATGAAAAATTTATTTACTTTTTCTATATTATATTTACTACGGAGGGAAATTATTATGAGCGACGAATTCAATAACAGTGGTGTAGCAGGCGAGGTTATTACGCAATCTACAATATCTGAAAAAAGTAAGGTTGTAGCAGCGGTATTATGTTTCTTCTTAGGAGCATTTGGTATCCATAGATTCTATCTTGGAAAAACTGGATCTGCTGTAGCAATGCTTGTTTTAAACATCATTGGTTGGCTGACTGTAGGAATTTTTGTAGGAGTCTTTTTCATTGCCATTGTTGGTATTTGGGATGTGATAGATTTCTTCAGAATCCTCTTTAACAGCTTAGTAGATGCAGAAGGTCGTAAGCTGAGTTAAGGAATATACGTTATCAATCAGTTAGCGTGTTTCCTTTTATAAAAGCACGGTGAAAGATTGATTCTCACTTACGAGAAGAAAGTCTTTTACTGTGTTTTTTATTACATTCGTTTAGGTGGTAAACAACATGATTTCAGAAGAACAAATGCTTGCACAAATAGATGCAGCAAATAAATTTATTGATAAAAGTTACTTAGAATCGTTACATGATTATTGCATTCAACCATTAGACGATTATTTGAAAAAGCATAATTTAACAAGACTTTTTCATATTCAAAAAATAGTATATGACAAAAATGAAGATATTAATGAAAAACTCGTCAGTGTTTTTCATGCTGTGATGCCATTTTGTAAAAATATAGTCATGATATTAAAAGGTTCAGTGGATTGTGTTGATCTGTATTTAGGCATTAGAGCTTCGCAAATAAGCAACGCGGCGACTGCCAGCGAAGTATTACATGATTCTTTTTTGGGAAATTTTCCCGGAAGTAAAGTTAATGCTGTCAAAACCAGTCAAATTGAAAAAATATTTAATGAAGACGAGACATACCGAACTTCTAAAAATATAGCATATATAAATATTATTCCTTCTGAACGAAGTGCCAAACAAGGGGAATATATTCAGGGATTGGAAAAATTTATTGATACTATGCGAGGAAATGAATATATTTGCGAGATGATAGCATCACCAATTTCGGATAGTGAAATTGAATATAGAATGAACGGATTTGAAGAATTATATTCTGCACTTTTTCCTTTTTCTAAAAAGACGAGTTCTCACGGGCATAATGAAGGAGTTACCTTAACAGAGGGTATTACGGACAGTATATCTATGTCTATTTCAAATGGCATTTCAAAAGCAACCGGTCGTTCTGACGGACATACGCATGGAAAAAATTCTAGTATTAATATGGGAATGCATATGCTTCTTAATTTTGGCGTATCTCAAGGAACTCAAGAAGGATGGTCAACCGGATCAAATGAAGTAAGCACCAATACGGATACAAATACAAGAACGGATTCCTTTTCACATCAGAAATCATCTTCTAAAACAACCGGAACAACGGATAATTTGACGATTGAATTTAGAGACAAGGGGATTGAAAACCTTTTAGAAAAAATTGAAAGACACATCAAGCGTCTTAAAACCGGAAACTCTTATGGTGTTTGGGAAGTTGCATCTTATTTTATGGCAAAAGAAAAGAAAACGGCTGCAATCGCTGCAAATTCTTATCGTTCCTTGTTATTAGGTGAAGAAACAGGAATAGAGAAACCGAATTTTACCATTTTTGACAGTATGGATGATGCGACTGCAGTTATTGAAGAATCGTTGTGCTATTGTGAACATCCGACTTTTTTAGTTCCGTTTTTTCGGAATTCTAGTGATACGGCACATATTCAGGCATTATCGCCGACCAGTTATATCAATGGTAAAGAATTGACTCAGTTGTTAAATTTGCCGAGAAAATCCGTTAACGGGATTATGATCACGGAAATGGCTGAGTTTGGACGAAATGTACTTTCTAACACAGGTCATAAACAAAGAGAAATAACACTTGGTCACATTTATCATATGGGACAAAAAGAAGATGCGCCGGTTAAATTAAATATAGACAGTTTAACTTCTCATTGTTTTGTAACCGGATCAACAGGCAGTGGTAAGTCAAATACAATCTACAAATTAATTGAAGAAGTAGAGAAAGAACCATTTAATATTCCATTTTTAGTGATTGAGCCTGCAAAAGGCGAATATCGAAATGAATTTCGAAAAATAAAAAATATAAATTTGTTCAGTACCAATCCTCAAATCGATCAAATGTTAAAGTTGAATCCATTTGCTTTTTGCGAAGGTATTCACATTTTGGAACATTTAGATCGAATAGTTGAAATTTTTAACGGATGTTGGGAAATGTATGCAGCGATGCCTGCAATACTGAAAGAATCCATTGAAGAAGCATATGTGAGTAAAGGATGGGATTTGCTGAATTCAGTATATATTGGTGAAGGTGAACCGGAATTCCCCACTTTCGTGGATGTTTTGCAGGAACTTCCTAAAATAATCAACAGTTCGGAGTATTCTGCTGACACGAAAGGGGATTATATAGGTGCCCTTGTTACACGAGTAAATTCTATGACAAATGGTATTTATGGACAAATTTTCTGTGATGAGTTTGAAGTTGATAATAAAACATTGTTTGATGAAAATACCATTGTTGATTTGAGCAGAGTTGGTTCTTCTGAAACAAAATCGCTGATTATGGGTGTTCTAATCCTAAAATTAACAGAACATCGAATGGCAAATGCTAATCGCGGTAATTCTGTATTAAAGCATCTTACAATTTTGGAGGAGGCTCATAATATCCTGAAAAATTCTAAAAATTCGCAAGGCACTGCGGGAAGTAATGTTGTTGCAAAATCTGTAGAAATGATTGTTAACAGCATTGCAGAAATGAGAACTTATGGAGAAGGCTTTGTTATTGTTGACCAGTCTCCTACCTCCGTAGACATAGCTGCTATAAAAAATACAAACACAAAAATCATTATGAGACTTCCAGAGGATGAGGATTGTAAAATTGCAGGTCATTCAGTCTCACTTACAGAACAGCAAACGGATGAATTAGCAAAATTAGAAACCGGTGTTGCTGTTGTTATGCAAAACAACTGGACTGTTCCAGTGTTAGCTAAGATCAATGAAGCAAAACATCCTTATGAAGGTTACGAACAGCCAATAACATTTGAGAAACTCAAGGAGTTTCGAAGTACCATTCTTTCAGAATTAATAAATCAATTTGAATTGACTGAGGAACAAGATATTAGCAAAGTCATTCTCAAAGTTGAAGAATTTGATATATTAGCATCTAAAAAGACAGAAATGCAACGAATGCTTGTTCAATTCAACCGTATTATGGCTAAGGGCTACGATAGCATTTTGTTCGGGCGAACCATGTTGCGTTTAATCGGGTGTAACGATGCTTTCAAGAAAGCAGAAAAATACCTTGAATACAAAACTGATAAAGAGGGGAATTTAATCGAATGTTATACAGACGAATCATTATCTGAATGGTTCAACCATATTGATAATGCGTTGCCGCAATATGTATCTGTTGATGATACTTACCGCAAAATAGTTCGACAGTATATTCTTCATTCAAAGAGGTTTGAGCGTCACGCAATCAGTTATAGCATTTTGTATCATCAAATCTATACACAGATAAAATAAAACAAACAGGAGGATGTAGGGGTGAACCGTGTAGAAATAAAATATTCATACTATTCTATCAAAGCATCAGTAACGATAAATGGGGATGAAATTAGTCCATACAGTGAACTTACAATGACATTAAACCGTCCTTATTTGGAAGGATTTTATAATATTATTTCAGGTCTTGATAACGAAATTTTTGATGATTACCAAATTGATTTTTATGGAAATCAATTTCCATACAAACTGCTTTTGGCTTCTTCTGGTAAATCAGAATTTTGTAAAAAAATTTGCTTTCATGAAATAGATTCTCTTTATGATCCGATAAATTTGTTAGAACGACTTATTGTTATTAGCAAGCAAAATAATATAACGGTTGAAAAAGCTGCTAATATTACGATTTACAATCCTGCAAATTCATTTATCCCTAAAGATGATTATTTAATTGCTGTTGATACTCCGAAAGCAGATGTTGGAATTTTTGATGTCACAGATGATATTCCTTCAACAATTCGGATTCCTATTATTATTTCGAATAATATTTCGTATCAAAACATAGAGAACCGTGTATATTATGCGATTCCGCAAACAGAAATACCGATGTTTTTGGATTATATAGTTTTAGAATTGATAATCCTTCCTTTTATTGAAGAATGTATAACGGCATTACGATATGTAAAATTAAACATGTCTCAAAAAACTGAGCTGGATTCAATAAAATCGAATGCTCCTAGTTATTATATAGGAAATATTCCGGCTTCTTTAGATAAAGGGACGAGTATTGCGATTGAATTTGCAAGTTTCCCGACAACTGCATTTTCAATTAGAAGTGAAAATGAATCTATCATTTCCTGCAGTGCCGATACGCTGACAGCACATGAAGGAGGAAACACTTTTGTTTCAATAATAAATGATAAAAATGAGGTAGTTGTTCAAAAACAGATTTCTGTAATTCAACACCAATACGTAGAGAATATTAGATTGATTCCTCGTTTTGAGTATTTAAAACGCAGTGAAAGAAATCATATTGATGTAATTGTTACACCATTAAATGCGGAAGATGCGAATCAACTTACATGGAATATTTCAAATCCTGAAGTTGTTCAAGTTGATGAAAATGGCAATATTATTGCTCTTGAGAACGGTAAAGCGACAATTACTTTATCCGGACACGTAACAAGTGCCACATTGGTAGTTGAAGTAAAACCTGCTTTGCAGAATTTGAGTTTTTCTCAACAGGCAGTTCGCTTGAAATCAGGAGAAATACTGATTTTGGAATGTAATATCAGTCCTTCGGATGCACCTACAGAGAACCTTACTTGGGAATTTGATAATAAAACGATTGCATCCATTAATCCTTCTAAAACTGGAAAAAGATGTCAAGTTATAGCATCTACCAATTATGAGGGAAAAGGAAATGTTCGATGCTATGATCCTAATACAAAACTGGGAGCAATTTGCAACATTGAAGTTATTTCAAAGGTAAAACCAAGCACGGCGGGGAAAGTTGCACTTTGGTGTTGGCTTATTGGGATTATTATGCCATATTTACTTCCGATTTCCATAATTGCCGGTATCTATGGTTTATCAAGTGATCCGGAACCGGATCGTAGAACAAAATATATTGTTTGTACAGTCGGAAGCATCGTCACATTACTGTTATGGTTTATGGCAGCTTTATAAATGGGAGGTAGAAAAATGAGTTTTTTTAGAAACAGAGAAGGAAAAGAAGTGGAAAAGCCGAAGGAAAACGAAAACAAAATTCGAGATCCGGAACGACCGAAAATTGAAGCGAAAAATAAATTAAATGCTTCAGAGCGAGAAGGAGAAAAAAAGAAGTCGTGGGAGCTTTCGCCAGAGGAACGTAAAAAAGTCGATGACGGAAATAAAGAAATTAGTGAAAGATATAAGAAGAAACTGAATCCGAATGCCGGAGATCCAAATAGAGGTCAGCGTCAAAAGGAAATAGGACATGTAACAGATGATGGAAGATAATAAGTTTGAAATATCAAAAATTCCACTCTGAGAAAATAAGCATAGATTTTTATTTTAAATAACTTTGATATTTTGGAGAGAACATGAAACACATAGGATTAGTATTATCAGGAGGTATGGGGAAAGGAGCTTACCAAGTTGGAGCATTAGCTGCAATTAGTGAGTTTTTTCAACCGTCTGATTTTGAATATGTAAGTGCTGCATCCGTCGGAGCTTTAAATACATATGCTTTTTTAACTAACAATATACAAAAGGCAAAAGATATTTGGATGAATGTGAATTTACAGGGGAACAAACGATTTATTACTTCTGTATTGAAAAGTGATTTTTTACAGCAGATTATCAGAAATCTTGCGGTAAATCAGCCGATTGAAAATACATTTTTTGTTCCATTATTAGATCTTTCAGAGCGGGAATTACAGTATTGTGATTTTTCAGCTGTAGAACCGGAAAATATAGTGGACTATTTAAGTGCAAGTGTAGCAATGCCATTTTATAATAAGGGGGTTATGATTAACGAAAAAGTACTTTTTGACGGTGCTGTCGTCGATAATATCCCTATCTATCCTGTTTTGAAAAAGAATTTAGATTATGTCATATGTATTTATTTTGATGAAATAAATTATATTTTTGAAGATCAAGATTCAGATAACAGAGTTATACGTTTGACTTTTTCAGATCATAAAATTGTTGCAAATTCTGTATGCATACAGCACGATTCTATCGTAAAGATGATTGATGAAGGGTATCGGCATACAAAAGAAATTTTAACTTTCGTTTTTTCCGAAGGCTTTGATGATTTAGATTCTATTCATAAAAAAATAGCGGAGGTTAATACAAAAAGCATGAGTAACAGAAGTGTACGGATTACAGGTGATGTGATCGTATCAAACATAAATAAACTTACCAAAAAAATAGTTCGGCATAAAAAGTCAGAGAAAGGAAGCAGTTTGTATGAATAAAACAGTTTGGAAAGTGATAGGTGCTATTTGTTTTACGGCAGCTCTTATTTTTTTTGGTGTTACATTTTATAAGAAACATAAGGATGAGATAAGTTAGAATTAAAGAGGTTAAAAGATTCTTATGGAAAAAGCAAATGTTTTTGATTATATCGAATGGCGTGGAGATCTGTCTTTTCAACAAAGTCCTTTTAATGAAGTTGATGCGCTTATGTTATCTGTTTTTGCATATTTGGATTTTTCTTGTTTAAAAAAGAAGATTACTTTTTTTGAAGATGTAGTTTCTTTAATTAATGCTCTTCCGGATAAACAAAAATTTAATGGACCCGGAATCATCATGCAAGATGTTGTAGCATTGGCAAATGTTGCAGCAAGAACAGAACGTTATAAAAAAATAGGTGTTTTTAAGTTCTCGGAAATCACAGATGAAAAATTAGAAATTCAATTTGCGGCGGTGACATTTCTGATGTCTGATGCAACAGCATTTCTCTCTTTTCGCGGTACAGACAATACATTGGTTGGATGGAAAGAAGATTTTAATATGTGTTTTATAGACGGAATACCGTCGCAACTTGAAGCAGCTAAATATGCAAGAATGGTTGCACAAGAAATTTCAATGGATTTAAGATTAGGCGGCCATTCAAAAGGGGGAAATCTGGCAGTTTGGGCAGGTGCACATTTACCAGCAGAACATCAGCAAAGGATCATTGACATTTACAGCAATGATGCACCAGGGTTTTATGAGGAATTTTTAAATACAGACTGTTATCTTGCAATTAGAAAAAAAATTCATTCCTTTGTGCCGGAAGCATCAATCGTTGGGGTTTTGATGGCACATGATGTATATACGATTATTCGTAGTTCAACAGCATCAATATTACAGCATAATCCTTTTTCATGGCTAATTTCCGGAAAACAGTTTGTATATGATGATTCAAGAACGATTTCTGGAAGACAGTTTGAAAAAATTATAAATGCTTGGATTAAAGCGATGTCTGTGGAGGAAAGAGAAGAATTGATTGAAAATATTTATGAAATTGTGACATCTTCTGACGCAAAAACGTTAGAAGACATTGATAAATCAAAGATTAGATCAATTCTAACAATGTCAAAAACATTTCGTGAAATGGGACTAAAAAAACAGACACAACTTATTTTGAGTTTAAGTAAAATTCTTTTTAATAATGATATTCTTGTAAATAGCAGTCTGAAAAATATTCTAATAGAAACGACAGAACAATCGTAAACCTGAATTATTTAAGGAACGTAGCTGAACTGATAACTGTATTATGAATTAAAAAATTAGTTCATGTAACCATAAGCTTCACTCAATTAACCTATCAAAAAGGCATAGCAAATCTTTCTTATTTAACAAAATATACATTATCAATTAAGATTTTTACAGAATAAAAAAGAACAAAGGGAGAAAAGGAGTTATGAGAAAAATAGTAAATGGGTAATATTTATGTTGATGTTTACATCATCAATAATTATAACCGGATGTTCAAGTAAAAAAGTGGAAGAAAGTATCAATACAGTGTCGGAGAATGCAGAAAATAAAAAAATGGAGAAAAAGAAATTGTATGTAAAATGACAAAAGGAGAAGTTACGGGTCTCTCGGGTGATTACAGATGTATTATACATTGCATAGATTTGGATGTAATATTTTTAAAAATTCCAATATGTGAAAAGAATATGTATGATGATGATGGTCGTATTTTAAGAAGATTGTATTTTAGCAATGATGAAATGAAATATGAAAAATGCTGTCAAAAGGAGCTATAACCATACTACTTTTGTATGAAAGAGTAAATATCAACTGTGCAAGAGAGAATTCCACCGCATAAGCGAGCGGTGGAATTTAAAAATTCTCGGGGATAATAACACAAATAGCCTAAGTTGCCACCCATAAGGGTAGTAATTTAGGCTATTTTTGATGTGTATATGTATACGGAATATTATTTTTCTTTGTAACAGATCATACAGTGGCAGCTTATATCATTCGCTCTATATTCATAATCGGCGCTCTGACCACTGTATAGTCCAAAATAAACCAAATAGTCGCTTTCGATTCAAAGTGGATGACCTTCTACAATACGGTCCGCAACCTTACATATTATCGTGAAATTTTTTATTGTGAAGAAAAATTGAGATGTGATAAAAACATATCATTATGAAATTATGGATGAAAATAGTTGACTGTAAGTGTCCTTCTGTGTATAATACAAAATACGTAGTTTTAAAAACTACATTACACGGTTGAGAAAGATATGAAATTAAGAGGAAAAAACTATGAGTATAAAAATCGTAACAGATTCAGCAGCAAATTTACATACATTAGAAGGCATAGACTTTGCGTATGCGCCTTTAACCATCAGAACAGAGGAACGGGAATTTGTGGATAATGATTCTTTAGAGGTCGGAGAGATGGTGGATTATCTGTTGAGCTATAAGGGAAAATCAGGAAGTGCCTGCCCGGGAATCGGAGAATGGCTGGATGCTTTTGGAGATGCAGAGGAAATTTATTGTATCACGATTATCAGCAGTTTGTCAGGAAGCTATAATGCTGCGATGACAGCCAAACATCAGTATGAAGAAGAACATCCGGGACGAAAAGTCTTTGTAATGGATTCTGTTTCTGCAGGTCCGGAAGTGAAGCTGATCGCAGAAAAAATCAGAGAACTGGTGCTTGCAGGAGATTCCTTTGAGACAGTATGCAAAAAGATCACAGAATACAAAGAACAGAGAAGCAGTCTGGTATTTTGTCTGCAGTCACTGAAAAATCTAGCAAATAATGGTCGTGTCAGTCATAGTGTAGCTGCAATCTGCAGTATGGTCGGCATTCGTGTTCTGGGAGATGTCAAAGAGGGGCTGCATCCGACAGATAAATGTCGCGGAGAAAAGAAAGCAGTAGCGGTTTTGTTTAAAAATATGAAGGAAAAAGGCTACTGTGGCGGAGCGGTCATCATTGACCATTGTAATAATGAAGCAGGAGCGAATGTATTAAAAGAGGTGATTCTTGGTGAATTTCCGAATGCGGCGGTACGTGTGGAAAAAACATTTGGACTTTGCAGTTATTATGCAGAAAAAGGCGGTCTTATGATTGGGTTTGAAAGACAGTAGAAGATAGATATTTACAAAATCAGATGGCGGATATTATACTCGATTTAGAATGTGCGGGATAATATCCGCTGTTTTCATTTCCAGAGAACGATCGTGTAGTATTACAGCAGGAAAGGGAAAGAATTTTCTGGGAAATAAAAAGCTTTTGGGCAGGATTCTTTGTTTTATGTGAGAAAAGGAGATCAGAATGTATAAAGAAAGAAGGAATCTAAAAAATCCGGAGCTTCGATGGCTGGATGATCCGGAAGTTTTTCGGGTAAATCAGTTAAAAGCACACAGCGATCATGAATATTTTGAAGATTATGAGAAACTGAATACAGGCAAAAATTCATGGTGTCAGTCTTTGAACGGTCAGTGGAAGTTTTATTTTAGTAAAAATGCGAAATGCAGACCGGAACAATTTTATGAAATCACCTATGATCACAGCAGCTTTGAGCAGATTACGGTGCCGGGACATATTGAACTGGCAGGTTATGACCAGATCCGCTATATCAATCTTATGTACCCGTGGGAAGGCAAATCATACCGTCGGGGAGCATATAGTCTGGAAAACGCAGGAGATGGTGCCGGGATGTTTAGTGAGGCCGAATATAATCCGGTGGGATCCTATATAAAAGAATTTGATTTGAAAAAAGAATTGGTCGGAAAACGAATCCGGATCTGTTTTGAAGGAGTGGAACAGGCCATGTATTTGTGGCTGAACGGTCACTTTATCGGCTATGCAGAGGACAGTTTTACCCCTTCGGAGTTTGATCTGACACCCTATATCAAAGAAACAGGAAATGTGCTTGCGGTGGAAGTATATAAGATGAGTACGGCAGCATTTTTGGAAGATCAGGATTTCTTTCGCTTTTTTGGTATTTTCAGAAATGTCACCTTAAAGGCAATTCCGGAAATTCATGTGGAAGATCTGTGGCTCCAGCCAAAGCTGGAAACAGATTTGTCAGGCGGCAGCATTTCGGTGGAGATAAAGGTATCAGCATTAAAACAACAGAAACTGACAGCCCGATTTCTTTTGCAAGATCAAAGAGGAGCTCAGCTTCTTGAAGAAAACATTCCTTTTAAAGAGCAGAGCGATACGGAAGAAGAGATTGAATATACGGGAAAAGTAACGGCAGCTTTGGAGACGGTACATTGCTGGAGCAATGAAGATCCTTATTTATATCAGGCAGTGATTGAACTTTTTGATGAAAAAGGACATCTGGCAGAAGTGATTCCGTATGAAGTGGGCTTTCGCAGGATTGAAATCAAAGATAAAGTGATTTGTCTGAATGGAAAGCGATTGATCCTTTTGGGGGTAAACCGCCATGAATGGAGTGCAGAGCGTGGGCGATGCATTAATATAGAAGAAATGCGTTCGGATATGGAATGTATTCGGAGAAATCAGATCAATGCGGTGCGTACCTGTCATTATCCGAATCAGATTCCTTGGTATGGCATGTGTGATCGTGCAGGGATTTATGTCATGTCGGAAACCAATCTGGAAAGTCATGGAACATTTCAAAAGCTGGGAACCATCGAACCTTCCTGTAATATTCCGGGGTCACTGCCACAGTGGAGGGAAGCAGTGGTTGATCGGGCGAGAAGTCATTATGAAACCTTGAAAAATCATACATCGATTTTATTCTGGTCTTTGGGAAATGAATCCTATGCCGGAGATGATATCGAAGCGATGAATACGTATTTTAAGGAGAAAAGGGATGGAAGACTGGTACATTATGAAAGTGTAGTACATAACAGAGCTTATGAAGATACCATTTCTGATGTAGAAAGTCATATGTATGCATCTCCGGAAGCAGTGGAAGCGTATTTACGCAATGATCCGAAAAAACCGTATCTTTTATGTGAGTTTATGCATGATATGGGAAATTCTATGGGTGGTCTTGGTTCCTATATGAAGCTGCTGGATCAGTATAGGATGTATCATGGCGGATTTATCTGGGACATGATCGATCAGGCATTGTATGTAGAAGATGAAGTGACAGGAAAAAGAGTTCTGCGTTATGGTGGTGATTTTGATGATCGGCCATCGGATTATGAATTTTCCGGCAACGGAATCCTGTTCGCAGATCGAACAGAAAAGCCGGCAATGCAGGAAGTGAGGTATTATTATGGACGTTACAAATAAAAAGCTGCGGGTAGTATATGGAGATGTGACGCTGGGCGTTCACGGGGCAGAGTTCAGTTATATTTTTTCTTATGCGCAGGGCGGTTTGGAATCCTTGGTAAAGAACGGATATGAGTGGCTTTACCGCTGTCCGAAGCCGACTTTTTGGCGGGCATTGACTGATAATGATCGTGGCAGTGGATTTCATCTAAAAAGCGGAAGCTGGTTTGCCGCAGATCAATTCATTTCCTGCCAACATGTGGAAGTGATCACAGACGGTATTTCTCAGGGAAAACCATGTGCACCGCAAAATAATCGTTACGGTTCGGATCAGTTTGCGGAAGAGGTGACCGTTCATTATATTTATGAGACAATCCTGCAGACATCAACGACGGTGGATGTGATTTATACGGTAAATGCACAGGGGAAGATGAAGGTGTCTGTGCATTATGCAGGGAAAAAAGGACTTCCTCAGCTTCCGGTATTCGGGCTGCGGATGATCATGCCAACACTGGCTGAAGGATATATTTATGAAGGGCTGTCTGGAGAAACCTATCCGGATCGGAAAGCAGGTGCCGTTAAAGGAGTATATGAGATTCGGGATCTGAGTTTAACACCGTATCTGGTACCGCAGGAATGCGGCATGAGAATGGATACCCGCTGGGTAGAGATCAGAAGAAAGAAAAGTTTGGATCAAAGCAGAAAAGATTCAGAGCAGACACTTCGGATCGAAATGTGCGATCGGGAATTTGCATTTTCCTGTCTGCCGTATACGGCAGCAGAAATAGAAAATGCGACGCATCAGGAAGAACTTCCGCCGGCAAGACGCACGGTGCTTTGCGTTTACGGAGCTGTCCGTGGCGTAGGAGGTATCGACAGCTGGGGAAGTGATGTAGAAAAAGAATATCAGATCAGTGGAGAAGAAGATATTAGCTATTCGTTTGTGATCTGTTGAAAATAAAAAGCTGCTGCAAAGACAGAAGGATGAAAGGGAACTTTTTCAGTTTGTCGGAGCAGCAGCTTTTTTCGCACAAGTTTAGATTGTTCTTTAACTTGGAACATTTTTTTGAAAGAAACTTTTGATTCTAAGTGAAGACAGGGAATGAATTATCGTGAAAAGAAATTGAAACACAAAAAAGCTCTTGATAATCAAGAGCTTTACTGATGCGGGAAAAGGGACTTGAACCCTCACGTCGTTGCCAACACTAGATCCTTAGTCTAGCCTGTCTGCCAATTCCAGCATTCCCGCGAACAAATGATATGATAGCAGAATCGACAGGATTTGTCAAATGTTTTTTTCGATTTATGTTGTTAACGTTACTGTCAAGTAATCGTTGGCAAATTTTTTCATACAGATTTTTATATCCGC
>CAZRQV010000003.1:0-147232 GCA_964602445.1 uncultured Lachnoclostridium sp.
TCGGCCTCTTCTTTTTATTTTTCTTTATTTTGCCAATGATAATTATACTCTAAGGTTGTTAACTTTGGTGATGACAGGATTTAGATTTGTTTTTCGTTTTCATGATAGAATGAAATAAGAAAAACGAAAATTTCATAAAAAAGTTTACAATTATGATGCAGAAAAAGGATAAGCTTGGGATAATGAATAGAGCGACAGGAAAATGGAGGGGACAAATGTTAAAAATTTTGGTGGTAGAAGATGAAAAACCGATTTCAAATCTGATTGCTGTCAATCTGAAAAAAGCAGGATACGACTGCACTTGTGTGTTTGATGGTGCCGAAGCTGCCGATCTTTTAGAAAAGCAGTATTTTGATCTGATCCTGCTGGATGTAATGCTTCCGAAGATTGATGGATATGAACTGATGAAATATATTCGGGAACTGGATATTCCGGTGATTTTTTTGACAGCCAAATCATCGGTGGCAGATCGGGTGAAAGGACTGCGGCTGGGTGCCGATGATTATTTGACCAAGCCCTTTGAAATCATAGAACTGCTTGCAAGGGTAGAATCGGTTCTCAGACGTTACCATAAAATGGAAATGATTCTGCAATATCAGGATCTGATCATCGATATTGCTTCGCATACCGTAAAAAAGGAAGGAACAGTGATCAGTCTGACCAATAAAGAGTTTGAACTGCTGCTGTTATTTATCAGAAATAAAAACATTGCTTTGTATCGGGAGACAATTTATGAACGAATCTGGGGCGGAGAATATCTGGGAGACAGCCGAACCGTAGATCTACATGTACAGAGGCTTCGGAAAAAGCTTGGCTGGAAAGAACAGATCGCAGCAGTATACAGGATTGGATATCGTTTGGAGGACGTGAAATGAAATTTTCGTGGAAAATGTGTTTACTGACCGGTTTACTCAGTATATTGATCTTAAGTGTAGGCGGATATGTATTGATTTCAGCCTTGTTTCAATCAACTTATGCCAGAGAAGTGTCCAATGCCATGGAAGAAAATCAGATGCTACAATATTCGTTTATCGCCAGTTGGAACACTTCGGTAGAGAACTTGGAGCTGACGGAGGAACATGTGATTGAAGCGGCGGAAGCGATGGAAAAAGGCATGAGCGGAAGCAGAATCCGAATCTCTGATGAAGAAAAAGAAATTTTATTTGATAATACCGGTTCGGAAAAGGATGAAACATTACTGGAAGCTGTATCGGAACAGTCCCGAGGCTGTGTACTTCATCAAACGGAGAATGGATATGAGCTGCAGACGACCAGCAGGATTTTGATGTCAGAGGAACGATTTATCTATCTGGAAAGTGTGCGTGATGTGAGCAGAATCTTTGAAGAACGAGATGATCAATATGACATTTACCGGATCTGGCTGCTGGTTCTTTTGGTTTTGGAATGTATCAGCAGTTTTGTCAGTGCACTTTGGCTTTTAAGACCATTGAAAGAGCTGTCAAAAACGGCAAAACAGTTATCGGACGGTGATCTGACGGTCCGTGCACAGGTGAAAAGCCGGGATGAAGTGGGAGAACTGGCAGTGAATTTCAATGAGATGGCAGACAGTCTGGAACAGAAAGTACAGCAATTGGAAGATGCAGCCAGACGGCAGGAAGATTTTATCGGCAGTTTTGCACATGAATTAAAAACACCGCTAACGTCTATGATCGGATATGCAGATATGCTGCGAAGCCGTGAAATGGCGGAAGAAGAACGGTTCGAAGCAGCAAATTATATTTTTAAGGAAGGAAAACGTCTGGAAGCATTGTCTTTGAAACTGTTGGAGCTGTTGGTCGTAAAACACGGAGCACTGGAACGAAAATGGATTCCGGTGGAATGGCTTTTGAAGGATCTGGGAGGAATCTTAAAACCGGTATTGGAAAAAGAGAAAATCCGATTGACTGTGCAGGCAGAAGAGACAACGATCTATGCAGAACCGGATCTGATGAAAAATGTACTGTTAAATTTATTAGATAATGGACGAAAAGCCATTGACGGAGAAGGAACGCTGGAAGTGATCGGAACCTCAGAAGAGCAAGGATATGCATTGGAGGTGCGGGATAACGGAAAAGGGATGCCTAAGGAAGAAATCGAAAGGATTACAGAAGCCTTTTATATGATCGATAAATCCCGTGCCAGAAGTCAGGGCGGTGCCGGACTGGGATTGTCCTTATGTATGGAAATCGTGAACCGTCACGGCGGAACATTGGAATTTCAAAGTGAAGTAGGAACAGGTACGACTGTCAGAATCTTTTTGCCGAAGGAGGAAAACCAATGGGAAAATATTTATTGATACTCTTTTTGACTGCAGCTGTATTGGCAGCCGGGCTGTGGATGCCTTCCAGAATTTTAGAGTGGCAGGATCAGAAAAAACTGGGGTATATGATGACGGAAACAGCAGAAGAAGTCGTGCTGACCAGCCGAGCAGAGTTGTCCATTATCGAAAAACTCCAGTTGATGCAAAAGGATCAGGTGATCTCACTGCCGGCTGAGGGGAAAAATTACACCGAGGAAACGATTTTTGATGCAGTCAGTCGGGAATTAGAAACACTGGCCAATCTGGGAATCATTTCCAGACGGATGGCAGAACTATATGTGTATGATATGAGCGAATTAAATACACTCTTTTTTATGGATATGGATGACAGCAGCCGTTCCATGAGAGTATGGTTTGTCAATGGATCTAATAAGGTGAGTCAAGGTTATATTTTAATAGATGATGATACCGGGAAGATACTTTCCCTCTCTCAGTGGGAAGATGATTCTGCCGGGGATTGGGGAAAAGAAGGCAGAGAACTGTCAGAACAACAAAGAAAGGAACTATTGTATACGCCTCAGAAACTGGAAAAAACTGCAGAAAAATGGGGAGAATATCTGGGCTGTACGTTGGTAACAAGCGCTACAGGAATAGAGCCCGGCAGAGAAAAAGAGCCAGAAGCACTCGAAGTCGATGGAGAACATGGGATTTATGCGGTATATGAAGATGAGCATGGAGAAATCACCTATTTATTTCAAAAAGAAATGCAGGGCAACATCTTTTCTGCACTTGTGATAGAGTAGGAATCGGAGGGATCAGAATGGCAGAAAAGCGACAAAAAAGGAATGAACAATACAGCAGAAAGCATAAACTGCAGAGAAAAATATTTCTGATCGGAGTAACCTCATTCGTGTGCGGAGTCATTTTGGGAAAGATCGTGTTTGCAAATGAAGAGTCTGTAACGACTGTTGCAGAAGAACGGGTGAATATCAATCAGGGAAGAGTACGAAATACGGAGGAACCTAAAAATCGGATCAAATTAGAGAGAAGTTTTGCGGAATATACAGCATGGGAATTAGTGCTGGTCAACAAGACTCATTTTATGGAATCTGGATATGTGCCGGAACTTTCTGAAGTGGAAGATCATTATTGGGTGGACTCCAGAATTGCAGAGGATTTGCAGCAGATGCTGGCAGACGGAAGAGCGGAAGGCATGGATTTTAAAATCTGTTCTGCCTATCGGACAGAGAAAAAGCAGACAGAGCTTTATGATGACAAGGTACAGCGGCTGATGAAAGAAAAAGGAATCAGCTATGAGAAAGCATACACGGAAGCCGGCGAGACGGTGGCATATCCTGGAACCAGTGAGCATCAGTTAGGGCTTGCGGTAGATATTGTAGCTGCGGATTATCAGATTTTAGACGATCGTCAGGCGGAAACTGCGGAGGCAGAATGGCTGAAAGCCCATTGTCAGGAATATGGTTTTATTCTTCGTTATCCATTGGATAAAACAGAAGAAACAGGAATCATTTTTGAGCCATGGCATTATCGCTATGTGGGAAAAGAAGCAGCGAAAGAGATCATGGAGCAGGGAATCTGTCTGGAAGAATATCTGGAAAATTAAATAGGATTTGAACACAGAAGCGGCGGTATTTGAGATCGGAGAAAAAGTTATGAAAAATTCATTTTAGGAAAAAGTTATGTAAATGAAAATGGGATTGTACCTCATAGGAAGATATGCTAAAATAGAAATCGTGAAATTTGCCGAAAGATGCTGCATAAGAGAGAAAGCGTTGGACAGCAAATGGCAGGATAGGATAAAAAAATTGGGGTAGAATAACATTATGGAAAAGAAATTAGCAAAGAATATCAAAGATCTGGTTATGATCACGGCAGGTTCTTTTATTTATGCGGTGGGAATCAGTATGTTTCTTGATCCGAATCAGCTGGCACCTGGCGGTGTAACGGGAATTGCAGTAATCTTAAACCGTTTGACCAATATTGAAACCGGTACACTTTACTTTTTACTGAACGTACCGATCGTGCTTCTGGGAATCTGGAAATTCGGAATCCGCTTCATTGCGAAGACATTTTATGCGATCACCGCATCTTCTATTTTTACAAATCTTTTAAGCCCTTACGGAGCACTTACCAATGATCTTTTTATAGCAAGTGCAGCAGGCGGTGTTATGATCGCTTTTGGCATTGGAATTATTTTCAAAACCGGCGCAACCACAGGTGGAATCGATATTATTATTAAAATTCTGCGTCAAAAATACCGTCATTTAAAAACAAGCGTTCTCTTTCAGATTACGGATTTGATCATTGTATCGATTTCCGGTTTGGTATTTCGGAATCTGAATGTAATCTTCTATGCACTGCTTACCGTGTTTGTAAACGGAAAGGCTCTGGATTATGTGCTTTACGGCGGAGATCAGGCAAAGATGATGATCATCATTACCCAAAATCCGAAGAAGATCGCTGCCAGACTGATGGCTGAACTGGATGTGGGTGTTACTTACCTGCAGGGAGAAGGCGGCTGGACCGGAGAAAAGAAGAAAGTCGTATTTACCATGGTACCGAACCGGCTGGGAGCAGAAGTGCAGGACATTGTAAAGAGCGAAGATCCGGCGGCATTTATGGTTGTTGCCAGTGCCAATGAGATTTATGGCGAAGGATATAAGGATATTTTTGAAGAAGCAATTTAAAAGTCGTTATAAAAAAGGATAAAAGAGCAGCAGGCTCTGTCGGAAAAAGGCAGAGCCTGCTGCTCTTTTTCTGTTAAGACTGTTTTTAGAGCAAAGAAGAATCCGCTGCAAACAGCAATTTGATCCCGATTTTATTTTTCCTAAAATTTACTTTTTTTTAACAGAAAATGGAATTTGATTTTTACATAGCAGTTTTATGCTAAATCCTGTCAGGAACAAAAGGAAAAATAAAAAAAGGATGCAGAAACGATACATTCGTTGTTCCGAAGCATTCAGAAATCGAAATTTCTGAAACACTTAGATGATAAGGAGTGAATTGATTATGAAAAAGAAAATTGCAGCATTATTTATGGTAACAGCACTGGCAGCAACAATGCTGACAGGATGCGGAACAGAAAACAAGGAAAACGTATCTGACGTACAGGGAACAGAAAGTACAGAAGAACCGTCCACAGACGAGGAAACAGCAGAAACTGCATTTGATTATGACAATGACATTGCAGTCATCTCCCGTGAAGATGGTTCCGGTACCAGAGGCGCTTTTATCGAACTTTTCGGCGTAGAACAGAAAAATGATGCAGGAGAAAAAATCGATTATACAACCGTAGAAGCAACCGTAACAAACAACACTTCAGTTATGATGACAACCGTAGCAAATGATGAATATGCCATCGGATATATTTCTTTAGGATCTCTGGATCAGACAGTCAAAGCATTAAAAATCGATGGTGTAGAAGCAAGCGTAGAAAACATTAAAAATGGTACTTACACCGTAAACAGACCATTTAATCTTGCAGTTAACGAAGAACTGAGCGATGCGGCAACTGATTTTATGAACTACATTTTAAGTGCAGAAGGTCAGGATGTGATCGAAGCCAATGGTTATATTAAAGTTGATGATGCAGCACCGGCATTTGAAAGCAATGGAGCAGAAGGAAAAGTAGTAGTAGCAGGTTCTACTTCCGTAACTCCGGTGATGGAAAAATTAAAAGAAGCTTATGCATCTGTAAATGCAAACGTAGCAATTGAAATCAATACCAGTGATTCTTCCACAGGAGTTTCTTCTGTGATCGAAGGAACCTGTGATATCGGAATGGCTTCCAGAGCATTAAAAGAAAGCGAAACCGCAGAAGGTGCCAAAGAAGTTGTAATTGCAAAAGATGGAATCGCAGTTATCGTAAACAACGAAAATCCGGTAGATGACATGAGCACAGAAACAGTCAAAGATATTTATGTAGGTGACATTTTAACATGGTCAGAAATTTAAAAGAGAAGGTGATGGAACTGGTATTTCTGCTGACTGCATTGACTTCCATCGTTGCAGTAGGGCTGATCTGCCTCTTCCTTTTCAAAAGCGGTCTTCCGGCAATGAAGGAAATCGGTGTTACCGATTTCCTTTTTGGAAGAGAATGGAGACCGGGAAATCAATTATTTGGAATTTTTCCGATGATCGTAGGAAGTCTTTATGTGACAGCAGGAGCGATCATTGTCGGTGTGCCGACCGGACTTTTTATGGCAGTCTTTCTGGCAATGTATTGTCCGGCAAAATTTTATAAGATTTTAAAACCAGCCGTAGATCTTTTGGCTGGAATCCCATCCATTGTTTATGGATTTTTTGGAATGGTAGTCATCGTACCAGCCGTGCGGTACTTCTTTAATGAAGTGATTGATTTAAACGGAAAAGGTGACAGTATTTTAACAGCATCGATCGTATTAGGAATTATGATCCTTCCGACCATCATCGGAGCGGCAGAGCCTGCCATTCGTGCAGTGCCGAAAATGTACTATGAAGGCGCTCTGGCATTGGGAGCAGATCATGAAAGAAGTACTTTTTTTGTAGTGTTTCCGGCTGCCCAGTCGGGAATTCTGGCAAGTGTGATATTAGGGATCGGAAGAGCCGTAGGAGAGACGATGGCAGTCGTTATGATCGCTGGTAATCAGCCGAGAATGCCGAAAGGAATCTTAAAAGGAGTCCGGACGATGACAGCCAATATCGTATTGGAAATGGGGTATGCCACAGATCTGCACAGAGATGCATTGATCGCAACCGGTGTGGTACTGTTTGTGTTTATCCTTTTGATCAATCTGTCATTTTCAGCATTGAAACGGAAAAGAAACTACGGATAACAGGAGAGAATGTACTATGAAAACTACAGGAAGAAAAATGAGTTCCGTCTTTCTTCGATGCTGTGTCTATCTGTCAGCAGCGTTGACGGTCGGAGTACTCGGATTTCTGATTTTATATATTTTGATCAAGGGAATTCCTCATTTATCGCCGGAACTGTTTGCATGGAACTATACTTCTGAAAACTGTTCCATGGTTCCGGCCATCATCAATACGCTGGAAATGACATTTCTGGCACTTTTGGCAGCGGTTCCGATCGGAATCGGTTCGGCCATCTATTTGGTAGAGTATGCCAAAAGAGGAAGTAAGCTGGTAGAAATTGTTAGGATTACCACAGAAACCCTGACAGGGATTCCTTCCATCGTATTTGGTCTTTTTGGGCGATTATTTTTTGTAAACAGACTCCATTGGCAGATGTCAATTTTAGCAGGTGCATGTACCTTGGCCATTATGGTACTTCCGGTGGTCATGAGAACGACAGAGGAAGCATTAATGTCTGTGCCGGATTCTTTCCGGGAAGGAAGCTTTGGATTGGGTGCAGGAAAACTTCGTACGATTTTCCAGATTGTGCTTCCGTCAGCGGTACCGGGAATTTTATCCGGTGTAATCTTATCGGTAGGACGTATCGTAGGGGAAACCGCAGCACTGATCTATACAGCAGGTACCGTGGCAGATGCAGCCACCAGCCTGTTTTCTTCAGGAAGAACGCTGGCAGTTCATATGTATTGTCTTTCTGGAGAAGGGCTGCATATTGATCAGGCCTATGCAACCGCAGTGGTGCTTCTGATTCTGGTAATTTTGATCAATCTGTGTTCCTCCCTGGTCGCTAAAAGAGTAACGAAAGGTGAATAATCTATGAATAAATTTACAGTTGAAAATCTGAATCTGCATTATGGAGAATTTCATGCACTGAAAGATATTTCCATTCAGATTCCGGAAAATGAGATTACCGCATTTATCGGACCTTCCGGATGCGGAAAATCCACATTTTTGAAAACTTTGAACCGCATGAATGATCTGGTAGAAGGATGTAAGATCACCGGAGAAATCCGTTTGGATGGAGAAGATATTTACGGTTCGATGGATGTCAATCTTTTAAGAAAAAGAGTGGGAATGGTATTTCAGAAGCCAAATCCGTTTCCAATGAGTGTGTATGACAACATTGCTTTTGGTCCGAGAACCCATGGAATCCACTCTAAAGAAAAGTTAAATGAGATCGTAGAAAAATCTTTAAGAGATGCAGCTATCTGGGATGAATTAAAAGACCGTCTGAAAAAAAGTGCTCTGGGATTGTCCGGAGGACAGCAGCAGCGTCTTTGCATCGCAAGAGCACTGGCAGTGCAGCCGGAAGTGATCCTGATGGATGAGCCGACCTCCGCACTGGACCCGATTTCTACCAGTAAGATTGAGGATCTGGTATTGGAGCTGAAAAAAGACTATACCATTATCATGGTTACACACAATATGCAGCAGGCAGTCAGAGTTTCTGACAATACGGCATTTTTCCTTCTGGGAGAAGTGATCGAATATGACAAAACAGAGCGATTATTTTCTATGCCGTCAGATAAGAGAACAGAAAATTATATTACAGGAAGGTTCGGCTGATATGAGAAACAGATTTGACAGACAGTTAAAAAAACTGAATGATGAGCTGATCGAAATGGGAAATATGATCGAGAGATCTATTGAACAGTCGGTAACGGCTCTGGTGACACAAGATAAAGAAAAAGCACAGTTGGTCATTGATTTTGATGCAGAGATTGACCGGCAGGAGCGTGAGATTGAAGGACTGTGCATGAAACTGCTTTTACAGCAGCAGCCGGTAGCGCGTGATCTGCGCGTGATCTCGTCAGCACTGAAAATGATCACAGACATGGAACGAATCGGTGATCAGTCCGCAGACATTGCAGAGCTTGCCATTATGATGGCTGAAAAACCGTATATCAAAGATCTGAAGCACATCAGTCAGATGGGAAAAGAAACCATGGTCATGGTCATCGACAGTGTAGATGCATTTGTGGCGAAAGATATGGAAAAAGCAGAAGATGTACTGAAACATGATGATGTGGTAGATCAGTTATTTGATACTGTCAAAGAAGAGCTGATCGAAATGATCCATAAAAATATTGAAGATGGAGAACAGGCAGCGGATCTTCTGATGATCGCCAAATATTTTGAACGAATCGGTGATCATGCGACCAACATTGCAGAATGGGTGATCTATTCCATGACCGGTCAGCATGAAAAAATGCAGGAAAAGTAAAGAAAATTGAAAGATTGTGTAAAATAATTTACATGGATTTTACATAGAATACCTTTTGGATTTTACGTAAAGACAGTAATCTGTCCTTGAGAGCGCAGAAAAACTTGAAAACTGCGCTGAAAGAGAGAGGGATGTGAAAAAGACTCACATCTTTGTGGTAATGACAGGAAACTGTCGGAATGTAGAAAACAAGAGGTAATTTGTATGGATTTTTTTGGAATTTTAAGCCTGATCGGAGGTCTGGCGCTGTTTCTTTATGGTATGAATCTGATGGGAGATGGTCTCGCAAAGGCTTCCGGAGGTAAATTGGAACGAATTTTGGAAAAACTGACATCTAATCCGATCAAAGCAGTGCTTTTAGGAGCTGGTGTCACAGCTGTGATCCAGAGTTCTTCTGCCACAACGGTAATCGTAGTCGGATTTGTAAACTCCGGCATCATGAAATTAGAACAGGCAGTAGGTCTGATCATGGGCGCCAATATCGGTACGACCATTACGTCCTGGCTGTTAAGCCTTGCCGGAATTGAAAGCGGAAACTTTTTTATCCGCATGTTAAAACCGGCTTCATTTACACCGATCCTTGCGATTATTGGTGTAATCTTTATTCAGTTTTTAAAGAGTGATAAAAAGAAAAATATTGGTATGATCATGGTAGGATTCGCAATCCTTATGACAGGAATGGATGCCATGAGTGCAGCTGTGAAACCGCTGGCAAATGTGCCGGAATTTACCAACATTCTGTTAATGTTCTCTAACCCGCTGTTAGGCTTATTGGCAGGTGCAGTGCTGACTGCCATCATTCAGAGCTCTTCCGCATCGGTGGGAATCCTGCAGGCACTTTGTATGACGGGTGCGGTGACTTATGGAACTGCCCTTCCGATTATTATGGGACAGAATATCGGTACTTGTATTACCGCAATGATCTCAGGAATCGGTGCCAATAAAAATGCAAGAAGAACTGCATTGATTCATTTGTATTTCAATATCATCGGAACTGTGTTATTCCTGATCGTATTTTATCTGCTGAATTCGTTCCTTCATTTTGGATTTTTATCAGATTCAGCCAATGCCGCAGGAATCGCTGTAATCCACAGTGCATTTAACATCAGTGCAACGATCGTACTGCTGCCATTCTCGAAACTGCTTGTGAAACTTGCTTGCCTGACTATCAAAGATGATGAAGAAAATGAGATTTCCGAACAGCCGAAAAAAGCAGTGATGACACTGGAACTGCGATTTTTAGAAATGCCGGCATATGCAACGGAAGTCTGCATGGAAGCGGCAGAAAAAATGGCATATTTAAGTGTAAAATCTGTAGTGAAAGCAATGGATCTTTTGAAAAAATATGATGAAACAGAAGCAGAAAAGGTCATTATGCTGGAAGAAGAAGTAGATGATTATGAGGAAGAACTGGGCAATTATATGGTAGAATTAGGAAAGAAAGATCTGCCGGAAAGAGAGAGTCAGATGCTTTCTATGATGCTTCACAGCCTCGGAGATTTTGAACGTCTTTCGGATCATGCGGTAACTATCAGAAATGCAGCAGAAGAAATGCATAAAAAGCAGATGAAATTTTCTGACCATGCACAGCAGGAACTGAAAGAATATATCCATCAGGTACAGCAGATCATGGATGTAACATTAAATTGCTATAATAATAAAGATACGGCAGCTGCAGAAAGCATTTTCCCGATGGAAGCAACTGCAGAAAAGCAGAGTGCAGATGCAAAGAAAAATCATATCCGCCGTCTGAGAGAAGGAAAATGTACCATTGAACTTGGATTTGTGCAGTCAGATCTTTTAACAAGCATGGAAAGTATCGTGGATCATTGTTCCAATATTGCCGAAACTGTGATAACATATCGTTAAAAAAGGAGGTTGCTGTATGGCACTCATTTATATCGTAGAAGATGATCAAAATATTCGTGAGATCGAAAGTTTCGCCTTGAAAAACAGTGGGTATCAGATTCGGGATTTTTCTAATGCAAAAGAGTTTTATCATGCAGTCAAGGAAAAAAAGCCTGACGGAGTTCTGTTGGATATTATGCTTCCGGACGAGGACGGCATGGAAATTTTACAGAAACTGAGAAAAGATCCGGATACCAAACGTTTGCCGATCATTATGGTTACGGCGAAGTCCACAGAATTAGACCGTGTGAAAGGTCTGGATCTGGGAGCCGATGATTATATTGTGAAGCCTTTCGGGGTAATGGAATTGATCTCCCGTGTGAAAGCACTTCTTCGAAGAAGTATGGGAGAAGTACAGGAAAAACTGCTGAAAGTAGGAGAGATTGTTTTGGATGATGAACGTCATCTGGTATTTGTGGGTGACAGACAGTGTGATTTGACCTATAAAGAATATGAACTTTTGAGACTGCTGATGCAAAATCGGGGAATCGTATTATCCAGAGATCTGATCATGGACAGAATCTGGGAAATGAACTGCGATGTAGAATCCAGAACGCTGGATGTGCATTTAAAGACGCTGCGCTCTAAGCTGGGAGAGAGTGCAAGTCATATTAAAACAATCCGCAGTGTAGGTTATCGTATGGAGTAACTGTGATATGAGAAAAAAGATCAATAAAGAACTTGTATTGATAGCAGCGGTGGCGATTATACTGACCAGTATTTTCGCCACCTTTACGTATTATAAGATTTTTCAGGAAGAAGTTTTCGGAAGTCTGGAAACCTGTGCCCATGTATTGTCAGAAGCGGCATCGGGGGAAGAAGATTACTGGGAAGATTATCGGCTGTCGGATGAAACGATCCGCATTACCGTAGTAGATACGGATGGTGCGGTGCTGATGGACAGCAATGCAGATATTGGCGGCATGACCAATCACGGAGACCGGCCGGAAATTGCAGAAGCCTTTGAACTGGGACAGGGGAAAGATGAACGCCGGTCGGAAACATTGGCGAAAAGCACGTTTTATTATGCAATGCGTATGGAAGATGGAAAAGTGCTCCGTGTAGCAAAAGAAACGGGTAGTATTTTAAGTATGTTTTCAGATGCCATGCCGTCGCTGGTGGTGATTACCCTGTTTTTGTTTATGTTCTGTACGGTGTTGGCTCATTTCCTGACCAAAAGTTTTATCGAGCCGGTGGAAAAAATGGCAGAAAATCTGGACGAAGCAGAAACGGTTTGTGCGTATAAAGAATTAAGACCGTTTCTGCAGACCATTCAGGAACAGCATCAGAATATTTTAAAAAGTGCAAAAATGCGGCAGAATTTTACGGCTAATGTCACCCATGAGCTGAAAACGCCGCTGACATCGATTTCCGGATATGCAGAGCTGATCGAAAGCGGAATGACCGATGAAAAAGATACCCGCAGATTTGCAAAAGAGATTCATCGCAATGCAAAACGGCTTTTGGATATGATCAATGATATTCTGCAGCTGTCAGAACTGGATACCAGAGAAACGGAAGTGGAAACAGAACGGCTGAACCTGTATCATATGGCGGCAACCTGTGTGGAAATGCTGAAGATTACGGCAGAACCTCATGGAATTACTTTGCAGATGAAGGGAGATTCGGCATGGATCGAAGGAAACCGCGGTTTAATCGAAGAAATGCTGTACAATCTTTGTTCCAATGCCATTCGTTACAATAAAGAAAACGGAAATGTGATCGTTTCGGTGGTGGAAACAGAAGAAGGAACCAAACTGCAGGTGGCGGATACAGGAATCGGAATTCCAAAGAAACATCAGGAACGCATTTTTGAACGGTTTTACCGTGTAGATAAAAGCCGTTCAAAAGAGCGGGGCGGAACCGGTCTGGGACTTGCCATCGTAAAACACATTGCAGCAGAACATCATGCCCGGATTTCACTGGAAAGTGAAGAAGGTATTGGAACGATCATTACAGTGCTGTTCCCGAAAAACACATAAAATAAATGAGGTCAGGGTTCCCGGCTCACTGGAAAAATATAGCTTTCCGCATTTTCCAGAGATTCAAAAAGGAACCCTGCTTCCTGAAACTGCCGGATGATCTCCGGCAATGCTTCCACGGTTTTGTCTGCAGCGGCAGAATCGTGAAGAAGCACATAAGCTCTTCGACAGTCCAGACCTTTGGTCAGGACGTTTTTTTGTATGGAAGCAACGGTGGGAGAACCGACAGAATCTTCGCCGCTGATGTTCCAGTCAAAGCAGGAAAATCCCCGCAGTTCCATTTCATGAATGTATTCTTTTCCGTGATTGTTCAGACAGCGGCAGGCACTTCCGCCCGGAAGACGGAATAGTGCCGTTTCAATGCCGTAGTCTGTTTTTAAAGTTTCATACAAGGTTTCATAATCGCTTAAAAAGCTGTCCAGACTGGCATACAGTGATTGGTAAACGTGGACATTGGCATGCATTCCAATGGCATGACCTTCGTTTAGAATCCTCTGGATCGTCGTTCGTCGTTCTTCAGTCAGTTCTTCTCCAATGACAAAAAAGGTTGCTTTGATCTTCTGTTCTTTTAAAATATCCAGAATTTTCTCTGTATTTTCACTGGGTCCGTCATCAAAAGTCAGGTAGCAGATTCGCTCACCTTCGGTCAATGGTTTGACCACACGGTCAGGAGCGATCAGTTTTGGATACCAGCCGTTTTTTTCTTCCTGAAAGCCTTCCACGCTCATGGAAGTTTTCGGCAGAATCTGGGGAATGACCAAAATGGTCAGAAGGAAACTTAAAAGTGCAATGATCAAATGACTTTTTTTCAGATAGATCATAAAAAAATCCTTTTTTTCTATTCTATGTAAAAGAGAAGAAAAAAAGGATTTTTAATCTGTATGATCCATCCGGTTTGCCGGAGTAAAAGAATCTGTTTTTGCAAACGGGGATTAGTTTTGCTTATGCCGGATCGGCTGTCGGATCATATGGATGATACCGCTTTTATTTAATGCCTGATAAATGATCAGGAAGATCATGGTCTCAATCGGAACCATGATGATATTTTTGAACAATCGGGTTGGAATCAGTGCGATAAACCCTTTGCCGTACATAACGTTCAGCCAGTAAGTTCCCAGCAGGACATTGACAAGAACGGCATTTGCAAGTCTTACAAAAAAGACTCTCCAGAAAGTAATCTTTTTCTTATACAGACCAAAGCCAAAGAGCAGGCCGGCAACTGCGGCATCAAAGGTCCAGCCCCAGAAATATGGACCGGTCGGTTTCATGAGAAACTTTAAAAGATCCATGGCAGCTCCAAAGATGGCACCGGCAGCAGGCCCGAACAGGCATCCCACCAGAACATTACATTCGGAAGAAAATCCAATCTTCAGAAAATCTCCGATGGCAATGGTAAAGTTGTTAATGATGATACAAAGTGCGCCTAACATTCCGATGGCACAAAGGGTTTTGATGTGTTGGAATTCATGTAGCGAATCCTGAAATAACTGAATGATTTTTCGCATAAAAAATACACCTCCATAAATGCAGTGACAATAAGGTATCAGATAATAATAATGCCCACACAGACAGGTCTGTGTTTCACCACAATATGAGATGTACTCATCTGTAGCAACGGGTGCGGGAACATATCGTAAGAACTGTAGATTCTTTTCGTTTCGGGGCAACTCCCCAGCCATCCGAACACTTGACGCATGAATCCCTACTTCGCTTATTATTAATTCGCAATGCAATGGCATTTCACAAAACCTTACTGAACGAGCGTGTCAGATTAAGGAATGTGACTGCCTGAAATATTATCAAAACAACATTTCAATATGCTTACTGAGGCTAATTATAGCATAAAAATAGCAGATGACAAGTAGCAATCTGCAAAAAAAGGAGAGGATTGGCGAAAAAATGGTTGAAATCTATGACGTATTATTATAAAATGGACTAAAGTGTGAAAGATTGTGATGAAAAATATAGATGAAACAATCGCACGGAATTTTACACAGCGATTTTTAAGGAGGAAATAGAAAGATGATTTCAGCAGGAGATTTCAGAAATGGCATTACATTAGAAATTGAAGGTAATGTTGTTCAGGTTTTAGAATTCCAGCACGTAAAACCAGGTAAAGGTGCAGCTTTCGTTAGAACAAAATTAAAAAACATCATCAGTGGTGGTGTAATTGAAAAAACTTTCAGACCTACAGAAAAATTCCCGGCAGCTCGTATTGACCGTGTGGAAATGCAGTATCTGTACTCTGATGGTGATTTATGGCACTTCATGAACACAGAAACATATGATCAGATCGCATTAAACAGCGAAGATATCGGTGATTCATTAAAATTCGTAAAAGAAAACGAAATGGTAAAAGTATGTTCTCACAACGGAAAAGTATTCGCAGTAGAACCACCATTGTTCGTAGAACTTGAAATCACAGATACAGAACCAGGATTCAAAGGTGATACAGCAACAGGTGCTACAAAACCTGCAACAGTAGAAACAGGAGCAGTTGTATACGTTCCATTATTCATCGAACAGGGTGAAAGAATCAAAATCGATACAAGAAGCGGAGAATATCTCTCAAGAGCATAATTGTATCGCAAACAGAGAATATGAGCGAAACTTATTTATAAACGCATCATATCTCTCAGACAATTTATTTGAATTGAATGATTTCAAAGCAGAGATGGGGTTCTGCAGCAGCAGAGCCCCTTTTTATCAAATTCTGATCAAGATGCAGTCGCATCGAATTTATCCAATAACGTACGAATTAAATCAAAATAAAGACTGTCGGCATTGCGGAGAATGCTGTTGTTTTTTCGAACCTAAAAAAGGATGCAGTACAGCCATCGCATAGATGCCGGACAGAACAAGTATTTAACATGCAGGAGGGGTGTATGTTCAAATAAATATCATACAAAGAGAGGTATTCTATGAATTATGAAGAATTTGTTTGTGCAATGGTAGAATGCACAAGAAAGAAACTGTTGGACTCAGAAAGTGTCGAACGAAAGGAAATCCGGAAAAATAATGGTGTGACAGAGCTGGGAATCCTGATTCGGAAAAGAGATCAGAACATTGCACCCATCGTTTATATGGAAGGATTCTATGAAAAATATCAGCTGGGTGTTACCCTTGACAGTCTCAGTGATTTTTTGCTTCGGAAAACGAGAGAGACTCCTTCGATTCCGACAGATCAATATCAGAATATGCTGGAGTTTTCCAAGGTGTGTCATCAGATCGTTTATAAGATCATAAATGCAGAGAAAAATACAGATCTATTAAAAGAAGTTCCCCATTTGCCGATTTTGGATTTTGCCATTGTCTTTTACTGGATGGTGCCGGTAAATGAAGAGGAAACCGGGGCAGTGCTGATCAGAAATACCCATATGGAACAATGGAAACTGCCAATCTCTGTACTTTATGAATATGCGAAAGAAAATACCGAACGTCTTTGTCCTCCGATCTTTGGTTCTTTGAGTGAAATGATCGAAGAAATCCCGGCGGAAGTTCCGTTATATATATTAAGCAATGAACAGGGGGTCTATGGTGCAGCGGCAATTCTTTATCCGGAACTGCCCCAAAAGATCTATGAAAAACTGGGCGGAAATTATTATCTTCTGCCGTCTTCCGTACATGAATTTCTGATCATTCCGGAAGAAGAGGGAGAAACGCCGGAACAGTTAAAGGCGATCGTGCGGGAAGTAAATCGGACGGAAATCAGAGAAGAAGAGTTTTTATCGGATCATATTTATTATTTTAACGGAGATAATATTACAAAAATGTAACAAAAATGTAACAAATTAGCTGGTGGGGCTTGCAAGTCCCGCCAAATTAGTGTATAGTATAGAAGTCTTTTGGGTTTTCCAAAGATTTGCACCTGTAGCTCAGTGGATAGAGCACTGGCCTCCGACGCCAGGTGCCGCTGGTTCGAATCCAGTCAGGTGCATTGATTAAATAAGGAGGGTTACATGCACTTTAAACAAAAATTTAAAAAGTTCTTAGAAGATCATACTGGAATCCGGTGGGAAGAACTGGATCATAAGAAAATATATATTGCACTGGCAGTGCTGGCAGCAGTGATCGCATTGGTGATCATACTTGGAGTAACTGCAGGATCAGGAAAAAACGATACCAAAGAAACAGAACAGTCAAACACAGAAAATGTGACAGAGGCAGAAAATACGGATTCGGAAGAAGCACTGACCGAAGAGGAAGATGATTCTCTGAAAGTAGATGCTTACGAAGAAGTGAATTCGTTGATCGAAAGATATTTTACAGGTCTTGCCAGCGGAGATTTGGAGCAGGTAGCATCTGCAGTGGATGTACTGAGCGAAGAAGAAAAGCTGACGATTGACAAGAAAAAAGATTATATTGAATCTTACGATCAGATTACCTGTTATACAAAAAAAGGTCTGGAAGAAAATTCTTATGTTGTATTTGCAGCATATGAAATGAAGATTTATAACATTGAAACACCGGCACCGGGAATCATGGCACTGTATGTCTGTACCGCGGAAGACGGAAACATGTATATTTTCAATGGAGAAGCTTCCGACGAATTAAAAGATTATGTTCTTCAGCTGGCAGCGGAAGAAGAAGTTGCAGCAGTGATTGCGGATGTAGATGCACGTTATCATCAGCTGGTCGCAGAAAATGAAGACCTTGGTAAATTTGCAGATACAATGCTTCAGTCTCAGGAAGAAGTGACAGATCTGGAGCCGGTAGAACCGGTAGATGAAACAGCATCTTCTGAAACAGAACTGGAACATCCGATTGATACGGTCGTGACAGAAACAGTGCGTGTACGTGAAGAACGTTCTACTGACAGTGCGATTCTGGATACGCTTGCAGCAGGTACTGGTGTGAAAGTCTATGCCAACTACGAAGATGGCTGGAGTAAGATTGAGTATAATGGAACTGCAGGTTACTGTAAGACCGAGTTTTTACAGGAGACCGAAGCTGCACCGGAAACGGAAGAAGAACCGCAGTCGGAAGACAGCGAAGCGCAGACAGAAGAAAATGAACCTGCCAATGAAAATTCCGACGTAACTGCAGTTAACAAACAGATGCAGTTTAAAGATACCGTAACCGTCAGAGCAGAACGTTCTGCAGACAGTGAACGTCTGACCACCGGTTATGCAATGGAATTTCCAACAGTGATTGAAAGCTACAGTGACGGCTGGAGTAAGATTGAATACAACGGAATCACAGGCTATTGTAAGACCGAGTTTTTACGAGAACCGCAATAATGAATAGACTTTGAAAAATCTCCATATCCTATCCTTGATTCATGAGAATGTTTGAAGGATAGGAAGGAGATTTTTTATGTTAACGGAAAGCGACAGAGCCATATTAGATGAAACCTATCGTTCCTGCACGATGGGAACAGAGGCGGTAAATACGATCATTCAAAAGGTATCAGAGGAACAGTTGGCATTAGAGCTGAATCGTCAGTCCTGCAAGTATGCAGCCTATGGGAAAAAGGCAGCGGAAAAGCTGGCAAAAGAGCATGAAGTGCCGAAGGGGCAAAGTGCAGGAAAAGCTATGCTTTGGGCAGGAATTCAGATGAATACATTGACGGATACGAGCACAGAACATGTGGCGGAACTGATGATCAAAGGAAATACCATGGCGATCACAGATATGATGAAAGTTATGAAGAAAAATAAGGATGCAAAAAAGGAATATTGTGAGCTGGCAGAAGAACTCATGGATTTTGAGGAAAAATGTATTGAATCTTTGAAGGCTTACTTGAAGTAAAAAAAATCCTTTGTTATACTTGCAACGGGGCAGAGAAAAAAGCCCCGTTGTTTTAAGTTTATAAGAGAATTTTTGTTATTTGTGAAAATAGAATAACAGATCAGGGTGGATAAGAGTGAGGATATGAGATTAAATAAATATTTAAGCGACATCGGTTACTGTTCCAGAAGAGAAGCGGATCGTCTGATCCAGGCTGGAAAGGTTTTTGTGGATGGAGTACAGGCAGAGCTGGGAACACAGGTGGAAGAAGGACAGGAAGTTCGTGTAGGAAAAAAGGTAGTGACCAAAACAGACCCGCCGGTGCTTTTGGCGTTACATAAACCGAGAGGAATCGAATGTACGACCAGTAAAAAAGTAAAGAAAAATATTGTTGACTTTGTAAACTACCCATATCGTGTTTATCCGGTAGGAAGACTGGATAAAGATTCGGAAGGACTGATCCTTCTGACCAATCAGGGAGATCTGGTCAATAAAATGATGCGTTCCGGAAATTGTCACGAAAAAGAATATGTGGTAACGGTAGACAAGCCTTTCGATGATCGTTTTCTGAAAGGAATGGCTGCTCCGGTTTATTTAAAAGAATTGGAAGTAACTACAAGACCTTGTCAGATAGAACCGATTGGAAAATATACGTTCCGTATCGTTCTGACCCAGGGGTTTAATCGTCAGATTCGAAGAATGTGTGAAAGCTTTGGATACCGGGTGACCAAGTTGAAAAGGATCCGGATCATGAACATTCTTCTGGGGGATCTGAAGATGGGAGCATATCGGGAAGTAACACCAAAGGAAATAAAAGAGCTGCTGGAAATGATCAAAGATTCATCCGGCGAGACAGTGAGGAATAAGAATGAATCAAAAAGTGGAAAGAATCAATGAACTTGTAAAGCAATTAAATCAGGCGGCCAAAGCCTATTATCAGGATGCGGCAGAAATCATGTCCAATTATGAATATGACGCGCTTTACGAAGAATTGGAACAACTGGAAAAGGAAACCGGTGTAGTGCTGGCTTCCAGCCCTACGGTGAATGTAGGGTATGAAGTTTTGACAGAACTGCCGAAAGAACGTCATGAAAGACCGATGCTGTCGCTGGATAAGACCAAAGATGTGCAGGCATTAAAAGCATGGGTTGGTTCTCAGAAAACCATGCTGTCCTGGAAACTGGACGGACTGACCATCGTTCTTACGTATGATGAAGAAGGGAAGCTTTCTAAGGCAGTTACCCGAGGTAACGGTGAAATTGGAGAAGTCATTACCAACAATGCAAAAGTATTTCGTAATGTGCCGCTGACCATACCTCATAAAGGTGGTGTGGTACTTCGCGGAGAAGCGGTGATCACTTATTCTGATTTTTATAAGATCAATGAAGAAATTGAAGACGCAGATGCCAAATACAAAAATCCAAGAAATCTGTGCAGCGGTTCGGTACGTCAGCTGAACAATGAGATTACAGCCAAGAGAAATGTGAATTTCTTTGCTTTTTCTCTGGTGAAGGCAGAGGGCGTGGATTTTGAAAATTCCCATGAAAAACAGATGTTATGGCTGAAATCCCAGGGATTTGACATTGTAGAATATGCAATGGTCACAGCAGAAAACGTAGAAGAAACCGTACAGAAATTTGCATCTGCCATTGAAACCAATGATTTCCCGTCCGATGGACTGGTAGTACTCTATGATGATATTGCTTATGGAGAAAGTCTGGGAAGAACAGCAAAATTTCCGAGAAATTCCATGGCATTCAAATGGGCAGATGAAATTCGGGAAACGACCTTAAAAGAAATCGAATGGAGTCCTTCCAGAACGGGATTGATCAATCCGGTAGCAATCTTTGAACCGGTAGAGCTGGAAGGAACCACGGTCAGCCGTGCTTCGGTACACAATATCAGTGTCATGGAAGGACTAGAGCTTGGGATTGGTGATACCATCGAAGTGTACAAAGCCAATATGATCATTCCGCAGATTGCGGAAAATAAAACCCGCAGCGGTATGGCGGAACTGCCGAAGCAATGTCCGACTTGCGGCGGTGCGACAGAGGTACGTCAAATTGCAGATGCAAAAGCATTGTACTGTACCAATCCGGAATGTCAGGCGAAGAAGATTAAGTCATTTACGTTGTTTGTCAGCCGTGATGCGCTGAATATGGAAGGGTTGTCGGAAGCAACGCTGGAAAAATTGATCGCCAAAGGATTGATCCATGAATTCGCGGATATTTTCAAATTAAAAAAATATGAAGATCAGATCATGGAAATGGAAGGATTTGGAGAAAAATCATGCCAGAATCTTCTGGAAAGTATCGAAAAAGCCAGAACGACCACACTGCCGCGACTGATCTATGGATTGGGAATTCAGAATATCGGAGCAGCCAATGCGAAAATGCTGGCGAAGGAATATCATCATCAGTTGGAAGAACTGCAGAAAGCATCGGCAGAAGAACTGGCAGCCATTGATGGAATTGGTGATGTGATTGCAGGTTCTATCGAATCTTATTTTAAAAATCCGAAAAACCAGCAAATCTTAGCTCATCTTCTGGAAGAACTTACGTTAGAACAGCCGGAAGAAAATACCAATGCCCAGATTTTTGAAGGGATGAATTTTGTGATCACAGGAAGTGTAGAGCATTTTGCAAACCGGAATGCAGTCAAAGCAGTCATTGAAGAACGAGGAGGAAAAGTGACAGGAAGTGTGACCGGAAAGACCAACTATCTGATCAACAATGATACTGCCTCCAATTCTTCGAAAAATAAGAAAGCGAAAGAATTAGGAATCCCGATCATTTCGGAAGAAACCTTTATGAAAATGCTGGAAGGATAGGAGAGGCGGTTTATGAAAAGAATGTTATTGGCGGCATCAGATAAAACACTGGATCTGAAAGATGTGCAGGAAGTTCATGAAGAATTGAGTCGTGCAAGACAATGGCTGGAAGACCTTTTTCCGAAGCTTCTGGATTTTATCCTTCAGGTGGCATTGGCATTTGTATTTATCGTAATCGGTATGAAACTGATCGGCTGGGTACGAAAAATCCTGCGCCGTTCCTTGGAAAGAAATAATGCGGATACCGGTCTGATTCAGTTTTTGGATTCCTTTGTAAAATATATTATGTATATTTTGCTGGCTCTGACCATTCTCCAGAGATTTGGGGTTCAGACGACCTCGATTGTAGCAGCGATTGGTTCGGTAGGGGTAGCTATCGGTCTGGCACTGCAGGGGAGTCTGTCAAACTTTGCCGGCGGTGTGATCATTTTACTGCTGAAACCGTTTAAAGTAGGGGATTATATCCTTCAGGGAGATCTGGAAGGAACGGTCAGCGAAATCCAGCTGTTTTATACGACATTGAAAACCGGAGATAACCGAAAGATTGTGATTCCAAATGGTCAGCTTGCGGACAACAGTCTGATCAATGCGACTGCTTCAGAAACGAGACGACTGGATATTAAAGTAGGGATTTCCTACAACGGAGATATCCGGCTTGCGAAAGAACTGCTGCTGAAGCTGGGAATGGAAGATGCAGATACGTTAAAAGAAGAAGAGAAAATGCCTATGGCAGTAGTGGAAGACTTGGCCGACAGTTCCGTCAATATGATGCTTCGTGTGTGGACACCGACGGATAAATACTGGGAAGTGAAATTCCGTCTTACGGAAAAAGTAAAACTTGCCTTTGATGAAGTGGGGCTGGAAATTCCATATAACCAGTTAGATGTGCATGTGATCCGATAGAGGGGGAATTCATTTTACAAATAACAATGAAAAACCCATACAATGATTTGGTGAAAATTGCAATAGCAAATAGGATAGTTCTTTAAATCAGTGAAAATGATTTGCAAAAATAGTGCTTGTATTTTTGAATAATATGGTGTATTATTAAGAGTTGAAAAAATGAATATTAGGAGGTACCAATGAGACATTTAATGACTCCTTTGGATTTCTCAAAGGAAGAACTGGAAAAGCTGTTAGATCTTGGAAATGACATCGAAAAGAACCCTGAAAAATATGCACATGCCTGTGCAGGAAAAAAACTGGCGACTCTTTTTTATGAGCCTAGTACAAGAACAAGACTTAGTTTTGAAGCAGCAATGATGAATCTTGGAGGTAATGTACTTGGATTTTCTTCAGCAGCCAGCAGTTCTGCATCAAAGGGCGAAAGCGTATCAGATACGATTCGTATGGTTTCCTGTTATGCAGACATCTGTGCTATGCGTCACCCGAAAGAAGGGGCACCGATGGTAGCAAGCCGTGTATCCAGAATCCCTGTGATCAATGCAGGAGACGGCGGACATCAGCACCCAACACAGACATTGACAGACCTTTTGACCATTCGTTCCTTAAAAGGACGACTTGATAATCTTACGATCGGTCTTTGCGGCGATCTGAAATTTGGACGTACGGTTCATTCTCTGATCAAAGCGTTATCACGTTATGAAGGCGTTTCCTTTGTACTGATCTCACCAGAAGAATTAAAACTTCCGGAATACATCAGAGAAGATGTATTAGATGCTCAGGGTATCCCATATGAAGAAGTGGAATATATCGAAGATGCGATGAAAGATCTGGACGTGCTTTATATGACACGTATTCAGAGAGAACGTTTCTTCAACGAAGCGGACTACATCCGTTTGAAAGATTTCTATATCTTAGATAAGAAAAAAATGGAACTTGCAAAAGAAGACATGCTCGTTCTTCATCCGCTTCCGCGTGTGAATGAAATTTCCGTAGAAGTAGATAATGATCCGAGAGCAGCATATTTCAAACAGGTACAGTATGGAGTTTACGTGCGAATGGCACTGATCCTCACATTGCTGGGAATCGAGGTATAGAATGTTAAATGTAGGAACAATTCAGGAAGGTTTCGTTCTGGATCATATCAAAGCCGGAAGAAGCATGGATATTTATAAGTATCTCCACTTAGATAAATTAGATTGCTGTGTAGCGATCATCAAAAATGCGAAAAGCAATAAAATGGGCAAAAAAGATATTATGAAAATCGAATGCCCGATCGATTTTATCGATTTGAATGTTTTAGGATTCATTGATCATAAGATTACGATCAATATTATCAAAGATTCTGAAATTGTAGAAAAGAAAGCACTGGAGCTTCCGACGGAAGTTGTGAATGTGGTAAGATGTAAAAACCCACGCTGTATTACTTCTATTGAACAGGAATTAGAGCAGGTATTCGTTCTGACAGATCCTCGCAAAGAAGTTTACAGATGTAAATGGTGCGAAGAAAAATATCGCGGACGTTTAAGAGCGGACGTATAAGTACATCCTATGTAGAATCAACAGACAGGTCTTAGCGGATCTGTCTGTTTTGTCTTTGAAAGAGAAATTCATAAAAAAGTCCAAGTACAAACCACAACGGGGCATAATCCAGTCGGATGACACCGTCGATGTTGTACGGAGTTCCGGAATAATCCCAGGGACAGATGTTGAATCTTTTTAAGATCGTTCCGAATACAAATTCTCCCAAGAAAATATGAAGCATATAGATGATTCCCCGCAGAAATGTATTGCATCTGGAATAAATCTTTGACAAGGGAGCAATCATGGCAGCACAGCCGTAAATGGGAAACATCCAAAGGGAAGAATGTCCCATCAGCCGCCAGTGTCTGTTAGCAAGAGAATGCAGGCCGGTCCATAGGATTTCGGCGCACCAGCCGATGACGCCGCAAAGGATAAATTTGTTTTTCATAAGAACAAGTATTTCCTGTTCGGGAAATAATATGTTTGAAAAAATAGGCAAATCGCGTTATACTGTTGTCATTCACAGTGATAAAGCGAAGAAAATAAAAATTCAGATAGGTGAAATGGGGAAAAAACAATGACAGATTTACTGGTCTTACGAGATGAAATTGATAAAATTGACAGGCAGATGGTAGAACTTTTTGAAAAACGTATGGAAATCTGCGGTCAGGTTGCAGAATATAAGATCAATACCGGAAAAAAGGTATTGGATCGGGAACGGGAACTTCAGAAGCTGAACACGTTAGGAACACTGGCGAGCTCGGAATTTAACAAACATGGAGTTACGGAACTTTTTCAGCAGATTATGGCAATGAGCAGAAAGCTGCAGTATCAGCTTTTGGAGCAGAATGGTGTGAAAGGACGTCTGGATTTTACCTGCGTAGATCAGATCGATAAGACGGGAGTCAGAGTCGTTTATCAGGGACTGGAAGGCGCTTATGCCCATCAGGCAGCTTTGGAATATTTCGGAAAAGAAGTCAACAGTTTTCATGTGGAAACGTGGCGGGATGCGATGGAAGCGATCAAAGAGGGAAGTGCAGATTATGCAGTGCTTCCGCTGGAAAATTCTACGGCCGGGATTGTCAATGACAATTATGACCTGTTAAATGAATACAGCAATTATATCGTAGGGGAAAAAGTGATCTATGTAGATCATGTGTTGATGGGAACGGAAGATGCTCAGTTAGATGACATCGAAATGGTATATTCCCATCCGCAGGCACTGATGCAGTGTGCACGATTTTTAGATGAACATAGTGAATGGAAGCAGAGAAGTATCAGCAATACGGCAGTTGCTGTGAAAAAAGTGAAAGATGCAGCGGATAAAACGAAAGCAGCCATCGGAAGCAGACAGGCAGCAGAATACTATGGCATGAAAGTGCTGAAAGAAGGAATCTGCCATGGAAAAGCAAATTCTACCCGATTTATTATCGTTACCAATCAGAAGATCTTTGAAAAAAATGCAAAAAAAGTGAGTATCTGTTTTGAAGTACCTCATATCAGCGGTAGTCTGTACAATATTTTGTCTCATTTTATTTACAATGATCTGAACATGAACAAGATTGAATCTCGGCCGATTCCGGAAAAACAGTGGGAATATCATTTCTTTGTGGATTTTGATGGCAATCTGAATGACTCTGCAGTCAAAAATGCACTGCGCGGGATCAAAGAAGAAACGACAAACTTTAAAATTTTAGGAAATTATTAGGGAAATTCCTAAAATAGAAATGTGAAAAATGGGTTGACAATTTCTATATCAAATGATATTATAACTTGGCGTGGTAAAACGCAGGCTGCTGTGGCACAGGTGGTAGCGCACCTCATTGGTAGTGAGGAGGTCACGGGTTCAACTCCCGTCAGCAGCTTTCAAATTCAAAAAATTGAAGAGACACGATGAGAAAGCACTTTTAAAAGTGCTTTTTTTGTATGCAATCATTGATTTTGTGTGGAAAAATGTATATACTAAGAAGTATGTGTGAGTTTACACTGGAAGGAGAAACAAACATGGAAAGAAAAAATGTCTGGAAAACTTATGGAGAGACAGAATTAAAAGAACTTCATGAAATTAATGAAAGATATAAAAAATGTCTGGATCATGGAAAAACAGAAAGAGAATGTGTCAGCCTGACTGTTGAAATGGCAGAAGCAGCAGGATACAGAAATATCGAAACAGTACTTGCAGAAGGTAAAGCACTTGCTGCAGGAGATAAAGTATACGCAGTATGCATGGGCAAAGCCATTGCATTGTTCCAGATGGGACAGGAACCAATCTCAAAAGGTATGAATATTTTAGGAGCACACATCGACTCCCCACGTATTGATATCAAACAGAATCCATTATACGAAAACGAAGATTTTGCATATCTGGATACCCATTATTATGGCGGAATCAAAAAATACCAGTGGGTAGCACAGCCAATGGCAATCCACGGTGTGGTAGCGAAAAAAGACGGTACCGTTGTTAATGTTGTGATCGGTGAAAAAGATACAGATCCTGTAGTATGCATTACAGATCTTCTGATCCATCTTTCCGGAAAACAAATGGAAAAGAGCGCTGCAACAGTAATCGAAGGAGAAGGACTGGATATTCTGATCGGAAATCAGCCAATCGAAAAAAATCCGGATCTTGACAAAGAAGAAAAAGAAGCAGTAAAAGCAAACATTCTGAAAATCTTAAAAGATGCTTATGACATCGAAGAAGAAGACTTTACTTCAGCAGAACTGGAATTGGTTCCGGCAGGAAAAGCAAGAGACTGCGGACTGGACAGAAGTATGGTTATGGCTTATGGACAGGACGACAGAGTTTGTGCATTCACTTCTCTGTTTGCAATGCTGGAAACAGAAGGTGTGAAGAGAACCAGCTGCTGTCTTTTAGTAGACAAAGAAGAAATCGGAAGTGTCGGAGCAACTGGTATGGAATCCAGATTCTTCGAAAATACGGTAGCAGAACTGATCGCATTAAATGAAGGCGAATCAGAATTAAAAGTTCGTCGTGCAATGGCTAATTCACGGATGCTTTCTTCTGACGTAAGTGCAGGCTATGATCCGTTATATGCAGAAGTATTTGAAAAACGCAGTGCAGCATTTTTATCCAGCGGACTTTCCTTTAACAAATTTACAGGAAGCAGAGGAAAAGGCGGCTCTAATGATGCCAACGCAGAATATATCGGAAAACTTCGTAAAGTATTTGATGATGCGAACGTAGCATACCAGTTTGCAGAACTTGGAAAAGTAGATGTAGGCGGCGGCGGAACCATCGCATACATTATGGCAAATTACGGAATGGAAGTTATTGACAGTGGTGTGGCTGTATTAAATATGCACGCACCATATGAAATCAGCAGCAAAGCGGATGTTTATGAAGCAGTTAAGGGATATAAAGCATTCCTTCTCATGGATTAAAATAACGTTACAGCAGAGAAAAGGGTTGTTACTTGGGTAACAGCCCTTTTGAAAAATAAAAGGAAAAGAAATGAATTATTATTTAGCTCCGCTAGAAGGAATTACAGGATTTATTTACCGAACTACATATGAAAAATATTTTGGCAGTATCAGAAAGTATTTTTCACCGTTTATTACGACAAATCAGCATTTTGCATTTCAGAACAGGGATAAAAGGGATATTTTGCCGGAAAATAATAAGGGGCTGCATCTGATCCCTCAGGTTTTGACCAACAATGCCGAGCAGTTTGTGGATATGCTGTCGAAGATCGAGGCACTTGGCTATCGGGAAGTGAATCTGAATCTGGGCTGTCCTTCTAAAACGGTGGTCACAAAGAAAAAAGGATCTGGCTTTCTGGCATATCCGGAAGAGCTGGACCGCTTTTTAGACGAAGTGTTTTATCACGACCGTCATATGGAAATTTCGGTAAAAACGAGGATTGGTATGGAAGATCCGGAAGAATTTTACCGTCTGTTAAAAATCTATAATAAATATCCCTTGAAGGAACTGATCATTCATCCGAGACTGCAGTCGGATTATTATAAAAATGTTCCGAATATGGAAATTTTCAAGGAAAGCATTGGACTGTCTAAAGCACCGCTGTGTTATAACGGAGACCTCTTTACCGTGGAAGATTTGAAAGTATTTGAAGCAGAATTTCCACAGATTACCAATGTTATGCTGGGAAGAGGAATCTTGAAAGCACCGTCGCTGTTAAGAGAGCTGCAGGGAGAATCGAGAAATTTGGCTCAGTGGCATGCGTTTTTGACAGAGTTGTGTGAACGATATGAAGAAGAGCTTTCCGGAGACCGGAATGTACTGTTTAAGATGAAAGAATTATGGTTTTATCTGTTTCAGTCCCTTCCGGATTCCCAGAAAAATGCGAAGGAAATGCGGAAATTAAAAGATCTGCAAGAGTATCGCATGTTGGTAAAAAGGATTTTGATGTAACGACAGGAGGACAACATATGTTAGAAAACTTAGAACCAAAATCGGTATTTGGTTATTTTGAAGAAATCTGTCACATTCCTCACGGATCCGGAAATATGGATCAGATCAGCCGGTTTTGTGTAGAGTTTGCACAAAAACATGACTTGAAATATGTGCAGGATGACATGAAAAATGTGATCATCATCAAAGAAGCAACACCGGGATATGAAACAAAAGAGCCGGTGATCATTCAGGGGCATCTGGATATGGTATGTGAAAAACATCCGGAGAAAGAAAAAGATTTTCTGACAGAGGGACTGGATCTTTGTACAGACGGGACCATGGTATGGGCAGATGGAACAACGCTGGGAGGCGATGATGGAATTGCAGTTGCGTATGCGCTGGCACTCCTTGCAGCGAAAGATCTGAAACATCCGAGGCTGGAAGTTGTGCTGACCGTAGACGAAGAAACCGGATTGTATGGTGCGGAAGCCATTGATCTTTCCATGTTAAAAGGAAAGAAACTAATCAATATTGATTCGGAAGAGGAAGGAATCTTTACGGTAGGCTGTGCAGGCGGCGTAACCTTAGAATGCAGTATTCCTGTGAAGCGAGTGCACAAAACCGGACTTGCCTGCCGTCTGCAGATCGGCGGATTGTTAGGCGGACATTCCGGAGTTGAGATCGATCAGGGACGTGCCAATGCCAGTGTCATCCTTGGACGTGTATTGTTTGCAATGAGTCAGCAGATGAATGTGGATATCATTTCCATGGAAGGCGGTCAGAAGGACAATGCCATCCCAAGAACAGCCTGGGCGGACGTATTACTGGAGGAACAAATGGTTCATCAAGCACAAATGCTGATCCAAGAACAGGAAAACCTGCTGAAAAATGAATTTCATGCAGGAGATGCCGGTCTGGAGATCCGGCTGACCAAGGAAGGCGTGCAGGAAGCAGAGGTGCTGGAAGCTCATTCCGGAACACAGGTGATCCATACACTGGTCAATATCCCAAACGGAATCCAGTCTTACAGCATGGACATCAAAGGTCTGGTAGAAACGTCTTTGAATCTGGGAATCATGAAACTGCAGGATACAGAACTGCTCCTTTCCTTTGCAATCCGAAGCTCTGTGGAATCAGCCAAACAGTATCTGCGGGATCGGGTGACTCTGTTTGTAGAAATGTTAGGCGGTACGGCAAAAGCACAGGGAGATTATCCGGGATGGGAATATCGTCCAGATTCTCCGCTGAGAGAGCGTTTTATAGAAGTGTATCAGACTATGTATGGAAAAGAACCGATCGTAGAAACAATCCATGCAGGCTTGGAATGTGGTTTGCTGTCTCAAAAGATCGAGGATTTGGATTGCATTTCCTTTGGACCGAATATGAAAGGGGTTCATACGTTTGAAGAAACACTGGAAGTAGAGTCCGTGAAAAGATGCTGGGAATTTTTATGTGCTGTGTTGGAATAGCAAAGCAGCGTTGATTTTGCGCATTAAAGCGTATATACTGTGAAGTATGATGCCTGAGAGGCGAAAGATTCCGGCATTTGAAAACAAGAAAAGCCGGAACGTGGAAAAACCGGATTGCAGAAAGGCTGCGTTCGATGATTACAAATTATAGAAAGAAGAGGATTTTTGTATGAAATTTTCACAGATGACTTATGAAAGACTGGATGTAGAAAATGTCAAAACACAGATTCAGGAATTGATCACAAAACTGGAAAATGCAAAAAGCTATGAAGAAGCCAGAGCTGTATTTTTAGAACAAAATACACTGGAAAAACATGTAGATACGATGATGACACTGGCAAGTGTTCGTCATTCGATCAATACAGAAGATGCATTTTATGATGAAGAAATGAAATTCTGCGATGCATCAGAACCGGAAATTACAGAATATGTACAGAAATGGAACGATGCACTGTCTAAAAATCAGTTTCGTCCGGAATTTGAAAAAGAATTCGGAACATTGATGTTCGTAAAATCAGAAATGGCACAGAAAACATTTTCTCCGGAAATCATCCCAATGCTGCAGGAAGAAAATGAACTGGCAACTGCTTATGAAAAGCTGCTGGCATCTGCACAGATTCCGTTTGAAGGAAATGTATATACACTCTCCCAGATCACACCGTTAAAAAACGATGCAGATGACGAGAGAAGACTGGCTGCATGGAAAGCAGAAGGTCAGTGGTATAAAGATCATCAGGCAGAACTGGATGATCTTTATGATAAGCTGGTACATGTACGTGATGCCATCGGAAGAAAACTGGGATATGACGGATTTACAGAACTTGGCTATTATCGTATGCAGCGTAACTGCTATACAAAAGAAGATGTAGAAAAATTCCGTGAAGCGGTAGTGAAATATCTGGTACCTGTCGCAGATCAGATCTTCAGAGAACAGGCAAAACGTCTTGGAAAAGAATATCCGATGAGTTATGCAGACAATGCACTGGAATTCCGCTCCGGAAATCCAAGACCATGCGGTGATGCAGACCAGATCCTTGCACAGGGAAAAAGATTTTATGATGAACTTTCACCGGAAACCAGCGAATTTTTCAATATGATGCTGGATAATGAACTTCTGGATGTGCTTTCTACCAAAGGAAAAGCAGGCGGCGGATTCTGTACCAGCATTTCAGACTATGAAGTTCCGTTTATCTTTGCTAACTTTAACGGAACCCAGCATGATGTGGAAGTGGTAACTCACGAAGCAGGACATGCATTTGCAGCATGGATGAACCGCAAACGTGTTCCAAACAGCAATATCTGGCCGGGATTGGAAGCGTGTGAAGTTCATTCTATGTCAATGGAATTCTTTGCATGGCCATGGGCAGAAGGATTTTTCGGAGAAGATACTAAAAAATTCTATTACAGCCATCTGGCAGGTGCACTGAAATTTATTCCATATGGTACGTTAGTAGATCATTTCCAGCATGTGGTATTTGAAAAACCGGATATGACTCCAAGAGAAAGACATGACGTATGGAAAGAACTTTCCGGCATTTATATGCCATGGATGAAGCTGGACGGAGAGATTCCATTCTACAGTGATGGAGAAGCATGGCAGCGTCAGCATCATATTTACTCCAGTCCGTTCTATTATATTGACTATTGTCTGGCACAGACCGTATCATTGCAGTTCTGGGCAAAACTTCAGAAAGACCAGAAAGATGCATGGGAACATTACATGGCATATACCAAACAGGGCGGAAGCTGTGTATTTACAGAACTTCTGAAAAATGCAGGCATGGAAAGTCCGTTTGAAGAAACAACTTTGAAAGAAGTATGCGAGACAGCAGCAAACTGGCTTGCAGAATTTGATATGGAAGGAATCTTCTAGGCATGAAAGAAAATAAAAAGAATGCCAAAAAAGCAAAAGGCAGAAGAGCCTATCTGAATGATTTTAAATTAGATGAAAAAGGAGAATATCAATACGAAGGGCTCCTTTATCAGTGGGCAGGAGAAGAAGAAGCGTATCGGCATACGCTTCTTGCCCTCTGGGGTCTGGGAGTTCTTCAGATGATAAGTGTTCTGGCAGCAGGATTTGTGGAAGCACCGGGAGTGTTAAAAGGATTTTATGTAATCTTTCCATATATTGTCAGTTTGGTAGCGTCAGTCAGTGTCCTTTGGGGAATCTGGCGTCTGACGGAAGGAAAAAAACCACTGCGCGCCTATATCTATAAGGCAAGTGTGGCAGCGCTTCCGGTACGTACCCTGATCGTTATGATCGCAGGCGGAATTTCCGTGATCGGTGAAATCTATTATGAAGTTTCCCATGGGACACAGGGACAGCTTTCTTTGATCCTTCTGTTCCTTGTACTGGAAATCATATCGGTGATCTGTGCGGCACTGATCTTAAAAAAAGTACAGAATATGCCTTGGGAACTCTAAAATTACTAAAAAAACAGTAAAATTTAACTGTTTTGTATTAATACTTTACAAAAGTGAATTGACAAAATGTGTTGTAAAGGCTATAATACAGAGCAAACGCTTTGAAAGAACGCTTGTGAAGGGCAAAAATGAAGCGTAGAATAAGGGGAGATCCCAGTTTTATGAGATTATTAGGAGTCTTATAAAAAACCCTTGTATACGTGCATGGTAGAATACGCCAAGGACGGATGCGAAAAATATAAAGGAGGAAAATTTTTATGGGAAAGAGTAAAAAACTGTTAGCCCTTTTATTAGGACTGACAATGAGCGCCAGCTTACTTGCAGGCTGTGGCGCAAAAGACAATGCTTCTACAGATGATAAAGCAAACGTAGAAGATAGTGCAACAGCTGATTCAGCTGAAGAAGGCACATTAGTAGCAGCAGCTACAGGATTTGAGAACAAGTTCTCTCCATTCTTTGCACAGAGTGCAGACGATCAGGACGTAGCTGATTTTACACAGCTTTACATGATGGGTGTTGACCGTGTGTCTAACCCGGTTCTGAACGGTATCGAAGGTGAAACACGTTCTTACAATGGTACAGACTATACTTACTATGGTCCAGCTGATATCGTTGTAACAGAAAACGAAGACGGTACAGTATACTATGATATGACAATGCGTGATGATTTAGTATTCTCTGATGGCACACCAGTTGACATCGATGACTTTATCTTCAGCTTATATGTATTCCTTGACCCATCTTATGATGGATCTTCAACACTGTATTCTACACCAATCCTTGGTCTTGAAGAATACCGTACAGGTATGGATACATTATATAACCTGTTAATGACAGCAGGAAGAGACAACACAGATTTTGCAAACTGGGATGAAGCTACTCAGACAGCTTTCTGGGCAGATGTTGACCAGGCTGGTGAAAAATTCGCTCAGTCAATCCTTGATTATGTAGTAGCAGCAGGATATGCAACAGAAGAAGATGGTATTGCAGCTCAGGCAGCTATGTGGGGATTTGAAATTGCAGAAGATGCTACAGCAGCAGATTTCTGGAACGCAATCGTAGAAGCTTATGAAGGTGATATCGTAACAGCTGTTGAAACAGAAGTTGCAAGCACAGCATTCACAGAATTTATGAACGACTATGCTACTTATTCAGTTGGTGTTCAGTTAAGTGAATCTGCATCAAGCATCGCTGGTATCCAGCGTACAGGCGACTACAGCGTACGTATCGTAGCTAGCGAATTAGACGCTACTATGATCTACCAGATGGGTCAGCCAATCGCTCCACTTCACTACTATGGTGATGAAGCTCTTTATGATTACGACAACAACCAGTTCGGTTTCACAAAAGGTGACCTTTCTGCAATCCGTGAAAAAACAACTCAGCCAATGGGTGCTGGTCCATACGTATTCAAAGAAGTTTCTAACGGTGTAGTTTACATGGAAGCTAACGAAAACTTCTACTTAGGTGCTCCAAAGACTAAAAACTTTAACATGATCGAAACAAAAGAAGCTGATATGTTAAATGGTCTTTCTACAGCAACAATCGATATCGCAGCTCCTTCTTACTCTACAGACCTTGCAGCTCAGATCGCTGAAATCAACGGAAGCGAAAATCTTGAAGGAAACGTTATCACAACAATCCTTACAAACTACAGAGGATATGGTTATGTAGGTATCAGTGCTGACAACGTAAAAGTTGGAAATGATCCAGCATCAGAAGAATCTAAAAACCTTCGTAAAGCAATTGGTACAGTACTTGCTGCTTACCGTGATGAAGGTATCGACTCTTACTATGGTGAAACAGCATCCGTAATCAACTACCCAATCTCTAATACATCTTGGGCAGCTCCACAGGTTACAGATGATGGTTATACAGTAGCTTACTCTGTTGACGTAGACGGAAACGCACTTTACACAGCAGATATGGATACAGCAACAAAATATGAAACAGCATTAAACGCAGCTTTAGGATTCTTTGAAGCAGCTGGTTACACAGTAGAAGATGGTAAATTAACAGCAGCTCCAGAAGGTGCAAAACTTGAGTATACAGTAAACATCGGTGGCGGTGGCCAGGGTGACCACCCAACATTCTTAATCCTTAAGAATGCAGCAGATGCTTTCGCTTCTATCGGATTTACATTAACAGTAAACGACCTTGCAAACGCATCTGACCTTTACAACTCTTATCAGACAGGTGTAGCTGAAATGTGGTGTGCTGCATGGCAGTCATCTTCTGACCCAGATATGTATCAGTTATATCACTCAGAAGGATCTACAAACTACTACAGAATCAACGATGCAGATCTTGATACTTTAGTAATGGATGCTCGTCAGTCTACAGACCAGTCTTACAGAAAAGGTCTCTACAAAGCAGCTATGGAAATCATCATGGACTGGGGTGTAGAAGTTCCAGTTTACCAGCGTTCAGAAGCTTACACAGTTTCTACAGAACGTGTAGATACAACTTCCCTTCCAACAGATATGACACCATACTGGACATGGAAGTCTGAAGTTCAGAATATTGTTGTTAAATAATATTTGAAAAACTAGAGAATTGTAAGTGGGAACCGATCCAGCGGGACCGGTTCCCCATTTATGTGAAACACGGTATTTCATTGTATAGTAGAGAGGAAAATACACCGCATGCAGAAATATATTTTAAAACGAATCTTATTATCTATTATGATTCTGTTTTGCACATCCTTGATCATATACTCGCTCTTACGTTGTCTGCCGGCTTCTTATGTAGAAACAGTAGCAATGCAGCTTGCTGCAAAACCGGGAGCAAAGCCATATGATGAATGGATCGCTCAGTTAAATGCGGCATATGGTCTGGATAAAGGGATCCTGCCAGGATATCTTACTTGGTTAGGACAGGCAATTCAGGGAAATTTTGGTGATAGCTGGAAATATACAGTTCCGGTACTCGAAAAGTTTAACGATGTTATCTGGCTGTCATTTGTAATGAACGGAATCGCATTCGTTCTCGAACTTATCATTGCGATCCCGCTTGGAGTTATCGCCGCAACAAAACAGTATTCAAAAGCAGATTATGCCATCACAGCAGGTGCGCTGGTAGGTATTTCTCTGCCAACATTCTTTTTTGCAACACTTTTAAAACTGATCTTCTCAGTAAAACTTGGTTGGTTTGATCTTTTCGGTATTGTAGGCCGTAATTATGCCCAGTTAGATGCAATGGGGCAGCTTTTAGACAAAGCAAATCATCTTGTGTTACCGATTACAACATTAGTTATTGTTTCAGTAGGATCTTTAATGCGTTATACACGTACGAATATGCTGGAAGTATTAAATGCTGATTATATTCGTACCGCAAGAGCCAAAGGTCTGGCTGAAAAGAAAGTTATTTACCAGCACGCTTTCCGTAACACATTAATTCCGCTGGTAACAATTGTAGGTGGTTCTTTACCATCACTTTTCTCCGGTGCATTGATCACAGAGACACTGTACTCTATCCCAGGCATCGGTTATACGTCTTATCATGCAATGGTAATCGGAGATATTCCGTTCTCCATGTTCTATATGACGTTTTTGGCGATTTTGACATTGTCAGGTAACCTGATTTCCGATATTTTATACGCAGTAGTTGACCCGCGTGTAAGGATTGCATAGGAAAGGAGGGTCCTGTTATGAGCGATAAAAATTTAGAAACAACAAACAATAATAATGAAAATGAATCTTATTCTCTGAATGACGACCGTCGTGTAAAGGTACTTTCACCGGGAGCATTAGTAGCAAAGAGATTTTTCCGTAACCGTCTGGCAGTGCTCGGTATGATCATGCTGATCAGTATGTTCGTATTCTCCTTCGTAGGTGGTCTGATCATGCCTTACGGACAGGATGAACAGTTCTATCGTTACGAAAACCAGATGAAGGATTATGCCGGAGTCACAGAAAATAAAGATTTCCGTTATATGTCAGCAGAAGGACAGTCTTTTGACAGTGTTTTGCAGGCAAAATTCCAGCTTGCTTATCAGAAGCAGGAACCATCTTTTGAATATAAAGATGTAGTTTATGAACTGACAGAAGAAGGAACTGATTTTTATACCATTTCTTCTAATGGAACCACACTTGCCATGGCATTTAAAGATATTGTCAATGGAGAAGGTGTAGAATTCACCTATAATGAAAAATATGCTGCATTAAAAGCATATACAGCAGGTGAATTAGAATTTTCAGCAGACGGCAAGGATTATACACTGGATGCAGATGCAAACATCGTTTCCGGTGGACAGATCGTAGGTTATATCAGCCGTTTCGTTGTATCTCCGGTAGAAAACGGTGTTGTTTTCAATCGTGAATTTAAAGAAGCGATTGCAGATGCAATCGAAGCAAATGTTTCTGAGTTACAGTATACAGACGAAACTGGGGAAGAAGATACTTATAAGATCCAGTATGATGCAACCACAGGTGTTTGGACAGTAACCAGAGGAAAAGCAACCTACGTATATGATACGTATGCAAAACCATCAAAAGAACATCCGCTTGGAACTGATAAAAACGGTATGGATATGCTTACCCGTCTGATGTACGGTGGACGAGTATCCCTGATCATCGGTTTCATCGTTGTATTTATTTCTGTAGCCATCGGTGTAGTTATGGGTGGTCTTGCAGGATACTTTGGAAAATGGGTTGATAACCTGATCATGCGTATTGTAGATATTTTCTACTGTATTCCATCAATGCCATTGATCATTATCTTAGGTGCTGCTATGGATGCGATGAAAGTTGCTCCAATGACACGTATGTTCTACCTGATGCTTATCTTAGGTTTCCTTGGATGGCCGGGACTTGCACGACTGGTTCGTGGTCAGATCCTGTCATTACGTGAACAGGAATTCATGACAGCAGCAGAAGCCTGCGGTATCAGTGTAAAGAGAAGAATCTTCAAACATCTGATTCCAAACGTTATTCCACAGCTGATTGTTTCCGCAACAATGAGCCTTGGTTCTACCATTATCACAGAAGCGACTCTGTCCTTCCTCGGTATTGGTGTAAAATTCCCATTCGCTTCATGGGGAAATATTATCAATGATGTTAATGACTCTTACGTTATGACACATTATTGGTTTATCTGGATCCCTGCCGGCATCTGTCTTCTGATTGCCGTGCTTGGCTTTAACTTTGTAGGTGACGGTCTGCGTGACGCGTTTGACCCGAAAATGAAACGGTAAGGAGGAAACGATGGCTAAGAAGAAAGAAGAAGGGTATCTTTCAGCGAAAGAATCCCGCCGTATCTCAAAACAGAACCGTAAGATCACCGATGAGTTTGAAAAGAAACGTAAAAGAAAAAATGTGCCTGAGTCAGAATATCTGACTCAGATGCATGATAATGATAATGCAGTTGAATTTGATAATCTTCATACCTATTTCTTTACAGATACAGGTGTGGTAAAGAGTGTTGACGGTGTTACTTTTGAAGTACCGACAGGAAAAACTGTAGGTATCGTAGGTGAATCCGGATGCGGTAAATCCGTAACAAGTCTGTCTTTAATGCAGCTGTTGCAGAGACCTCAGGGTCAGATCGTAGAAGGTGAAATCCGTTTGAACATGGGTGAAAAAGCATTTGATGTGGCAAAAATGCCGCAGGAAAAAATGCAGGGAATCCGTGGTAATCAGGTAGCGATGATCTTCCAGGAGCCGATGACAAGCTTAAATCCTGTATTCCGTATCGGAAGACAGATCGAAGAAGTAATCGAGCTTCATGACGGTGAAGGCAAAACAAAAGAAGATATCAAAGCACGTGCGATTGAACTTCTTGAAATGGTAGGAATTGCCAACAGTGAAGGTGTATACAGAATGTTCCCTCACGAACTTTCCGGTGGTATGCGTCAGCGTGTTATGATCGCAATTGCACTTGCATGTAATCCAAAGCTGATCATTGCGGATGAACCGACAACAGCTCTGGACGTTACGATTCAGGCACAGATCCTTGACCTGCTCCGTAACTTAAAAGATAAGATTAATTCATCAATCATGCTCATTACTCATGACCTTGGTGTAATTGCAGAAATGGCAGATTATATTGTTGTAATGTATGCAGGCCGTGTGGTTGAAAAAGGTACCGCGGAAGAAATTTTTGAACATCCGTCTCATCCATATACCATCGGACTGATGGCTTCCAAGCCGGTGGTAGGAAAGAAAGTAGATAAACTCTACTCCATTCCTGGCAAAGTACCAAACCCGGTAAATATGCCAAATTATTGTTATTTCAAAGACCGCTGTGAAATGTGTGTAGACAACTGTGGCGGAGATTATCCACCGGAAATCAGCCTGTCAGAAACACATAAGGTAAGCTGTTACCGTTACTGCGAAGGATGTAAAGGAAAGGAGGACAAATAAATGGCAGACAAAAAACTCATTACGCCTGAATTTGAACCTGTAACCTATGATCCGCAGTATATTTTGATGGTAAATCAGTTAAGAAAATATTTCCCGATCAAAGAAGGAATGCTTTCTAAAACTGTAGGATATGTAAAGGCTGTTGACGGCGTTACTTTTAACTTAAAACGTGGTACAACAATGGGTCTGGTAGGTGAATCAGGCTGTGGTAAAACTACAACAGGACGTACCATCTTACGACTTGCAGGAGAAAAAACTTCAGGACAGGTACTCTTTAACGGACAGGAAGTTTACGACCTGAGCGCAAAAGAGATGCGTGATATGCGTACAAAGATGCAGATCATTTTCCAGGATCCATTCTCAAGTTTGTCTCCGCGTCTCCCGGTTGGTGAAATCATCGGTGAAGCTGTTCGTGAACACAATCTGGTTCCGAAGGAACAGTTTGATGACTATATCGATCAGGTTATGGATGACTGTGGACTTCAGCCATTCCATAAAACACGTTATCCGCACGAATTCTCCGGTGGACAGCGTCAGCGTATCTGTATTGCCAGAGCGCTTGCATTAAATCCGGAATTCGTTGTATGTGACGAACCAGTATCTGCGCTGGACGTTTCTATTCAGGCACAGATCATCAACTTATTAAAAGATTTACAGGAAAAACGTAACTTAACATACTTGTTCATTTCTCACGACTTATCAGTAGTAGAACATATTTCTGATACAGTAGGTGTTATGTACCTTGGAAATCTGGTAGAATATGGTGAAACAGATGATATCTTCAAGAATCCTCTGCATCCATATACAAAGGCATTGTTCTCAGCAATTCCTGTTCCGGATCCAAAAGCGAAAAAGGAACGTATCGTGCTGGAAGGATCGATTCCTTCACCGGCAAATCCACCAAAAGGATGTAAGTTCCATACTCGTTGTGCTCATTGCATGGAAAAATGTAAACATGAAGCACCGGTACAGAGAGAAGTAGAACCGGGACATTACGTAGTATGTCATCTTTATGATAAATAAGAGAATAAAAGCATAGAGGAGGAATCAGCATGGGAAACTCATGGAATCAGAACGATTTCGAAGATCCGGATATGGAAGAAGAATATGAGGAACCACAGGTACAGCTTACCAAAGAAGAGCGTCGCTGGTTTATCTTAGGAGCGTTAAAAAGTGTACTTTTGATCGCATCAGTTTATCTGATCGGTGCAGCACTGCTGATATGCTTTTTATTAAAGATTTGGAATTAAAAAAAGAGAAGCTGTGATTCAGGTGAAAACTTGAATCACAGCTTATTTTTTTTCATAGGAAAGAATTTGTCGCATTAATGTATGGAAGACACGGGTTTTCCTATGAAATAAAAGATTATAACTTAAATTAATGATCTGTGGATAAACTTATACTTGTAAAGAAAAAAGAAGTTTGGTATTATTGTTTATTATGCAATACGTTACTGTATAAGGAGAGAACAGTAACTGCAATATACAATTCGGGAGGAATCCATCTTATGGAAAACGAAGTAGTATCTAAAAATTTTATTGAACAGCTGATAGATAAAGATCTGGCAGAAGGTGTATACGACACTGTCCATACACGTTTCCCGCCGGAACCAAACGGTTACCTGCATATTGGTCATGCAAAATCCATCCTTTTAAACTATGGACTTGCGAAAAAATACAATGGTAAATTCAACTTACGTTTTGATGATACCAACCCTACGAAAGAAAAGATCGAATTCGTAGAATCGATCAAAGCAGACGTAGAATGGCTGGGTGCAGATTACGAAGACCGTTTATTCTTTGCATCAAACTATTTTCAGCAGATGTATGAAGGGGCAGTGAAGCTGATCAAAAAAGGAAAAGCTTATGTATGTGATCTGACCGCAGAAGAAATCCGTGCATACAGAGGAACCTTAACAGAACCGGGAAAAAACAGCCCATATCGTGACAGAACGGTAGAAGAAAATCTGGAACTTTTTGAAAATATGAAAAATGGCATGTATCAGGATGGAGAAAAAGTGCTTCGTGCGAAAATCGATATGGCATCACCAAACATGAACATGCGTGACCCTGTAATTTATCGTGTGGCTCATATGACTCACCACAATACAGGAGATCAGTGGTGCATTTACCCAATGTACGATTATGCACATCCGGTAGAAGATGCCATTGAAGGAATTACTCATTCTATCTGTACACTGGAATTCGAAGACCACAGACCATTATATGACTGGGTAGTAAGAGAATTAGAATACGAAATGCCGCCTCGTCAGGTAGAATTTGCAAAATTATATCTGACCAATGTGGTAACAGGAAAAAGATATATCAAACGTCTGGTAGAAGAAGGCATCGTAGACGGATGGGATGATCCTCGTCTCGTATCGATCGCAGCACTTCGCCGTCGTGGATTTACACCGGAATCAATCAAAATGTTCGTAGAACTCTGCGGTGTATCAAAGAGCAACAGCTCCGTAGAATATCCGATGTTAGAGTACTGTATCCGTGAAGACCTGAAACTGAAAAAACCTCGTCTTGCAGCAGTATTAGATCCGATCAAACTGGTCATCGACAACTATCCGGAAGGACAGGTAGAGTATCTGGATGCAGCAAATAACCTTGAAAATGAAGAATTAGGCACCAGAAAATTACCATTCTGCCGTGAACTTTATATCGAAAGAGAAGATTTCATGGAAGAACCTCCGAAAAAATATTTCCGTCTGTTCCCAGGCAACGAAGTTCGTCTGATGCATGCATATTTCGTAAAATGCGAAAGCTTTGTAAAAGATGAAAACGGTAAAGTGGTAGAAGTACATTGTACTTATGATCCGGAAACCAAAGCCGGCAGCGGATTTACAGGAAGAAAAGTCAAAGGAACCATTCATTGGGTACCGGCTCCATATGCCATCGAAGCAGAAGTACGTCTTTATGAAAACATCATTGATGAATCGAAAGGCGTGTACAACGAAGACGGCAGCCTGAATCTGAATCCAAATTCATTACAGATCGTAGAAAAAGCATATCTGGAACCGGCATTTGAAGGTGCGAAAGCATATGACAGTTTCCAGTTTGTAAGAAACGGATTCTACTGTGTAGATGCAAAAGATTCTACACCGGAAAAAATGGTATTTAACAGAATTGTTTCCTTAAAGAGTTCTTTCAAGCTTCCAAAAGCTTAATTACCAAAAACGAAAAATACGTTTTATAAGAGAAAATGAGGGCGTGTGACTATCACACGCCTTTCCTTATAGTTAGGACGAAGACGGAACAGGAAAAGAATCTTCGGGAAAGAAAAATTCTTCTGAATACGTTGAAAGATTGTAAGAAATCTTGTAGGATAAAGGAATAGGAAATTTAAGTAACAGCTGCAGAAAATAGGCAAGCTGTAACCTGAAAAAGCAAAAATAAGGAAAATTATATGAATTTCAAATATATAGCAAAGAAAATAGCAGCGGTCTGTATGATCGGAACTTTGAGTGTCGGAAGTCTTACCGGATGCGGTCAGAATACCCAGATCGTATTTACCACAGGGTTATCCGGAGATGAGATCTTTAAGATTGGAAGTGCAGTCTGTACAGAACCGGAATTGATGATCTATCTGATCACATTTTACAATCAATATGCAGACACCTACGGTTCTGAAATGTGGGAGTATGACTTCGGTGGAATTTCTCTGGAAGACAACGTAAAAGATGTGGTACTTTCTAAAATGACCCAGATCAAGATCATGAATCTGATGGCAGAAGAACGAAATATTCGTCTGACCGATCAGGAAACACAGAAGGTACAGGAAGCAGCAGCCCATTATGATGAAAAATTAGAAAAGAAATTAAAGGATCGGGAAAATATTACGGAAAAAGTGGTACAGACAGTTTATCAGGAATATGCCATTGCCAATAAAGTATATGAGACCATTACGGAATCTGCTGATATGGAAATCAGTGATGATGAAGCAAGAACGGTTACAGTACAGGAAATTTATCTGAAAACATGGAAATTAAAAAATAATGAAAAAGTTTCCATGAGCGAAGAAGAAAAAGAAGCTGTGAAAAATCGAGCAGAAAAGCTGCTGGAGCGTTTGAAAGAAGGGGAAGACTTCGAAACGCTGGCGACAGCAGAAAGTGAAGAACATCAGCTGGTGCAAAGTTATGCCAGAGAAATGGCTGAACCGGAGCTGGAATCCGTATTGTTTTCTTTGGATGAGGGTGAGATCAGCGGTGTGATCGAGACTGATGATGGATATTATATTGAAAAGTGCATCAGTACCATGGATTATGAAGCCACACAAGCGAATAAGCTGGTGCTGGCGGAACAGAGAAAAAAAGAGGCATTTTCCGAAGCCTATGCAGAGATTGCCAATCATACCCATTCGCAATTTCGGGATAAGCGGTGGAAACGTCTGACCATGGAACCGGAAATCCACCGGACAGAAGCGGACTTTTTTGACATTTATGAGGAATATGTGAAGGAATAGGATAAAGCAATGAAAGAAAAAATGGAACGATTTGCAAAAGGGGAATTTGATGATGTTCTGCCCAAAGTAGAACTTCCGAAGAAGCCTGTTTCCTGGAAAATGGAACCGGAATCCACATTTTCCGGATGTCTGAAGCTGCGTTCGGAAAATGATGTACGTATCCGAGGCTATGTCATTTGTTCAGATGGAAATCTGAAGATTGATACACCACAGTTTTTTGGAAGGAGTATCAGAATCGAATTTGTATATACCAGCAGAAATATGGCCGAAGGGGATAAAAAACGGGGAAAATTAATCCTGGTTACCAATGCCGGTGAGTTTATGGTGCCTTTTGAGGTACAAATCGAGAAAAACGTGACGGAAGAAGGGGAGACACTTCATGAATGAAAGATCTGTTCTTGAGAGAAGTCTGATCGTAGATTATCTAAAAGAATTTGAACGATATTGTTTTGAAAAAACAGATAAAAAATCTTATGTCGATAAAAATCTTCGAATTGCTGAAAAATTAAGGGAAGCGGCACCGGACAATCCTTCCTATCATCTGATGGAAGCTGCGGTTTTGATCCGTGGTGAAAAGAAGGAAGAAGCAGAAGCAATTCTGAAAAAATATGAGAGGAATCCGGCACTGCAGTTTCGCAATGCAGATTTTCGTGCAGGCTTTTTATATTTGGCAGGATTGTTGGCAGAAGACTGGAATCAACGAAGAAATATCGTGATCCAGCTGCAGAAGCTTTACCAGAAAAATGCAGCGCAGCCTTCTTTGTACTGGTATTTAACTCAGTTAGATGAAGGATTTGACAAGAATCCGGAAAAGAAAATGGCATTTCTGGAAAAACAGTGGCGTTTGGGCTGCAAACAGAATCTGCTTTACATAGAAGTGATCCGAACCCTTAGAAAATATCCGGAAGCAGCCGGAGATATGGGTGATTTTTTGATGCAGTGCTATATTTGGGCGCAGCGCAGACGATGCATTACCAAGGAAATGGGGGCACAGATCGCAAAAACAGCGATGAAACTGAAGCGGTGCGACGCGAAATACGAATATCTGCTGAAAGAATGTTATCGTATTTTTTCAACCAAAGAACTTTTAGCTGCGTTGTGCAGTCTGTATATGCGTGACGGAAGAACAGACCAGACCGCAGCGCATTACTATGGCTGTGGAGTTCAGTTTGATCTGAAACTGAACAATCTTCATGAATATTACATGATGGCAATTACGGGGCAGAAAAAAGAATTGCTGCCGGAACAGGTATTGCTGTACTTTTTATATCATGATACATTGTCAGATTCTCAGAGAGTCTATCTATATAAAAACATCGTTTGTTATGGAGAAAAGGATTCTGAGATTTACGGAAGATACATTGAGAAAATAGAAAAATATACGGTGGAAAGTCTGCTGAAACGACGGATCAGTGCAGAATATGCTTATTTGTATGATCAGATCCTTTGTCCGGAAATCTTTACCCAGGAAATGGCGGAAGCCATGGCAGATCTGATGTTTTTGAGAAAACTTACTTGTACGAATCCAAGGATCAGAGAAGCAGAAGTTTCTTATGAACAGTTAAAAAGAGGCAAAAAAGTCATTCTGAAAAAGCAGCAGGCTTATTTGCCGATCTATTGTCCGTCTGCGGTGATCACACTCATTGATGAGAAAGGAAATCTGTATCGAAATACCGTATCTTATCAGATGGAAAAACTGCTGGATGAAAAGAAATATATTGAAATCTGTAAAAAGCATGTGAAAAATCATGTAGGAATCTTATTGTATCTGTTTGGAAAGAATGCAGAGTATGTTGCAATCGATGAAAAAACAGAAAATGATTACCGGCAGATTCCGGAAACTTCAGCTTTCAAAGAAAGTTATAAGAGAGAAGCGGCTTTTCGTCTGATGGAACATGCAGCGGTGCATGATCAGCTGGAACAGATTCCGGAACCGTGGTTTGATATGGACGGAAGTTCTCTGAACAGAGAACAAAGAGGAAAAATCATTACATTTTTGATCCAAAGCGGAAGATATTCCAAGGCATTTGCATGGATGGAGAAGTACGGTTCTTTCCATGTGCCGGCAGGAATGATCCTGAAGATGCTGACGGCTCTGGCTGATGAAAAAGAAGCAGACGAGGAGCTGTATTATCGTTTGTGTTACGGAACTTTCCGAAGCGGTCAGATGAATTATGTGACATTAAAGTATCTTTCGGATGCGTTTCTTGGTACCTGTGCTCAGATGGCAGAAATTTGGAAAAAAGCCAAAGCATACGGAGCAGATACGTTCCGGCTTGAGGAAAGAATCCTGATGCAGATGATGTTTACCGGAACAGAATTACCGGAGCATTTTGATATTTATCTTTCCTATAATCAGAGAAAACCGGAAGAAACGATCAAGAAAGCCTATCTGACGTATATGTCCAGAGAAGCATTTGTGAAAAAGAAAACGCTGGATGACCGTTTTTATTTCCTTCTGGAAGAAGAACTGTTTTCTAAACAGGGATATGCGGATATCTGTATTTTGGCATATTTAAAAGCGCTGTCGGAAAAGAGTGAATTATCTGCAAAACAGAAGAATCTGGCAGCCGGTTATTTGAAATACTTTTTTGCAAAGAAATGTTATTATAAATTTATGCAGAAATTCGGCTGGATCATTCCGGAGGCACTCATTTTAGAGGATAAGATCGTGATAGAATACTCTGCTCCTGCAGATTCACAGGTGATTTTACATTACATGATCGAAAAGGAAGGAAAAGCAGGATATCGTTATACGACCTGCCGCATGTATGCTGCCTGCGGAGGGGTATATTCTAAAATATTTACTCTGTTTGAAGGGGAAAAGATCACCTATTTTATTACAGAGAAAAAAGCTGACGGAACAGAAATTTCTACACCTTCTGTGACAGAGACGAAAGAAAACTATTTTACAGAAGCAGAAACCAAATATGAACGGATCAATCATATGCGTCAGCTGAAAAGAAGAGGAAAAGAACAGGAGCTTTCAAAAGAAATGCAGCAGTTCAGATATTTGGATCTGGCTGTAAAACAACTGTTTTCTATGAAATAGAGGAAAGAGAATATGATCGCAGGAATTGAGCTGGGGAAAAAATACGCACAGGTGTGTGTGAAAACAGAGCGTATGAAAGAAATTGAATCGGTTACGAGGATCGCAGGAACAGAACATTACAGGATTCCTGTAGAAATCGATATTTCAGACCAGAGTCAGCTTCAGGAGCTTTTTCGAAAGCTTTGGAAAATGCTGTCTCCCTATGGTACGGCTGATTCGCTGGAATATCTGATATTTTGTCTGGAAGAAAATACAGAAAAACTGCGGAACATGCTTTTGGATATCGTACAGGTGTATCATATCAAAAAAGAAAAGATTCGTTTTTTGAATAAGGAAGAATGTTTTTGTGCCTATGTATTTCATCAGGAAGAAAATCTTCTGACACATCAGGCGCTGCTCATTGAAAATCGGGAAGGAACGCTGGACAAATTTCTTCTGCAGAAACAGTCAGGAAAATATGTCTGTGCGGCAAAAGTGCAGGAAGTTTCGGAACAGACGCTGGAAATGATTTTTGCAGAAAATCCAATTTCCTCCGTATTTCTTTTGGGAGACGATTTTGAAGAAGAATGGATGCAGCAGCACAAAAAACTTCTGAAAACAGGAAAAAGAGTATTCGTAGGGAAAAATCTTTTTGTGAAAGGTGCCTGCTGTAGGGGAATTGAGCTGAAAGAGAAAAAGAGCAGTTATCTTTACCTGACCGAAGGAAAAGTATGCAGCAGTATCTTTCTGAAAACAGAAAAGAACGGAAAAGAACTGGAGATTCCGATCATCGAAGCGGGAGATTACTGGTATGAAGCAGGGGCAACCTTGGAAGTACTTTTGATGGAAGATGCAGAACTTGAGTTTTCCATCGTATCTGCATTAAAGCAGGAGAAAAAAACAACCGTGATCTGTCTGGAATCTTTACCGGAACGGCCAAAAGGGACGACAAGACTTCAGATTCATCTGGAGTTTAAAGACCCAAATCATGTAAGGCTGCGGATCAAAGATCTGGGATTTGGCGAGCTTTTCCCACAGTCAGATATGGTTTATGAAGGAGAACTGCAATGGGAACTGTAAAATTATGTGTTTATCGAAGAACAGAAGTGCCATTTCTGGCAGAGATGACAGGAATCCATCTGTATTCTATCGAAGAACTGGCATATTATCTGTATCAAAATATTGATCTGGCAGATGAACAGCTCTTAAGTGAAAAGCTGTTTCAGTGGCTGGAAAAAGAACTGGGAATGAACGAATTGGCACAGTTGCTTCGCAGTGTACAAAATGAAAAAAATGCCATGGAATCTCAGGTAATGCACATTCTGCAGGCTTCGGAATGTTATTCAGAGGAAGAACTGCATCAGTTTTCAGAAAAAATGAAAGCACTTTCGAAACTCCAGACGCAGGAGCGGATGAAATATAAGGCAGATGAACTTTTGAAAAATGAAAATTGCTGGGCAGCCGTAACAGAATACGAAAGAATCTTACGGATTCGCCAAAGCAGCCGGCTTTCCGTGGAATTTTATGCCAATGTATGGAACAATCTGGGGACGGCTTATGCCGGCGTTTTTCTCTTCGAAAAAGCAGCCTCCTGTTTTGAAAACGCATTTCAGTTTCAAAAACTGCAGGAGTATCAGAAAAAGGCAGAGTATGCGAGAAAACTTGCAAATTACGGAAAAAGTAACGCAGAAGAACTTTTGCGGTACAAAGTGCCGGAAACACTGAAAAAAGAGACGGAGATGACTTTGAAAAAGCTGGAAACAGAAAGCAGATCAGCCACACAGATACCGTCTTGGGAACAGTTTTTAAAAGAACAGCAGCAGAACTATCAGAAAAATGCATGTATCTAACCTTAACAGAGAACAGAAATCAATGTGCATAGAAAATATGGGTTGACTTCTGTGAATGGTTGTGCTATTTTGTTTACAGACGTTACCACTTTAATATGGTAGAGAAAGAAAGTACCCCGAGGAGGATTTGAAGATGAAAAAACTTATGGTGTTATTAGTAGCAGGATGCATGATGATGGCGACAGTGACAGGATGCGGAAGTTCTTCCGGTACAGCAGGATCATCAGCGAAAAATGACATGGAATATATTAAAGAAAAAGGAACTCTGGTGGTAGGGATCACAGAATTTGCACCGATGGATTATAAGGATGAAAATGGTGATTGGATCGGATTTGATGCAGATATGGCAAAAGCATTTGCAGAAAGTCTGGGAGTGACTGCAGAGTTTGTGGAAATTGACTGGGACAACAAGGTGCTGGAACTGGATGGAAAGACCATTGACTGTGTGTGGAACGGAATGACTTTAACAGACGAAGTAAAGAGTGCGATGGAATGCTCAAATGCATATTGTAATAATGCACAGGTGGTAGTCGTTCCAATCGATGATGAAATGGAATACCAGACCGAAGAAAGCATCGAAAAACTGATGTTTGCTGTAGAAGCAGGAAGTGCCGGAGAAGCAGTTCTGACAGAACGAGGTCTTGACTTTACACAGGTGAAATCACAGGCAGATGCGCTGATGGAAGTTTCGGCAGGAACTTCTGATGCAGCAGTGATCGATTCTCTGATGGCAGCAGCGATGGTTGGACCGGATACAGGTTATCAGGATCTGATTTATACGGTAGGATTAAACAGCGAAGAATACGGTGTAGGTTTCCGTAAAGGTTCTGATCTGGCAGAAGCATTAAATGAGTTTTTTGCAGAAAGCTATGCAGACGGAAGCATGATGGAATGTGCAGAAACTTATGGGGTAAGTGCAGCAATCGTAGAACAGTAAAATTCATAAGAAGCAGAAATTTTAGTGAGAGCGGTTTCTCCGCTCTCACTTTATTAGAAGAAAACGCTTTCATGCGTTACCATAAAAATGCAGGGGAGACAAAAACATGGAATTGATTCTTGAACAGATGCCTGTGGTAATACCGGCATTAAATGCAGGGTTTATACAGACATTGAAACTCTTTTTTATCACACTGGCAGGTGCGTTGCCATTAGGACTTGTGATCGCTTTTGGAGCAATGTCCAAATTTAAACCACTCAGTCTTTTGACAAAACTGGTAATTTGGATCATTCGTGGAACGCCGTTGATGATCCAGCTTCTGATCATCTATTTCTTTCCGGGACTGGTTTGGAATTATCCAATCTGGGGAAGCGGAGAACAGGGACGATTTTTAGCAGCATCATTTGCATTTATCTTTAATTATGCCTGTTATTTTGCGGAAATTTACCGCGGCGGGATTCAGAACATTCCGGTAGGACAGGAAGAAGCAGGTCTGGTACTTGGTATGACAAAAACACAGATCTTTTTTAAAGTGAAACTGCTTCAGATGATCAAAACGATCGTACCGCCGATCTCGAATGAAGTCATTACGCTGGTAAAAGATACGTCTCTTTCCCGTATTATCGCACTGCAGGAAGTAATCTGGGCAGGACAGGCGTTTTTGAAAGGATCCAGAGGAATTTCAGGAGCCATCTGGCCATTATTTTTTACTGCATTTTATTATCTGATCTTTAATGGAATCGTAACGGTTCTGTTAGGAAAATTAGAGAAAAAACTGGATTACTTTAAATAATTAGGAGGAAAAAAGATGCCGATCTTACAGGTAGAACATATTAGCAAATCTTTTGGAAAGACAGAAGTTTTAAAGGATGTCAGCTTTTCTCTGGAAGAAGGGGAAGTGGTATCGATCATCGGTTCTTCCGGAAGCGGAAAGACCACCTTGCTTCGCTGTCTGAATTTTTTAGAAACACCGGATGACGGTGTGATCAAGGTAATGGATGAAGTACTTTTAGATGCAAAGAAACCGGAAACATTGAAAGAATCCGAAATCCGTAAAAAACGACTTCGTTTTGGATTGGTATTTCAGAATTTTAATCTGTTTCCACAGTATACAGCACTGGAAAATGTGATGTTGGCCAAGGAGCTTCTGGCAAAAGAACAGCCGGATTATAAAGCAAATAAAAAACAGATCCATCAGGAGATCAAAGCATTAGCAGAAGAACTGCTGCGACAGATGGGGCTTGCAGATCGAATGAATAATTATCCGCACCAGCTGTCCGGCGGACAATGTCAGCGTGTAGCCATTGCCAGAGCTTTGGCATTAAAACCGGATATTTTGTGCTTTGATGAACCAACCTCAGCACTGGATCCGGAATTGACCGGAGAAGTTTTGCGAGTGATCAAGGAACTGGCAGACCAGCATACGACCATGATCATCGTAACTCATGAAATGGCATTTGCCAGAGATGTAGCGAATAAAGTCATCTTTATGGATGACGGTGTGATTCGGGAACAGGGCGATCCGAAGGAAGTCTTTGAACATCCGAAGGAAGAGCGAACAAAACAGTTTTTAGCGAGATTTACCCAGGGATGATCCTGATTTGAAAAGATAAGTTATGCGAAAAAGAGAGCTTGTAAAAGTTCTCTTTTTTCGGTGCGCCTAGCGGCAGGGAAGGAACGCATAGGAAAGCAGTCTCTTCGAGACTGATATTCACGCTGTAAAAAATGTTGTTTTGGACATGGGAACATAGTAAAATAGAAAAAACGTGATTGTGGGAGGGACTATGAGCAGGATCATTTTTCATATTGATGTAAATTCGGCATATCTTAGCTGGACCGCTGTGGAAAAATTGAAAAATGGATCTCAAGTGGATCTGCGGAAGATTCCGGCAATCATCGGTGGAGACGAGGCCAGCCGTCATGGAATCGTGCTGGCAAAATCAGAGTCTGCAAAAAAGTATGGAGTAACGACCGGAGAGCCGGTGGCAGCAGCATTTCGTAAGTGCGGAAATCTTGTTATGGAGCCGCCGGATCATCACATGTATTCCAGATACAGCAGGCAGCTGATGGATTATCTGCGAACTTATACGCCGGATATCGAACAGCTGTCGGTAGATGAATGTTTTCTGGATTATACGCCCATTGCTCATTTGTATGGAGAGGCGGAAACATTTGCTTATCGTTTAAAGAAGGAGATTCGGGAAAATTTTGGATTTACCGTAAATATAGGAATTTCGGAAGTGAAGATTCTTGCAAAAATGGCCAGTGATTTCCAAAAGCCGGACAAGGTACATACACTGTGGAAATCAGAAATACCGGAGAAAATGTGGAAACTTCCGGTTTCGGATCTCTACATGGTAGGAAAGTCCTCTTTGCCGAAACTGCGGAATCTGGGAATTCATACCATCGGAGATCTGGCAAAAACAGATCGGGAAATCTTGGAAGCTCATTTCAAAAGCTTTGGAAAATTAATTTGGGAAAATGCTAACGGAATCGGCAGTGATGTGGTAGAATCAGAAGAAACGGCTGCCAAGGGAGTGGGAAATTCTACAACCCTGCGGGAAGATGCTGTGACTGCAGAAAGTGCGAAAAAAGTACTGCTGCTTTTGGCGGAATCCGTAGCAGAGCGGCTTCGCAAGCAGGATTTTCTGGCAGGAAATGTGGCAGTGGAGATCAAATATGCGGATTTCAGCAAATGTTCTCATCAGGCTCCATTATTGTCGCCCAGCAATTCTACAGGAAAAATTTATGAGCTGTCCTGCCAGTTGTTTGATGAGTTATGGAACGGATCACCGATCCGCCTGTTAGGAATCCGTACCTCAAAACTGCAGGATGTGAAAGAGCCGGTGCAGCTGTCTTTGTTTGATCTGGATTTTTCGGCAAAGATCGGTGAAAAGAGCCGGGAGACAAGCAATACTGTTTCGGCAGAAAAATTGGAAAGACTGGATAAAGCAATGGATTCCATCAAACAAAAATATGGGAAACAGGCGGTAGTTCGGGGAAGCTTTTTGCTGAAAGAAACACAGCAGAAATCAGCACAGGAAAATTAGAATGCAAAAAGAACAGGATACAGAAAAGAGGAATTGAAATGTATAGAGAAGTTGCAAAATTGATATTATACAGAGATTTGGGAGAGGACAGTATTTTAAGGAAGCTGTCCGGAATCTTCGAAGATTTTGAAAAAGGAACGGCAGATCCGGCGAATCTGACGACCAGAATCTATGAACAGATGAAAGCTCTTTTGGATACCGCAACGGTTTACGGATTTGATAAAAATCTGTGGCACAATTATCTGACATTCATTCTGCTGACTAATGAAAACTCCTTTTCCATGACCAGTGAAAAAGTGGGAGCCAATGATGGAACCGTAAATCACTTTGCAAAGGGAGATTTTAAGGTGTTTAAAAAGCTCTTTGATTTTGATTTTTCAAAAATCGAGGAGGCACTGGGAATCGACTGCTTTACGACGGTCTGTAATTATAAGGCCATCGGGAAAAAGGAACGAATGTACAATAAAAATGTCAGTGAAAAAGTGCAGGCAGTCAGTGAGAAAATCGAACAGGCAAAAGACGAAAACGAGATCTTTGAAATTGTAACAGAGTTTTATAAGGCTTACGGCGTGGGAATGTTTGGTCTGAATAAAGCATTCCGCATCAAAAGCAGTCCAAATGGTGTGGAATTTTTACCGATCAATAATACGGAAAAGGTAATGCTGAAAGATCTGGTAGGATATGAGATCCAGAAACAGAAACTGATCGATAATACAGAAGCCTTTGTGGAAGGCAGGGCAGCCAATAACTGTCTGCTCTTTGGTGACAGCGGAACCGGAAAATCTACCAGTATCAAAGCCATTCTGAATGAATATTATGACAGAGGCTTACGTATGATAGAAATTTACAAGCATCAGTTTCAGGATCTTTCCAACATCATTGCCCAGATTAAAAACAGAAATTATCGTTTTATCATTTATATGGATGATCTGTCCTTTGAAGAGTTTGAAATTGAATATAAATTTTTAAAAGCAGTCATTGAAGGCGGTATGGAGACAAAGCCGGACAATGTACTGATCTATGCAACCTCTAACCGAAGACATCTGATCAGAGAAACCTGGAGTGACCGTTCTGATATGTCTCAGGATGAACTGCACCGTTCCGATACGATGCAGGAAAAATTGTCTTTGGTAGCAAGATTTGGTGTAACCATTAACTACTCCAAACCGACCAAAAAAGAGTTTAACAATATTGTAGTGGAACTTGCGAAACGATATCCGCAGATTAAGCTGTCAGAAGAAGAACTGATGGCAAAGGCAAACGCTTGGGAAATGAGTCATGGAGGAATCTCCGGACGTACTGCGCAGCAGTTTATCAATTATCTGGCAGGACAGGAAGCGTGAAAAGTATAATATTGTCAAAATGAAAAGGAGAAAAAATGGAATTGATTTTAGGTTCCCATGTGGGAATGAGCGGTAAAAAGATGATGCTTGGTTCCGTAGAAGAAGCATTATCCTATGGTGCCAATACATTTATGATCTATACAGGGGCACCGCAGAATACGAGAAGAAAAGAGTTATCCGAATTAAATATTGAAGCAGCACAGAAGTGTATGGCTGAAAACGGCATTGAGCAGTTTATCGTTCATGCACCGTATATCATCAATCTGGGCAATACCGTAAAACCGGAAACTTATGACATTGCAGTGAAATTTCTGGCAGTAGAGATCGAAAGAACCATTGCAATGGGAAGTAAGGTGCTGGTACTTCATCCGGGAGCTCATGTAGGTGCCGGTGTGGAAGCAGGAGTTGCATCGATCATCAAAGGTTTAAATGAAGTGCTGACTGCAGATATGGACTGCTATGTGGCATTGGAGACCATGGCAGGAAAGGGAACAGAGATCGGAAGAACCTTTGAAGAACTGGCAATGATTTATGACGGAGTGACACATAATGAAAAACTTCGTGTATGTTTTGATACTTGTCATACCCATGATGCAGGCTATGACATTATCCATGATTTCGACGGAGTGATCGATCGATTTGACCGGCTGATCGGCAAAGATCAGATTGCAGCATTCCATATCAATGACAGCAAAAATGTATTTGGTGCCGGAAAAGACCGTCATGCAAATCTGGGACAGGGATATATCGGATTTGAAGCGATCAGAAATATTGTATACCATCCGGATTTTATGCATGTACCAAAGATTTTGGAAACACCTTGGATTCCGGCAGAAGACGGAAGCAAGGACAGTTTCCCGCCGTACAAAGAGGAAATCGCAATGCTTCGTGCTGCAGCACCGGAGAAAGAAAACTCTTAAAAATCCCTAAATCGTTGAAAAACTTTAGGAACAATGCTATAATAAGCCATTCAGGGACAAAATCTGTATCAGAGTGAAAAAATGTCCCTGATGATCCTATGAAAATATCAATACACATACTTACGAGAAAGGAACATGTATGAAAAAGATCATAGATTTAATCGAAGCCGAAGTTGTAAAGGCTTTTGAAGCAGCAGAAATCGATACCAAATTTGCAAAAGTATCCTTATCTAACCGCCCTGACCTTTGCGAATATCAGTGCAATGGTGCCATGGCAGCGGCAAAACAGTATAAAAAAGCACCGATCATGATCGCGAATGCAGTGGTTGAAAAACTGGCAGAAAGCAAATGCTTTGCAGAAGTGACCGCAGTGAATCCGGGCTTTATTAATATCAAGATTGCACCTGCATTTTTATCAGAATATTTAAATGGTATGCAGGAAGATGAAAGACTTGGATGTGAAAAAGTAGAAAAACCGGAAACCATCGTGATTGATTACGGCGGACCAAACGTAGCAAAACCACTGCACGTAGGGCATCTTCGTTCTGCAATCATCGGTGAAAGTGTAAAACGAATCAGCAGATTTATGGGACACAATGTCATTGGTGACGTACATCTGGGTGACTGGGGACTTCAGCTGGGTCTGATCATTACAGAATTAAAAGAAAGAAAACCGGATCTGGTTTATTATGATGAAAGCTATACCGGAGAATATCCGGAAGAAGCACCATTTACCATTTCTGAATTAGAAGAAATCTATCCGACTGCCAGCGGTAAGTCAAAAGTAGATGAAGAATTCAAAAAGGCAGCTATGGAAGCAACACACCAGTTGCAGCAGGGCAGAAGAGGATATCGTGCATTACTGCAGCATATTTTAAATGTTTCTGTAACTGACCTGAAGAAAAACTATGCAAACTTAAACGTTTCCTTCGACCTTTGGAAAGGGGAATCCGATGCACAGGCTTACATTCCGGCCATGGTAGAACGTCTGACCAAAGAAGGCTATGCTTATATGAGTGAAGGCGCTCTGGTAGTTGATGTTAAGAAGGAAGATGATACCAAGGAAATTCCTCCATGTATGATCTTAAAATCTGACGGTGCAAGTCTCTATACAACAACAGACCTTGCTACACTGGTTCAGCGTGAAGAAGATTTCCATCCGGATAAAGTCATCTATGTAGTAGACAAACGTCAGGAAATGCACTTTATTCAGGTATTCCGCTGTGCAAAGAAAACAGGTATTGTGGGAGAAAATACAGACCTGAAATTCTTAGGTTTCGGTACAATGAACGGCAAAGACGGAAAACCGTTTAAGACTCGTGACGGCGGAGTTATGAGACTGGAAACACTGATCCATGACATCAATGAACAGATGTATGGAAAGATTATGGAACGTGGAGAAATGTCTGAAGAAGAAGCAAGAAAGACTGCAAAGATCGTAGGACTTTCAGCAGTGAAATACGGAGATCTTTCTAACCAGGCTTCCAAAGATTATATCTTTGATATTGACCGTTTCACTTCTTCCGAAGGAGATACCGGTCCATATATTCTTTACACTATCGCACGTATTAAATCAATTCTGAGAAAATACGAAGAAGTGAAAGGCGGAGTAAAGACACTTGCCATCGGCGAAGCAACCAACGAAAGTGAAAAAGCACTGATGCTGGAACTGACCAAATTCAATGCTATGATGGAAAATGCATGTGAAGAAAATGCACCGCATAAGGTATGTGCATTCATCTACGATCTGGCCAATGCATTTAATAAATTTTACCATGAAACAAAGATCATGGGAGAAGAAGATGAAGCGAAACAGGCATCTTACATTGCACTGCTCGTTCTGACAAGAAAAGTATTAGAAACCTGTATTGATGTGCTTGGTTTTGAAGCACCGGACAGAATGTAATCATCGACAGCGTGGGAGTTCCCACGCTGTTTTTTGAAATCTTAGGTAGCACTTAGGGAGAATATGGGGTATACTGATACTATGTTTGAAAAAGTTGAAATACCAAAAATAAAAGAACATCGATGGCAAAAAATAATCGGCATTCTGCTTTTTCTGATCGTGTTTTTGTCTGCGGGAATTTTCTTGTATGATGATTTTTATACGTTAAAAGAAGCAGATCTGATCCTTTTTATGGGGCAGAGTAATATGAGCGGTGCGGCAGGCAGTGCGCCGGAAGCTCCGAAGCTGATCAAAGGAGCCGGATATGAATACAAAGCAGTGACCCAGCCGGAAGGTTTGTGTGAACTGACTGAGCCTTTCGGGAAAGAGGAGCATAGGGAAGGCTATCTGGATGACAGAGAACTTTTAGAAAGAAAAGGTTCCTTGGTGACTGCATTTGTCAATGCTTACTATCAGGAAACCGGAGAACGTGTTGTGGCAGTATCTGCATCCAGAGGATCTGCAAGGGTCAGCTCCTTTAACAATTATCTGGTAGAAGATGTTCTGGATCGGCTGCAGAATGCAAAACGGGTCATGACGGAGCAGAAAGTCAACATCCGTCATATTTATATGGTCTGGTTTCAGGGAGAAACGGATGCCTATCTGAACACTTCGGAGGAGGAATATATCGGTGAAATGCAGAAACTTTTGTATACACTGCAGCCGGAAGGTGTGGAACGATGTTTTGTCATTCAGATCGGCAATGTGGAAATGTCCGGTGAAAAAGTAGATACTGCTCCAATGCAGGAAATTCAGCAGAAATTGTGTGAAAACGATGAGAATTTTGTTCTGGTTTCTGTGTTGCCGAAAACGCTCAGCGGAGAGAATTATATGGAAGACCAGATCCATTTCACTCAGCAGGGACTGAATCTGATCGGTGAAGATGCAGGAATGCATGCTGGAAGTTATGTGAAAACCAATTCGGAAGGAAAATGATAGGATGAAACAAGATTCATTTTTAGTTAAAACGTGGAAAGTGCTGTGGCCGCTGGTCATTTATGTACTCGCCCAATATGCCACATCTTTGGTCGGAATGATCATTTTAGGTGTGATCAGTGCATCGAAAATCGATGCAGCAGGAGGAAATGTAACTGCGGACAGTATCGCAGCAGGGGTAGAGAACATGTATTATCAGTATGCGATCCTGTTTTTGATCGCAGCTGCGCTGATCTCCATTCCGATCTACTATCGGATCTATCGAAAAGACTGGGAAAGAGCAGGAGAAAGAAAACGAAATATACCGATGGAAAGTCGGGATTATGCAGTGATCATCCTGTGCAGTGCCGCACTGGCAGTGGCAGCCAACAATATCATTTCACTGACACCGCTTCCGTATCTCTTTCCGGGCTACGAAGAAACCAATGAAGTTCTTTTTGGTGGCGGTATGTTCCTTCAGATTCTGGGTGCAGGCTGTCTGGGCTGTATCGTAGAGGAAATGAGTCTGCGAGGCATTACATATCTTCGGATGAAACGGTACTGGGGAAAACGTAAAGCATTGTTTTTCAGTGCCCTGGTATTTGGACTTTATCACGGAAATGTGGTTCAGGCAGTGTACGCCTTTGTTTTAGGTCTGTTTTTTGCATGGGTGTATGAACGTTATGATAGTCTGTGGGCACCGATTCTGGCGCATATGTCAGCCAATCTTTTTGTGATCCTGCTGTCTTCGGCAGAGGCTGTTACGAATTTTATGAGCACTCTGGTAGGCTATTGTCTGATCACCTGTATTTCAATTCTGATCTTCAGCTATGGCTGGAAATTTATGAAACAGACCAATCCGTTGGTAGAACTGGAATTTGTCGAAAAAGAACCGGATACATTAAAAGGACTGACGGACGAATATCATGAACAGGAACATAAGGAGTAAAAACGTTGAATCGAAAAAAAGAATTTGAAAAATATATCTGTTTAATGATGGCAGGATTTGGAGCCATTGCACTGAGTATCCTGTTTTTCTTCTTTTTATACAAGCTGGATTTTGTGACAAATGTGCTGAAACGTGCAGTAAGTACCTTAATGCCGTTTATTTACGGCTGTGTGCTGGCCTATCTGATCTATCCGATCAGTCAGGTAATCGCTGCTTATCTGGATAAGCTGACAGAAGATAAATATAAAAAGATTACATCAAAAGTAGGAATTTTCAGTGGATTGATCTTGTTTGGAATTGCTATTTACTTGCTTTTATATATGGTGCTTCCGCAGTTAATGGACAGTATCATTTCCATTGCAGTTGGAATGCCGAATATGGTTTCTAATATTTCTGAATGGATCGGAGGGCTGTTCAGCGACAATGCACAGCTGCAGCAGTTAGCGGAACTGACGATTGAGAATTCATCCACAGAATTACAAAGCTGGCTGACGGGAACCATGATTCCGAAAGCTCAGGAAATGATCGGGAATCTTTCGGCAAGTGTACTTTCTACGGTCAGTGGCTTGTTTGACTTTGTGATCGGGATTATCGTTTGTATTTACATTTTAAATTCTGCCGATAAACTGAAACGGCAGGCGAAGATGATCGTGATGGCATTGGTGCCGAAAAAAACAGCAGATACCGTGTTTGATCTTGTTAATGAGATCGATCTTTGTTTCGGTGGATTTATCAGAGGAAAAATGCTGGATTCCCTGATCATCGGTATTCTCTGCTTTATCTGTGTATCTTTAATGAAGATGCCGTATACCGTTTTGATCAGCACCATTGTAGGTGTGACTAATATCATTCCGTTTTTCGGTCCGTTTATTGGAGCAGTTCCAAGTGCATTGCTTGTTTTGACGGTCAGCCCGATCCAGAGTTTGTATTTTATCATTTTCGTGTTCATCCTTCAGCAGTTTGACGGAAATATTCTCGGTCCGGCGATCCTGGGACAGAGTACCGGACTTGGAAGTATCTGGGTACTGTTTTCTATTCTGATTTTTGGAGATATGTTTGGATTTGTAGGAATGATCATCGGTGTACCGTTGTTCTCCGTAATCTATTTCCTGATCAGCAAATATGTGTTTAAGATGCTGAAAATCAAAGAAATGGGTGGAGAAATCGAAGATTACCGTTCCAGATATCCGGATAAACGAAAAGAACGGGATGAGAAAAATGTGCAGAAGGAGCTGGGGAAAGCAGAGCGTCTTCGCAAATGGGAGAATTTTATTCAGAGAATTAGAAGAAACAGCAAATAAAATGATTTTGTTGGGAAAAACAGACAATTTAAGAAAAGATTTTTTGAAAACGTCAGCATTTCTGCTGACGTTTTTTTAAAAAGTCCTTGCAATAGGAAAATGGTTGGTATAAACTGGACACGTGGAGCAAAGTGGCATAAAGTGGAGTACATGAGGTGGAAAGTGGAGTACTTCATCTGGAAGTAGGTGATTGCATTGTTCATAGGAGAATACAATCATACAATAGATACGAAAGGCAGGCTGATCATTCCTTCTAAATTCCGTGAACTGCTGGGAGAGCAGGTCGTGGCTACGAGAGGATTGGATGGCTGTCTATTTCTGTCTCAGGTGGAAGAATGGAAAAGTTTTGAGGAAAAACTAAGGAACTTGCCGTTGGCTGACAAGAAAGCCAGAAAATTAAAACGTTTTTTTGCGTCAGGGGCAGCATTTTGCGATATCGATAAACAGGGACGTGTCTTGATTCCGGTACCTCTTCGGGAATTTGCAGAAATTGATAAAGACGTAATTTTGATCGGTGCGATCAACCGTATTGAATTATGGGACAAAGAACGATACAGAGAAATGAACGATTATGATGACGTAGATGACATCATAGAAGAATTGGAACTGGATTTAAATTAATTAGAGGATGTATAGAGGAAGGCAGATGGAATTTAAACACAAATCAGTTTTACTTTTTGAAACAGTGGACAACTTAAAAATCAGACCGGATGGGATCTATGTAGACGGAACCTTAGGCGGAGGCGGTCATTCTTTCCAGATTTTGAAAAGACTGGGAGAAGGCGGCAGACTGATCGGAATCGATCAAGATGAAGATGCATTAAATGCAGCAGGAAAACGACTGGCGATTTTTGAGGACAAAGTGACGACGGTCCGCAGCAATTACTGTCATATGAAGCAGGTGCTGCATGATCTTGGAATTGACAGGGTATCCGGAATCGTATTGGATCTGGGGGTTTCTTCTTACCAGTTAGACGAACCGGAAAGAGGATTTACTTACCGTGAAGATGTTCCTTTGGACATGCGTATGGACAGAAGACAGCCGAAAACCGCGAAAAATATTGTAAATGAATACAGCGAAATGGAGTTGTTCCGTATCATTCGGGATTACGGAGAAGATAAATTTGCCAAGAATATTGCAAAACATATTGTGGCAGCAAGAGAAACCAAAGAAATTGAAACGACCGGAGAACTGATTGAGATCATTAAGGCTGCAATTCCGGCAAAAGTGAGAATGGCAGGCGGTCATCCGGCGAAAAAAACATTTCAGGCAATCCGTATAGAATTAAATGCAGAACTGGACGTGCTGCAGAATTCTTTGGATGACATGATCGATCTTTTGGAAGACGGTGGAAGAATCTGTGTGATCACGTTCCATTCGCTGGAAGACCGAATCGTAAAAACGATATTTAAAAAGAATGAAAATCCATGTACCTGTCCGAGCCATTTTCCGGTATGTGTATGTGGGAAAAAGCCGAAAGGCAAAGTGATCACGAGAAAACCGATCGTTCCAAGTGAAGAGGAACTGGAAGAAAACAGCAGATCAAAAAGCTCAAAATTAAGAGTTTTTGAAAGAATCAGAGAAGATTAGGAGATGAGTCCAATGGCCAGAGAACATGGAAAAACAAAAAAGACAACCGTTTCTTACAGGACAGAGGTTCAGGGAAATGTCGTAAGAAAGGTATATACGGAGCAGCCATACCAGCAGGAGCAAAAAGCTCGTTCCTCCGTGAACCACCACAAAAAACACGATGCAGAAAGAAGTACGTTAAGCATTCCTTACTGTGTATTTTTGGCAGCAGCTTGTGTGGTTACCTTGCTTGTGAGTGCGTATTATCTGCAGCAGCAGGCTTTGTCTACAAGCAACCAGAAAACCATCGCATCTCTGGAAAGTGAACTTGCAGACATCAAAAAAGAAAATGCAGATGAACTGAATCGTATCGAATCTTCCATCGATCTGGAAAAGATCAGAGAGATTGCGATCAATGAGCTTCACATGGTATATGCCACAGAGGATAATGTGATCTTATATAAGAATACGAGCCACAATTACGTAAGTCAGTATGAAGACATTCCGCAGGAAGAAGAATCTCTGCTGAAAAGTGTTTTAGAATCGGAGTAGTGGTAGCGTGACGAGCAAAGAGTATAAAAAACGTAGGAAAATTAAAAACCGAATGAAACAAAAGCTGGCACTGATCTTTGGGCTCATAGTGCTGGCTTTGGTTGGTTTAAGTATCAGAATTGTATATATTAATAAGTCCAGCGGAGAAAAGTACACCAAAAAAGTGCTGAATCAGCAGGAAAGCAACAGCACGACACTGGCTTATCGCCGAGGGGATATTTATGACCGCAACGGAACGATCCTTGCCACCAGCGAAAAAGTGTACAGTGTGATTCTGGATCCGAGAGTGTTGGCTAAAAATGAAGAATTTAAAAAGGGGTATGTGAAAAAGACACTGAGTACCCTGGCAAAATATTTCAGCAGATCAGAATCCGAACTCAGGACTATTTATAACGAAAACATTGAAAGCAGTTATGTGGTTTTGGAAAAGCAGCAGACCAAAGAGCAGATTGCCGAAATGAAGGCAGAAATGGAAAAAAAAGATTCCAAGATTGCAGGGGTGTGGTTCGAAGAGGAATATAAGAGAATCTATCCTTATAATTCCAAAGGCTGTAATGTGATCGGTTATACGGTATCCGGTAATGTAGGACAGTATGGAATCGAAGAATATTATTCCAGTGTTTTAAACGGCACCAACGGAAGAAGTTACAGTTATTTGAATGAAAGTCTGGAATCCGAAAAGGTAATTCATGAACCGACCGATGGTTACAGTGTGATGTCCACGATTGATATTACACTGCAGGGATTTGTAGAAGAAGCCATTGATAACTTTATGGCAGAATACCAGAATGCATACAGAGATGGAGATGGAGCGAAAACAGTAGCCTGTCTGATGATGGATCCGCGAAACGGAGAAATCCTTGCAATGGCAAGCAATCGCAGATATGATCTGAATCATCCGTATGATCTGGTGCTGAATGGAGTTCTGACTGAAGAAGAAAATGATGTTTTTGTCAACTATGAGAAAGAACAGGCAGCGTTAAAAACAAAAAAGAAAGAAGAAGCAGAGACACTGACCAAGGAAGAAATTGCCGAGATTGATGCCGAGATTGAAGCATACGATGAGAAAATTCAGCTGAAGTATGATCTTTTAAATACCATGTGGCGTAACTATTGTGTCAGTGATACGTATGAACCGGGTTCAACCGTAAAACCAATGACAGTTGCCGCTGCTCTGGAAAGCGGTGCAGTAAATGTCAACGAAACATATTACTGTGACGGCGGTCAGGTAGTTGTAACAGGACAGAAAAAGATCCATTGTGCCAACCGCCGCGGTCATGGAATGATCACGGTAGAAGGCTCTTTGATGTTTTCCTGCAATGATGCGCTGATGCAGATGGCTGCAAAAATGGGCGATGAATCTTTTGTAAAATATCAGAGATTATTTAACTTCGGACTCCGTACCGGAATCGATCTTCCGGGTGAGTCACGTACAGATACCGTAGTTTATTATGCAGGGGATGATGCGCCATATGATAATCTGAAGATCGGACCGACAGAACTTGCAACCTGTTCTTTTGGACAGGGATTTAATGTCAGCATGATTCAGGTGGCCAGTGCATTTTCTTCCTGTATCAATGGAGGATATTATTATCAGCCGCATGTCATGAAAAAGATCATGGACAGCAACGGCGGTACGGTAGAAGAAAATGAAGGAAATCTCCTGAGAACAACGATTTCTGAGCAGACCAGCCAGAAGATCAAGAAATACCTTTACAGTACCATGTATGGAGAAAAAGACGGAAACGGCAACAGCGCAACTGGTAAAAGAGCCCGCATCGCCGGATATGCCATGGGTGGTAAGACCGGAACGGCACAGAAGATTCCTCGTGGACAGGGAAATTATCTGGTATCGTTTATCGGATATGCACCATATGATGAGCCACAGGTCGTATGTTATGTGATCGTAGATGAGCCAAATGCAGCTGCACAGGCGACCAGTTCCTATGCACAGAAAATTTGGAAAGAGATCATGCAGAAGGCACTTCCGTATTTGAATATTTATGAAACAGAAGAGCCGCCTGCAGATATGGTCGATGAGTATAATGCAACTCATACCGAGAAATCAGACGAATCGAAAGCAGATTCCTCCGCTGAGGATACCACAGAGAAAAATGAACCGATCATTGATCCGCAGACCGGAGAAGAAGTGAAGAAACCGGAAGCAGTCGATGATCCTGCAGTAGATCCGGAGACAGGAACACTGCTGGATCCGACACAGGATGATGATTATCCGAGTGATATTTTAACCGATGTTCAGCCTTCCAAAGGAGAAATCGAAGGACTTGGAGGAAACAGTGATTCGGCAGAAGAAACACAGAAGCCGGAAGAGGATTCCAAGCCTGCAGAAGAGGAAGAAGCTGAGGGTGAAGTGGCGGAAGAAACTGAAAAAACAACTGAATAATCAATGCAGAGACCTCATAGAATGAAGAAACATTTTATGAGGTCTTTTTATGTTTGATAAAACCAAAACTTTTCATAGAAAAAAAGTAGTTGTGGTCTTTTTTTGCTGTATTTTTATGATGACGGGGCTGATGGGAAGGCTGGTCTATCTGATGATCTTTCAATCAGAATATTATCAGCAGAAAGCGGAGGATCTACACGAGAGAGAACGCAGTATCAAAGCGGCCAGAGGGAAGATCATTGATCGCGGCGGTACCGTGTTAGCGACCAATCGTACGGTCTGCACGGTATCGGTAATCCACAGTCAGATCAAAGATCCGGAGAACGTGATCCATATCTTATCCGAAGAATTAAAGCTGTCGGAAGAAATTGTGCGGAAACGGGTGGAAAAAGTCAGTTCGATCGAACGAATCAAGGCAAATGTGGATAAAGAAACCGGAGACCGGATCAGAAACTATGATCTGGCAGGAGTGAAAGTAGATGAAGATTTCAAAAGATATTATCCTTATGGAACGACTGCATCAAAAGTGCTTGGATTTACCGGAAGTGATAATCAGGGAATCATCGGTCTGGAAGTTTATTATGAAAATTATCTGAAAGGTCTGGATGGCACGATCCTGACGCAGACAGATGCCCGCGGGATCGAACTGGATGGAGAAGCGGAAGAACGAGCCGAAGCTGTACCGGGAAATGATCTGTATGTAACATTGGATTACAATATTCAGATGTATTGTGAGCAGGCAGCAAAAAAGGCATTGGAAGAAAAAGAAGCAGAATATGTTTCTGTCATCATTATGGATCCTCGGGATGGAGCAATTTATGCCAATGTCAATGTGCCGGAATTTGATCTGAACGATCCGTTTTCGCTGCCGGAAGGAACAGATCCTTCTGTGATGACGGAAAAGGAAAAAAATGATGCGTTAAACAGAATGTGGAGAAATCAGAGTACCAATGATACGTATGAACCTGGGTCTACTTTTAAGATCATTACCTCTGCTATTGCATTGGAAAAGGGAGTGGTGTCTTTGGAGGATACCTTTTCCTGTCCGGGATTTGCGATCGTGGAAGATCGAAAGATCCGGTGTCATAAAGTACGGGGACATGGAACAGAAACGTTTGTACAGGGAATTCAAAATTCTTGTAATCCGGTCTTTATCAATGTGGGGCTTCGGATTGGTTCGGATGATTTTTATGACGGAATGAAAAAACTGGGGATTCTTTCCAAAACCGGGATCGATCTTCCGGGAGAAGCAGGGACGATCATGCATAAAAAAGAAACCATAGGTCTGGTAGAGCTTGCTACCATGTCGTTTGGTCAGTCATTTCAGATTACACCGATGCAGCTGGCGGCAACTGCAAGCTCGATCATCAACGGCGGAATCAGGGTGACACCTCATTTCGCAAAAGAAATTCGAAATAGTCAGGGAGAGCTGCTGAAACAGCTGAATGACGATACCGGAAAACGGATTTTGTCAGAAGAGACTTCCGCAGCCATGAGAATGCTGTTGGAAAGTGTGGTAGTAGAAGGCGGAGGATCGAAAGGTCAGGTGGAAGGATACCGGATCGGAGGAAAAACTGCAACGTCACAGACACTGCCTCGAAGTGCTCATCAGTATATTTCTTCTTTTATCGGGTTTGCACCGGCAAATGATCCGAAAGTGCTGGGACTTGTGATCATTGCCAAACCGACGGGGGTGTACTATGGGGGAACCATTGCAGCACCGGTTCTGCAGCGTATTTTTGAAAATATTTTGCCTTATTTGGGGATAGAAACAGTTGAAACTTCAGAATAAAAGAATTATACTATGTAGATGAATTTGTCAGACTGTACAGTCGACAGAGAAAAATGATAAAGAGGTGCATTATGAAGCAATATATCGCAAATCCATATATCACAGTTGCAGTTCCGGTCATCATTGCATTTGTGATCAGTGCAGTACTGGGTCCGGTGATCATTCCATTTTTAAGAAAATTAAAATTTGGTCAGACCGTTCGTGACGAAGGTCCACAGTCCCATTTGAAGAAAAACGGAACACCGACCATGGGAGGAATCATTTTCCTGCTCAGTGTGATCGTAACGTCCTGTATTTATATAAAAGATTATCCGCAGATCATTCCGATCCTGTTTGTAACTGTTGGATTTGGTGTGATCGGATTTTTAGATGATTACATTAAAGTTGTAATGAAACGTTCCGAAGGACTGACTCCGGCACAGAAAATGTTCGGTCAGCTTCTGGTTACCGGTGTGTTCGCTGTGTATATGTATAAATTTTCCGGAATTTCCATGGAAATGATCGTTCCGTTTTTCCCGGACGTAACACTGGATCTTGGAATCCTGACCATTCCGGTCATGTTCCTGGCAATCATCGGTACTGTCAATGGTGTGAACTTTACCGACGGTTTGGACGGTCTTGCCACCAGCGTGACGATTATGGTAGCCGTATTTTTCGGCGTGGTTGCCTTAGGCGTGGGAAGCGGCATCTGGCCGATCACCGCAGCAGTCATCGGGGCACTCCTTGGATTCTTACTGTTTAATGTGTATCCTGCAAGTGTATTTATGGGGGATACCGGTTCTTTGGCACTGGGCGGTTTTGTAGCAGCCACTGCTTACATGTTGCAGATGCCGATGTTTATTCTGATCGTAGGTTTGATCTACTGGATTGAAATCTTATCTGTGATCATTCAGGTAAGTTATTTTAAAATGACTCATGGAAAGAGAATTTTCAGAATGGCACCGATCCATCATCATTTTGAGCTGGGCGGCTGGTCTGAAACAAGAGTTGTAGCGGTTTTCACCATCGTTACAGCAATCTTATGCCTGATTGGACTGATGGCATTATAATACGGAGGAAATTATGGATTTTTTGAATAAAAATGTACTCGTATACGGTACGGGAATCAGCGGAATCAGTGCAGCAAAGCTGCTGGAAAGTGTACATGCCCATGTACTTTTGTATGATGAAAATACAAATCTTTCCAAAGAACAGCTTCGTGAGAAACTGTCAGTAGATTCTAAGGCAAAGATCCTTTTGGGAGCGTTGAGCGAAGAAGTGATCAAAACATTAGATTTGGTCGTATTAAGTCCGGGAGTACCGACAGATATTCCAATCGTAGAAGAGTTTCAAAGAAATGAAATTCCGGTATGGGGTGAGATTGAACTGGCATACCGCCTTTCCAAAGGCCGTGTAGCAGCGATCACAGGAACCAATGGAAAGACAACCACGACGACACTGGTCGGAAAATTAATGAAAAATTATTTTGACAGTGTGTATGTGGTAGGAAATATCGGAAATCCATATACACAGGAAGCGGGAGAAATGCAGGATCAGACCGTAACTGTTGCGGAAATCTCCAGTTTTCAGCTGGAAACGATCTATGAGTTTCATCCGGTTGTCAGTGCCATCTTAAATATTACGCCGGATCATCTGAACAGACATCATACGATGGAATGTTACATAGAGACCAAAGAGAAAGTAACGCTGAACCAGACCAAAGAAGATACCTGTGTACTGAATTATGATGATGAAGTGCTTCGTGCATTTGGAAAAGAGTGTCGTGCTTCGGTATTATATTTCAGCCGTCTGCATACATTAGAAAAGGGCGTATATTTAGATGGTGATACCTTTATTTATTCGGATGGAGAAGTCCGGATACCGGTATGCAGAACGACAGAACTGAAAGTTCTGGGAGGTCACAATCATGAAAACATCATGGCAGCCATTGCCATTGCAGTCAGCATGAATGTGCCGATGGACATCATTAGAAAAACAATCATGGAATTTACAGCCGTTGAACACCGTATTGAATTTGTAACAGAAAAAAATGGTGTGGATTATTATAATGATTCCAAGGGAACCAACCCGGATGCAGCAATCAAGGGAATTCAGGCAATGAATCGCAAGACAGTTCTGATCGGCGGCGGATATGACAAAGGGTCAGAATACGATGAATGGATCGAAAGTTTTGACGGAAAAGTTACCTGGCTGGTACTGCTTGGTGCCACCAAAGATAAAATTGCAGAATGTGCAAGAAAGCACGGATTTGAAAATATTATATTCGTAGAAAACATGGAAGAAGCCGTAACGGTTTGTGCTCAAAAAGCAAAACCGGGTGAAGCAGTTCTCTTATCACCGGCATGTGCAAGCTGGGGAATGTTTGATAACTATGAACAGAGAGGACGCGTTTTTAAAGATCTTGTAAGAAAATTATAAGGAGACTTGCATGAAAATTTACGGAGCCGGAACAAGAAGAGTCGATATCCTGTTACTCATCAGCGTTCTGGCTCTTATTTTGTTTGGAATGGTCATGCTTTACAGTACCAGTGCTTATAATGGTCTGGTAAAATTCGGAGATGCTTTTTATTATCTGAAAAAACAGCTGTTTGCCACGGCACTTGGTCTTGCAGTGATGTATGTGACTTCAAATCTGGATTATCATATCTGGTCTTCTTTTTATCTTTTGGGTTATGGAATTTCTGCAGTGCTTTCCACGCTGGTTCTTTTGATCGGTCAGGAGATCAACGGTTCCAAACGCTGGCTTTCTTTGGGGCCTCTTTCTTTTCAGCCTTCGGAATTTGCAAAAGTAGCATTGATCCTTTTTCTTGCCTGTGTAGTCAGCCGGCAGGGAAAGAAGATTGTAAAATTGAAAAATATGTTTTTTGTAATCGTAACTTCTCTGCCGATCGTAGGTCTGGTAGGAACCAATAATCTGAGTACAGCAATCATTATTTTAGGGATTGCTGTAATCCTGATTTTTGTAGCAAGCCCTAAATATATGCAGTTTCTGATCATTGGCGGTATTGGAGCGGCTTTTATTGCTGTATTTCTGGCGGCGGAAAGTTATCGGCTGGAACGTCTGGCTATTTGGCTGAATCCGGAAAAATATGAAAAAGGCTATCAGACATTGCAGGGGTTGTATGCCATCGGTTCCGGCGGTGTTTTCGGAGCGGGACTGGGCAATGGAAAACAGAAATTAGGATTTGTACCGGAAGCACAGAATGATATGATCTTTTCAATTATTTGTGAAGAATTAGGTCTGGTTGGTGCAGGTCTTCTGATCTTGCTGTTTGGAATTCTGATCTGGAGACTGATGGTGGTGGCCAGTCATACGAAAGATCTATATGGCTGCCTGATCGTATCGGGAATCATGGCGCATATTATGATTCAGGTTCTTTTGAATATTGCAGTTGTGACCAATACGATCCCAAATACAGGGATCACCCTTCCGTTTGTCAGTTATGGTGGAACTTCGGTGCTGTTTTTAATGGCGGAAATGGGGATTGCACTGAATGTTTCACTTTTTATGAGAAAAGAACATTAAAGCGTCCCATGGTGCATAGATTATTATGAGTGAATTTTGTGAGGGAAGCCTTTGAGTAGAATAGAAGTAGAAGGAATGCATCGTCTGTATGGAGAAGTCACGGTGCAGGGAAGTAAAAATGCGATACTTCCGATCTTGTCGGCTTGTGTACTGAATGAAGGAACCGCGGTGCTGTATCATTGTCCGAAGCTGAAAGATGTAGATGCAATGCTGGAAGCCTTATCCGGTGCAGGTGCAAAAGTTCATTGGGAAGGACATACGTTGAGCATAGATACCTCCGGTGTGCAGTCCGTTCCTCTGATCGAAAATGCAGGAGCCAGCAGATCTTCTATCATGCTTTTAGGAAGTTTTCTTGCAAGATTCGGGAAAGCTGTGATTGGATATCCGGGAGGATGCAGCATCGGAAAACGTCCCATCGATCTGCATGAAGAAACGCTGCATGCCATGGGGGCAGAATTTTGTGAAAAACAGGATTGTCTGGAAGCAGAAGCGGAAACATTAGAAGGCTGTGATCTTTATCTCCCTTATCCAAGCGTGGGAGTAACAGAAAATGTATTGCTGGCGGCATCGGGAGCTTCCGGAATGACACGGATCTACGGTGCGGCAAGAGAACCGGAGATTGTAGAATTATGTCGTTTTCTGACTGTTATGGGTATTCGAATCTATGGAATCGGAACAGAAACGTTATTTGTAATGAGTGGCGAAAAGAGAAAGGAAATCGAATACAGTATTTGTCCGGATAGGATTGTGGCAGGAACCTATCTTTTCGCCGCCGTATCGGCCGGAGGAGAGATCATTTTGAAAAAAGCACCGTTAGAACAGATGCGAAGCACCCTGCGGGTACTGGATCAGCTGGGAGCAAAACTCCAAAGAAAAGGAACGGATCTTAAGATTATCATGAATGAGGTCCCAAAAGCCATTCCGTTTCTTGCTACCGCTCCTTATCCGGGATTTCCGACAGATCTGCAGTCACCGCTGCTGGCAGTGCTTTGCAGTGCAGTGGGAACTTCCAGAGTAAAAGAGCAGATTTTTGAAAATCGATTTCTGGCAGCGGAAGAGCTGCAGAATATGGGTGCAAAGATTCGGGTAAATGATCAGACTGCCTATATTTCCTCCGGTAAGAGACTGGTTGGAAACACGGTAGAGGCGAAAGATCTGCGGGGAGGTGCAGCGCTGGTCGTTGCAGCACTAGGAGCAGAAGGCAGAAGCTGTATTGAACATGCAGAACTTATTTTCAGAGGATATGAGGATCTGGTAGGAGATTTACAGCAGCTGGGTGCGGTGATTCGTGGAACTGAATGAGAATCTATAGTGCAGGAATGAAAAAAGTGTGGTAAAATACTGTTATGAAAAAAAGATTTATGAAAAAAAAGAAAAATTTAAAAAGGATCGCAGCATTGATCGCGGGACTTTTCCTGCTGTTTCTGATTTTGCTGGCAGCAGGAATCTTTCGGGTCGATCAGGTGGAGATTTCCGGGAATTCGTATTATACAGAGAAAGAGATTCAGGAGATGGTGATGGGGGAACATAACAATTCCCTGTATCTGTTTTTTAGGTATGAATATCTGGATGGAAAAGAAATTCCGTTTATTGACAGTGTAGAGGTGTCTGTGGTTGCACCGGATCATGTGAAAATCCGTGTCTATGAAAAAAATATCATTGGTTATGTAGAATATATGGGATCCAATCTTTATTTTGATAAAGATGGTACAGTGGTAGAAAGCTCCGGTCAGGTGCTGGAGGGAGTTCCGTGCATTTATGGACTGAGTTTTGACAAACTGACCTTGTACCAACCATTGGAAGTGAAAAATGAAGAGGTGTTTGATGTTCTGTTGTCTATGACCAAGATGATGGAAAAATACGAGCTGCAGCCGGATGCCATTACACTGCAGAAAGAAGGGAAAGAAATTATTCTTACTTTTGACAATGTGCGTGTCAACCTGGGAGAAGGAAATCATATGGATGAAAAGGCAGCAAGGATCAAAACACTGCTTTCCAGTCTGGCGGACAAGTCCGGAGTACTTCATATGGAAGAATATACCAATGAAAGTACCCACATATCGTTTATTAAGGATAAAGAATAACGCATTTTATGTTTTTTTTCTAAAAAGTGACTTGATTAATTGCATAAAAGCGGATAATATTAAATGAAGCAGATATTGTACAAGAGGGAGTACAGTAAGGAGGATACGAATTTGTTGGAAATTATAACGAACGAAGTAGAGTCAGCAGCAAGAATCATTGTCATCGGTGTTGGCGGTGCAGGAAATAATGCTGTTAACAGAATGATAGAGGAACAGATTGGCGGGGTTGAATTCATTGGCATCAATACAGATGAACAGGCATTGAATTTCTGTAAAGCACAGAGTACACTCCAGATTGGCGAAAAGCTGACCAAAGGTCTTGGCGCAGGCGCAAAGCCGGAGATCGGTGAAAAAGCAGCAGAAGAAAATATCGAAGAGATCAAAGAAGCACTTCAGGGTGCAGATATGGTTTTTGTTACCTGCGGTATGGGTGGCGGCACAGGAACAGGTGCAGCACCGGTAGTTGCAAAAGCAGCAAAGGAAATGGGAATTCTGACCGTTGGTGTTGTGACAAAACCGTTCAAATTCGAAGGGAAAACAAGAATGCAGAACGCTGTTTCAGGAATTGAAAAATTGAAAGACGGCGTAGATACATTGATCGTAATTCCAAATGATAAACTTCTGGAAATCGTTGACAGAAGAACCAGCATTCCGGAAGCTCTGAAAAAAGCAGATGAAGTACTGCAGCAGGCAGTTCAGGGAATCACAGACCTGATCAACTTACCGGCACTGATCAATCTCGATTTCGCAGACGTACAGACAGTTATGATCGATAAGGGAATCGCTCATATCGGTATCGGAAGCGGAAAAGGTGATGATAAGGCATTAGATGCTGTAAAACAGGCAATTGCTTCCCCACTTCTGGAAACAACGATCGAAGGTGCATCTCATGTAATTATTAATGTATCCGGTGATATTTCCCTGATGGATGCAAATGATGCAGCAAGTTATGTACAGGATATTGCAGGCGAAGAAGCAAACATCATCTTTGGTGCAATGTATGACGATACATATGCAGATGAATGCAGCATTACAGTAATCGCTACTGGTTTGGAAGCAACAGCAGGTTCGGTAATCCCGAAGGTACTTCCTAGAGAAAACGGTACTTCTTATACAGCATCTCCGATTACAAAATCGACAACAGCTGTAAAGACACCGGTTTCCAGCAGCAAGACATTTTCAGGAATCATTACTCCGCCTCAGCCACAGGCACCAAGAGAGACATCAGAAATCAAGATTCCTACATTTTTACAGAAAAACCGTAAATAATCAGATATGAAAAATCCCCCGTAAACACGGGGGATTATTTATGTTCTGAAATCATAGAAGAGTGTGAACGCTGCTTTTTTGAAACTTGCGGAAGTGTTTGTATGATTATGAGAAAAGAGTACGTTTTACCAGATCCACCGGCATTTCCTGTCCGGTCCAGATCCGAAAAGCTTCCGCACCTTGATACAGAAGCATATACATTCCGTTGAAGGTAGAAAGTCCGGCGGTCTGAGCCAGCTGAAGAAGTCTGGTTTGCCGTGGATTATAGATGACATCAGAAACAACCAGCTCCGGGTGAAAATAAGAGTGATCCGGAATCAGACATCCATCGGTATTTGGTGCCATACCGACAGAGGAAGCGTTGACCAGAAGGGCACTTTCAGCAAGGGAACGGCGAAGACTGGTTTCATCATTTAATTCATTTAAAAAAATCTGACAGCTGGTTTCCTGATTCAGTGCATCGATCTGGGTCTGGATCAGATTCCAGGAATTGCCTTTGCGGGCAAATACGTGAATTTTAGAAACACCGTCCAGTGCAGCCTGGGTTAAGATTGCAGAAGCGGCACCGCCGGAACCTAACAGAGTCATTTCTTTTCCAATGATCTGATGACCGGCATCGATAACGGAACGCATATATCCAACACCGTCAGTGTTATGTCCGATCAGTTTTCCATCTTGGATTAGAACGGTATTTACAGAATTCATCAGCCGGGCAGCCGGAGAAAGTTCATCACAGCGTTCTGCAGCGATTCGTTTGCATGGCATGGTGCAGTTAAAGCCCCAGGCACCGGTCTGTTTCAGAAAAGAAACGGTGGAGTCAAATTGGGAAGTTTCGGTAGGGAAAGCCAGATATACATAATCCAGTCCCAGTGTTTCAAAAGAAAGGTTGTGCATTGCCGGAGAAATGCTGTGTGCAACAGGATTTCCAAGCAGGCAGATTAGTTTGGTATGACCGGTAATCGTATGTTTCATAAAATAAGCCTCTTTTAATTTGAAATTGTTATGGTTAAAATTCTTATGGTAATACTATAAGAATTTTTTTTGATTGTCAAATGTTGCACTTTTCAGCAAAAAATACTATACTAAAGATAGCATGTTTTTAAGGAGACGGGTATGAAACAGGTAGTAAAGGTAAGAGATTTGACCATCGGGGAAGGAATGCCGAAAATCTGTGTTCCGATTGTGGCAGTTACAGAAGAAGAAATCATTAAGAAGGCCGAAGAGATTATGCAGTATCCGGCAGATCTCGTGGAATGGCGGGCCGATTATTTTGAGGATGCGTATAATCTTGAGGCACTGGCATCGGTATTGTCGGGCATTCGAAAGGTCATTGGAAATATGCCGCTGCTGTTTACATTCCGTTCAGAAAGTGAAGGCGGATGCAAGTCAATCGGTGCAAAGGATTATTTTGCATTGAATCTTGCGGTGGCAATGTATGGAGAAGCAGATCTGATCGATCTGGAAATTTATCATGATCTGGAAAGAGCGAAAAATGTAATTGCCATGCTTCACGAAGCCGGAATTAAGGTGGTAGCATCTCACCATGATTTTGACAAAACGCCGACAAGAAGCGAGATTATGACAAAATTGTCAAAAATGCAGGAATTAGATGCAGATATTCTGAAAATTGCAGTCATGCCAAACGAAATTGGGGATGTGGCCAGACTGTTAAAGATCACAGGAAGAACCAGCATTAATTTTGAAAAACCACTGATCACCATGGCAATGGGACAGATGGGACTGGTAACACGGATTGCTGGAGAATCTTTTGGTTCTGATATTACTTTTGGAACGGTAGGAGAGGCCTCAGCACCGGGACAGCTTCATGTAAACGATTTGAAGTTGATTCTGGAAACCTTACATAAATATATAGAAGTATAATTGCAGGATGTGTAACTGTACTGAAAATGTTACCTAACTAGAGAAAGGTATGATTGCAGGAATTGCGACAACCTTGAAAATGTTATATAAATAGAGAAAAGAATGAACACAGGAATTGTGGAAGTATGAGAAAGAGTCGTGAAAACGGCTCTTTTTTTAGTTTGTTAAATTGTAAATGTGTGTCAGAAAAAACAAGAAAAAGTCAGAAAACACAAAACGATAAAAGAAAAGTTTCTGATAATTACGACAAAAAAAGAAGAACTGCTTTTGTATAATGACAGTGCAGTAAGGAGAAAGGTCATGCATTACGTAATATATCCGGATACATTATTTTTAGAAAACCTGAGTTGCAATCTGTTGTTTCTGGCATTTTTGAAAACGATTTTTTTTCAGGAAATCCAATGGAAGAGAATTTTTCGGACCAGCTGTATGACAGCACTTTGCAATACACTGATCTCAATTTTGTTTTTCAGATCGGTCTGGATTCTGCAGATCGGAGTTTTGTTTCCGGCTGCGGGAGTGATGGTGTGTGACTGTTTTCATCTGCAGGATCAAAGAAAGATCCTTTATCTTTTGTACCAGATGGTTTTATGGACACTGGTACTTGGGGGAATCCTTCAGCTGCTGGAACAATGGATGAAGATCAGAACAGAAGAAGTACTGTTTTCGGCGGTGGCACTGATTCTCGTTTTCGGAATTTTGGAAAGGGTATTTCAGGTTTATAAGCAGCAGAAGGAATGCATGAGAGAAGTGGTTCTTTACTGGAACGGACGAAGCTGTCATATCCATGGTTATGCAGATACTGGAAATCATCTGATGGATCCATTTTCTAAAAAACCGGTATCCATCATTTCCAGAGATGCATGGAATTTACTGACGGATTCTGTGAAATCCCCGGCATATTTTGTTATTCCGTATAAAGCAGTGGGAAATCCTCATGGAATCTTGCAGGGAGCACAGATCGATTACATGGTAGTTTTACAGGGAAAGGACAGCAGGATTTATGAAAAACCGGTAATCGGGATTACAGAACAGCCGTTTTCGGGACTGTTTCATTATTCTATTTTACTTCACAGGAATTATTGTTAGGGAGGGAAAACAATGTTGGTTAAGGTGGCAATTCCAAATCAGATCCAATTTAAGATCGTTCCGAATTTTGCGGAAATGCTGTTTGGCAGACAGCAGGAAATTCATTATATTGGAGGCAGTGAAGTGCTTCCGCCGCCGTTGGAAGCAGAGGAAGAACTTCGAATGATCCGATATCTGGATACAGAACGCAGAACAGAAGCAAGGGAGATCCTGATTGAACATAATTTAAGACTGGTCGTGTACATTGCAAAAAAATTTGATAACACAGGAGTGGGAGTAGAGGATCTGATTTCTATCGGAACCATCGGTCTGATCAAGGCCATTAATACATTTAACAAGGATAAAAATATTAAGCTGGCAACCTATGCTTCCAGGTGTATTGAGAATGAAATCTTAATGTATTTAAGAAGAAACAGTAAAACCCGTATGGAAGTATCCATCGATGAACCGCTGAACGTGGACTGGGATGGAAATGAATTGCTTCTTTCTGATATTTTGGGAACAGAGGAAGATGTAATCTATCAGGATATTGAAACGGAAATGGAACGGAAATTATTGAATAAAGCGATCGAGAAGCTGACAAAAAGAGAACGGACCATTGTGGAGCTGCGGTTTGGACTGCGAGATCCGATGGGAGAAGAAAAGACCCAGAAGGAAGTGGCAGATATGCTTGGAATTTCCCAGTCTTATATTTCCAGACTGGAAAAAAAGATTATCCGGCGGTTAAAAAAAGAGATTGTAAAATATGAGTAATCGGTCCTTGGATCAGAGAATAAATTAAGCGGACGAAGGGAATGCTTTTCTTAGGAGTTTTAAACAAATAAGGAGAGCAGAACATGGTTCAGGGGAAAGTTGAGATTTGCGGTGTCAATACATCCAAACTGCCGATACTGAAAGAGGAAGAAAAGGAAGCACTGTTTCAAAAGATCAAAGCCGGAGACATGGAAGCGAGAGAAAAATATATTCAGGGAAACTTAAGACTGGTACTGAGTGTGATCAAGCGATTTTCCAACAGCAATGAATGTCCTGATGACCTGTTTCAGATCGGCTGTATCGGTCTGATCAAAGCAATCGACAATTTTAAACCGGAAATGATGGTAAAATTTTCAACGTATGCAGTTCCTATGGTAGCAGGAGAGCTGCGAAGGTATCTGAGAGATAATACCAGTTCGATCCGTGTCAGCCGTTCTTTGAGAGATGTAGCATATAAAGCGATTTATGCCAAAGAAGATTATATGAAGAAACATTCCAAAGAACCGACAGTCCGTGAGATTTCTGATCTGATCGGAATTCCGGAAGAAGAGGTAGTGCTTGCCATGGATGCAGTACAAAGTCCGGTCAGTCTGTATGAACCAGTTTTTATGGAAGGTGGAGATACGCTGTATGTAATGGATCAGATCAGTGATAAGAAAAATAAGGAGGAGCAGTGGGTTGAAGAACTTTCTCTGCAGGAAGCGATCAAACGGCTGGCACCCAGAGAACAGCATATCATCGATCTTCGGTTCTATGAAGGGAAAACCCAGATGGAGGTGGCAGAGGAAATCGGGATTTCTCAAGCGCAGGTCAGCAGACTGGAAAAGCATGCATTAAAGACAATGAAGCAATATTTACGATAAAAAGTGCAAAAAAATAAGAAAAAAGTGCAAAATTATGCCGGTCAAGGAGGCCGGTATTTTTGCGTCTTGGTAAAATTATCTAAAAAAATGAAAAAAATATGTACAAAAAATGTAGTTAATGATATATTATATTGGTATCATATCGAATCTGCGGATTCAAGAAAGGGGAAAAAAATGAAAAAGGTATTGAAAAGAGTGACAGCCTATCTTTTAGCAGCTGTCATGGTATGTGCAACATTCTCACCTTATCTGCCGGCAATGGAAGCACAGGCTGCAGAGGTAACAGAAGATGCACTGCTCAATGGCTCCAGAGCAGGAGAATCCGAATCCAGAAAATGGATCGTTCTTCAGGGGGGAGCAAATAACGCTGGCGGACATAATTATGGCAACGCAGCTTCAGCAGGTCCACTGTTCTATACAGATACAGACAGAACAATGGCAAGCGGCGGAACGATCTCTATGGCATTAAAACCAAGTGCAAACTGGGGTGTGTTCTATAGTTATATTGATGATAATAACTGGCTGTATGTTGGTCATGACAATTCCAGCAAATGGTATTATCAGTACAAATGGAATGGACAGGAAAGCTATCCACAGATTTCAGGACTTCCTGAAGCGACAGAGGGAGAAGAATTAAATCTTACCATTTCTCTGAATAACGAAACATTAGCAGTTACAGTAAATGACACAACGGTACGTGTGACCAATCAGACACTGAAAAATATGGCAGAAGCTTTAACAGAAAGCAAAGGAAGCCTTGGAAAATTTGGTGTTATGACAAAAGGTGCTACAAAGATCAGCTTTGCAGATTTTACATATAATAATGAAGACTGCATGAATGATACATGGGCATTTAACGCAGCACGTGAAGGTCAGAGTGTAAAAGAAGAACGTACAGCAACGGAAACTGTAACTGGTAAAGTTACAGACAGTGAGGGAGCAGTTGCAGGCGCAACAGTACGTATCGGCACCAAATCTGCAGAAACAGCAGAAGACGGTACTTACACAGTTCCGAATGTACAGGTTGGAGAATATTCTTTCTCAGTATCCAAAGCCGGATATCAGGCATATTCTTCTACAATCACAGTTACAGAAGGTGCTGAAAACGTAAAAGATGTTGTTCTTGAGAAAAAGGGTGATCTGAATCTGAGTGCTTATGACATGATCGAATCAGATGAAATGGCAGTATACATCGGCAAAGAGTTCCCGGTAGTCGCAAGATACATCATGAAAGGCAACGGATCTTTCTTCCGTGCAAACGAAACAGATTTAAATACAGTTGAGATCAACGGCGTTGAAATCACACCTGTTGTTGAAGTAAAAGAAACAACAAAATCTGCTAGAACTTATGAATTAACAGTAAAAGATGCTGCAAGCAGCATTGACCTTGTAATGGACGTACAGGTAAGCGTAGAAGAAAATACACTTACATGGGAAGTTACAAAACTTGAAAAGAATGAAGGATGTGCAAGAATCGCAAAAATTGATATTCCACATCTGAATTTATTAACAGTAGAATCTACAGAAACTGAATCTGTATTTGCAGGTGCAAAAGTTTCTACTACTACAACATCAAAAGCAGATACTTATATCACATTTGACGATGGATTTGTTCCTTCTGATGAAAATGGATATGTATACGCATTCTTAAGCAATGGTAAATTAAGTGCAGGTCTTCACAGCAACTCTGAAATCGAAGGTGACTTACGTGTTGAACGTATCAACAGCGCAGATTCCATGAGCTTAACAAGTGCTGCATGGTACTATGAAAGCGGTGACAAGACAGGACAGGCAAGTGCATACGCTTATGATTATCAGGTAAGTGAACTTCCTGTAGCAAAAGTAGCAATCGCTAACGGTGACGTAAATAACGATGGTGACATCGACTGGAATGACGGTGCGATCGCATTCAGAAAGATCATGCATTACGCACAGGGAACTGAAGCGATCAAAGATCTTGTAAACTATCGTATCGTTATGAACTTCGAAAGTGCTGCTCCAAACCCATTCCTTGCAACTGCAGATAACGTAAAGAAAGTTTATCTTGCAACAGACGGTCTTCCACAGGCACTTCTGTTAAAAGGTTATGGTAACGAAGGTCACGACTCTGCAAACTCTGAATACGCAGACATCGCAGAACGTGAAGGTGGAGTAAAAGATTTCCAGAGCCTGATCAAGATCGCTCATGATTACAACACAGAAATCGGTATCCACGTAAATGCACAGGAAGCATATCCGGAATCAAGATCATTCAATGAAACAATGATCAGCAATGCCAACGGTATCTTAAACGGAAACGGCTGGGGATGGTTAGACCAGTCCGTAGTAATCAACAAGCTTTGGGATTTATCTTCTGATGCTCGTCTGAAACGTTTTACACAGTTGTATGACCGTATCAATGAAACAAATTTCTACTCAGGTGACTGGGATAAGAAAGAATACGTAAAAGATTCACAGGGTGACCTGACAAATGGTGATGGTGTAACAGCAGTTTCCAGAGAAGAAGCGCTGGCACTGATCAAAGCTGATGCAGCAACAAGAGAAGACAATATGGACTTCATCTATCTTGATGTTTGGTATCAGGATGCATGGGAAACAAGAAGAATCGCTGAAGAAATCAACTCTCTTGGCTGGAGATTCTCTACAGAATTCAGTGCAGAAGGTGAATATGATTCTACATGGCAGCATTGGTCAACAGATACTACTTACGGTGGTGCCGGTGCAAAAGGTTATAACAGTGAAATCATCCGTTTCCTGAAAAATGACGTGAGAGATTCTCAGGTACTCAACTGGCCAAACTTCGGCGGTACAGCTGACAATCCATTACTTGGCGGTTTCAGATTATACGGCTTCGAAGGCTGGGGCGGACAGCAGAATTTCAAAGGTTATATCGAAGGTACATTTAACGAAAACGTACCAACCAAATTCTTACAGCACTATCAGGTAATCGATTGGGAAAACTACGGTAAAGGTGAAAAATCTCCTGTAGGAAATACAGAAAAACAGATTACTTTAGCAAACGATGACGGTGACGTGGTTATTGTTACACGTAACGAAGAACAGAGAAGCGACATCGAAATCGAACGTACAATTACATTAAACGGTAAAGTTGTATTAAATACAGACGTAAACGAATCTACTTACCTCCTTCCATGGACAGATAATCAGAACGGAGAAGAAAAACTCTATCACTGGAATCTGGATGGCGGTACAACTACATGGGAACTCCAGGAAGACTGGGCAAAACTTGCAAACGTAGTTGTATACGAACTCTCTGATCAGGGACGTATCAATGAAACAGAAGTAAACGTTGTTGACGGAACAGTAACTCTGGAAGCAAAAGCATCTACTGCTTATGTAGTAGTAAAAGGCGAAGAAGCAAAAGCCAAAGAACTGGTAAACGACTTTGGTGAATATGATTATGTAGTTGACCCTGGCTTCAACGGTTATGCAGATGGTGAAACACTGGATGCAGCAGACTGGACAGGTGATATTACAGCAGACGGTGTCATGATCAAAGTTTCAGGCAATGGTGACCAGAGACTTGAAATGGCAAACACAGCAAGCGACGTAGAAGTATCTACTACAATCTCAGGCTTAACAGCAGGAGAAGATTATGTAGCAGAAGTATACGTAGCAAATGAAAGCGATGCAAAAGCAACTCTGAGCGTAAATGCCGGAGAAAAAACAGTATCTAATTACACGATCCGTTCCATCGCAGGTAACTACGTTGCTTGTGATAACGAACACGGCAGCAACATGCAGCGTATGCAGATTTCCTTCGTGGCAGAATCTGATACAGCAACCCTGACTCTTTCCAGAGAAGCAGGCGAAGGTTATACACACTGGGATGATATCCGTATCGTAAACCAGAAAGTAGATAACTATAAAGAAGACGGAAGCTTTGAACAGGATTTCGAATCTGTAGTACAGGGTCTGTATCCATTTGTTCTTGGCTACTATACAAGCGGCGATTCACAGACACACTTATCTCAGCTGAATGCTCCTTATACACAGAAGGGCTGGAATGGAAAAGCAGTAGATGACGTTATCGGCGGTGAATGGTCACTGAAACATCATACAAGAACCACAGCACTGGTATATCGTACAATTCCACAGAACTTCCGCTTTGAAGCTGGTAAAGTTTATAATGTAGAATTTGATTATCAGACAGCATCTGCAGGTTATCAGATGGTAGTTGGTGAAGGAACATCTTACAACTTACCGACAACATACCTTGCAGCATCTACAGAAACAGCACATGCAGCAATGCAGGTAGTAGGCAGCGGATCAGGACAGACATGGATCGGTCTTTATATGAACGCAAACCTTTGCCAGAGCAATACAGCAACAGGTACCGTTGACTTCATCCTTGATAATCTGAAGATTACAGTTGATGAAGATGCAAAAGTGGTTACTGTCAGCGGAACAGCTCTTTATTTAGGTGAAACAGCAGATATCTGCGGAAGCAGCCTGGATGAAATTACATGGACTGTAGACAACAACGACGTAGTATCCGTTGATAAAGAAAACAACAAGATCAATGCAATCGGTGCAGGTACAGCAACAGTAACCGCAGCTTATGCAACAGGCGAAACAGAAAGCTTTACATTTACAGTAACTGATTCTGTAGCAGCAGATATTGCAAGATCAGAATTTGCAGATATCAGTATTGAAGCAAATACAGAAGAAGCCGGCGGAGAAGGTCCTGTCAACGGTTATGCATCAGCAGCCATCGATGGTAACGGATCTACATTCTGGCATACAGCATGGAGCACAGGATCATTTAAAGTAAGCGAAAACAATCCTGCAATCCTGAAAATTAACTTAGGAACAACACTGAATATCGGTGGATTTAAATTCCAGCAGAGAAATGCACAGAACGGTGTGGTAAGTCAGTACAGCTATAACATCAAAGATGCAGAAGGCAATGTACTTACTTCCGGAGAACATCTGACCACAAGTGCAGGTTCAGGTGCATGGGTAACACAGCTCTTTGATAACATAGTAGATGCTCAGTACATCGAATTTATCATTGAACAGGGAAGCAACGGATTCGGATGCTTAGCTGAAATCGAGCCAATCCGTGTAGAAAAAGTTGCTACAAAAGCAACATTAAAAGATACAACAGTAAGCGTTGGCGAAAAAGCTGCATTAGAAATTACAGCTGTTGATGGAGATATCCTGAAAGGTCTTGTATGGACATCTTCCAATGAAGCAGTTGCAAAAGTAAGCAAAAATGGTGTGGTAACAGCGGTAAAAGAAGGTACCGCAGTGATCACAGTAAGCAACGGTTTAGGAAAACTTGCAACATGTAAAGTAACTGTAGGTGAAGCAACTGAAGAAACAGGTGTTGTAAGACTTTCCGGTGCAGGCAGATATGAAACAGCTTACAAAGTAGCAGATACTTACAAAGAAACACTTGGCGTAGACAAGTTTGAAGCAGTGATCGTAGCAACAGGTACAAACTTTGCAGATGCTCTTTCCGGAAGCTACCTTGCATCCGTGAAAAATGCACCAATCCTTCTGACCAACGGCAAAGCTGCAAATGTAGCACAGTTACATGACTACATCAAAGCAAACGTAGCAGAAGGCGGAAAAGTTTATATCCTTGGCGGTACAGGAGCAGTTCCTGCAAGTGTAGATGCCATCGAAACAGCAGGATATGACGTGACAAGAATCTCTGGAGCATCCAGATATGAAACAAGCTTAAAGATTCTTGCAGAAGCAGGCATGACAGGAAACGAACTGATCGTAGCAACAGGAAAATCCTTCGCAGACAGTTTATCCGCATCTGCAACAGGAAGACCGATCATGCTGGTGAAACCAAATGAAGCACTGAGCGCAGATCAGAAAGCAGTTCTGGAAAGCATGAACGGCGGCATCATCTTCATCGTAGGCGGAACAGGTGCAGTCAGCGAAGCGATCGAAGAAGAACTGGCAGCTTACGGAGAAGTAGCAAGAATCTCTGGAACATCCAGATATGAAACATCCGTAGCAGTGGCAGAAATTTTCTTTGAAAATGCAGACAAAGCACTGATCGCAAGCGGAAAGAACTTCCCGGACGGATTATGCGGCGGACCTCTTGCAGCAGCATTAAATGCTCCATTGATCTTGACAAAAGATGGTGCAACAGATGCAGCAGCAGGTTATGTAGCAGCAAACGGAATTACATCCGGCTATGTACTTGGCGGAAGCGGCGCACTTTCTGATGCAGCGGTAAATGCAGTATTTGGATTAAAATAATCAGATCCAAAACAGCAAAAAGGTCATTTGAAGATGAAATGATCCTGAATTTTATAAAATCAGAGGGCAGATTTCAAATCTGCCCTCTTTTTGTACCTTGAAAAATGCTTTTTTTGTTGATTTTATAGAGCGAGATATGTATAATTATAATCGGTGAGTTAGAAAAAACTTAAACCCCGATAAGATACTGCCGGAACAGATACAGGAGCGGTATCAAAAATACGAAAAGAAAGAGGTTAATGTAAGATGGCAAAAATCGATTTAAGCAAGTATGGTATTTCTGGCACTACAGAAGTAGTATACAATCCTTCTTATGAAATGTTATTCGAAGAAGAAACAAAAGCAGAACTCGAAGGTTTTGAAGTTGGTCAGGAAAGTGAACTGGGTGCAGTAAACGTAATGACCGGTATCTATACAGGACGTTCTCCTAAAGATAAATTCATCGTTGTTGATGAAAACTCTAAGGACACTGTATGGTGGACATCTGATGAATACAAAAACGACAACCACCCAATGACAGAAGAAGCATGGGCAGCTGTAAAAGAAATCGCTAAAAAAGAACTCTCTAACAAGAGATTATTCGTAGTAGATGCATTCTGCGGAGCTAACAAAGATACACGTATGGCAATCCGTTTCATCGTAGAAGTAGCTTGGCAGGCACATTTCGTTAAAAACATGTTCATTCAGCCAACAGCAGAAGAATTAGAAAACTTTGAACCAGACTTCGTTGTTTACAACGCTTCTAAAGCAAAAGTTGAAAACTATGAAGAATTAGGCCTGAACTCAGAAACATGTGTTGCATTCAACATCACAAGCCGTGAACAGGTTATCATCAACACATGGTACGGCGGAGAAATGAAAAAAGGTATGTTCTCTATGATGAACTACTATCTGCCATTAAAGGGCATCGCTTCTATGCACTGCTCAGCAAACACAGATATGAACGGAGAAAACACAGCAATCTTCTTCGGTCTTTCAGGAACAGGTAAGACTACACTTTCTACAGATCCAAAACGTCTCCTCATCGGTGATGACGAACACGGCTGGGATGACAACGGTGTATTCAACTTCGAAGGCGGATGCTATGCAAAAGTTATCAACCTTGATAAAGAATCTGAACCAGACATCTACAATGCTATCAAACGTAACGCATTACTTGAAAACGTTACTCTTGATGCAGAAGGAAAAATCGATTTCAACGATAAGAGCGTAACAGAAAATACACGTGTATCTTATCCAATCAACCACATTGACAATATCGTACGTCCAGTATCTTCTGCACCAGCAGCTAAGAACGTAATCTTCTTATCAGCAGATGCATTCGGCGTACTTCCACCAGTATCTATCTTAACTCCGGAACAGACACAGTACTACTTCCTGTCTGGATTCACAGCAAAATTAGCAGGTACAGAACGTGGAATCACAGAACCAACTCCAACATTCTCAGCATGCTTCGGTCAGGCATTCCTGGAACTGCATCCTACAAAATATGCAGAAGAACTTGTTAAGAAAATGGAACAGAGTGGTGCAAAAGCATACCTCGTAAATACAGGATGGAACGGAACTGGAAAACGTATCTCTATCAAAGATACTCGTGGTATCATCGATGCAATCCTTAACGGAGATATCTTAAACGCTCCAACTAAGAAGATCCCAATGTTCGACTTCGAAGTTCCAACAGAACTTCCAGGAGTAGATCCGGCAATCCTTGATCCTCGTGATACATATGCAGATGCTTCTGAATGGGAAGCAAAAGCAAAAGATCTTGCTTCAAGATTCGTTAAGAACTTCGCAAAATACGAAGGAAACGAAGCTGGTAAAGCATTAGTTGCAGCAGGACCAAAAGCAGAATAATAAAATAACAGAACGTCGATTAGACAGAATGTTTTTTAGAAATGCATAAAGAAACCCCTGTCCGCATCAGAGAATGATGCGGACGGGGGTTTTTAAGTTGGATTTTTACGATATTCGTTTGGTGTCATTCCCGTTGCTTTTTTAAAAGACTGGGAAAAGTAACTTGGAGAAGAAAATCCAAGCATACGGCTGATCAGTGCAAGGGTATAATCATCATTTTTTAAAAGATGCTTTGCTTCTTCGATCCTTTTGTAGACCATATAATTGATAGGGGAGATTCCGTATTCTTTGGAAAATGCATGAACCATATAATATTTGCTTACATGGGTCAGCTGTGCCAGAGCATCCAACGAAATATTTTCTTTATAATGTTCGTCAATATAGTGCCGTACCGTGGCGCATAATCTGGAAGAGGTCTTCCTAATCGGAGTCATCGTAGTAGAAAAGTTTGTCTGCCGTGAAAGGAAGATAAACAATACTTCAATCAGATTCTGGCAGATTGTATCATAACCGGGTGCTTTTTCTTCAATTTCATGCAGAATATTCTGCAGACACATAAGAACACTGTCGCGCATACTGCGGAAGTTGACGATGCAGTATCGGTTATCGCTTTCATCGGAAACAGAAAGCTCCAGTCCTTCCACCCCCAGAACAATATATTCCAGCGGATTGGAATTGAGACTGACTTCGGTGTGTTCAATATTCGGGTTGACGATCACGAGATCGTTTGTGTTGACAGGAAATGTTTTCCCTTCAATAAAAAATTGTCCGGAACCGCCGATCACGTAAAAAAGTTCGGAACAGCTGTGAGTGTGAGGATTGCTGTGCCAGTCGCCATTATACTTTGCTGAACTCACATAAAGCAATTTTGTGGCATCTCTGATCGTGTTATGTTCCTGAATGACAAAATCAAATCTGTTGCTGCTCAAAATGATCACCTATTCATATTTTACTTTAGTTTGATTGCTCTTATTAATTTCAAAAGAACAATATTATTTTAAAGGTTTTTTAGGAGCTGTGCAATACCCTGCAGGAAAATAGATTAGTTTTTCGGAAAGATAGTGGAAATCTCCGAAAAACTTCGAAAAATCCCTGAAATTATGGGATGAGAACCATTGGAGAAGAAAATGCTTAAAACATCTGTTTGTCAAAACAGAAGAATCAAATGGAATAATTGCACAAAAAACTTTGAAAAAAATTAGCGAAAATAGATAAAAATACGGCTTAAAGCAAGAAGTATAAAAAAAAGAGCAATAAAGTGATTGAAACTAAAAGATTAAAAGGTATACTGTTAAATATAAGAGTTGGCGTATGAATGCCATAAAAATTAAAGGGGGAAACCAAAATGAAAAAGAAACTCTTAAGCACACTTTTATGTGTAACTATGGTAGCTTCTCTCGTTGTTGGATGTGGTTCTGCAGAAACAGATGCACCAGCTGACGACGCAACTGTAGAAGATACTGAAACACCAGATGCAGATGCAGAAGTAGAAACTCCAGAAAACGATTTAGCAGGAACTACTATTAAAGTAGCAGCAATCGAAACAGCTTATGGTTCAGAAATGTGGACAAAAGTTAAAGAAGCTTTCACAGCTCAGACAGGCATCGAAGTTGAATTAACAACAGATCAGAACCTTGAAGATGTAATCGGACCTTCTATGCAGGCTGGCGATTATCCAGACGTTGTACATTTAGCAACAGGTCGTGAAGCTGGTCTTACAGAACAGTTCATCAAAGGTAACATGATCGCAGACCTTACAGATGTATTATCTATGACAGTACCAGGTGAAGACGCAGTTGTTTCTGACAAAATTGCTGGTGGTTTCACAGATACATCCTTAACAAACCCATACAGCGATGGTAAAACTTACCTTGCTCCTATGTTCTACTCTCCATGTGGATTATTCTACAACGCTGGTCTCTTAGAAGAAAAAGGCTGGACAGTTCCAACAACATGGGATGAAATGTGGGAATTAGGTGACAAAGCGAAAGAAGAAGGAATCTACTTATTCACATACCCAACAACAGGTTACTTCGATGCATTCTTCTATGCATTAATGTACTCTGTAGGCGGACCAGATTTCTTCAACAAAGCTACAAACTATGAAGAAGGTATCTGGGCAACAGAAGAAGCTCAGACATGCTTCGATATCGTTGCTAAATTAGCTACATACACAAACCCAATCACACCAGCTCAGGCTAACGATCAGGACTTCACACAGAACCAGCAGTTAGTTCTTGACAACAAAGCAATCTTCATGCCAAACGGTACATGGATTGTTGGTGAAATGGCAGATGCTCCACGTGCAGACGGATTTGAATGGGGCATGACAGCTCTTCCAGCAGTTGAAGCAGGCGGAGCAGGATACAGCTACACATGGTTTGAACAGGCTTGGATTCCTTCAGGCGCTGCAAACGTAGATGCTGCTAAACAGTTCGTTGCATTCCTTTACAGTGATGTTGCTTGCGAAATCTTCGCAGAAGCAGGCGCTATTCAGCCAGTACTTGGAATCGCTGATGGACTTGAAGGCGACAACCAGATGTTCTATTCAATCTATGACAACGGTGCAAAAGCAGCTATGGGTAACTTCGCTGCATACGAATCAGTTGCAGGTTTAGGAACTGTTCGTGAAGTATTCTTCGATCCAGTAAACGCTTTAGTTGAAGGAAGCATCACAGAAGAAGATTGGATTGCTGGAATCACAGAAGCAAGCGATTTAATGCGTGCTAACTTAAAATAATCAGTTCAATCTATAACGCGAACTTTATGGCGGCGGGCAGGAACAATGCCCGCCGTGTTTTGTCTAAAGGCAAGGAAAAGGGACATGAAATTCAGAGACTTATTTTGAGATTTGTTTTTTGAAAATGCTGTTTGCTGTTCAAAAGAAAAAGTGAAAGGCATAGAAAAGCAACAGAAAAAGTTTCAAGAAAGGAACAGGATAATATGAAAAAAGACAAAAGGCTCATTGGCTTTTTAACAGCGTGCGTAGCACCGGCAACTATTCTTTTCTTCATTTTTATGATCATACCTACATTTAACGTATTCAGAATTTCTCTGTACGAAAAAGGAGCATATACTCCGACCGAAACATTCGTAGGTTTACAGAACTACAAGGTTTTATTCGCTGACACAAAATTCATTCAGTCTATGCAGAATATGATCTTACTTGTAGTAGTCACAACGATCATTACATTTGGGTTTGCACTTGTATTTGCAGGAATTTTAACCCGTGAAAAGATTAAAGGACAGAATTTCTTCAGAATTATTTTCTATATTCCAAACATTCTGTCAGTCGTAGTTATTTCAGGTATTTTCTCAGCAATTTATAAACCTGAAAATGGTATGTTAAACAGTATCATCGGACTTTTCCGAGATATGTCTACCCCAATCCTTTGGAAGGGTGAAAAACTCGTAATTATTTCGATCATTATTGCAATGGTTTGGCAGGCCATTGGTTACTATATGGTAATGTATATGGCATCTATGTCAGCGGTACCGGAAAGCTTATATGAAAGTGCTGGTCTGGATGGTGCAGGACGCCTTACACAGTTTTTCCAGATTACAATTCCATTGATCTGGACAAACATCCGTACAACATTAACATTCTTTATTATTTCAACCATTAACATGGCATTCCTGTTTGTAAAAGCGATGACTTCCGGCGGACCAAACGGTGCATCTGAAGTTGCATTAGGCTTTATGTACAGCCAGAAAGATCAGGGATTATATGGTTACAGTATGACTGTAGGTGTTGTAATCTTCGTATTCTCTTTTGTACTTGCTGCATTAGTGAATAAAGTAACAAAACGTGAAGTATTGGAATTCTAAGGAGGATGGTTATGAATCAGAATAAAAATTCAGCTTCAAGCGAACGTCTGTTTAAAGCGTTTGTTTATGTAGCACTTATTACCCTGGCCGTCGTAATTATTGTTCCGGTAGCGTGGGTATTTATGGCATCAATCAAACAGAACAGCGAATTCTACGGAAACCCTTGGGCACTTCCGGCTGGAATTTACTGGCAGAACTTTGTAGATGCTTGGAATTCAGCAAACATGGGCAGCTATATGATCAATTCTGTGATCGTTACAGCCATCGCTTTAGTGCTGTTGCTTGTAATCGCACTTCCGGCTGCATACTGTCTGTCCAGATTTGAATTTAAAGGCAGCAAGCTTTTAAACACTGCATTTATGGCAGGTCTGTTTATTAACGTAAACTATATCGTAGTACCAATCTTCTTAATGTTAAGAGATGGTGATATCTGGTTAAGAAAGATTTTTGGAGAAGGATTCCTGTTAAACAACCTGGTAGTTCTTGCCGTTGTATATGCTGCAACAGCGCTGCCGTTTACTATTTATCTGTTATCAGGATACTTCAGAACTCTGCCTCATGACTTTGAAGAAGCTGCATACATCGACGGTGCATCTTACAACAAAGCAATGTGGAAAATTATTTTCCCTATGGCAAAACCATCGATTCTTACAATCATCCTGTTCAACTTCCTCTCATTCTGGAATGAATATATCATTTCCATGACATTGATGAGTTCCGCATCAGGACAGAAGACATTACCGGTTGGTCTGTTAAACTTAATGCAGGCTCAGCAGTCAAAAGCAGAATACGGTATGATGTATGCCGGTCTGGTATTAGTAATGCTTCCTACACTGATCCTGTACATGTGTGTACAGAAACAGCTGACACAGGGTATGACTGTAGGTGGATTGAAAGGATAAGGTGACGTTATGGAATTTTGGAAAGAACATACAAAATTACGTGTAACACTCATTGCACTGTTCTTCGTACTGGGAATTGCACTTGTAATTGGTGGATGGAAAATGACAGGACAGTTAGCTGGTCTTGGCATTATGATCGTAGGTGTGTTATGTCTGCTTGTAGCGTTAGCTATCTATAATAAACCTTTTGAAACAAAGAGCAGATAGTTGAAAAAGCTGCTGTTCGATCCAAAGTGAAAAGAACAGCAGCATTAAAAGGAGAAAAATATGACAGATAAAGTACTGAATAAAGGTCGAGTTACAATTCCAACAAACTTGGACGTTGTTCCGGAAACGATTGAAATTTTAAACCGCTGGGGAGCAGATGCGATCCGTGATTGTGATGGTACAGAATTCCCGGAAGAACTGACAAAAGTCGGTGCAAAGATCTATTCTACATATTACACAACACGTAAAGACAACGAATGGGCAAAAGCAAATCCTGATGAAGTACAGCAGTGCTATATCATGACAGGATTCTATACTGCAACAGAAGATACACTTGCAATTCCTCTGATGAAAGGAATTTCAGATGAACTGTTACAGGTAAATACAAGAGATGATATGAAACGCTGGTGGGAAGTTGTTGACCGTACTACAGGCGAAGTTGTTTCTACAGATGTATGGAACTATAACGAAGAAACAGGCTGTGTAGAAATCAGCAAAGTGGATGCATTCCATGAATATACTGTAAGTTTCTTAGCTTATATCATCTGGGATCCGGTACATATGTACAATGCAACTACAAACGGATGGACAAACTTTGAACACCAGATCACATTTGACGTTCGCCAGCCGAAAACTCATGAGTTTACAATGAAACGTCTGCGTAAATTCTGTGACGAACATCCATATGTAAATGTAATCCGTTATACAACATTCTTCCATCAGTTCACATTAGTATTCGATGAACTGAAACGTGAAAAATTCGTAGACTGGTACGGATATTCCGCTTCTGTAAGTCCATACATTCTGGAACAGTTTGAAAAAGAAGTTGGATACAAATTCCGTCCGGAATATATTATCGATCAGGGATACTTCAACAACCAGTATCGTATCCCAAGCAAAGAATTCAAAGATTTCCAGGCATTCCAGCGTCGTGAAGTTGCCAAACTTGCAAAAGAAATGGTAGACATCACACATGAATGCGGAAAAGAAGCAATGATGTTCTTAGGCGATCACTGGATCGGAACAGAACCATTCATGCCTGAATTCAAAACCATCGGACTGGATGCAGTTGTAGGAAGTGTTGGTAATGGTAGTACACTTCGTCTGATCTCTGACATTCCGGGAGTAAAATATACAGAAGGACGTTTCCTTCCATATTTCTTCCCAGATGTATTCCATGAAGGCGGAGATCCAATCAAAGAAGCAAAAGAAAACTGGGTAACAGCCAGACGTGCGATCCTTCGTAAACCAATCGATCGTATCGGATACGGCGGATACTTAAAACTTGCATTAGATTTCCCAGAATTCATTGACTACGTAGAAAGCGTATGTAACGAATTCCGTGAATTATATGAAAACGCAAAAGGAACAACACCTCATTGCGTAAAAACTGTTGCTGTATTAAACAGCTGGGGTAAGATCAGAAGCTGGGGATGCCATATGGTACACCATGCACTGTATCAGAAACAGAACTACAGCTATGCAGGTATTATCGAAGCACTTTCAGGTGCACCATTTGATGTAAGATTTATCTCCTTTGATGATGTAAAAGCAGATGCACATGTATTAGATGATGTAGATGTAATCATCAACGTAGGTGATGGCGATACAGCTCATACAGGCGGATATTATTGGGAAGATCCGGAAGTGATCTCTGCAATCCGTGAATTTGTATACAATGGCGGCGGTTTCATCGGTGTTGGTGAACCTTCCGGACATCAGCATCAGGGACACTACTTACAGTTAGCAAGTCTCCTCGGTGTTGAAAAAGAAACAGGCTTTACTCTGAACTATGATAAATATAACTGGGATGAAAATCCAGAACACTTTATCTTAGCAGATACTACAAAACCAGTTGATTTTGGTGAAGGAAAGAAGAGCATCTTTGCATATGAAGGTACAGAAATCCTTGTACAGAGAGAAAAAGAAGTTCAGATGGCTGTAAACTCCTTCGGAAAAGGACGTTCTGTATATATCAGCGGTCTTCCATACAGCTTTGAAAACAGCCGTATCTTATACAGAAGTATCTTATGGAGTGCTCATGCAGAAGAAGATCTTCACAAATGGTTCAGCTCTAACTTCAATGTAGAAGTTCATGCTTATGTAAAGAACGGAAAATATTGTGTAGTAAACAATACTTATGAACCACAGGATACTGTTGTTTATACCGGAGATGGAAGCAGCTTCGAATTACATATGGAAGCAAACGAAATTAAATGGTATGAAATCTAATAGACCATTGGTCCATTAGGGTAAGGAGCGTATTTTATGAAGTATTGTTTTGGTGTTGATATTGGTGGAACTTTTGTCAAATTGGGACTTTTTACTGTCGATGGTGAACTTCTGGATAAATGGCAGATCGTAACCCGCAGAGAAGACAATTCTTCTCACATTTTACCGGATATTGCGAAAGCACTGGAAGAGAAACTGGCAGAAAAAGGAATTTCCAAAGATGAGGTAACAGGAATCGGATTTGGTACACCAGGTCCTGTAACTGCAGACGGTGTTGCTGTCTGCCCTGCAAACCTTGACTGGGTAAATAAACCGGTTGCAAAAGAACTGAGTGAACTGACAGGACTTCCTTGCCGCGGCGGCAATGACGTAAATGTTGCCGGTCTTGGCGAAATGTGGCGCGGAGGAGCAAGAGGCTATAAAAATGTAGTCGTAGTTCCGATCGGTACAGGTCTTGGAGCAGCAATCATCGTAGATGGAAGAGTTGTTACAGGTGCCAAAGGAGCAGCAGGTGAAGTTGGACATATTCATGTAGATGATGAAATTGAACAGCCATGCGGCTGCGGTGCAGTTGGATGTGTAGAACAGTTCTCATCTGCAACAGGTCTGGTAAGAATGGCAAAAAAAGCTGTTTCTGAAAGCGACAGAGAAACTTCACTTCGTGATCTGGAAGAAATTACAGCCAAAGATGTCTTAGATGCTGCAAAAGCAGGAGACAAAGTAGCGGATGAGATTTTTGATAAGTTCTGTAACTATTTAGGATATTCACTTGCAGCGACAGCAGCAGTGATCGATCCGGAAATCTTTATCATTGGCGGCGGTGTTTCTAAAGCAGGTCAGGTTCTGGTAGATCGTGTTCAGTCCTATTTTGTAAAATATGTATGGCCGGGCTGCAGAGGAATCAAATTTGCACTTGCTGAATTAGGCAACGATGCAGGTATTTACGGTGCAGCGAGCATGATCATCAGTGAATAAACGATCAGTGACGGAAGACAATTGAAATACGTAAAATAATCAGGGGACAGCGTTTTGCTGTCCCCTTTTTTTATCGGTTGAAATAATTTTGTTGTTTTGTTTAAAACTGATTTTGTATATGTAAAAAATAGCAGAAGTCCATTATTTGTGTTTCCATGTGGCTGGTAAGAGCAGCAGCATGATTGGATACAGCTCCAATCGGCCGATCAGCATTCCGATCATTAATACAAATTTGGAAAATACAGAGTAGCATCCAAAGTTGCTCATAGGACCTACGCCAGCCAAACCAGGACCAATGTTATTGAAAGTTGCTGCAACTGCAGTAAAATTCGTTGTAAAATCAAAATTATCGATACTGATCAGCAGGACAGCCAACAGGAAAAATGCCCAGTAGATGACCAGATATACCTGCGCTGTTCGAAGAACATCGTTGCTGACCGCGTGACCGTCCATACGGATTTTTTTTACTTCTCTTGGATGGATCATGACAGAAAGCTCTGCTTTGGCACTTTTTAATAACATCAGCATACGAGATACTTTAAAACCTCCGGCAGTACTTCCGGCACAGGCACCGATGATCATCAGAAGGAGCAGGATCGTCTTTGAAAATTCCGGCCAGAGATTGAAATCTGTACTGGAATATCCGGTCGTCGTAATGATGGATCCAACCTGGAAAAATGCATGTTTGATGGATTCTGCAAGACTTCCGTACATATGCAGGATATTCAGTGTGATCAGTACTACGGAAGCAAGAATAATTCCCAGATACCAGCGAACTTCTTCTAAATGCAGCGCTTCTTTGAAACGCTTGCTGATAATCAAAAAGTAAAAACTGTAATTAATACCACTGATGATCATAAAGAATGTAATGATATTTTGCTGCAAGGAAGTATAACTTCCAAGACTGTCGTTTTTAATTCCGAACCCTCCGGTACCTACTGTACCAAAAGTCAGTGTCAATGTATCAAACAAAGGCATTTTTGCAAATAAAAGAACAATGACCTGAATCACCGTGATAACGATGTAGATTCGATAGAGAATCTGTGCAGTATCTTTTACTTTTGGAACGAATTTATCTACGGATGGTCCCGGAGATTCTGCTTTCATCAGCTGCATGGTAGAGCCACCGATCATCGGAAGCAGAGAGAGGATGAAAACAAAAACACCCATTCCGCCGACCCAGTGGGTAAAACTGCGCCACATGATACTGGTGTGGCTCAATGCTTCTACGTTTGAGAGAACACTTGCACCGGTGGTTGTAAATCCGGAGATTGTTTCAAACAGTGCATCGACGTAAAATGGAATATCACCGTTTAAGGTAAAAGGCAATGCACCGAAGAGACTCAATACCAGCCAGCCAAGGGCAACGGTAACGGAACCGTCACGGGTATACAGCTGTTTCTTTTTTGGTTCTTTACAACTCATAATGGAACCGAGCAGGAAAGAAAGAATGGCAACACCGATAAACGCATAGGCTTCTTTTTCGTTATAGATCAATCCGGTAAAAATAGGAAGCAGCATAAATAATGCTTCATATCGGAGCAGATGACCTAAAATAAAAATGATCATTGGGTAATTCATACGGTTCTATCCTCCAGAATATCCTCAATATCAGACAGTCTGTAGCCGGAAAGAACGACCATGACCGTATCGCCTACCTGAATCATATCTTGCCCGCCTGGGAAAATAACGTTACCGTTGCGGTAAATGCAGCCGATCAGTGTGTTTTTACGGATGCGCAGCTGCTGCAGCGGAATATCTGTAATTCGGGATCGGTCTGTAATATTAAATTCCAGTGCTTCTGCTTTGCCGTTGGCAAGCTGATATAAAGTTTCTACGTTGTTGTCATTTTGTGCAGCACTGGCAGAGCGTACATATTTTACAATGTAATTAGCAGTCGTCACACGCGGATAAATGATACTTCCAAGATCTAATCGGTCGATTACGTTCTGAAAACTCATACGATTGATCTTGGTGACGGTTTTGGCTTTGGAATTTGCATTTACATGTAAGGCCAACAGAATATTTTCTTCATCCAGACCGGTAAGGCAGGCAAATCCGTCAGCCGTCTGGAAGTCTTCCTGTTCCAGTACCGATTCATCGGTAGCATCTCCCAGAATTACCGTTGCCTGCGGCAGTTCTTCACTTAAAAAGTCTGCTCTGGAAGGATTCTGTTCGATGATCGTAACATCAATGCCGGAAGCAATGAGTGCTTTGGCAAGATAGTAGGAAATCTTTCCGCCGCCGGCTAAAATTGCATTTTTTACCGGATTTTTCATAATTCCGGCATTTTTAAAGAAAGAAATTGCATTCTTTCGATTGGAAGCAATGGCGATGATGTCATTTTCTTCAAAAATAAAATTACCATTTGGAATGATCACATCTTCGCCGCGGATGACTTCGCAGACCAGTACATTTACCTTTAATCTCTGGTGCAGATTAGAAAGCTGCATTCCGATCAGAGGGGAATCTTTGGTCAGTTTGCAGTGAAGCATTTCCACATGTCCGCGGGCAAAGGTATCTACGCGGATTGCAGAAGGAAACTGAAAGATTTTTGCAATTTCTCTGGCGGCTGTCAATTCCGGATTTATGATCATGGCAAGGCCGAATTCTTCTTTCAAAAAATCAATTTCCGAATTATAGATCGGATTACGTACACGGGCGATCGTCTGGCAATTTCCTGTCTTTTTTGCGATCAGACAGCAGAGCAGATTCTCTTCATCAGAGCCTGTGACTGCGATGACAAGATCGGCAGTAGCAGCACCGGCTTCCAGCAAAGTCTGATAACTGACACCGTTTCCTACCACTCCCATGGCATCTAAATTATCAGTAATATCCCGTACTTTTGCAGCATTTTGATCTACAACAACAATATTGTGATCCTCATTGCTGAGCTGTTCTACCAAGGTATAGCCTACCTTTCCACAGCCTACAATAATGATATCCATATTATAACTCCTTATGAATAATGAAATTTGGGTATAATACCCTACTTTGGGTATTATACCACCGGCAGTATAAAAAGCTAGTTAAAACTATGTAAAATTAACCGAATTTTAATTCTTTCTTAAAGGTTTCGAAGAAAGGATGTGGTAAAATACATGAAGTAAAAATGATAAAACGTATTGAATCGAGACAATCCTTTGTGTATTGTATACAATAGGCGCAAAGGGATTGCAATGCAGCAGCACCTTCCGGAAAAAGGAAGTGTTGTCCTGCTGTATGACAATTGAGGAGTGAAAAAATGAAGAAACTGCTTAGAAATGCGGGAGTTGTGTTATCAGCAGGAGGAATTGGTATTTATGCGGTATACCGTATGGTATTTGGAAGGATTCGCAAAGATCGGGAGCCGGATTTGGAAATTCCACAGGGAAAACAATATGAACCTTATGCGGAGATAATCAGGGAAGGGGTTCAGAACGGAAAAAAATTACATTTTCAGCGTATTTTTATTGAATCGAAAGATGGGATCACCCTGGCAGGAAAATATTATCATGTCAAAGATGATGCACCGATTCTTTTGTTCTTTCACGGGTATCACAGCGGTGCGCTAAGAGACGGCAACGGTATTTTAGCCTATGCACAGAAATATCAATATAATGTATTGCTGGCAGATCAGCGAGGACACGGAAAAAGCGGCGGAACTGCCATTACCTTTGGAATCAGAGAGCGATATGACTGTCTGGACTGGATCCGTTATCTGAACAGAAGATTTGGAGAAGAAACTAAGATTGTACTGGCAGGAATTTCTATGGGAGCATCCACGGTTCTGATGTCTGCAGATTTGGGATTACCGGCTAATGTAAAAGGAATCATGGCAGATTGTCCTTATTCATCACCAAAGGAGATCATTCAGGAAGTGATCAAACAGATGAAATTTCCGATACAGGTAACGTATACGACGGTACGTTTGGCTGCAAAAATATTTGGAGGATTTGATGTGGAAGAACATTCTGCGGTGGAAGCTATGAAAAATTGTAATATTCCGGTGCTTTTGATTCATGGGGAAGAAGATTATTTTGTACCTTGTGAAATGAGCAGAAAATGTTATGAAGCATGCGGTGCACAGAAAAAACTGGTCATGGTGGAAGGCGCACCTCACGGAATGAGTTATTGTGTGGACAGAGAACTCTATGAAAATGAGATTACGGAATTTCTTCATAAAATTTTATGAGAAAAGCCGGTTTGTGAATCATGAAATGAAAAAGCCCCATGGGTTCTGAAAATGGTTTCTTTAATGAAAGACAGGAAACATTGAGAACCCTTGGGGCAAATTAGTTTAACAGTTTTTTTCGTAGATCAGGCGCAGACCTTTTAATAAAAGTTCATTGTCGAAGATGATCTGTTCTTCACAGTGTGGAATGATCATTTTTGCAAGACCGCCGGTAGCAATCACGGTAAGGTCATCTCTACCCAGCTCTTTTTTGATCCGATGGATCATTCCGTCAATGCAGGAAGCATTTCCATAGATCATACCGCTTTTCATACAGTCAATGGTATTGCGTCCAATGAGTCTTTTTGGCGGTTCTGTGCCGATATGCGGCAGCTGTGCTGTTTTGGAAGTCAGCGAATCCATGGAAACACGGATTCCCGGCAGGATCATTCCGCCGCGATAGCGTTTTTCTTCATCGATGACAGAAATCGTGGTAGCAGTTCCCATATCGATAAATACCAGCGGAACAGGATATTCGTGAATGGCAGCAACTGCATCAACGACCAGATCACTTCCTACAGAAGCAGGATTATCCATCAGGATATTCAGTCCGGTCTTTACTCCCGGTCCAACGACCAGCACATCACCGGAAATGATCTTTTCAGCGGAAGCTTTTAAAACCCCTGTCAGCGGCGGTACCACAGATGAAATGATTCCGCCTTCTACCTGTTTTGGGTGAATGTTATAAATTTCCAGAACATTTTTCAGACTAATGGCATATTCCAGTTCCGTCTTTTTGTGATCCGTAGAAACACGTTCCACAAAAAGGACTTCCTCCTGATCAAAACAGCCGACAACAATATTTGTATTTCCAATATCAATGGCTAAAATCATAAAATTCCTCCGATTCAGACAATTTAGGTCAAATTTAACTCTGCTTAGTGTAACACCCCAACTTGTAAAAATCAACGTGTTTTGCTATACTCGATTTTAAGAAAAAACAGGAACCATAGAAGAGATAAAGAGGAAAAAGAGATGTTAAAAGGAAAAACAGTTGTTTTAGGTGTGAGCGGAAGTATTGCAGCCTATAAGATTGCAAGTCTTGCCAGTGCATTGATGAAACTACATGCGGAAGTTCATGTGATCATGACGAAAAATGCGACGAATTTTATCAATCCTATCACATTTGAAACGTTAACAGGAACTAAATGTCTGGTAGATACGTTTGACCGGAATTTTGAATTTAGTGTAGAGCATGTGTCGCTGGCAAAGAAAGCGGATGTTTTTATGGTGGCGCCAGCGTCTGCCAATGTAATTGCAAAAATGGCACATGGACTGGCTGATGATATGCTGACGACCACGATCTTAGCCTGCCAGTGTCCCAAAATCGTATCTCCTGCCATGAATACAAGAATGTTTCAAAATCCGATCGTACAGGATAATATGAACATTTTAAAGGACTATGGATTTGAAGTAATCGAGCCAGCCAAAGGATATCTGGCATGCGGAGATACCGGAGAAGGAAAAATGCCGGAGCCTGAAGTGCTTCTGCAGTTTATCTTAAAAGCATTGGTAACAGAGAAAGATCTGAAAGGAAAACGTGTTTTGGTAACAGCCGGTCCGACCAGAGAAGCGATGGATCCGGTGCGTTATATTACCAATCATTCTACCGGAAAAATGGGGTATGCTCTGGCGAAAGCAGCAGCAATGCGTGGGGCAGAAGTAACTCTGGTCAGCGGACCTGTCAATCTGTCACCGGCACCATTTGTAGAGTGTGTTCCGGTAGTCAGCGCAGAAGAAATGTTTCAGGAAGTGACCTCCAGAGCAGATCAGCAGGATATTATCATTAAGGCAGCGGCAGTGGCAGATTACAGACCGGCAGCGGTTGCGGAGGAAAAGGTAAAGAAAAAAGACGGAGAAATGAGCATTTCTCTGGAACGTACCAAGGATATTCTTGCGTATCTGGGTGCTCATAAAAAAGAAGGACAGTTTCTTTGTGGATTTTCCATGGAAACAGAAAATATGCTGGAAAATTCCATCGGAAAGCTGAAACGTAAAAATCTGGATATGATCATTGCCAATAATCTGAAAGTGGAAGGTGCCGGATTTGGCGGAAATACGAACATCGTAACTGTGATTACAGAGGAGGGAGCAGAAGAACTTCCTTTAATGAGCAAAGATGAAGTAGCAGACCGTGTACTGGATGCAATTCTTCAGAAAAAGAATCGTGACTGCGAAATGAATTTATAATACAAGAAAAAGAAGATTTATCAAAGAAATAAAAAAGCTGGGACAAGTTGTTCCAGCTTTTTTGATGAAATGAATACAATAAAATTATCTTTTTAACGCTTTGGATAAAGCAAAAGAAATGATGCCTGATAATACACCGCAGATTCCTGCTTCAACGGCTCCCTGAATACCGACCAGTGCAACGATAAAAGTCATTGGACTGGATACACCGAAAGAGGAAACCAATCCCTGAATGTAGTCCGTCTGATAGAAAAGTGCGACTAAAATTCCCATAAAAAGGGTGGTGTTTAACAGGGGACAGGAAAATCCTGCAATAAAATAAGAAGCTTTTTTTAAATTTACTTTCTTAAACAGCTGGAAAATCAGTCCGCACAGAAAGCCTTCCAGAATACGCGGAAGGAAACATAAGATCAGGACTCCAAACGGATTTACCTGAAGTAAGATTGAAGTGATTCCGCTTCCTGTTAATGCCTGGGCAAAGCTGGTTGCGCCGAATATGGCACCTAAGATCGCACCGCCTTTTGGTCCAAGGATGATTGCTCCTACAGCCACGGGGATCGTCAGCAGTGTAATGGACAGTACCGGGGTCTTTACATAACCAAGCGGTGTCAGTGCCATTAAGATGATGATTGCTGACATTAGGGACAGCTCCACCATATAACGGGTGTTACGAGTTGTTTTGTTTTCCATATGAAATTCTCCTTTGTCTGATATAACGGCAATGCTGCCTGTCGTTCTGACGGTACTAATATAGCATTTCAATATAAAAAACACAAGAAAATTGAAAAAAATATAGGTTAGATACAACTAATGTATTGTGCGATAGGAATAAAAAATGTATAATTTCAGTAACATTATAAGTAAAAATGCACAAAAATAACAAATAAGGAGGAAACCAAATATGCTGGATAAGTCTTACTATGACAAAACCGACGAGATTATTGAGCATTATGGACGCAAAGCCAGTTCGTTAATTCCGATCATGCAGGACATTCAGGCAGAATACCGTTATCTGCCGGGAGAACTTCTGACCTATGTCGCAAAGGAAATCGGAATCACGGAAACGAAAGCATACAGCGTGGCAACATTTTATGAAAACTTTTCTTTTGAAGCAAAAGGAAAATATGTCATTAAAGTATGCGATGGCACTGCATGTCATGTGCGCAGATCCACACCGGTTTTGGAAGCTCTGTGGAAGGAGCTTGGATTAAGCAGAAAGAAACATACGACAGATGATATGATGTTTACCGTTGAGACTGTTTCCTGTCTGGGTGCCTGCGGGCTTGCACCGACCATGATGGTCAACGAAGAAGTGCATCCTGCCATGACTCCGGAAAAGGCAATTGAAGTGATCAAAGAATTGAGAGGTAAGGGCTGATGATGAAATCGAAAGAAGAATTGTTAGATATGAGAAAATCGGCACAGGAAGAACTTGCTTCTTATGATTGCCGTATTTTAGTCTGTTCAGGTACAGGCTGTATCGCAACAGGTTCTGCCCGAATTCATGAAGAGTTCCAAAAACTGACAGAAGGAATTCAGGGCATAACACTGGAATTTGCACCTCATGAGAAAGAAGAACATGAAAAGATCGGCGTAAAGAAAACCGGATGTCAGGGCTTCTGTGAATTAGGACCTCTTGTTCGAATCCAAAAAGGGGATAACGTTGTACAGTATGTAAAAGTACAGATAGAAGACTGTCGGGAAATCTTTGAACAGACCGTTCTTGGAGATAACGTAATTCAGAGACTGTTATACTCGAAAGGAGAAACACATTATACAAGTCCGGATGAAATTCCATTTATCGCAAAACAGACAAGAATCGTTCTTGAAAACTGCGGTAAAGTAGATGCAGAAAGTCTGGATGAATATCTTGCAGCCGGCGGATTCCGGGCATTGGAAAAAGCAATGTTTGAAATGTCCAGAGATGATGTGATTGAAGAAGTGGACAGATCAGGTCTTCGCGGACGAGGCGGCGGCGGTTTCCCATGCGGTAGAAAATGGAAACAGGTTGCCCGTCAGAAAGAAACCGAACGATTTGTTGTATGTAACGGTGATGAAGGGGATCCGGGTGCATTTATGGATGGTTCCGTTATGGAAGGAGATCCATTCAAACTCATCGAAGGTATGATGATCGCAGGATATGCAGTAAAAGCAGAACACGGATATATTTATGTGCGTGCGGAATATCCAAACTCTGTTACAAGACTGCGCAATGCCATTGCCCAGATGGAAGAAAAAGGACTTTTGGGAGATCAGATCTTAGGAACAGATTTTAATTTCCATTTACATATTAATCGTGGTGCAGGAGCATTCGTTTGCGGTGAAGGTTCAGCCCTGACTGCATCCATCGAAGGAAATCGAGGAATGCCTCGTGTAAAACCACCTCGTACCGTAGAAAAAGGCTTATGGGAAAAACCAACCGTATTAAATAACGTTGAAACTTATGCCAATGTACCGAAGATCATCTTAGAAGGTGCAGATTGGTTCCGTTCCATCGGTACGGAAGGAAGCCCGGGATGTAAAACATTCTCTCTGACAGGTGCCATTGAAAATACAGGTCTGATCGAAGTTCCGATGGGAAGCACATTAAGAGAGATTATCTTTGATATCGGCGGCGGTCTGAAAGACGGTGCAGAATTCAAAGCGGTACAGATTGGCGGACCATCCGGCGGATGTCTGACAGAAAAACATCTGGACGAACCACTGGATTTTGATTCTGTAAAGAAATTCAATGCCATCGTAGGTTCCGGCGGTATGGTTGTCATGGACAAAAATACCTGTATGGTAGAAGTTGCCAGATTCTTTATGAGTTTTACCCAGAGAGAATCCTGCGGTAAATGTGTTCCATGTCGTGAAGGAACAAAGAGAATGCTGGAAATTTTGGAAAAGATCGTCAACGGCAATGGAGAATTAGAGGATCTTGACCGATTAGAAGAATTGGCAAAGATGGTTCAGAGTATGGCACTTTGCGGTTTAGGAAAGAGTGCTCCTCTTCCGGTACTCAGTACCCTGAGTACTTTCCGTGAAGAATATATAGAACATATCGTAGATAAGAAGTGCAGAGCGAAGACCTGTACAGCATTACGTAAATTTGTGATCAACCCTGAATTCTGCCGAGGATGCAGTAAGTGTGCAAAGAACTGTCCGGTTAGTGCGATTACAGGTAAAGTAAAAGAACCATTTACCATTGACAGTACTAAGTGTATCAAGTGCGGTGCATGTAAAGAAAACTGTGCATTTGATGCAATCTACGTAGAAGCATAGGAGGGGACTTATGGGATATATTACAATTAACGGTAAAAAAGTAGAATTTACCGATGAAAAGAACGTATTAAGTATTATCCGAAAAGCCGGTATTGACATTCCTACGCTGTGCTATCATTCGGAATTATCTACATTCGGTGCCTGCCGTCTTTGTACGGTAGAAGATGACAGAGGCAGATTATTTGCATCCTGTTCAGAAGAACCGAGAGACGGAATGGTGATCTACACCCATACAGAAAGACTTCGTAAAAATCGAAAACTCATTGTGGAACTGCTTTTGGCAGCACACTGCAGAGATTGTACAACTTGTGTAAAGAGCGGTGAATGTAAGCTGCAGGAACTGGCTCACAGCATGGGAGTTTTAAAGGTTCGTTACGATAACTATAATGAAATGCGTCCAATCGATTACAGTTCTCCTGCAATCGTAAGAGACCCGAATAAATGTATCTTATGCGGAAACTGTGTTCGTGTCTGTTCAGAACTTCAGGGCATCGGAGTATTAGGATTTGCAAATCGTGGTACAGAAGCAACGGTAACGCCGGCATTTGAAAAGAGATTAAGCGAAACAGACTGCGTTAGCTGTGGACAGTGTCGTGTATTCTGTCCGACAGGTGCATTGACCATCCGTACCCATATGGATGAAGTGTGGGAAGCCATTGGTGATAAAGATACCAGAGTAGTTGCTCAGATTGCACCGGCAGTGCGTGTTGCAGTGGGTGATGCCTTTGGCATGAAGAATGGTGAAAATGTTATGGGCAAGATCGTAGCATCTCTTCATGCAATGGGATTTGATGAAGTTTATGATACTACGTATACAGCTGACCTTACCATTATGGAAGAAAGTGCAGAATTCCTTGACAGAGTGCAAAATGGAGGAAAACTTCCGTTATTGACTTCCTGCTGTCCGGCATGGGTTAAATTCGTAGGAGACCAGTTCCCGGATATGAAAGAAAATGTTTCTACTTGCCGTTCTCCGCAGCAGATGTTCTCCGCTGTTTTGAAAGAATGGTATCGTGATCCGGAACATGCACAGGGAAAGAAGACCTTCGTTGTTTCAATCATGCCTTGTACAGCAAAGAAGATGGAAGCCGTTCGTCCGAACAGTTCTACAAAAGGCGAACAAGATACTGATGTGGTAATCACAACGACAGAATTGATCCGCATGATCAAAAATGCAGGAATCGCATTTGATAAGATTGATTCTGAAAGCTGTGACATGCCGTTTGGTATCGGTTCCGGTGCCGGTGTAATCTTCGGTGTAACCGGTGGTGTAACAGAAGCGGTTCTTAGAAGACTGGCAGATGGACATGATTCAGCAACGTTAGATGCCATTGCAAAATGTGGTATCCGAGGCGAAGAAGGTATCAAAGAAACCGTCATTCCTTATCATGGAATGGATGTAAAGATCTGTGTAGTCAGCGGTCTGGCCAATGCCCGCAAAGTCATGGAACAGGTTCAGAGTGGTGAAAAAGAATATCATCTGATCGAAGTTATGGCGTGCCGCCGTGGATGTATCATGGGTGGCGGACAGCCGATTCCGGCAGGTCCGAGACATAAAGCTGCCAGAGCCAAAGGACTTTATGAGGCAGATGGATCTATGGTTATTAAAAAGTCAGATGAAAATCCATTGATGGATGTATTCTATCAGGGATATTTCAAAGGAAAAGCACACGAACTGCTTCATAATCACGAATAAGCAGAAGTGAATTACAGAATATATAACAATTGCCAGGGCTGCATTAGCAGCTCTGGCAATTATTTTGTGCTTAAGATTAATAAAAATATACTTTATAGTGCCACTTTTGGCAGCAACCTACAACATTCGTAAGATGGTGCGAAGAGTAAATGATGAAATAATTTTGCCTTCAAATTCGGATTACAGCTTAGTTTCGTCATAAACAGCACGAACTCCGCCGACAAATTTCGCTCTTGTTCTGGCACAAGTCAGATGTGCTTCCCCAATCTGTTTGTAACTGATACGTACAGGTACAGCTACGTCTTTTAAGTGCATGCCGATGAAGGTATCTCCGATGTCCATACCGGCATGAGCTTTGATATGTTCTACTGCAACCGGATCGTGGAATGCATGATAGGCAGCAGTGGAGAAAGAACCGCCAGCTTTTGGCTGAGGTACGACATTGACTTCTTCGTAACCGTATTTTTCAGCGGCTTCCCGTTCTAAGATGAGAGAACGGTTTAAATGTTCACAGCACTGTGTTGCCAGATAAACTTCACGTTCTGAGGCAGCACGATAGATTCCTTCAAAAACGGCCTGTGCAGTTTCCGGACTGGACATGGTACCGATTTTTCCGCCGATGATCTCGCTGGTAGAACATCCTACTACAAATAAATTTCCTTTTTTCAATTTTGCAATTTCTAAAATTTCGGAAGCAGCTTCATAAGCTTCCTGTTTCAGTTTTTCTAAAGTTTCCATAGTAATTCTCCTGTGGTACAGTGATACACACTGTTATTTCATCTGTTCTAATCTTATCCTTTTTTCGAATATTTGCAATAGTTTTGCACGCATTTTTTAGGAAAGCAGGATTTTAGAAAGAGTTGGAATGTCAAAGACGACTTCAAAGTGACGATAGCGTGTCACGTAAAGCGATCTTTGACTGACAGCGGATATAAAAATCTGTATGAAAAAATTTGCCAACGATTACTTGACAGTAACGTGGAACTGGAAAGTAAAAAATCGGATAGGAATTTTTCTTCCCTTATAGTATAATAAATGGGCACTGACGACGATAAAAATCAAATGAAAAAAAGAAGCACTATGAGTTTTGTGTGCAGTTTATTTGATGTAAGTATAAAAAAGAACCGTATGGAGGTAAAGACGATGAGAATTGGTATGGGATATGACGTACACAAGTTAGTAGAAGGACGCGACCTGATCTTAGGCGGCGTGAAGATTGATTATGAAAAAGGATTGCTGGGACATTCGGATGCCGATGTTCTGCTGCATGCAATCTCAGATGCTCTGCTTGGTGCGGCAGCACTGGGAGATATCGGAAAACATTTTCCGGATACAGATCCAAAATACAAAGGAGCAGACAGCTTAAAACTTTTAGAACATGTGGTGGAACTTCTGGAAGAAAACAGTTTTCTGGTAGGAAATGTAGATGCAACAATCATTGCACAGCGACCGAAAATGGCACCTCATATTCCACAAATGCGGGAAAATATTGCGAAAGCATTGAAAGTGCCGGTGAGCAGAGTCAATGTAAAAGCAACCACAGAGGAGGGACTGGGCTTTACCGGCTCTGGAGAAGGCATTTCCGCACAGGCAGTATGTCTTTTGGAAACGGTGGCAAATTATGCCTATGATGAAGAAATCATGATGGAAAGATCCTGCAGCGGCTGTCAAGGCTGTCAGAAACAGGGGACGGAACAATGATCCGGTACTTACAGCAGGAGGAAAAGAAAAATTCGGAAGCACTTTACAGAGAAGCATTTCCGGAAGATAAAGACGACTTTGTAAACTATTATTATTCTTATGTGACGAAAGATAATAAGATACTGGCAGTGGAGCAGGCGGGCGAGATCTGCTCCATGCTTCATTTAAATCCGTATCGTTTGTCTGTCAACGGAACAGAGGTAAATGCATATTATTATGTAGCAGTAGCAACGAAGGAAAGTTATCGTCATCAGGGAATGATGCGAAGTCTTTTGTGCCGTTCTCTGAACGATATTCATGAAGAAAACCAGCCGTTTACTTATCTGATGCCGGCGGCAAAAGAAATTTATGAACCGTTTGCGTTTCGCATTGTGTATGAGCAGAAAAAAGTGGAACTTTCCTTAAATCCGGAAGAGGCAAATCAGAAACTGGCGGAAATGTTTGATGTTTATACGCTGCGGGATTCGTGGTATGTGGAAAAGATGCTGGAGGAGGAACGGGTATGTGCAGGAGATCCGCCTTTCGAAATCATTCCGTACATTATGACAAGGATTACCCATGTACCGGAAATGCTGAAGCTTTTGCGGAGTAAACGGCCATTAGAAATCGTTCTGAAAATCGAGGATCAGATTATTGTAGGAAATCAGGGGTCCTTTTTATGGAAGATTTCCGAAGAATACAGTGAATGCGTGAAAATCGAAGAAAAAGTTTCTGAAGAGCTTCCGGTAATTTCGCTGTCCATCGGAGAACTGACCAAATTCGTGTTTGGAAAAAGAACCGTGGAAGGCTTGGAGCAGATTCAGACGCTGTCGAGAATCTGTATCAATGAAGCGGTTTGATTCTGTGAAATAAAGTATTATAATAAGGAATCGGTAATAAAATGTATGGCTGATCAGAGGATATACGGTAAAAGCAGTAAAAGGAGAACGAAACATGAAGATTGCAGATATGCACTGTGATACGATTTATGGTCTGCTTCATAAACGAAGAGAGGGAAAAGAGGATACACTGTTTCAAAATACACTGCATATAGATCTGCAGAAAATGAGACAGGCAGAGTATCTTCTGCAGAATTTTGCTTTGTTTGTTCAGCAGGACGAATGCATGGACGTATATGAAGAAGCAAAAGCAGAATATGCGGTTTTCAAAGAAGAGATGGAAAAAAACAGTCCGTGGATTTCTCAGGTAAGGTCTTATGAAGAAATCGAAAACTGCAGAAAAGAAGGAAAGATAGCAGCACTTCTGACGGTAGAGGAAGGAGAAATCTTTCAGGGAAAACTGGAACGGCTGGAAGAATTTTATCGATATGGTGTGCGTATGGTTACATTGGTATGGAATTATGACAATACTCTCAGCACTTCTGCAGTTCATAGAGCACCGGTAACGGCCAGAGCCTATAAAGGAAGTAGGCCGGGGCTGACAGAAACCGGCATTGAATTCGTTCAGCGGATGGAAGAACTGGGAATGATCCCGGATGTTTCCCATATGTCGGATGCAGGAATTGAAGATATGCTGCAGATTACCGGAAAACCGTTCGTGGCCAGTCATTCTAATGCAAGAGTCTTATGCGGTCATCCAAGAAATCTGAATGACGATCTTTTGAAACGTATGGGAGAAAGGGGCTGTGTCATCGGGGCTAATTTTTACAGCAGATTTCTGCGGGAAGATGCAGAGCTTACAAAGACCGGCTGGATTGCAGATCATATTGTTTATATGATCCGAAAAGCAGGAATTGAAAGTGTAGGATTAGGATCTGACTTTGATGGAATCGACTGTGGGTTGGAAATGACCGACTGTTCTAAGATGCAGATGCTGGTACAGGAACTGAAAAAACGGGGAATGTCAGAATCGGAAATCGAGAGAATCTGTTATAAAAATGTCTTGAGACTGTATCAGGAAACCATTTAATTAATAAAATTATAAGAAAAACTTTATGGAATCTCTTAGAAAATCAACGTATAATGAGACAAGCCGTAATAAAAGCGTTACGATAACCGTAACAGTAAGGAGATTTTATGAATTATAACGAAAATGAAGATATTAAAAAAGTAAAGAAAAAGAAACGGGTTCATCCATTTATCAAAGGGTTTTTAGGATGCATTATCGTGGTTGTGCTTATTTTCTGCGCGGCAGGTTTCGCGGCAGGCGGCGTTCTGCACGGAAAACTGAATTATGAAAAAAGTGATACGTTCAGTAAGGAACCCTTTCAGGAGGACGGTGTAAAAAATATTCTCCTCATCGGAAATGATTCCAGAACTGAAGGAACCGATGGAAGATCAGACGCGATGATCCTGGTTTCTATCAGCAGTAAGACAAAATCCATTCATATGACATCTATTTTACGAGATATTTATGTGGAGATTCCGGGACATGACGGAAACCGTTTGAATGCAGCCTATGCATTTGGCGGGCCGGAGCTTTTGATGGAAACTTTAAAACTGAATTTTGGAATAGAAGTCAACCGTTATGCACTGGTAAATTTCCAGGCATTTGCCAATCTGGTAGATGCAGTCGGCGGTGTGGATCTGGAAGTGACCAACGAAGAAGTTCAGTATATCAACGGTTATCTGGTAGAATATAACCAGCTGGAAGGAAAGCCGGAAGGAACGGATTATCTGGATACTTCTTTAAGCGGTGAGATTCATCTGAACGGTCCGCAGGCACTGGCATACTGCAGAAACCGATACATAGGTACTGATTTCGCGCGAACAGAACGTCAGCGAAAAGTACTGACTGCAGCAATGAAAAGTGCTCCGCTGGCATTGGCAACCAACGGCGGTGAGCTGATCGATGGAGTGTTATCGAATGTGACGACCAATTTAAGTCAGTCAGAGTTAAATGGTCTGATCCTGCAGGCTCCGTCCATGCTGACTTATGATCTGGTTTCTGCAAGCATACCTCTGGATGGAACTTACAGCAGTGTGACGATCAGGGGAATGGCAGTTCTGGAAGTAGATTTTGAGACAAATAAAAAATATATTCAGACAGAGATTTATGGAAAGTAAACGGGTCTGGATCCGGGAAGAACGATGGGTGAATTAAGATCCTCTTTTTTAAGAGTAGAAAATGAACAGGGAAAAAGTTATGGAGGAAACCAGAAATGGTTTCCTTATGGCTTTTTGAAAAAATCAGGCTGCGGTGTGATCGGAGCGGCCAATGTTCTTTTGCATTTGAAAGGGAAAAAGGAAGTTTCCCAGTTCGAATATATGGATTTTGCAAAAAAATTGTGGAAATACTATTTTCCGGTGATTCCGGGAATTGGAATGAACGGCATTACATTAATGGTGGGACTGAATCGTTATTTCAGAAAACAGGGGCTTCCTTATCGGGCGTGCTATCAGATTTCGGGAAAGAAGATGCTTCACAGAATTGACGAAATGCTGTCAGCGAATGTTCCGGTCATTTTGTCAGTCGGACCTAATTTTCCGAAGCTGACAGGAAAAAAGACAGTAACCTTATATACAAAAGAACGAAACGGTCAATATCTTGCAAAAACAGGAACCAAAGCACATTATGTGACCGTCACAGGGCGGATCGGAACGTGGCTTCGAATCTCTTCCTGGGGAAAAGAGTACTATATTGATCTGAACGAATGGAAAACTTATATCAAAAAATACAGCAGCAGTCTGGTTTCGAATATCATCTATATTTCGGAACGATAGCGCTGTTGTGCAAAAGATCAGGGCAGAAATCCTGGAAAGATTTCAAAGAGGGAGCATTATATGAGTAAAAGAATATTAGGATTAAAAAAGAAATTATCAGGCAGGAAAAGGGGGAATCGAAAGACTGGCAGATTGTTAGGAAGTTTCTTGGCAATCGCGCTGATCTGTACTTTTCCAAGGATCATGGCAGGAGCAGAAAAATCTATGAAAACAGTAGATGTCATGTTTTTACACGATACCCATTCTCATTTGAACGAATTTTCGACTGTAGAAGAGGGAAAATCGCAGATTATGGGTGGATTTTCTAAGATCAAGACGCTGATCAAAGAGCAAAAAGAAAAAAATGCGGAAACACTTCTGGTAGATGCCGGAGATTTCTCCATGGGAACACTGATTCAGGTGGTATTTGAAGAAGAGGCATCAGAACTTCGTATGCTGGGGGATCTGGGCATGGAAGTGACTACATTCGGAAATCACGAATTTGATTATCATGCAGAGGGACTGGCAAATATGATGGATCATGCAGTACAGAGCGGTGATCCTGTTCCGGAAATCGTAGTCTGCAACGTGGACTGGGAAGCAATGAAAAGCAAAGGGATGACAGAGGATCAGCAGAGACTGCTGGATGCTTTTGAAAATTATGGTGTAAAAGATTACATGATGACGGAAAAAGATGGTGTTCGTATTGCCATTACAGGGGTGTTTGGGGAAGATTGTCTTGCCTGTGCGCCAAATTGTCCTTTGGAATTTGAAGCACCGGTAGAAGCTGTGAAGAAAACGGTAGCAGAAATTCAGGAAAAAGAAGATGCAGATATGATCGTCTGTGTTTCTCACAGCGGAACCTGGGAAGACGAAAATAAGTCAGAAGATGAAATTCTGGCGAAAAAGGTGCCGGAACTGGATTTGATCATCAGCGGACATACCCATACCAAATTGGAACAGCCGATCTGTCATGGAACGACTTACATTGTATCTGCCGGAGAATATGGAAAATATCTGGGAAATCTGGCCATGACACAGAAAGAGGACGGCAGATGGTCACTGGAAAATTATGAATTGATCACCATTGATGAAACCATCGAAAAAGATGCGGAAACGCAGAAAAAAGTAGATGAACTGATGGATATGGTAGACGAAAAATATCTGAAACAGTTTGGATATACCAAAGATCAGGTATTATGCACCAATGAGATTGAATTTGCACCTCAGTCAGATACGGCGGAAAAACATACAGAAAATAACCTGGGAAGCATCATTGCAGATGCCTACACGTATGCCGCAGAAAAGATTTACGGAAAAGATCAGGTGGCAGTATCGGTAGCACCTTCCGGAACGATTCGCGATTCCTATGCAAAGGGCGAGATTACCGTAGAAGATGTGTTTAATTCTTTTTCTCTGGGAATCGGAAAAGACAAAATTCCGGGATATCCGTTGATCGGAATTTATCTTACCGGTGCAGAATTAAAAACAGCAGCAGAGATCGATGCCAGCATTTCAGATCTTATGACTGCAGCTCGTCTTTATACCGACGGATTATATTGGCATTATAATCCAAACCGTATGATTTTAAATAAAGCAACCGATGTTTTTCTGGTCAACAATCAGGAAGAACGTGTGGAACTGGATAACGATCAGCTGTATCTGGTAGTAACGGACTACTATACTTCCCAGATGCTGGGTGGAGTGACAGATCTGTCCAAAGGCCTGCTGTCTATTGTGCCGAAATTTGCAGACGGAACACCGGTGGAAAATTATGAAGATGCCATTATTATGGATGGCAGCAATGAATTAAAAGCATGGGCTGCCATTGCAGATTACATGAGTTCTTTTGCAGACACCGACGGTGACGGAATTGGAAATGTGCCGGAAAAATACGGCAGTGCAGAAGGCAGAAAAGTAGTAGAAGACAGTAAAAATCTTGGAGATCTGCTGAAGAATCCAAATAAGTTTTTCTTCCTGATCCTTGGAGTAATTCTGGTACTGCTGGCAATCCTTGGCGGAATCGTGGCTGCAGTTGTAAAATTTGTGAAAAAACTGAAAAAACGAAGAAAAAATCGTTAGAATTTAAGAAGGAGTATCAGAAATGATACTCTTTCTTTGGGTTGATTTCTCAAAAGAAAATTTTGCTGTGGTTTTACGTGCAGAGCGGTTAAGCCCTCAAGATTACGGAAAGGGGAGTTACAATGAAGGTACTAAAGATGTTTGGGTTTAGAGGAAGCTTTCGGCAGAAACGGATAAAGTTCTTCGTAGTGCTTTAGTTCCTCTTCAGTTTGTATCCCGCTGGGAATCAGCCCGGTACAATCCTGTGCGGAAGATGCTTTTAAATAATCATAAGAATCGACGGGCTTCGTTTCTTTTTTCTGTTCTGACATAAAAAGACTCCTTTCTGGAAAACACATTTACTGTTTTTAGTGTTTCCCCAAAAGGAGTCTTTATTCATATCCGTATTATTCGAAAGTAACTGCATGCTGAAGGAGCCAGTTAACCCAGTCAGCATAATATTTTCCTAAGACATGGGACTGATCCGTCGTATATTCATCGGCCAGATTACCATTTTCGTCGTCAAAAATCTCATTTACATCCAGATAAATATAAGATTTTTCTTTTGCCAATGCCTGAACTTCTTCATTAAAGCGGTTGATATTTGCATTATTGTAAATATCAGAAGAACCGGATTTTTGTTCCGCAATGTGCAGATTTGCCTGAAGGAAGATCAGTGCATCCGGCTGTGCCGTGTGTATTGTTTCTACCATGTCCCGATAACGTTTGACGGTAGAATCAAAAGAATAACCCAGTTCGTTGATCCCAAGCATAATATAAATTTTAGAGAATTTTTTTTCAGTCAAAAGACTGTCTAAAGTTACCGTTTCATCGGAGGAGAGACGGAAAGACTGCTGGAAGATCTTATAAACACTCATTCCGGAATCGGACAGAACTGCTGCATTTCCCAGATCACCGTATTCATAAAGTCCTACGGTTCGGGAATCTCCGATAAAAAGTGCATCATCAAAGTAACTTCTGTCCGCTTCATAAAAAACAGGTACTTTCGGATGTTTTGAAGGAGACGCAGGTTCTTTTGGAGGTTCCGGAACCGGCGGTTTCTCAGGAGAAACATGGTCCGAAGAAAACGGATCGGCAGAATCAGTTTTGGAGCTGTTTTCTGCAGTTTCCGAAGATACAGGTTCGGATTCTTCCGGAGCATCTACGTCATTGTGAGCGGTATGCTGCTGGGAAAACATATCCGTATCTTTTGAGAGATCGATCCGGCCGAATTTTAAAGCAGCACCTACGATCAAAAAACTGATCGCCAGCATGCAAAGATAAGGGTATTTGATCGTTTTTTTCATAAATATCACGAGACTTTCCTAAAAGTTGTAAATCAGAATTTTTAAAATCAGAAAATCCTGTTAAAACTGATAATATAAAAACGGATCATCCAGACCGAGATACATACTGTAAACACATGCCCAGAATAAAAGGACAAGGACCAGGGTTACAGGGAAAGAATGGCTCCATTTTTGGTAAATCTTTCGCGGAATACCGGTGCAGCAAGCCAGTCCTGAGAAGAATGGGAGGGCACAGCTTCCAAATTGTTTCATAAAATCGCCTTTAAATACGGCAGCGTTTCCGTTGGATAAGAATGGAAACAGTCTGCAAACGTAAATCCCAAGCTGCTGCAGATCGGAAATACCGAATAACAGCCAGGAAAATAAGATAAAAAGGATCATGTAAAAATGTCCGGCGGCCGGTTTAGCATTCAGTTGTTTTCCGTAAAAAAGTTTTTCGGAAAAGATTAGTACAAAACTTAGCAGTCCCCAGAGAATGAAATTCCAGCTGGCACCATGCCAGAGACCGGTCAGAATCCATACGATTAAAAGATTTCTTATATAATGATTTCTGTTTCCGCCCAGTGGAATGTAGACATATTCCCGGAACCAGCTGCCTAAGGTAATGTGCCATCTGCGCCAGAATTCGGATACGGTCAGGGAAAGATAAGGATTTCTGAAATTATCAGGAAATTGGAATCCCATGATCGTTCCCAGTCCTTTTGCCATTAAGGAGTAGCCGTAAAAATCAAAATAAATCTGCAGGCTGTATGCTGCAAGCGCAAACCATGCCAGCGGTGTGGAAATGCTTTCATAACCGATGGCTGCTGCCTGGGTCCAGACAGAACCGACTCTGTTGGCAATGAGTACCTTCAAAGCAAGACCGATGGTAAATTCCCGAAGACCGTCTTCCATCTTTTGCAGGGAATGAGTCCGGTGCCGCAGCTGTTTGCGAACATCGGAGTAAGTAACGATCGGCCCGGCAATCAGCTGTGGGAACAGACAGAGGTAAGTGCCCAAAATGATCCAGGAACGCTCTGCCGGAAATTTTTTTCGATAAACGTCGATCAGATAAGAACTGATCTGGAAGGTGTAAAAACTGATTCCGATGGGAAGGATCAGGCGGCTGTAAGGAAGTTGGTGTCCTGAGCCGATGGCCTGAAAAAACAGATTCAGATTTTCACAGAAAAAGTTAAAATATTTGAATAGAAAAAGACTTCCGATATTGTAAAACATTCCAAGGAACAGCCAGAATTTCCGCTGTCCGGAATGGTGGCTGCAGTCGATCATTCTCGCGGAAAAATAGTTGACTGCAATAGATAAAAGAATCAGAAGCAAGTAAGAAGGATGATCCTTGATACCATAAAAATAGAAGATCAGACTGCCCGCCAGAATTACAGCATTTTTATAACGATCAGGCGTTAAAAAGTAGATCAGCAGAAAGATCGGTAAAAATTGAAAAAGAAATACAAAGCTGCTAAAAACCATGAAATCACCTGTAAATATATATTCCTTATTATTGTTTCTAATAACTGATGATATACGTAACCGAAAAAAATATCAACTATTGGAATCTTAAGTTTTTATGAATATTCGACACGAAAAAAAGTATCAAAAATTGTAAAAGTATGAAAAAAAATTTTTTAAATTTTTCTGTTATTTTCTTGCTTTACTGCAGTGAAATTGCTTGAACAATAAAGAGAAAAATGGTATTCTAAAAAATACGAGACATGGAAGATGTCAAAACGTGTTGGAGGAAGAATATGGAGAGAGAACGTTTAGGAAGCCGGCTGGGATTTATCCTTTTAAGTGCCGGATGTGCAATTGGAGTTGGGAATGTTTGGAAATTCCCGTATATGGTAGGACAGTACGGAGGCGGAGCATTTGTACTGATCTATCTGTTATGTCTGATTCTTTTGGGAGTTCCGGTCATGACGATGGAATTTGCCATGGGACGTGCAAGTCAGAAAAGTCCGGTAAAATTATATGAAAAACTGGAACCAAAGAACAGCAAATGGCATATTCATGGTTATTTTGCAATGGCAGGAAACTATATCCTGATGTTTTTTTACACAGTAGTTGCCGGCTGGATGCTTCGCTATTTTGTGGATATGGCAGCAGGAAAATTTGAAGGTGCCAGTGTAGCACAGGTAGAAAACATGTTTTCTGTGATGCTGGGAGAACCAGCGAAACTGGTTCTGTATATGCTGGTCGTTGTTGCACTTGGAGTTCTGATCTGTTCTGCCGGAGTTCAAAAAGGGGTAGAAAAGATTACGAAGGTGATGATGATCGCACTGCTCGTCATTATGGTTGTTTTGGCAGTCAACAGCATCTTTTTGCCGGGAGCATCCGAGGGAATCCGTTTTTATCTGATTCCGAATCTGGAAAGAATGCGTTCGGTAGGAATCGGGGAAGTAATCGTAGCAGCCATGAATCAGTCCTTTTTTACACTGAGCCTTGGAATCGGAGCGATGGCAATCTTTGGAAGTTACATTGGTAAAGAAAGAGCATTGATGGGAGAAGCAGTCAATGTAGCAGTGTTAGATACTTTTGTAGCACTTTGTGCAGGAATGATCATTTTCCCTTCTTGTTTTGCGTACGGCGTACAGCCAAACAGCGGACCGGATCTGATCTTCATTACCCTGCCGAATATTTTCAATCATATTCCAATGGGAAGATTGTGGGGAAGTCTGTTCTTTGTATTTATGTCTTTTGCTGCATTTTCAACAATCATTGCTGTATTTGAAAATATTATTGCATGCTGTATTGATCTGTTTGGCTGGTCCAGAAAAAAAGCCTGTCTGATCAATATGATAATCTTATTTGTCTGCTCAATTCCATGTGCGTTAGGATTTAATGTTTGGAGCGGTTTTTCTATTGCAGGAAAAAATATCATGGATCTGGAAGATTTTGCAGTCAGCAATCTGCTGCTTCCGCTGGGTTCTTTGATCTATGTACTGTTCTGTGTTACACGCTATGGATGGGGCTGGGATGCTTTTATGAAAGAAGCGAATACCGGAAAAGGTCTGAAAGTTGCATCATGGATGCGTCCGTATATGACATTTGTGATTCCGGTGCTGATCATTGTGATCTTTTTACTTGGAATTATGTAGGTCGATAAAAGGAAGTTTGAAAGTTGGGAGCAAAGTGATTTTGCTCCCAATTCATCTATATAGAAAGATAGGGAAACAAATAATGAGTTCATTTGTAAGATTTCAAAACGTAGACAAAGTTTATAAAACCGGAGAACTGGAAATTTCAGCATTGCAGAATGTTAATTTTGAAATTGAAAAAGGAGAATTCTGTGTGATCGTAGGTGCTTCCGGAGCAGGAAAAACGACGATTCTGAATATTTTAGGAGGAATGGATACTGCTACCGGAGGACAGGTGTTTTTAGATGGAGAAGAAATTTCTTCTTATAACAAAAAACAGCTGACGGCTTATCGAAGATATGAGATCGGATTTGTATTTCAGTTTTATAATCTGGTGCCGAATCTGACGGCATTGGAAAATGTAGAGCTGGCGGCACAGATCTGTAAAGAACCGTTAGATGCAGAAGAAGTATTAAGAGGTGTAGGACTGGGAGAACGTCTGGCCAATTTTCCGGCACAATTATCCGGCGGAGAACAGCAGCGTGTTGCCATTGCAAGAGCCATGGCAAAAAATCCGAAACTGCTGCTTTGTGATGAACCGACAGGAGCCTTGGATTATCAGACCGGAAAAGCGGTACTGAAACTTTTGCAGGATACTTGCAGGAAACAAGGAAAAACGGTGATCGTGATTACTCATAATCAGGCGCTGACTGCAATGGCAGACCGGATCATTACCGTGAAAAACGGAACAATCACAAAGATGATTCAGAACAAACAGATTGTTGATATTGCAGATATTGAATGGTAGCAGGGGAACAAATATGAAGTCAAATATGTGGAAATCAACATTTCGGGAAATTAAACAGAGTTTTGGAAGATTTATGGCGATTTTTGCAATTACCGCATTAGGAGTCAGTCTGTTTTCCGGCTTAAAGATTCTTCAGCCGGCAATGGTAAAAACAACGGATGAATATTTTAAAGAAAAGAATCTGTATGATTATCGTTTGATGTCGACTTTGGGATATGAAGAGGAAAATGTGGCGTTTTTACGGGAGCAGGAAGATGTTCGCTATGCAGAAGGAATTTTTTCTTTTGATGTTCTTTGTCAGTTGGAGGGAGAATCGGCAAAAGTGATCAAAACCTATAATCTCCCGGAGCAGATTAATCAGATTGAACTTTTATATGGAAGAATGCCGGAAAGTGCAGAAGAATGTATTGTAGATGCATTGCTTTACGGAGAAGACAGCATTGGGAAAACTGTATATTTATCAGAAGATAATACAGAAGAAGATCTGGAACATTTTGCTGTCCGTGAGTTTACGATCACAGGCATAGCCAAATCATCTGGGTATATTCAGTATGAACGAGGAAATTCTTCCCTTGGAAACGGCAGGATTTCCGGATTTATGTATCTTCCCAAAGAAGCATTTGACGCTGATTATTATACGGAGATTCTGGTCAAATTTAATCAGGATCCGGATATTTACAGCGATGATTATGATGCCTATATGGAAGAAAAAGAACCGATATGGGAAGAACTGGCGCAAACAGCAGCAGACAGCCGTTATGAAAAGATCCGTTCGGAAGCAGAAGAAACATTGGCAGATGCCAAGGAGGAGTTTGCAGAGAAAAAGCTGGAAGGACAGCAGGATCTGGTAGATGCGAAAGCAAAGTTAGACGAAGCATTTGCAGAACTTCAAAAGGCGGAAAGAGAACTGGCTGACGGAAAACAGGAACTGACCGATGGGCGTACTGCCTTGGAAGAAAATCGAAAAACGCTGAATGATGCACAGTCAGAGCTTGGAAGAAATGAAAAGGCGCTGGAAAGTGCAGAGGCAGATTTAAATGCCGGATACGGGAAATTAGGAGAGCAGTCAGCGGCACTGGAACAGGGAAAAGCACAGTTAGAGACGGCAGAAGCAGAAGTAAAACAACAGAAAGCAGCTGTCGATGCAGCCAAAACGCAGATGGAATCGTTAGAATCCGGAATGACAGCCTTAGAAACCCAGCTGATCCAGTTGGAATACGGTGTTGGAACCGGCATGCTTCCGGAAGAACAGCAGCTTGCAGCCATCCGGGGAATCGAGGGAGCGCTGGAACAGATCCTGCAGCAGCTTCAGACAGAAACTATTTTCAAAAATGCAGAAACTTTGGGAATGTTAGATCGAATTGCGCAGGCAAAAACCGGGATTCAAATGATTCGAAGTGAGGTGGAGCAGCAAAAAACAGCGCTGTCTGAGGCAGAAACGGAACTTCAAAATGCAGAAATGGAGTTGGCAGCCCAGAAACTGGTCATTCAGGCAGGAGAATCCCAGATTTCCAATGCATCAAGTCAGATTGCAGCCGGAAAGCAGGAGATTGTAGATGGAAAAGAACAGCTTCAGGATGGGAAAGAACAGCTGCAGAAAGGACTGACCGAATTTTCCAAAGGGGAAGAAGATCTTTTAAGCGGAGAATCCCAGCTGGCAGAAGCAGAAGCAGACCTGGAAGCCGGATGGAAAGAATATTATGACGGTCTGGAAGAATATGAGGAAGGCTGTCAGGAGTTTGAAACACAGATTGCAGAAGCAGAAGCGGAAATACTTGATGCAGAAAAAGAAATTGAAGAAATTGAGCAGCCGGAAGTTTATGTACTTGGAAGAGAGACCAATGTAGGCTATGTATGCATGGAAAATGATTCTTCGATCGTAGATGGAATTGCCAATGTTTTTCCGGTATTTTTCTATGCAGTGGCAGCACTGGTATGCATTACGACAATGAGTCGTATGGTGGAAGAACAGAGAACACAGATCGGTGTGTTAAAGGCATTGGGCTACAGTGAAGCATCGATCATGGGAAAATATCTGTTTTATTCCGGATTCGCAGCAATCACCGGATGTTTGTTCGGATATTTCTTAGGAATTAAATTGTTCCCGATTATCATCTGGTATGCTTACAGCAGTATGTATACGGTAAAAGAGATCAGTTACCTGTTTGACGCAGGGATTTTGATCTTCTCACTGGTTATTTCCATGCTGTGTTCCATGGGCGTTACCTTTGTATGCTGTAAAAATGAACTTTCCGAGGTCGCTGCCGAGTTGATGCGGCCAAAAGCGCCAAAAGCAGGAAAACGGGTACTGTTGGAGCGGATTTCGTGGATATGGAAACGGATGAAATTTTTACACAAAGTATCTTATCGAAATGTTTTCCGCTATAAAAAACGGTTCTTTATGATGGTGATCGGAATCAGTGGCTGTACCGCACTTTTGGTTACCGGATTTGGTGTCAAAGATTCGGTGGCGACCATTGCTACAGAGCAGTTTGACCGGATTCAGGTGTATGATATCAATATCATGCTGACAGACAATGCTTCAGAGAAAACGGATCAGATGCTGGAGCGGATCGGTCAGGGTCGGATCCAAGAATCCGTGTATGTCATGGAAAAAACCATGGATCTTGTAACGGAAGAAAGTGTGAAAAGTATCAGTCTGGTAGCGGTAGATGAGAATGCAGAAATGTCTTCTTATGTAAAACTGCCGGATCCAAAAAGCGGAGAAAATCTGTCCTATCCTGAAACAGGACAGTGTATTCTGACCGATAAGATTGCAGAAACGTATGGTCTTCAGGTAGGAGATACGGTTACGCTGCGAGATGAAGAAAATCATACCATGGAACTGACCTTGTCAGGAATTGCAGAAAATTATCTGTATAATTATGTGTATATGACGATTCAGACTTATGAAACTTGTTTGGGAGAGCCTGCACAGATCAAAAGTATTTATTTAAATACTGCGGACGGAGCAGATCCGCATCAGATTGCAGCAGACCTGATGAAGGAAGAGCAGGTAACTTCTGCCAGTGTATCGGCAGATTCTAAGGATAGATCGGCGGCAATGATCGAAAGTCTGGATCTTCTGGTCGTTGTGATTATCATTTGTGCAGGTTTTCTGGCATTTATCGTGTTGTATAACCTGACCAATATTAATATTACGGAAAGAATCCGGGAGATTGCCACGATCAAAGTACTTGGTTTCTTTAAAAATGAAACGGCATCCTATGTGTTTAGAGAAAATCTGATCTTAACGATGATCGGAGCATTGGCGGGTCTTGGGCTTGGAAAGATTTTCCATGCCTTTGTAATGAGTCAGGTACAGGTGGATCAGGTATCTTTTAAAGTTCAGATCCTGACAAAGAGTTATCTGTACAGTTTCCTACTGACCTTTGTGTTTGCAGTCATTGTCAATCTTTTTATGAGTAAAAAACTGGATCGTGTCAGTATGACAGAATCCTTAAAATCAGTAGATTAAGAAGAAAAAATAGAGAGCGTTTTATGAAACTGCCCGTCAATTCTTTCTCAGAGAGTTGGCGGGCAGTCGTTTTATCAGCTCTTCAAGCAGAAGAAATTCACTGTGACTTAGTATTTTTATGCTTTTTTACATAATTTATCTCTATATTTAGTATTCACACCATATTTTGCCATGCACCAGCATCTGTCTACTGTTTTGTGCAAAAAAATATTGACATATAATATTATACGGCATATATTATATGTAGAAACAATATTATACATCATATAATATTGTTCGAAAGAAAGTGAACAATCGAAAATCATTAGAATGGAGCGGATCAGATGGTATTCAATACGGGAGCGGCATTGCTGGACGCAATTGTACTGGCGGTGGTATCAAGAGAACCGGAGGGAACTTATGGTTACAAAATTACGCAGGATGTCAGAAAAGTGATCGAAGTTTCGGAATCCACACTCTACCCGGTTCTTCGGAGACTTCAGAAAGATGATTGTCTGGAAGTATACGACAAAGAGTGTGCAGGAAGAAACCGCCGATATTATAAAATTACAGAGCGGGGAGGTGCACAGCTGAATCTGTATCAGAACGAATGGAAAATTTATTCGAGAAAGATCAGCAGCATGTTTGAGGAGGGAGACTGGAATGAGTAGAACAGAATTTATGAGAAGGCTGGAAGAACTTCTGTCAGATATTTCGCAAAACGAACGAGAAGAAGCTTTGAACTTTTATGAAGATTATTTTGACGATGCCGGGACAGAAAATGAGCAGAAGGTCATGGAATCACTGGGATCTCCGGAAAAAGTTGCAAAGATCATCAAAGAAGGAATTGGTGACGGCAGCGAGGAACAGGGAGCTTTTACCGAAAATGGATTTGAAACTTTTGAAAATGATCCAAAGGAGGAACTGGCCGGCTATGAAGGACGAAAGAAAAAATCTGTGTTTGATAAATTCAAACAGATGGGAAGATCCGGCTGGATCTTAACTTTGATCCTTGCAGTCTTTGTGTGGCCTTTCATCGGATCAATTGTGACAGCCGTGGGATCAGTATTTCTGGGATTGCTTGCAGCAGTTTTCGTTTTGATCTTTGGGTTAGCTGCGGCGGGAATTGGCGTGATCGCAGCAGGAGGTGTTCTGTTTGCGTCAGTGATCGGACTGTTGATCCTGAATCCGGCACATGCGTTATTAGGTGCAGGAATTTCTTTGGTGCTGATCGGAATCGGAGTTTTACTGCTGGTAGGTGGAATCTGGGTGGTAAGTAAGCTGCTGCCGATTCTGATTCGCTGGATTACGGAAGGGGTAAGTAAAATTTGGAGAAAAAATGAGGTATAGGCAGATGAAAAAAAAGACCAAAAGAGTTGTGATCGCAGCTGTTGTGCTGATCTTAATCGGGCTGGGATTGTTTATTGCCGGGATTGCTGCAGTCGGGGGAATTACAGCGATCAAATCCTTAGGAAATGAAAAAAAAGTCATACACAATCTGCTGCAGGATACGGTTATGGAATCCATTGTCACAGAAATGGAAAAGGTAGAGGAAGGAACCGCTGAAACCGTAACGACAACTTGCGTTGCAGAAAGAGTGGATTGTCTGGTATTGGATCTGGAAACGGTAGCTGTTGATGTGAAGGAAAGCAGTACAGAAGAAGTGTTCAGAATCGAAACCAGTGAATTTTATGAAGTGTATGAAGAAAACGGAACACTTTATGTTGTACCAAAAAATCAGGAACAGATCCAGTTAAGGCATCATGAAATAACAATGACAATTCCGGAAGATTTTAAATTTGAAACAGTGAAGATTCTGGCAGATGCATCAGAGCTGGAGATTCAGAAAATTCGTACCAAAGAACTGAATGTAGTTGTGAATACAGGAAATGTAGTCATCGGGGAACTTTTGGCGGAAAGTGCAGAAATTGAGATCAGCACAGGGTCAATGGAAGTGGAGCAGGGAGAAGTAGCTTCTCTGGAAACGGAGGTTGATATCGGTAATTTTTCCTATACAGGAAAAATTAAAAAAGACGCAGAAGCAGAATGTGAGCTTGGAAATATGGAATTTTCTTTAGAAGATGAAGTATCCGCTTATGATTACGTCATTGAATGCAATGGAGGAAACGTAATGGTAGGAAATCATGAATATACAAAGCTTCTGGAAGAAACAAAACTGGATCACCGTGCAGGAAAACAGTTCCGGATTGAATGTGATCTGGGAAGAATAATTGTTCAATAAAAGAATTAGGGAGGAAAGAACATGAAACGATTAACAAAATCAGGAAACAAAATGATCTGCGGAGTATGCGCAGGAATCGGAGAATATTTAGGAATTGATGCAACTGTAGTCAGACTGCTGTGGGTAGTTTTTTCTATGATGGGCGGCAGCGGAATTTTGGCTTATATCATTGCAGCAATCATTATGCCGGAAAATTAAACAAGAAACAGCTTGGGGGAATCGAAAGATTCCCCCTGTTTTTTATGTTTTATTTGCTTTTCGGTATTGATTTGGAGTCATGTGTGTTGCCTTTTTAAAAGCGCGGATAAAGGTTTCGGTATTTTCATAACCGAGAACTAAGGAAATGTCACTGACTGTTTTGCCGGTGTTAATCAGCATATGTTCTGCCCGCCGGATTCTCAGTGTTCGTTTCCAGTCATTAAATCCCATACCAGTGGTCGTTTTGATCAGCTTCGAGCAATAAGACAATGAAAATCCGAAATGATCAGAAATGTCTGAAAGGGTGACGGTGGCAATATGTTCCTGTATATAATTCAAAATTAAAAAATCATCGGTATGACGGGTTTGCGAGATGGAGTAGGAAGATTCCATGGAAGTTCCATATTGACGCATCATTTCGGCACTTAAGGAAGTCAGCCGTCCAATGAGAATCTGATCAGAATAGGAATCATGATAGAGATGCTCATAATATAATTTCAGGATAACCTCTTTTTGTTCTTTTTCTGTATGATAAGCAAGGTATTCTAATTGCTGTTTATCATATAATGCCTGTTTGAAAAATTGGCTTTGGATGTCATTTCCTGTGGCAAGCGGGAGAAACATCCGGTGAAAAGAATTTTTTTGAAGCAGAATGTTAAATATAACGGATTCGTCATCGAATACTTCCATTGTATGATAAATTCCGGGAGCGATAAATACAAGATCCCCTTCTTTGAATGTTCTTCGATTCACTCCGATATTTTGGATACAGGAACCTTCATAAACATAAACAATTTCAAAAAAATCATGACGATGCATAAATGCAGGAGTATAGCGATTATGCACCGTAATAAAGACATTTCGCTGTTCCCCTTCTTTAAAATATTCAGTGTCGTTCATTTCATAAGAAATAATATCCGGCAATAGTTCAGGAATAACTAAATGTCTGCTGACTGCATCAGCAAGATCAATTTGGTTTAAAAAATGCTGTAAAGTTTCCGGGTTCCGGGATGCCAGCCAGTAGGATTTATAAAACTGTTCGTCTGCATTTAACGGAAAAAGCTGTTCCCGTAATTGTTCAAGTGTAAAATTCATCAATCTGTTCCTCAAATAGATAAAAATTTTATTTATATATGACATTATAGTTGCATGTACCTCAAAAAAAGTCAACAAATTGCACAATTATTCCAATTAAAAAAATAAATTGTTTCTAATATAATCAAAATATAAAAAATAACCGCGCGGGTACTATTATTTTTTGATATTTATTCTAAGGAGAATGGTAAAATGAAAAGTTTTTTATACAGACAGAGACTGGGGTATGGTCTGGGAGATTTTGCCTGTAATCTGATCTGGCAGGTCATATCATTATATTTGTTGTATTTTTACACAGATGTTATGCAGCTTGATGCGACAGCGATTGCAGCAATGTTTGTGGTGTGTCGTGTGATCGATGCGATCACAGATGTGTTGGTTGGGTTTGCAATTGACAAAACAAGATCCAGATGGGGAAAAAGCAGACCATGGTTTTTATTTGGAGCGATACCATTTGCGATATCAGCATTCCTGGCATTTAGTGTTCCAAATATTTCGCCGGATGGAAAATTAGTTTATGCATATACAACATACATTTTTCTTTCATTTATGTATACCGTAGTAAACATTCCGTTGGCTTCTATATTACCGTCACTGACAGATGATATGAATGAAAGAACCGTACTGGCATCCTGGAGAAAGTTTTTTGCGTTTTTGGGCTCAACGATCGTATCTGCAACAGCATTGACTATGGTAAATCTGATTGGTAAAGGAAATGAAGTTCTTGGATTCCGTGTAGTAATGGGAATTTTTGGAATTGTTGGATGTATCTGCTTTTTCCTGACTTTTGCATTGGTACGGGAAGAAAATCTTCAAACTACCGATAAAAATGCAACTTTAAAAGAAACCGTAAAATCACTTGCGGTGAACACTCCGTGGAAACTGTTTGCATTAAACATTCTGTTCATGTGGACAGGATATTTTATACAGTCATCCGCACTGGTATATTATTACAAATATTATGTCGGAAGTACGGAAATGGCTTCATTGATCGCAACGATTATGACTATGATTCCGATGGCAGTAAATCTGACAGTTCCATTTTTTGCAAAAAAATTAGGAAAAAGGAATCTTTATTCTTCGGCTGCTATGGTGCAGCTGGCAGGATTGGCGGTAATTTGGCTTGGCGATTTGAATATGACATTAGTAATCATAGGTGCGGTCATTTCTGCCTGCGGCTATGGAATCAAAGAAAGTATTTATTTTTCCATGCAGGCGGATCCTGTGGATTATGGAGAATGGAAAACAGGAGTGCAGGCAGCAGGAACCTTATCTTCCATAAATGGTTTTTTGGGAAAAGTAGCACAGGCTGCGGCAGGAGGAATTTCCGGAGTGCTGTTGGCGTGGGGAGGTTATCAATCAACGGCAGCAGTACAGACAGCAGAAGCGATTACAGCAATGAAAGCAATGTATCTATATATTCCGATGGTATTGCTGATCTGTTCTGTGATCACCATGTCTTTTTATCAGCTGGATGAACAATTTCCGCAAATACAGGCAGAATTAGAAGAGAGAAGAAAGAGGAATTAACATGAAACAAAAAACAAATACAAAACAATATATGCCTTTGGTAGGGGCAGCAGGAATTGGCTCGATGTTAGGGTCAGGAATTATTATTGGATTATCTGCAACAATTACTGTCTGGCAGGCGGGTTTAGGTCTTACAGATACTCAGGTCGGTTTATTATCCGGAGCATTAACATTTGCCATTGCAGCAGGTTCTTTGTTGGCAGGAAGCATTACAAAAGCGTTTGGTTTAATTCGCTCATTTAATTACTTGAATGCATTGTATGCGATCGGTGCAGTTTTATGTGTACTGTCTGGAAATTTTTCCATGTTGTTATGTGGATTGATTTTGGCCGGGTTTGCATCCGGGGCTGATCTGCCGATCAGTTTGACTGTGATTTCTCATGATGCACCGGATGAAAGAACGTCAGCTGGTTTGGTAGCATCAACCCAGGTATTCTGGCAGATTGGTGTATTAGCTTCTTATGTAATGGCATTTATTGTATCAAAAGCAGAAGGCGCAGCAGGTGCAAGAATCGTATTTGGAATTCTGACAGGATTTGCAATGACTGCATTTTTATGGAGAACATTTTCAAAAAAATTTAAAGAATTACATGCAGCAGGAGATCGTTATCGCGAAGCAGAAGGTGCTGCAAATACAGAAGAGGTTTCTTTTATTAAAATTTTTGCCGGAAAAGAAAAACAGAAATATCGTTCCTTCTTTTTCTGCATTCTTCTCTTTTATGTTTGCTGGAATCTGCTTGCCAATACGTTTGGTCAGTTTCAAACATATATTTTGGTAAAAGCAAATGCATCTCAGTCTCTGGCAACAGGATGTGGAATCGTTTTAAATATCGCGGGCTTGATCTGTGGAATTTTATTTGCATCAGCAGCAGGAAGTAAACATCGTAATAAGTTCTTTTACGTGGGAATTTTTATTCAGGCAGCAGCGATGATTGGAATTGCACTTGGAGGCGGATCGATTTTTACGATCGTTATGATGATCGCATGCTACAATATCGGAAACCAGTTCGCAGGAGAATCTATTTATAAAGTATGGACACAGGAATCTTTTCCGTCAGAAGCAAGAGCATCGATGCAGGGATTTATCAATGGTTTTTCCAGATTTTGCTGTGGTTTGTTTGCATTGATCACCCCAATGTTAGTAACTTCTGAACGAATTCAGACAACGATGTACGGATTTGCAGGAATCGTATTGATCAGTGCATTTGCAGGAACGATCATGATTCGTTTGCAGAAAAAGCATGGTGTTGCACAGATGTAGGAGCAGGCTGGAAAGGAAAAAAAGATGGCATTTACATTTCAAATCAATAATGATATTAAATTTATTCATGACGAAGCATTGCTGAGTATGGCAGAAGTAAATCACCCACAGATTAAGAAACAGACGGTTTTGCCGACAAGAATTGTAGAAGTAACAGCAGATAAGACAAAGCTCAATGGAATCGGTGTCTCTGAGAGCGAAAAAAGAATTGAAAAACTTCAGGAATATGGATGGAAACGGGACGAAACACTGATTTTGGATTTTGGAGATCATCGGGTAGGAACGTTTAAGATTGACATTGATTCTACAGGATCTCCGATGGATGCACCGTTGTTTCTGCGGATCAAATTTGCAGAAGTTCCTGCTGAACTGGCAGCGGAATCCGGTGATTATGATGGTTGGCTGAGCCGTTCATGGATCCAGGAAGAATTTGTCCATATTGATGAATTACCGATGACGTTAGAGCTTTCCAGAAGATACAGTTTCCGTTATGTAGAACTGAAGATTGTCGATACGTCTCCGAAATGGCAGGCAGTATTTTCTAATCCGGTGGTTACCACAGAAAGTTCTGCCGATATGACAAAAGTGAAAAAACCGGAGATCAAAGACGAAAAGATTAAAAGAATTTATGAAGTCGGATTAAAAACACTGGCAGACTGTATGCAGGATATTTTTGAAGATGGTCCCAAAAGAGACCGGCGACTGTGGCTGGGAGACTTGAGATTACAGGCATTGGCAAATTATGCAACATTTGATAATAAAGAACTGGTTCGCCGCTGTCTTTATCTTTTTGCAGGCATGACGACGGAGGAAGGAAAAATTTCAGCAAATGTGTTTGTGCAGCCGAAAAATGTGCCGGATGATACCTTTTTGTTTGAATACAGTTTGTTTTTCATTTCTACCCTGTATGATCTGAATCAGGTACATCCGGATGAGAAACTTGTAAGAGAGTTATATCCGACCTGCAAGAAACAGATGGATATTACACTTTCGATGTTTGATGAAACAGGAAAACTTTTAGTGGATGCAGATTACCCGGTTTTTGTCGATTGGTCGAACGAGTTTAATAAAGATACCGCAGGTCAGGCAGAGACAATTTATGTATTAAAACAGTTTATCGCACTCGCAGAGATTGTAGGGGATGAACAGATTCAGGAATATCGGGAAAAATTAGAACTGCTTTCAGAATATTCCAGGAAGGAATTGTATGATGCAGAGAAAAAGCTGTTCGTAACCACGGGACAGGAATACAATATTGCCAGTCAGGTGTGGATGGTTCTTGCTCATGTGATGTCCGAGAAAGAGAATCGGGAAATTATGCAGTCGGCACTTCAAACACTTTTCCCGATTAAAAATATAGCAACACCGTACATGTATCATCATATTGTAGAAGCATTATTTGAAGCAGGCCTAAAAGAGGAAGCAGTGAAACTGATGAAAGAATATTGGGGAAAGATGATCGATTTGGGAGCAGACACTTTTTGGGAAGCGTTTGATCCGGATCAGCCGGATTTTTCACCGTATGGAAGTCCGATCGTCAATAGCTATTGTCATGCATGGAGCTGTACACCGGTCTATCTGATTCAAAAATATTTGCTGGATCCGGAAAGTTAAAATTAACAGAAAAGAGCGATGGAAATCATAGAACCCATCGTTCTTTTTTTGTCATTGCAGCGGAAAATCTTTTAAAGCAGATTTTTTGGAGCTTTGAATGAAATAAGGGATTTTTAGAAAATCCACGGGGAATCTATTGCAAAATAAGTCAGATTATGTATAATGATGAAAGTGTATATAAATAAAGAAATTGTTTAGTAATATCAAACATAAGGAGGAGCGTTATGGACATTGGTAAAAAGATCAAAGAGCTGCGTCTGCAGAATGATCTGACGTTAGAGGATCTGGCCTCCCGCAGCGAGCTGACCAAAGGATTTTTGTCGCAGCTGGAGCGTAATCTGACCAGTCCAAGTATTTCCACGCTGGAAGATATTCTGGAGGCGTTAGGAACCAATCTGTCTGAATTTTTCCACGAAGAGGAAGAAGAAAAGATCGTATTTTCTACCAAAGATTTCTTTGTGGACAAAAAAGAAGAGTATCAGATTGAGTGGATCGTTCCCAATGCGCAGAAAAATGAAATGGAACCCATTCTGCTGACGCTTCCGCCCAAAGGGAAAAGCTATGAAATGGAGTCCCATCAGGGAGAAGAATTCGGATATGTCCTGAAAGGTTCCATTACCTTAGTAAGAGATAATAAAAAATACAAGTTAAAAGCAAAAGATACTTTTTATATGAACGGGAAAAAGAATCATTATTTATATAATCATGGAACGGGTGAAGCATTGATCCTGTGGATCACCACACCGCCGATGTTTTAAGGAGGAGCGATCATGGAAAAGAAAAAGCTGATCGAATTTAGAAATATTGTCAAAAGCTTTGACGGACAGATTATCTTAAAAGGGGTAAATCTGGATATTTATGAAAAGGAATTTGTGACTCTGTTAGGCCCTTCGGGCTGCGGAAAAACGACACTTCTCAGAATCTTAGGCGGTTTTCTGGATGCAGATGAAGGAAGCGTGATGTTTGACGGAGAAGAGATTAGTAAGAAACCGCCTTACGAACGAGAATTAAATACGGTATTCCAGAAATACGCATTATTTCCACATTTAAATGTTTATGAAAATATTGCATTTGGGCTTCACATTAAAAAAATGAGTAAAGACGTAATCGATCAGAAAGTCATGAAGATGCTGAAACTGATCGGTCTGGAAGGATATGAAAAGAAAAATGTTACCTTATTATCCGGAGGTCAGCAACAGCGTGTTGCCATTGCAAGAGCGCTGGTCAATGAGCCGAAAGTACTTCTTTTAGACGAACCGCTGGCAGCACTGGATCTAAAGCTCCGTAAGGAAATGCAGTATGAATTAAAAAGAATCCAGCAGGAAGTCGGCATTACCTTTATCTTTGTAACTCATGATCAGGAAGAAGCGCTGACTATGTCAGATAAAATTGTTGTTATGAAAGGCGGCGAGATCCAGCAGGTAGGAACACCGGAAGAAATCTATAATGAACCGGCAAACTGCTATGTAGCGAAATTCATCGGTGAAAGTAATATTCTTCCGGCAGTGATGGTAGATGATTATAAAGTACGTTTTGATGATATTACCTTTGATTGTGTGGATTTTGGATTTAAGAAAGACGAAAAAGTAGATGTTGTGATCCGTCCGGAAGATATCGATATCGTAGATGTGAAAGACGGAAAGATGACAGGAGAAGTATTAAGTACGCTGTTTAAAGGGGTTCATTATGAGATCATCGTTGAAACGGTACCGGGTACAACGGTCAGTGTCAACATGCATGTGATCCGCAATCATGATGTGACCAGCGAAGACGGCAGAGAAAAAATCAGTGCCAATGACTTCTATGTAGATATTGAAGATGTGAAAAATCTAGATGATAAAGAGATCATTGCCCTTTCCAATGCACAGGCGTGGGATCCGGAAACCGATGAATATACATCGATTGCCAAGGTACAGTATGAGCTTCAGGAAGAAGTCGGACGTTATCCGGTTGCCTTCTATACTGCCGGCGGAACCTGTATTGAAAAGAATATCTTTGTAGTCAACCAGCCGTTTGTAAAAAATGAAAAGGCCAATGAAGCGATCATGGCATTTAACTTCTTTAAAACGGTAGATGAAATTCTGGAATCTCAGGCATTGGATACCGATATTAAGACTTGGGCCAATGCACAGGGCTGGAAATTAAGTGATGAAAATCAGAGTATTGACATCAGCGTTGATTATGATTTTGATCCGGAAGATGTAAAAGAAGGCGTTTATAAAGTTACCTTTTCTACTACCGGACGGGAATTCAAGATCCATACAACGGATTATTCTGCAGTCGGTGAAGAAGTGGGACTTACGTTCTTCCCGGAAGATATTCATGTTATGTCAAGGGTGGTATTTGAATAATGAAAAAGTTTTCTCAGTTAGCGCTCCCGTATATCGTATGGGCGGCAATGATGCTGGTACTTCCGATGCTGCTGATCGCATTGTATTCTGTCATGCAGCAGGGAAACGAAATCATTTCCTTCTCTTTTACGCTGGAGCATTATAAAAAGTTTTTTACAGATCCGGATTTCCTTCTTGTGTTATGGAGATCGCTGATCATTGCATTAAAGACGACAGTAATCTGTCTGCTGATCGGCTATCCGGCTGCTTATTTTATCTCACGTTGTAAAGAACATATTCAGAGTCTTCTGGTACTGTGTATTACCCTTCCGACCTGGATCAATGCACTGGTAAGAACTTATGCATGGATCGGTATTTTAAGTGAAGGCGGAATCATTCAGACGGTTCTTGGAATCTTTGGATTTGATAATGTAGAACTTTTATATACGGAAGGTGCCGTTCTTCTCGGAATGGTCTATAACTTCCTTCCGTTTATGATCCTGCAGATCAATACATCACTTTGTAAAATGGATCATTCCCTTTTAGAAGCAAGTGCCGATCTGGGGGCAAACAGAGCCCAGACTTTCCGCAGAGTCACGCTACCGCTGTCATTGCCTGGTGTAATTAACGGGATTACACTGGTGTTCCTGCCGGCAGTCAGCTCTTTCTTTATTCCAAAGCTTCTCGGCGGCGGACAGTATTTCCTCATCGGAAATCTGATCGAAAATCAGTTTATCACTGCCGGAGAATGGAATTTCGGAAGTGCTATTTCCATGATCATGGCCATCGTAATGATGATGATGATGATGGCAGTGCGAAATATTGAAAAGAAAAATCATAGTGGGAAGGAGGATGCGTAAATATCATGAAAAAAGAAAAAAATACCTTTGGCAAGATCCTGATGGTGCTGCTGGTTCTCTTCTTTTACGCACCGATCCTTTATATGATCGTATTCTCCTTCAATGAAGGAAAATCGCTGACCCATTTTACCGGATTTTCTCTGAAGTGGTATCAGCATATGATGGAATCCGGCGATATGATGGAGGCACTTTATACGACCTTTAGTGTTGCACTTCTGGCGACGGCTATTTCGACGGTGGTAGGAACGGTAGCAGCCATTGGATTAAGCAAATCCAGAAAGATTGTCAGAGATTTGATGGATCAGATTAACAATCTGCCGATGATGAATCCGGAAATCGTAACAGCCATCGGATTTATGCTGTTATTCATTACCTTTAAGATTGAAAAAGGATATACGACCATGCTTTTGGCACATGTTGCATTCTGTATTCCGTACGTAATGCTTTCTGTAATGCCGAAGGTACGTTCTCTGGATCCGAATCTGGCAGATGCTGCCATGGATCTTGGCGCAACGCCGTTTCAGGCACTGACGAAGGTAATCGTACCGCAGATTACACCGGGAATCGTATCCGGAGCATTGATTGCGTTTACCATGTCCGTGGATGATTTTATCATTTCTTATTTTGTCACCGGACAGGGGGTCAAGAACTTAAGCATCGTGGTCTATACCATGAGTAAACGTGTGAATCCGAGTATCAATGCGGTTTCTACGCTGGTCGTTGTGATCATTTCTGTGGCATTGCTGGCCATTAATCTGATTCCGATGCTGGTAACCAAATATCAGGAAAAGGGAAAGAATCCGAGAAAGATTCTGGCAATTCCTGTGGCTGCCGCAGCCATTTTAGTTATCGGACTTGCATTTATGAAGGGGGGAATCCGAAATACAGAATTGCCGTATGAAGGTCAGACGCTCCGTGTTTATAATGCAGGAGAATATGTAGGGGAAAATCTCATTGAAAACTTCGAAAAACAGACCGGTGCAAAAGTGATCATGGATCTGTTTGATTCCAATGAGCAGATGTATATTAAGATTGCCAATGGAGAGTCCTATGATGTGGCAATTCCAAGTGATTATATGATCCAGAGACTGATCACAGAAAATCTTTTGCAGCCTCTGGAGATGGAACAGTTGGAAAACTTTGAACTTTTGACGAAAGATGTGAAGAATCTTCCGTATGATCCGGAAAATCAGTATTCAGTTCCGTATTTCTGGGGAACTGTCGGAATCATCTATGATAAGACCAAAGTCAGTGAAGCGGAACTGGAAGCGCAGGGATTTGATATTTTCCTGAATGAAAAATACCAAGGCGATATTTACCTGTATGATTCTGAACGAGACTCCTTTATGATGGCTTTGAAAGCATTGGGATATTCCATGAATACGGAAAGTGAAGAAGAATTAGAAGCTGCGTATGAGTGGCTGGTACAGTGTGTAGAAACGATGAAACCGGAAATCGTCACGGATGAGATCATCGATAATATGGCACAGGGACGTAAAGCACTGGGCATCGTATATTCCGGAGATGCGGCTTATATCATGAGTGAAAATGAAAATATGGGCTTCTATCTGCCGGAAACCGGCACCAATATATGGTGTGATGCCATGGTCATTCCGTCCAATGCAAAAAATGTAGTGCTTGCCCATGAATTCATGAACTATGTATGTACTTATGATGCAGCTTATGATAATTCGGATTATGTTGGTTATACTTCTCCAAATCAGGAAGTATTGGAAGAACTTTCCGGTACCGGCGGAACTTACGAAGGAATCAATGCGTATCTGCCAAGAACTGGAAATCCGATGGATGAAGTGTTTGAATTCAATGCACAGACCCGAAAGATCATCAGTAATCTTTGGAGCAAAGTAAAGATTGCAGCAAGTAATGTAAATAAGTAACAAAAAAACTTTGCGATTGACAGGAAAATTGTATAATGTTACCATGAAAATGAGTTCTGACATCGAAATTACGGATTGAGGTGAAAGACACAATTGACATGGAAGATTTGACTGGTAAGGGGGGGACTTTACCCTGAAGGTCTGGATTTTGATGGAGTTGCGTCGTCAGACGCAGCTCTTTTTTTGTGCGAAGCACACTTTGTTTTTTTAGGGAGGTATTTATGGAGACACGAGTGGCTGTGATCAGCATTATTATCGAAAATCAGGAATCCGTTCAGCCGATGAACGAGATTCTGCATCAGTATGGGGAATATATTATCGGACGTATGGGGATTCCGTACCGTGCCAAAGGAATCAATATTATCAGTATTGCCATGGATGCACCTCAGGATGTGATCAGTGCATTGTCAGGAAAGATCGGCAGGCTGAAAGGAGTCAGCTCGAAGGCAGCCTATTCTCATGTGGGAGGTAAAGCATGAGCCTTACAAAGACCGGACGTTTGAGTATGGGGTGGAAACTTGTTCTCGTAGCATTACCGGTCTTAACGGCATTGTTTGCTTTGGGAATCGGACGGTATGTGATCGCACCTTCGGAAGTGCTGGATGCCATTTGCGGAAAATTTACCGGAAATTATGAGATTTCCGATATGGCATATAAAGCAGTGTGGAATTTAAGAATTCCAAGAATTCTGCTGGCACTGCTGGTCGGCGCAGGACTTTCCGCTGCAGGCTGTGCGTTTCAAAGTCTGTTTGCCAATCCCTTAGCAACACCGGATACGTTAGGCGTTGCCAGCGGTGCCAGTTTTGGTGCTGCTTTGGGAATTTTACTTGGTTTCGATCAACTGGGAATGCAGCTGCTGTCCTTTTTCATGGGAGCTTTGGCTGTAGTCCTGACCTGGCTTGGAGGTTCGGGAAAAGGCAGAGGATTAAGTACGGTAGTCCTTTCCGGCATCATGATCGGTTCTCTGTTTAATGCACTGGTCTCTCTGGTCAAGTATGTGGCCGATGCAGAAACCCAGCTGCCGGCCATTACTTACTGGCTGATGGGTGGATTAAACAGTGCCGGTTATAAAAGTCTTTTATTTGGAGCACCGCCGATCATTGTCGGAATTTTACTTCTGTTTTTGATCCGCTGGAGAATGAATCTTCTGCCATTGTCGGAAGAAGAAGCAAGATCCTCCGGAGTCAATATTTATGGATTGCGGGCAGTTACCGTGATCTGTGCCACCATGATCACTGCTTCCTGTGTTTCTATGTGCGGGCAGGTAGGTTGGGTAGGACTTCTGATCCCTCATATGTGCCGCATGAAATTTGGAAGCAATCATTTGTCCCTGCTGCCGGCAGCGGTAAGTTTTGGGGCGGTCTTTCTGGTAATCGTGGATACTGCGGCAAGAACGATGACAGCGGCAGAGATTCCGGTTTCGGTTTTGACAGCGATCATCGGTGCACCATTCTTTATCATACTGATGAGAAGGAGCGGAGGCTGGCAGTTATGAAACTTCGGGTAGAAAATGGAACCTTTTATTATAAAAAACAGATACCGATTTTTGAGCAGATTGATTTTCAGGTAAACAGCGGTGAGATTCTGGCAATCTTAGGGCCAAACGGGGCAGGGAAGACGACGATGCTCCGATGCATCACCGGAATGCTGAAATGGAAATCAGGAAAGAGTTTTCTGGATGAGGAAGAAATCCAGCGGATGAATGCCGGAAAGCTCTGGAGCAAAATGGCTTATGTGCCTCAGGCAAAGACGGTATCTTCGGCATATACAGGGCTGGAAATGGTGCTTTTGGGAAGGAGCAGTCATCTGAATCTGTTTGAAGCACCGGGAAAAGCAGATGTAGAGAAAGCTTTGGAAGTAATGGAATATTTAAAGATTTCTCATCTGGCAGAAAAAAAGTGTTCGCAGATCAGCGGCGGTGAATTGCAGATGCTTCTGATTGCAAAAGCCTTAGCCGCAGAACCGCAGGTACTGATTCTGGATGAACCGGAATCCAATCTGGATTTTAAAAATCAGCTGATCGTACTGGATACCATGAGCAGTCTGGCGGATCAGGGAATGACCTGTGTCTTTAACACCCATTATCCGGCGCATGCACTGCAAAGAGCGCAGAAATCACTGCTCTTATGTCAGGGCGGAACCAGTATTTTTGGGGATACGGCACAGGTGGTGACAGAAGAAAATATCCGGAAAGCCTTCGGAGTGGAATCTGTCATCGGAGAACTTAGAACAGAGAGCGGAATTGTAAAAAATGTGATTCCGCTGAAGATTGCGACAGAGGAGGGTGTGCATTGAATCATCAGGAACTGATCAAACAGCTGCATCAGACCCATTCACTGGAAAAAGAACAGTGGGAACAGCTGTTTCGAGACTATAGGGCAGAAGATGTTTCCTATGCGGTGACATTGGCACAGGAAACAGCCATTGCTCATTTCGGAAAAAAGATCTATTTTCGCGGAATCATTGAATTTACGAATTTTTGCAAAAATGACTGCTATTACTGCGGAATCCGAAAGAGCAACCACCAATGTCAGAGATACCGGCTTTTGCCGGAGGATATTTTAGAATGCTGTCGGGAAGGGTATGAAAATGGTTTTCGCACCTTCGTACTCCAAGGCGGAGAAGACGGCTGGTTTACAGACGACCGGCTGTGCAAATTAATAAGAGAGATTAAGAACCATTATCCGGATTGTGCCGTGACTCTGTCTGTAGGAGAACGGAGTCCGGAATCCTACCGGCGTTTGAGAGAAGCAGGGGCAGACCGGTATCTGCTTCGCCATGAAACGGCGGATCCGGTGCATTACAGACAGCTTCATCCAGAGCCGCAAAGTATCGAAAACAGGATTCGCTGTCTGAATGATCTGAAAGCATTGGGGTATCAGACCGGATGCGGAATCATGGTAGGGACACCGGGACAGACACCGAAAACGCTGGCAGAAGATATGAAATTGATGGAACGGCTTCAGCCGGAAATGATCGGTATCGGACCATTTTTACCTCATAAAGAGACTCCGTTTCGGGGGGAAGCGAAGGGAAGCGTAGAATTGACGTTATTTCTTCTGGCGCTTTGCAGGATTCAGTTTCCGAAGGTGCTGCTTCCGGCGACAACAGCTCTGGGAACGGCAGAATTGGATGGCAGAAAACAGGGAGTTTTGGCAGGCTGCAACGTGGTCATGCCCAATCTTTCCCCGAAAAATGTTCGAAAAAAATATATGCTGTATGACGAAAAAGCAGGTACGGATCTTTCTGCAGAAGAGGGAATCCGTATTCTCCGTCAGCAGATGAAAGAGATTGGCTATGAAGTGATCGTAGGGAGAGGAGATGCAGGAACATGATAAAAATTGCAGTTTACGGAAAAGGCGGGATTGGAAAGTCTACGACCGTATCCAACCTGTCTGCAGCGTTTAGTGATTTGGGACTGAAAGTTATGCAGATCGGATGTGATCCGAAGGCAGATTCCACCGTCAGCCTTCATGGAAAAGAAAAACTGACTACAGTGCTGGAGCTGGTGCGGGCAAAGAAAAATGAATTTTTTCTGGAAGATATGACCGCAGAAGGTTATGGAGGGGTGGTCTGTGTAGAAGCAGGAGGACCGACACCGGGACTGGGCTGTGCCGGACGCGGCATCATTGCAGCACTGGAAAAGCTGCAGGAAAAAGGTGCATATGAAACCTATCAGCCGGACATCGTCATTTATGACGTACTTGGAGACGTGGTCTGTGGCGGATTTTCCATGCCGATGCGAAACGGATATGCAGATCAGGTGCTGATCATTACTTCAGGAGAAAATATGGCGATCCATGCGGCGGCAAACATTGCAATGGCAATCGAAGGCTTTCAGGGAAGAGGCTATGCCAAGCTTGGAGGCATCATTTTAAATAAAAGAAATGTCAAAGACGAAGAACGAAAGGTAGAAGAACTTGCTTCCGATCTTCATACGGAAATCATAGGAACTTTGAGCAGAAGTGAGACTGTTCAGGAAGCAGAGGAACTGGGCAAGACGGTCATCGAAGCATTTCCGGACAGTGAAATGGCCGGGGAATATCGGACGTTAGCAAAAAAATTGATGGAAATCTGTGGGGTAAACCAATGTTAAAAAGAATCAATGAGCCTTTAAAAGAACCGCTGCAGGGAATTCCTGTAGCAGAGGCTTCCTTTCCGTCCCCGTACCCATCGGGACTGGAATATGCAGCACCTGCCAGAGGAACGTGGAATATCGTACATACGGGAATGCTGATTCCGGAAGCTCATGAAATCTTTGTTTGTGCAGCAAGCTGTCTTCGGGGCGTTGTCCTGACTGCAGCAGAAATCCATGCAGAAGCACGTTTTTCTACCGTAGAGATCAAAGAAGAAAATCTGCTGAATGGAGATATGGAAGAGCTGGTGATCGAAGGGGTCAGTGACATCATCGAAAAGCTGCCGGTGCGGCCGCCGGCGATACTGGTATATACCAGCTGTGTGCATCATTTTGCCGGATGTGATCTGGATATGATCTACGAAACGTTACGGAGCAGATTTCCGGACATTGATTTTACGGATTGCTATATGAATCCGATCATGCGAAAAAGCGGTCTGACACCGGATCAGCTGATGCGCAGCCGTCTGTATACCTTATTAAAAGAACGGGAAAAAAATCCAAAAGCAGCAGCGATCATAGGAAATGATCTTCCTACCAGAAAAAGCAGTGAACTGATCGAAATCCTGACGGAAAATGGGTTTCAGATCCATGAAATCACTTCCTGTAAAACTTATGAAGCCTATCAGGAAATGGCTGAAAGCAGCTATTATATTTCTTATCAGGGAGCCGCCGTTGCCGGAGGGGAAATGCTGGAAAAACGATTGGGCGGAACCCACTTTTATCTGCCGTTTTCCTTTGATCCGGAAGAAATTGATAGGGGATTGGAAAATCTTTGTCAGCTGCTGGGTGTAACTATGCCGGATTTTTCAGAAAAGAAAAAAGCCTGTGTGCAGGCACTGGAAGAAACGCTGAAAGTGCTTGGTAAAATACCGATCAGTATCGATTATACCTATTGTCCAAGACCGTTAGGACTGGCAAAACTGTTGCTGGATGCGGGATTTTGTGTGGAAAAAGTTTATATAGACAGCATCAGCGGTGAAGAAAAAGAAACTTTTTTGTATTTACAGAAACAGTTCCCGAATCTTTTACTGTATCCTACCATTCATGCAGCCATGCGGTTTCAGCATTCGAAGGAAAAACGGGAAGTGCTGGCCATCGGTCAGAAAGCGGCTTATTTTGAAAATACCGATCATTTTGTAAATGTGGTCGAAGGCGGCGGAATGCTGGGATATGATGCAATCCTGCATACGTTAGAACTGATGAGAGAGGCTTATGCCGAAGAAAAAGATATGAGAAATCTCATACAGATCAAAGGTATGGGATGTGAGGAATGCTTATGAAACAGACAGCGAGAATAATTTCAACTTATTCGGCAGATACCTTCGGAGTCTGTTCTGCCCTCTTTGAACTTGGCGGAATGGTCATCATGCACGATGCTTCCGGATGTAATTCCACTTATTCCACTCATGATGAACCACGCTGGTACGATATGGACAGTATGGTTTATATTTCAGGACTTTCAGAAATGGAAGCAATCATGGGGGATGATGAAAAGCTGCTGGAAGACATTGAAAAGGCAGCAGAAACACTAAAACCGAAATTTATTGCCATTGCGGGAACGCCGATTCCGGCAATGACAGGATTTGATATGGCAGCGGCAGCAGAACTGACGGAGCAGCGGACAGGGATTCCGGCATTTGGATTTCCTACCACCGGAATGAATACGTACGTTTTGGGTGCTTCCATGGTGCTGGAAGGAATTGCAAAACGGCTGGTAAAGGAACCGGCAGAAAAGACAGAACATTTGTCAGTTAATCTCTTAGGAGTGACGCCTCTTGATTTTTCTGTCAACGGAGCAGAAAAATCCATGCGGGAATTTTTGGAGAATGCCGGATTTGAAGTGATCTCCTGTTGGGCGATGGGAAGCTCTTTAGAAGAACTGGCAGAAGCAGGACGGGCAAGGGTCAATCTGGTCGTATCTTCTGCAGGACTGGGTGCAGCGAAAGTTTTAAAAAAGAGGTTTGGAACCCCGTTTGTGATCGGAACGCCCATTGGCAGATGTTATCAGAAGACGATTAAACAGAGACTGCAGGAAGCTGCGATGCAGGGACAGACGGGAACAGAAGAGTTTTGTATCGGGCAAAGTGAGATTGCAGTTATTGGCGAAGCAGTCACTTCCTTATCTTTGGCACAGGCAATAGAACGAACCTACGGACTGGGAGTGAAAGTATTGTGTGCAACCGAGTATGAACGCTCCGGTCTGCGAAAAAAAGATGTGCTGACTCCTTATGAAGAAGATGTGATTGAGTCACTTGCAGGGATCAAAACGATCATTGCAGATCCCCTGTATCGTCCGATCTGTCAAAAAGAAGCACAGTGGATTCCGCTTCCGACAGAAAATTTTTCGGGAAGGATCTACAGAAAAGAGATTCCAAATCTGATTCAGGGATTTGAACAATATTTTGGGAGGTATTTCAAATGAAAAAAATGAGAACATTACTTTGTATGCTGCTTACAGGTGCAATGGTATTATCGGCCACAGGCTGCGGAAACGCAGAAAAGAAAGATCCTGTACAGGAACAGGATGTGACCGCAGAAGTGCCGGAAAGCGGGGAGCAGATCGGAGAGGAAACCCATGTAATCGTGGATCATCTTGGAATCGAAGTGGAAATTCCATACGAAGTGGACCGGATTGCCGTAGGAAATATTTTACCGCTTCCAAGTGTGCTGACTGTGTTCTTTGATTCGGCAGATAAGATCGTGGGAATGTCTCCAAACAGTATGAGTGCCGCAGAGAACGGACTGCTGGGAGAACTGTATCCGGAAATTCTGGATACAGAGACCGGCTATATGAACGGCTCAGACATCAATCTGGAAGAACTGATGAATCTGGAACCGGATGTGGTATTTTACAGTGCATCCCAGCCGGATCAGGGAGAACAGCTTCGGGATGCAGGATTTGCAGCAGTGGCACTTTCTGTCAACGAATGGGAATACAATGCCATTGAAACTTTAAATCAATGGATCGCATTGCTCAGTGAAATCTTCCCGGAAAATGATAAAACAGAGATTGTAGAGCAGTATTCCGATGAAATCTATAAAATGGTACAGGAACGGGTTGCCAAAATTCCGGAAGAAGAGAGAGAACGTGTCTTTTTCCTGTTTAAATATTCCGATACGGAAATGGCTACTTCCGGCAAAAATTTCTTTGGCCAGTTCTGGGCGGATGCCATCGGAGCCATCAATGCAGCTGAAGAGATCGAAACAGACAATCAGGCAGCAGTCAATATGGAACAGGTATATGTGTGGAATCCGACCACGATTTTTATTACGAATTTCACCGCGGCACAGCCGGAAGATCTGTATGAGAATGCCATTGGAAATTATGACTGGAGTGCCGTTTCTGCAGTGCAGAATGAAAAAGTGTATAAAATGCCTTTAGGTATGTATCGCAGTTACACACCGGGAGCAGATACACCGGTTACCTTGCTTTGGTTTGCAAAAACAACCTATCCGGAACTTTTTGAAGATATCGATATTATTCAGGAAACGAAGAATTATTATGCAGAAGTATTTGGTGTGACATTAACAGATGCACAGGCAGCATCTATTTTTGCACCGGATGCAGAAGCAGGCGCAGGATTTTAGGAGGCAGTTATGAATCAGACACCATCCGGAGAACGAATTCATATCGGATTTTTCGGCCGCAGAAATGCAGGAAAATCAAGTATTGTCAATGCTGTGACCGGACAGGAACTGGCGGTAGTTTCCGAGGTTAAGGGAACTACCACAGATCCGGTATTTAAGACCATGGAACTGCTTCCCTTAGGGCCGGTCATGATCATCGATACGCCTGGATTAGATGATGAAGGACAGCTGGGGGAGCTTCGGGTCAGAAAGACAAAACAGGTATTAAATAAGACAGATCTGGCAGTCGTTGTTATCGATGCAGTGCAGGGACAGAGCTCGTGGGAAACAGATCTGCTCCGTCTTTTAGAAGAAAAACAGATTCCGTATCTTCTGGTTTATAACAAATCGGATCTTTTAGAGAAAATTCCGGCGGCCAAAGCTCATGAGATTTATGTCAGTGCATTAAAAAAAGAAGGCATCGAGGAGCTGAAAGAACAGATTGCCAAGCTGCAGAAAAAAGAAACGGAACATCCGCTGATCAAAGATCATTTAAAGAAGGGGGATCTGGTAGTGCTGGTAGTGCCGATTGACAGTGCAGCACCCAAAGGCAGACTGATCCTTCCCCAACAGCAGACCATTCGGGAAATTCTGGATGCAGGTGCCATCGCAGCAGTTACCAAGGAAGACCAGTTGAAAGAAACGCTGGATAACTTAGGAAAAACACCGGCGATGGTCATTACTGACAGTCAGGTATTTGGGAATGTGGCAAAAATCGTGCCGGAACAGATGCTGCTGACTTCTTTTTCGATTTTAATGGCGAGACATAAGGGATTGTTGGAAAGTGCGGCACCGGGAGCGGCAGCCATAGAAAAACTGAAAGATCAGGATCGGGTGCTGATCGCAGAAGGCTGTACCCATCATCGTCAGTGCGGCGATATCGGTACAGAAAAGATTCCCCGCTGGATCCGTGAATTTACAGGAAAAGAACTGCTGTTTGAGACCTGCAGCGGAACCGAATTTCCGGAAGACTTAAGTCCCTATGCCATGGTGGTTCACTGCGGCGGCTGTATGCTGAACCCGCGGGAAATGAACTATCGGGTGAAATGTGCCGAAGATCAGAATGTTCCTATTACGAATTACGGAACCCTGATCGCATATGTCCATGGAATCCTGAAACGAAGTCTGGAAGTCTTTCCGGAAATCCTGAAAACCGTATAAAAATATAATTAATACATAATCACGGCACGTACCGGACAGACCGGACTGCAGTAGCCGCAGGTCAGGCATTTGTCAGGATCAACTTCTGCAAGACCATTTTCATTGTAGAAGATTGCTCCGGCAGGACAGGCGGCTTTGCAGGAACCGCAGCCTTCACAGTCTTCCTGATTGATATGAACTCTTTTCTTAGAAATATCAGGATTATAATCTTTGGTCATGGTTCCGTCCAGATAAGAGAGCAGATCGTCTACTTCGGAAATCTTTCCGAAACCGATCATAACCGAGTCAATCTCATCTTTGGAGAATACATAATCCAAAGCCTCTTGATAATGTCCGGTCAGTCCGCCGCCGCCGAAGGCTTTCATGGAAAAGATTCCTTTTCCGGCCTGATGGCAGGCATGGATAGAATCCATCATTTCTTCTTTGGTGGCAAAAGCATCCCCTTTTCGGATTCCAAGTCCGGCATAATTGATCAGCGGGAAAACGACATCTAATTCCGGAATCGATGCTGCCGCTTGGGTAACGTCCACGTGATGGGTAGAAAGTCCGATGGCACGAACCAGTCCCTGCGTTTTAGCATCGATCAGTGCCTGCCATGCTCCGGTACGAAGCTCCAGCTGTCCGGAACGCACTTCATGCATAAGAAAAATATCGATCACATCACGATGCAGTGCTTCTCTTGCTTCTAAGATTGCATTCATCATGCCCTCATAATCTTCACAGAGAGATTTGGAGCAGATGATCACATCAGAAAATTCTCCGTTTTCCAAAGCTTTTTCGATATAAGGATAGGTACGGTAATATTGTGCCGTATCTAAAAAGTTGATGCCATGGTTCAGCGCATGACGAATGATCTTTGCACCTTCTTCCACCGGCAGAGCCAGCTGGCTTGGTCCCATGGGAAGTACACCGAATCCGGCAACGCTGACTTCCAGTCCTGTATTTCCTAAAAAATTCTTTTTCATAAGGTTCCTCCTGAGTACAGATGCACTCTGTACGGTAATAAAATCTGATAAAACCGTAGCACGACAGGAAAGGATTCGTCAAGCCCCGGAAAACGCGGGAAAATCAAGAAAAGCCCTTGCATTTTCAAAAGTATATGTTATAATATCTGCGTAACATAGTAGATGCGGCAAAGAGTGGACGTAAGTCCACTCTTTATTTTATGGCAGGGAAGTTTGATGAGATTTCTCATCATTAAAGAAGTTTTTCGGGTAGGAGTCTTTGTTCGGTATGACGGATAAAATACAATCTGATCACGAGAACAGCGAAAGAACTGCAAAGCATAAGCATCTGAGATTACATACAACTGAATAGAGAGGAGAGATTTCGATGTCAAAAAGAGAAATCTATGAAGCAAAGACAGAAGAACTGATTCTGCCTTTGGTGGAAGCAAATCACTTTGAACTGGTAGACGTAGAATACGTCAAAGAAGCCGGAACATGGTATCTGCGCATTTATATTGATAAGGAAGGCGGCATTAATATCAATGACTGCGAGCTTATCAGCAGAGCATTTTCAGAAATTCTGGATAAAGATGATTATATTGAAGATGCTTATATTCTGGAGGTAAGTTCTCCGGGACTTGGAAGACCGTTGAAAAAAGACAAAGATTTTCAGCGAAATTTAGGAGAAGAAGTAGAAGTACGTACTTATAAGCCGATCAACAAACAGAAAGAATTTGTAGGTCTTTTGGATGCATGGGATAAGGAAACCGTTACCTTACAGATGGAGGACGGCGAATTATTTACGATTGCACGGGCAGACATTGCACTGATCAGACAATATATAGAATTTTAATCACGATCTCGTCAACAGAGGCTTTTATGGCAGTGCTGTAAAATGCCGAAAGACGAATCAGCAGCGATATATTTATAGAAAAACGATATTTTTGGAGGAAAAAGGAAAATGAATAACGAATTATTAGAAGCACTCAACGTGTTGGAAAAAGAAAAAGATATCAGTAAAGAAACGATGTTAGAAGCAATCGAAAATTCTTTATTAACAGCATGCAAAAATCATTTCGGAAAATCAGATAACATTAAAGTGGTTATGAACCATGAAACATGTGATTATAAAGTATATGCAGAAAAAACAGTTGTAGAAGAAGTAGAAGATGACGTTATGGAGATCAGCCTTGCAAAAGCAAAAATGATCGACAGCAAATATGAACTGGGTGATATCGTACAGATCGAAGTACAGTCAAAAGAATTCGGACGTATCGCTACCATGAATGCAAAAAACGTAATCTTACAGAAGATTCGTGAAGAAGAAAGAAAAGTTCTGTTCAGCCAGTATTACGGAAAAGAAAAAGATATCGTAACAGGTGTGGTTCAGAGATATATCGGCAAAAATGTCAGCGTAAACTTAGGTAAAGTAGATGCCATCTTAAATGAAAATGAAATGGTAAAAGGCGAAGTATTTATGCCGACCGAACGTATCCGTGTTTACATTCTGGAAGTACGTGACACAACAAAAGGACCTCGTATCCTGGTATCCAGAACCCATCCGGAACTGGTAAAGAGACTGTTCGAATCAGAAGTAACAGAAGTAAAAGAAGGAATCGTTGAAATTAAGAGCATTGCCCGTGAAGCAGGTTCCAGAACAAAGATCGCAGTTTGGTCAAATGATCCTGACGTAGATCCGGTAGGAGCATGTGTCGGTTTAAACGGTGCAAGAGTCAATGCTATCGTAGAAGAGCTTCGCGGTGAAAAGATTGATATCATTAACTGGGATGAAAACCCGGCAATCCTGATCGAGCATGCATTAAGCCCTGCAAAAGTAGTAGCAGTACTTGCTGATCCGGATGAAAAGACTGCGAAAGTAGTAGTACCTGATTATCAGTTATCCTTAGCAATCGGTAAAGAAGGACAGAATGCCCGTCTTGCTGCAAGACTGACAGGATTTAAGATTGATATCAAGTCTGAAACACAGGCAAAAGAAATCGAAGGCTTCATGGATTACGAAGTATATGATGAAGACGAAGATGGATACGAAGAAGAATATACAGAAGAATATACAGAGGCACCTCAGGAAGATTAATTTTTAGGAAGTGGTAGATTGAGTACAGCAAAAAAAATCCCGATGCGTAAATGCACCGGTTGTAACGAAATGAAAGAAAAGAAAGCAATGATGCGTGTTCTGAAATGTGAGGAAGGCATCGTGCTGGATACAACAGGAAAGAAAAACGGCAGGGGAGCTTACCTTTGCAAGTCCGCAGAATGTTTAAAACTTGCGATCAAAAACAAAGGGCTGGAGCGTTCTCTGAAAGTTCAGATCCCAAAAGAAGTATACGAAACATTGGAAAAGGAGTTTGGCGGAATCAATGGATAGAATCTTGGCAATGGTCGGTATGGCGATGAAGGCCGGAAAAGTAGTCAGTGGAGAATTTTCTACTGAAAAAGCAGTAAAAAGCGGAAAAGCGTTTCTGGTGATCGTATCAGAAGCAGCTTCGGAAAATACGAAAAAAATGTTTCGCAATATGTGCACCTATTACGAAGTTCCAATGTATACTTACGGAACCAAAGAAGATCTGGGACATTCCATGGGAAAAGAATTTCGTGCATCATTGGCGATCACAGAGGAAGGATTTGCGAAATCTATCGAAAAGAGATTAAAAGAGGCAGAGAGAATAGCGGAGGTAGCAGAATAAATGGCAAAACAGAAAATATATGAATTAGCAAAAGAGATCAACAAACCAAGCAAAGAAGTCGTAGATTATTTAAATAAACATGGTGTAGAAGTGACAAATCATATGAACGTGATCGAAGATGCCCAGATTGAAATGGTAAAAAAAGCATTTGGAGCAAAAACTGAATCCGTGAAAGCAGAAGCACCTGCACCAAAGGCAGAACCTGCGAAAACTGAAGCTGCACAGGCAGAAGGTGAAAAGCAGGAAGAAGCACCGAAAAAGAAAAAAATCATTGCACTGTATAACTCACAGAACAGCAGAGGCGGTGTAAAACCAAATCCACAGAAGAAAAAGAATGAAAGACGTCCGGGTCAGGAAGGCGAAAGACGTCAGCGTCCGCAGGACGGAGAAAGAAAGCCGTTTAACAAAGATGGCCAGAATGGAGAAAGAAAACCATTTAACAGAGACGGTCAGAACGGAGAAAGAAAACCGTTTAACAGAGATGGTCAGAATGGAGAAAGAAAACCATTTAACAGAGACGGTCAGAACGGAGAAAGAAGACCATTTAACAGAGACGGTCAAAATGGAGAAAGAAAACCATTTAACAGAGACGGTCAGAACGGAGAAAGAAAACCGT